>NZ_JBFPFP010000008.1:0-332690 GCF_047977885.1 Arthrobacter sp. LFS091
CCAACACTCGGACCTCACACGCACACCAGGCCCCACAAATCACGCCCCCGCGTTGCGAGGCCCGCTCCGCGCCCCAACACTCGGACCTCACACGCACACCAGGCCCCACAAGTGCGCCCCCGCGTTGCGAGGCCCGCTCCGCGCCCCAACTCCCGGACCTCACACGCACACCGGGCCCCACAAATCACGCCCCCGCGTTGCGAGGCCCGCTCTGCGTGCCACCCCGAGCACGAAATGCGCACACCAGGCCCCACAAATCGCTGCCTCACGTTGCGAGGCCCGTTCCGCGCCAAGTGCGCGCCCAGACGTGACTTACGACGACGGCCCTCGCCAACCGCGCGATGTCAACGCGTCACGTACTTTGCGTTCTGCGTTGGCCCACCCGGCCTTCATTTGGACCTCAGAAAATTTCAGAACAATCCATCCCATGGCCCGAAGCCGATCGTCGCGTTCAATGTCCCTGCCCCACTGCACAGGGTCGGAGCGGTGATGGTCCCCCTCATACTCCATGGCAATTTTGTACTCCTTGTATTGGAGGTCGGGCGTTGAGACATAACGGCCATGATCATCGAAGATTGCTTGGGTTACTGCTGGCTCCGGCAGCCCGGCGTCGACTATCTTCAGGCGCAGCCTTGACTCCTGCGGCGAGTCGACGCCCGACCGCAACAATGGCAAAATTTCCCGCGCCATACGGATCCCCTTGACCTTCGGGCGCCGATCAACAACTTCTTGGAGCGCTTCGATCGAGGACAAAGGATTCTTCCTGGCCAGCAGCGAATCCCCTGCCGCCACCAGAGATGACCTGCCCATATGCCTGGCCAAATCTACCCATGTCCATTCCGGCGACGTCAGTTGTACTCCGTTTAGCACCCGCACGTCCCGAGCGAGCAGAGGTGCCCTATGACCAATCACTCCGCGACGCTTGACCCTCCCAATTTCTTGCCGACGCGTCACGTGGATCAGCCCGCCCCTCCCCTCTTCCTCGAGGTAGATAGGAAGCGGAATAGACCACAAGAGTGCCGCCGTGACATGGCTCACTGCGCAGCGGGGTGTGACTGTGGTGTGCAGCCGTCCGAGCAGTTCGAGGTCGCGTTCGTTTGCCTCTGCAACACGAAGGCCCCGACTCGGCGTTAGGAGCCCTTTCGTCTGGAGCCGCCATCGCGGCACACCGGCGGCATATGCGTCTGCGACGAGAAAACCTCGGGGATCGACCTCCGGCGGCAAAGGGGTGAGATTTCGCATGGGTCCATAGTTGCCGGAAACGATGGCTCACATTCGGTTATCCACAGAAGACGCTGCCAGAGGCATCTCTGTCTACTCCTCCACAGCTGTTGTGAGGCCCACTCTGCGCCCCAAACACCCGAAGTGCCACGCACAGCGGGCCCCACAACGCGTGATCCCAGCACTGGGAGGCCCACTCTGCGCCCCAAACACCCGAAGTGCCACGCACAGCGGGCCCCGCAACATAGGGTTGTGCCATGGAAGACCCCCAGGATGTCGTTCTTGTTGCCGATGTAGGGAAGAGCCGTTGCCGCGTGGAGTTGCGCCGTGGTTCGGAGTTGCTGGGTGCCGCGGACCAGCACGGGTTCCCGGGAGTTCACGTGGACAACGGCCCCACCCTCGCGTTCGACCTCCTGCTTGAGACCGTTGCGCTGCTGCCGCCGGGCCTGCCCTTGACGACGGTAACGGGTATCGGCGCTGCTGTGGCCGGCGTCGAGGCTTCGGCGCAGAAGTCACAGGAGCTTGCCACCATGTTGTCCCTACGCTTCGGAGTTCCCGCGGCGGTTCTCTCCGATGCCACAGCCGCCCAACTCGGCGCACTCCAGGGCGCCCCCGGCACGACGTTGATCGTGGGCACAGGCGCCGTGGCTTTCCGCTTCGACGAGCTCGGGGTCCTGCACCGGGCCGACGGCTGGGGACCTTACCTGGGTGATCGCGGCAGCGGCCGTTGGATAGGCCAGCAGGGTCTGCAGGCAGTTCTTGAAGCGCACGACGGCGGCCCGGCCACATCGTTGTCCGCTGCGGCCGGCGCTTTGGTTGAGTCGCCGGAGATGCTCCCGGGGTGGCTGGCCGACCAGGAAAACCCCTACAGGGCGATGGCCCGTTTCGCACCGCTGGTTCTGCAGGCAGCGGAGGCGGGTGACGCCGTCGCACTTAACATCGTTGGTGAGGCGTGCCGCATCCTGACGGCGACGGTGCAACGAGCCTCCGGCGACGACACCTCGCAGCGCGTGGCATTGCTGGGCGGTGTCGTCGGGTCGGAGTTCTTCGCGTCGCTCTTGCGGAAGTTCCTCGCTTCGGCTGGGATTGAGGTGGTGGCCCCGCTGGGCGATGGCCTGGACGGCGCCGCCCTCGCTGCGACGCGCCGCGGGCTCATCCAGGAAAGGTACATCCACCGTGACGGAACAAACTGGCCCGACTGACGCCGACAAACTTGCGGGCCTGCGCACGGAACTCGCCGGATTGCAGACCGAAGCCACCGCGGAGGGCCTGGAGAACCTGGACATCCTTGGCACCGAAGAACTCGTGGCCGCAATGCTGGCCCACACGGCAGGCGTGCACGCTGCCGTTGAAGCGGCCAGTCCCGCGATTATCCAAGCGGTCGACGCCGTTGCGGCGCGCCTCCAGCGCGGCGGCCGCCTTTTGTACGTGGGCGCCGGGACGGCCGGGCGGCTGGGTGTGCTCGATGCGAGCGAGTGCCCGCCAACGTTCGGCACACCTCCGGGGCTGGTCGTCGGATTGATCGCCGGTGGCGCCAAAGCGATCCAGCACCCGGTGGAGTACGCCGAGGACAACGCAACGGCCGGCGCGCGGGACCTGCACGACATCAACGTGACGGAAGCGGACGCCGTCGTCGGTATCACCGCCTCCGGTAGGACGCCGTACGTGATCGGCGCGCTTGAGGAGGCCCGGAAGCACGGTGCCTTCACGGCGTCGCTGGCCTGCAATAAGGGATCGGCCGTGAGCCATGTGGCCGATGCTGCGATCGAGGTTGTTGTGGGTCCGGAGTTCATCGCCGGCTCAACCCGGCTGAACTCGGGCACCGCCCAGAAACTTGTCCTCAACATGATCAGCACCTTGGTGATGGTCAAGCTCGGCAAAACCTACGGGAACCTCATGGTTGACCTGCGTGCCACCAACGAGAAATTGCTGGCCCGGTCACAGCGGACCGTGCAGCACGCCACCGGTGTTTCCGCGGCGGAAGCGGCAGCGGCGTTGGACTCCGTGGGCGGCTCTGTTAAGGCGGCAATCCTGGTGCTCCTCACGGGAATCGAAGCCTCCGCAGCGAAGGGCGCGCTTGAGGAAGCGGGCGGTTTCCTGCGAAGGGCCATCGAGAACCAGAAGTAACGTCGGCCGCCAGGCCAAACGTGTTGCCCGGCAGGGCCTAAAGTTGCATGCAGGAGGCCCTATGAATACGTACACAACCGTGCCCAGCGGCGAACAAGTGGTGCAGGAACTGCCATGGCGCTGGAAGGTCCAAGGCAAGATCTTCGTCATCGGCGGCCTTGGATTCATGTTCGACGCCTGGGACGTGACGCTCAACGGCATCCTGATCCCCTTGCTGTCCAAGCACTGGTCCCTGCAACCCGCTGACGCGGCGTGGATCGGCACGGCCAACCTGATTGGCATGGCTGTAGGTGCGTTCGCATGGGGCACCATAGCCGACACCATCGGTCGCAAGAAGGCGTTCACTGCCACCCTCCTGATCTTCAGCATCTTTACGGTCCTTGGCGCGTTTTCGCCGGACATTGTGTGGTTCTGCATCTTCCGCTTCATGGCCGGCTTCGGCTTGGGCGGCTGCATCCCCGTGGACTACGCCCTGGTGGGTGAGTTCACGCCGCGCAAGCAAAGAGGCAAAGTCCTTACCGCCATGGATGGTTGGTGGCCGGTGGGGGCAGCACTGTGTGGTTTTCTGTCTGCGTGGCTGGTGGCGGCTTTCGGGGACTGGCGGCTCACCATGCTGATCATGGTGCTGCCCGCGTTGCTCGTGTTCTGGGTGCGCCGATCGGTCCCCGAATCGCCGTTGTTCCTGATCCGGAAGGGCCGTCGCGCTGAAGCTGCGGCTGTGATCGACGGCTTGGTCGACGCCACAGGGGCTGAACCCCGCGCCTACAGCCTGCCCGAGCCGGAGGCCGCACCCCGGCTCTCCGCCGGCAGTGCGTGGTCGCAGCTTCAGAAGATCTGGCAGTTCAACTGGAAGATCACCACCACGGCTTGGGCGTTGTTCTTCTCCGTGCTCCTGGTCTACTACCTGTCGCTGACGTGGATGCCGCGCATTCTCATCGGCGCCGGGTTCGAGGAGTACAAAGCGTTCGTAACGACGGCGGGTATGGCCGCCGTCGGGCTTTTGGGCGTGGTGGTTGCTGCGCTCCTGGTGGAGCGGGTGGGCCGCAAGTGGATCCTGGCCATCACCGGTCCCCTGTCCGCGGTGACGCTGGTGATCGTAGCGCTTGTGGTGGACGTTCCCTCGGCTGCGGTGTTCTGGCTGCTGGTGTTCGGGTTCGTGGTCCAGGTGGCCATCCCGGTGCTGTACGCCTACGTGTCCGAGCTGTATCCCACCGAGCTTCGCGGCTCCGGATTCGGGTGGGCTTCGACGTTCTCCCGCATCGGCGCGGGCTTTGGGCCCTTGGTGTTTGCGTCATTCTTCTGGCCGGAGTTCGGTTTGGCGACGTCCTTTGCCCTCGCCGGTGGCCTGGTGCTCCTGTCGGTGCTGTGGATGGCGTTCTTCGCCCCGGAGACCAAGCAGCGCGAGCTCTCCTGACGCGAGCTCTCCTGACCCGGGCAGGGGCGGGTGCGGGTTAGTGGGCCGCGAGGTCCCGCAGCGTCTGGACCAGCAGGCGGCGCTCCACGATCTTGATGCGCTCGTGGAGGGTTTCTTCGGTGTCATCCGGAAGCACAGAGACGGCCTCTTGGGCGATGATGGGGCCCGTGTCCACGCCGGCGTCGGCCCAGTGCACGGTGCAGCCGGTGACCTTAACGCCGTAGGCCATCGCATCGCGGACGCCGTGGGCGCCGGGGAAGGACGGGAGCAGCGCCGGGTGGGTGTTGACGTACTTGCCGTCGAAAGCGTTGATGAAGTCGGCGCTCACGATCCGCATGAAACCGGAGGAAACCACCACATCCGGGCTGTAGGAAAGCACCTTGTCGCGCAAGGCCGCGTCCCACTCGGCGCGTGTTTCGAAGGAGTTGAAGTTCACCACGAACGTCTCAATGCCCGCTTCGTCCGAACGCTCCACGCCGTAGGTATCGGGCCGGTCAGCGCCCACAGCGGCGATCTCGACATCCAGTTCACCTGACTTCACGGCGTCGATGACTGCCTGAAGATTGGAACCGGTACCGGAGACGAGGACAACAATGCGCATTGCACTAGCTTATGGGCGGCTCGCGTAGGCTGGAAAACATGAATCCCGACGTCGGTCCCAAGCCGAGCCAGCAATCCCGCTCCGAGGCCGAAAAGTCCGCGCTCGGCGTGACCCAGATCCTGTTCCGTGCCTTCCTTTTGTCGGCTTTGGGCGCGTTCTTCGTGTTCTCCCTGAACGTGGATTACGTCTGGCTGAGCGCCATCCTCACGCTCGCCGCCGGGGTGTTGGGCGTTGTGGTGCTGGTGCGGACAGTGAAGTTCAAGCAGCCCCGCCTGATCCTGTTCGGGACCATCTCCGGCTTGATCGTTACCGCCGTGATGTGCCTGCTCATCCTGACGTCCGTGCTTTTCTTCAAGCAGGTCAGCACTTACCAGGATTGCTCCCGCAGTGCGCTCACGGAAACCGCGAAGTCGCAGTGCCTGACCCAGCTGGAAAACTCCATGCCGGGGCCGTTGCGGTAGCCCGGCGTCCGCTTGGCGGCCGCTGACCGCTTAGGCGTGTTCGTCGTCGTACGCTGCTTCGTCGAGGTTCGCCTCGCGCTGCTTCTGGCTGCGTTCCAGCCAGGGCCCCACTGCGTACCCGATCACGACGCCGATCCCCACTTCGGCGGCAAGCCAGACTGCCGTCCACAGCGGGTGAGGTCCGATTTCCGTGAGCCGGCCAATGCCGGCAGAACCGCGGGCGATCCACGCCATCGCGCCGCCGAGCAGCCCTGCCACAGCGCCGATGAACGCGCCGAGGAACAGCGTTGACGCCGCGGCAGTGAACCAGCGGGCTTTGATCTTGATGGAGAGCCATTCGTCGAAGTGGTTTTCGCCTTCGCGCAGGAACCACCACCCTGCCAGTATCCCGGCGACTACCGGCAGTGCCAGGGCGGCGGAGCCGAAGTCGAGCTGCCCGGCCGGGAGACCACCCAGAATGGGGACTGCCGGGAGCGGTCCAACCGTGGTGCCCAGTGGACCTGCCGTGGAGCCGACACCCAGTGAGAACCCCGCGCCGGAGGACCACGAAAGCGCAAAGATCACCAGGTTCGGGAGGAAACCGAGCTGCGCAATGGTGAGCACGGCGCCGCCCAACGCGCCGGCCTGGATGCCCTCGTAGACGGCAATAATGTCAGTCCAGTGCCACACGATGGTGGCAGCCAGCAGTACCGCCGACAAGCTCACCGCGGCCATGATCGCCACAAAACCGGCCTTCAACCCGGAGCCGACATACGAGCCTGCCCACCGTGAATGCTGACTGGTTTTCGAAAGCCAGGCGACGGCGTCCACGCCAATCAGCCGGCTCCACGAACCAGCCTCACGCCGGGCACCGACGATCATGCCCAGGGCGAAGGAAATGAGCGGGATGGTCATGGCGTACCAAAGGTTGATGACCACTTCCGGGGTGCGGCACACGAACCCGGTAGCCATCCCGAACGCCGCGTACACAACGAAAGCGCCCAAGAACGCCTGCCACAGCTGGTCCGTGTACGAGGCACGGGCGAGTCGCCGGCCCGCACGCCAGGCAAGCAGGAACGGGATGAGCGTCAGCCCCAGCGGGTGCAAGGACAACAGGCCAGATCCCGGTTGCGCCGCCGTGCCCATGTCGACGTGTGCCAGTCCAAGCGGAACCCCGTGGATCAGCAGCCAGGCCTGGCCGGCCAGGCGGGCCAGGGTGTCGACGTTGCGGTCGTGAAAACCGTCGGTCGCCCACACCCCCACCAGCGGCAACACCACAACAATGGCCGAAATGAACGCCGACTGAGCCGCTTCCAAACCGCCCTGCAGCCAAAGGGGCATGGGGAGGCCACGGTTTCCGGTCTGATCAGCGCGCAGTTTCATCGTGATCTATCGTGCCACGGTGGGCAGCACCCGCCCGTCAGACTCCCCCGAAATACCGCGAATTCCTGCGCTTTTTCCTATGGGCAGCCGTAAGATGGGAGGTGTTCTCCCGGGGCGGATGACGGCCCCCAACTGATGTTGAAAGACCCGGAAACAAACGAAGCCGGGAACTAGGAGCGGCCAATGGATAGGTGTCACAACTTCTAAACGGAAAGTCGTACTAGCAGCTGGTGCAGCCACCTTCGGATCTTTTCCCAGGCTGCACCAGCCTTCTTTTGTTCCCTCCTTCCTTGCGCCGAGGGGCGACTTCTAACCCCTCCCGCCCCGCCGAGGGGCCGACGTCTCACCCCTATGAAGCCCTTCTAAGTCGCGAAAGCTCACCCCTCGCGAAGAAACGCACGACGGCGGCCGGCCCACCTAAGTGCCACTCCCGCCGAGGGGCGACATCTCGGCACTTTGGACCCGCCGGGTTGCCGCACAAATGACGCACAAATGTGCTGGACTCCCCGCTTCGGCGCAACGAGACTGTGTACACGAGCAACCATTTGGCCTATTGGGGGTCAACCAAAGTGTGTCGCTCACACCGTCTGAAGGGACAAGGTCAATGGACGACCTCGCAGCTTTCTTCCCGCTGATCGCCATCATTCTGGGCGTCGTACTCGTGATCGGCTTCATTTGGCTGGCCACGAAGGCGATGTGGAAGGTGGCGGAACCGAACGAGGCTCTCATCATCTCGGGCCTTACGCGCGGAACACTGGAAAATACAGACGGCATGGACTTCAAGATCGTCACCGGAAAGGGCGCCCTGGTGGTCCCGGGGTTGCAGACGGTCCGCAGCCTTGCCCTGACCCTGAATGAAACTGAACTCAAGGTCTCGTGCGTGACCTCGCAGGGCATCCAAGTGATCGTGGACGGTGTGGTGATCTACAAGATCGGCGACGCTCCCCCGTTCATCGCCAACGCTGCCCGGCGGTTCCTGGGCCAGCAGCCGAAGATGGAGAGCCAGGTCTACAACGTCTTCGAAGGGCACCTGCGTTCGATCATCGGCAGCATGACCGTGGAGGAAATCATCCGCGAGCGCGACAAGCTGGCTTCCTTGGTTCGCAGTGCCAGTGGCGTGGAGATGGAGAAACTGGGCCTGGTGGTGGATTCACTGCAGATCAAGGACCTTCAGGACCCCACCGGCTATATCCAGAATCTGGCGAAGCCGCACATTGCGCAGGTCAAGATGGAGGCCCGCATAGCGGAAGCCACCAGCAACCGGGAAGCTGCAGAGAAGGAAGCGGAAGCCGCGGCCCTGATCGCTGATGCGCAGAGCCTCTCCGCCATCAAGCAATCCGCAGCACAGGCCAACGCGGAGCAGGCACGCGCCCAGGCCGCGCAAGCCGGGCCGCTGGCCGACGCCACCGCCCGTCAGCAGGTGGTGGTTCAGGAGACCGAAGTGGCCAAGCTTGAGGCCGATCGCGAAGAGCAGAAACTTCAGACCACCATCCGTAAGCCCGCAGATGCCCGGGCATACGCCCAACGTACCGACGCCGAAGCCAAGAAGGCGGCTGACATCAGCGCCGCGGAAGCATTGGCCAAGCGCACCGAACTCGAGGCCCAAGCCAACGCCCGGCGGGTCGAACTCGAAGCCCAAGCCAACGCCGGGGCAGCCGCAGCCATGGCAGGCGCAACGCGCGTCACGGGTGAGGCCGAGGCAGCGGCGACGACGGCGCGCGGCAATGCGGCCGCCTCCGCTGTGAAGGCCAAGGCGTTGGCTGAAGCTGAAGGCATCAAGGCACGCGGTGAAGCGCTCGAAACCAACCAGGATGCCGTCATCTCCCAGCAGATCGCGGAGAACATGCCCGCGATCGTGTCGGCAGCCGCTGAGCCCTTCTCACGGATTGGGCAGCTGACAGTACTCAATGGTGGCGAGGGGCTGAACAGTATGGTGGGCGGAATCCTGTCCCAGGTGGGCAACTTCCTGCCGTCGCTGGCTTCGGCATTGCGGGGCAAGGAATCGCCTGCTCCTTCTCCCCGGCCGGCTCCGGTCAAGGCACCACCCGCTCAGTCCCCTTCCGGCAAGGCACCAGATGCCTAGAGCGGTGGATCGAAGTCTGACCGGAAAGATCGGCAGGGTCACAGGCACCGTCGCGCCTGGAACCATTGGCGAAGTCATGCTTCCCTTCCATGGCGGGACCAGCGCGTTCTTCGCCTACCCGTTCGACAAGACGAGTGTCTTTGCCGTGGGCGAGAAAGTTCTGGTGATCTACTTCGAACCGCCGCAATCGGTCTACGTGGACGAACTACCGGACGTCCTGCAGGAATAGCCGCCCTCGCGCGGCACGCCCTTACAACTGTGGCCCGTAGATGAACTCCTTGGCATGGTTGACCGCCTTCTTGAACGCGTCGTTCCGGAGTGTCACCTGCTCTCGACTCGCTCCCCCGCTGGGTTCCAGGAACGTGGTGGGTCCAGGCCGCAGCATCCAAATATCGCCGGCTGGCGGTAGGTAGAAGACGCCGAAGGATCTGTGCTCGGGGTCGTCGGTCCAGATAGGAACGACCGCCACGGCCGCGCCCGTATCGGGGTTGATCCACTGGGCACGGGGCATGGGCTGCTCATGGACCTCGGGATCGAGGAACGGCGCGGTCCCCCTCCCCCAGCGCTTCTCGAACCGTTCGTAGAAGGCCGGGATGATGTGGCCGTCGTAGGGACGCCATGCGCTCATGAATGTCTCCTTGGAAGTCGGGTGCTTCGGGGCAGGGGCTCCCATCGGGCCGGGCCAAACGACAGCGGTCCCTGCCCCGAGGTGGGACCGGGCGTAGCTTCCGGCGATCGATGGACTCGGACCTTCACAGGCGTCCCACGATCACCGGATGGAGCACTGGAGCGCCGCTCAAGGTCGTATGCCGCCCGCTTTCCTGGGTCCGACAAAACGACGTACGCCTGCATGATGGCGTGCAGTTCCTGGACGTCGCTCGCTGAGGGGGTGCCGCCGTCGTCGGCTGCTTGGCGCGTGTCCGGGTGGTGGGTGCGCAGCAGCGCCCGGTAGGCGCGTGCGATCTCGCGCGGGGTGGCGTCGGGTGTCACGTGCAGGGTGGCGTAGTGGTCTGGTTGGGTGTTCACTGCTGGTTCCGGGTGGGATGCGGTGGATGGGAGATGGCCCCCGGCCGAAGCCGAGGGCCATCCGATCGGGAGGCGACGTCAGGGGCCGCGTTTTCCTCTGCGCGTCAAGCGCTGTGGCGTGGCGCGAAGCCTGCGCCCATTTTCCGATGCTGCGGCCGATCCGAAGCTCCCGTCCTGCGCTCCGCTGAGGGCCACCCCCGGGCGAGCCCTCAGCGGAGAGGGTGGATTACGCGTTAATTTCTTGTCGTTGCTCGTTGGACGTGATTTCGATGCGCCGGGGCTTGGCCTTCTCGGCGACGGGGATGCGGAGTGTCAGCACACCTGCGTCGTAGCTGGCCTTGACGCCGTCGGTGTCCAGGGTGTCGCCCAGGATCAGTTGGCGGCTGAAAACGCCTTGGGGGCGTTCGGCGGCGATCAGTTCGGTGTTCTCGCCCGCTGGCGACTTCCGTTCTGCCTTAACGGTCAGGACGTTGCGCTCGACGTCGAGGTCCACCGATTCAGGATTCACACCAGGCAGATCGAAAGCGACCACAAACTCTTCGCCTTCCTGCCAGGCGTCCATCGGCATGCCGGCGGGGCGTGCTGTTGTGCCAAAAACCTGTTGGGCGAGCCTGTCGAATTCGCGGAACGGGTCAGTGCGCATCAGCATTTTGTTCTCACTCCTTAGATCTTGATGCTGACTCTTCTGTTGGTCCAGCCTTCCAGATCTGTGTTGGCTGGTATATATTTTTTATAGCACTGGTGAGAGAGTGGTGCAAGTAGGTTTTCGGAAGAATTTTGGAGAGGTTTCGGATGGGTACTACGGACAGTTCCGTAGAAGAGCACGACGGCGGACTGGGTGCCGCCGCTGCCGGCGGTGGCTCTGGTGGCGCTGATGATCGGGACGCCCGGGGCGTCTACGCGATCTCGGTGGCGGCGGAACTTGTTGGCACGGGCCAGCAAAACATCCGGCTGTACGAACGTAAAGGGCTACTCACCCCCGAGAGGACCGACGGCGGCACCCGCCGCTACAGCGAACGGAACCTGGCGACCCTGCGCCGGATCGGGGTGTTGCTGGATGAGGGGCTGAACCTGGCAGGCGTGAAGCTGGTGTTGGAACTGGAGGCCGAGAACCAAGGGCTGACGGAGGACAACCGGGGGCTGGCCCAGGACAACGAAGGGCTGCGGGAAGACAACCGGGGGCTGCGGAGGGATTTGAAGGCTGCGCGGGCGAGCAACACCGGCACTGGCGCATGAAATTGATTACATGCCGGGCAGGCCGGACTATGGCAAAACGCAATCCAGCAACGGTCACGTCACCTTCCCTGCCCCTGCGAGTTGCTACGAAGATTCAAAGGAGACTGATGGGACGGACACTACCTCCTCACGGCAGCGCCAGCCAGAGGCGTCACTCGGTCGTGGTTAGCATGGTTGGAACGGGCTCATCGCCTTCCATCAGATCTGAAAAGTAGGGCCAACGGTCGAGAGCCCAGACGGCAATGTTCTCGGACCTGGCTTCAATCGTCTCGGCGTTCCACTCGTCGTAATGGGTGTAGACGTGCTTCGTGGAAGAAAAGACTGTTTCCGTGCTCAACAGGCGTCGAGCGTCCTCCCAGTCCATTGCGCCCTTGGTCGAGTTAGCCCCCGGCGAAAGAGGCACAAGATTGCCCCAAGTATTGACTAGACGATCAAAATCTTCTTTGGACACCGTTTCGAGCCAGGCACCCTTTTGCGACTGCGGCATGACATGGTCAACGGTGATTACTGGAAGTTCTTTCATGACGTCCACGGTTGATACTGAGCGCTCATATTCTGCAAGCACGTACCGGCATATCTTCCGCTTGTAGAGGTTATCCGTGAGGATGGCCGTCCTGACTTCGTCGTCCTTGGGATATACAACCGTGGTCGAGACGATAGCCTTGCGCACTGCTTTAGGGTCGGCACCCGCAGTTCCCCACATTTTCTTGAAAATCGCATGCAGGCCCGTCGGCTCGATTCCCCTGAGACCTCGGCGGACCAGAAATGATTCGATAATTCGAAGACACATAGTGACGTCGTCCGTACCAGCGAGACCGCTGGAATGAGCTGTCAAGAGCTGCATGAGGTAAGGATAGGTGACGGTAGGACTGTTCAAATCCACAAGCCTGCCGACGCATTCTTGCAACTCTTCATCTACTTGCGACAGCCTGCCTGACGCGACGGCGTTGTAAGAAGATAGATGCGTTCGGAGATCGGCCATTATCTCCTTCAGCTCTCCCTTGAGCTCTTCTTTGGTCTTCGGCGAGGACATTGGTTCGTCCGACTTCTTGAGCATTGCATTCCAGCGCTTAGTCAGGGTTGAAAACGTCTTCGCCTTGGTAATTCCAGGATCTACCGTCAGGGCAAAGGGATAGAAATAGCCTGCCTTCGCCTCGTCAGTGTGGAACCCTTCTTCAAAAGGTTTCCACTCCTGAGAATAGAGTTGCATAGCAAGTTTCGCATCATCTCCCAAACGCTTCAGTACTTCATTTCGGACGAGGTCGATGATTCCGAGACGGACCCCTTCCTTGTTCAGACGATCGAAAACCTCGTTCGGGTCGTGTTCGTCGCCCAAGCGGATTTCCACAAATTCTAATTGATCCAGTAACACATCGCGCAAGATCGCTACCTGCTCCAGTGCCCACCCGTCATCGGCGGTCAACCCCGGCGTAGGCGAGGTCCGCGAACGCACGTGAGCCCTTAGGGTGCGGTACGCATCGGTCATGACTCCCCTTTCGTCGCCGGTCTCCTTCAACGGATCGAGGACTAACTCGAAAGCATCTTCGAAGGCGCTTCGAAGAATTCCATTGAACTGACGCGTGTCCGAAAGGGTTGGGGACAGCTTAGGCTGATTTTTTGTGTTGGCCTTCCGGCTCACGAGATACTGCTCGTAAAGATCCTTCGCGATCTGGATGCCTGCAGGTCCGAGGCCCATTGCACGCTCTGCAAGCGCGACAATCGTCAGCACCAGAGTGGTCAGTCTTTGCTGCCCGTCAATAACGAGGTACTTACCTGCACTGGACGCGGACGACGCCTGTTCGTCAGCGAATACCAGGGCTCCAAGGAAGCGACGCTCGTAGGACTCGTCCAGGACTGAGTCGATGTCATCCCAAAGTTGATCTATCTGGGCCGCTTTCCACACGTAACGGCGCTGAAAAAGCGGGCAGACCAACTGGAAGTCATCCCCCAAACGCTGACCGAGACTAATCGGGTCGGATGCCAATTCACCTTTTTTTGCCACTGCTTTCCCCTGGACTCCTTAGACTGTGGGTGTTGTCAAGGCCACAGTACCGGAGAAAGACGAGCTGGAGTCCGGGCAGGACTCCAATACAAGACGCGCCCATCGACGCTCTCCCGCTGGAAAGTAAGCACCGCCACAGTTACGCCATGGGTTTCTCCTTCGCGGCTGGCCACGGGCCGAAGAGCCATCCCGGATGATGTGAAAGGTGCACGTGATGAGGCGGGACGGAGGTTCGCGCCGCGCCTGCGGTTCCTGGTCGGAACTTCAGTTTGACCACATCATTCCGCTGGCAATGGGCGGGAGTAACAACGTCGAAATCCTGCAAATACTGTGCGGACCCTGTAAGCGATCCAAGTCGGCAGGGCCAACGGTTCGCCGCTAGTCCTGCCTTCAGTTAAGGCCCAAGGCCTTCCTCAGGGCTGCCGGGCTGGCAGATCCAGTCACCGCGGAACCGTGCACACGGTAGGAGACTTGCAGGCTTCCAGCCCATCCAAGATGGGGCGCAAGCGTCGAGGCTTGCACCTCCGAAAGGTAGCCGACTTTCCTAAAGTCGCCACGGATTACGGCAACCGCATTGCCGTCGGCCATGCGTTTGTCTCGGACCAGAAAGGCGAGATGCATTTCCAGTGCATCCCGCTCACGGTCGCTCAGGTAATAACGCGGGCTGACGCAGCGGCGTGGTGTCGTGCTTAACTCTGGGAAATGGCTGGCTTCCCATAGTTCACCTGTGCCGCTTAGTCGTCTCCATGGCTATTGGGATTCCTTCCGTCGGAGCATTCCCTTAGCGAGCCAACCAACAATCGTACTGGCAAGGAGCACTGCCGCCTGCGCCTCCTCGATTGTCACATCGGCATAGCCGCTACTGCCGTGGCGGTCGTTCTGTCCTTTCCAAAGGAGTTGCAGTATCCCTACAACGGCTAAAGAAGTGTCAGCTCTCTCTCCGTGCATGATCAAGGCCCAAGCCACAACGGCAACCGCTCATGGAGCCACTCCGCCGGGGCTTCGTGGCTCGCCGGTTCCACCTCCCAACCAAACACCCGTCATTGCCCCAAGGCTCGCGAGTCCTGACATGTGCACAACCCAAGGCTCAGACACCTTGTCGAGCAGCACGCGTCAGATTATCGCCGTCATCACATTCCACCCGGCACCAACCTGCTTCGCCGTGGGCCATGCCGATCCTCCTTGACCGGAGTACAACCACAGCCCACCGCTAGAGTCCCGGGCCAGCAGATCAGCCCGCCCGTCGCCGTCGAAATCGCCGGGTCCAACCAGTGAGTTCATCGCGTTCCAACCTTGACCGGTGACCTGGCGGGGCAGCCATCCGCTGGTTCCCTTGGGCGGGTACAACCACAAGGTCCCAGCGCTGTCGCGGGCCACGAGGTCGGTGACGCCGTCGCCGTTGAAGTCGTCGGCGCCAGTGATTTCAGACAGTGCCGACCAGCCCGAATCAACCCACATCCGGGGCAACCAGCCACCCTTTCCGTCGCCCCGGTACAGCCACAAGGCCCCGCCACGGTCGCGGGCCACGACGTCCCCAAAGCCGGCGCCAAAGAAGTTGATGGGCTCGATGGCGCTCATGTTTTCCCAGCCGCTGCCAACCAGCACCCGGGTTCCGAGCCCGCCTGCACCGTTGCCCGGGTAGAGCCACAGGAGACCCCCGCCGTCGCGCGCCAAAACGTCGGCAAAGGAGTCGCCGTTGAAGTCGCCCGGCGCGATCAAGGCCGTCATCACGTTCCAGCCTTGGCCGACTTGAACGCGCTGGAGCCAGCCGCCCGATCCGTTGCCCGGGTACAGCCACAGCGCGCCGGACACGTCGCGCGCCAACACGTCAGGATGCGAATCACCGTTGAAGTCGTTCTTCACGGGCGCTGCAGCAGAGCCGTCAATCACGGACACGGAGGCACTTCCGTTGTTGGAGACGTAGACCTTGCCGGTGTTCGGGTTGACCGCGGCGTCCAGGGGATCCTGTCCGGAGAACACGGCGGAGAAACGGTTGTCGCCATCCACCACGGTGACTCCCCTCCCTTGCAGGAGCGCGTAAGCCTTGTTGCCTCTGGAGTTGACCACGAGGTCGGTGATGCGAGACGGAGTTCGCAGTTTGGCGACCTGTGTCTTTGTGGCTGGGTCAATGACCTGCACGAACCCGTCGAGGCCCTCGCTGTCCCCAGCGACGTATACGGTGTTGGTCACCGGATTCACTGCCAGTTTGCCCACGTTGTTTGTGGTCGGAATCGTGTCAGTGACGGTGTCCGTCATGCCATCAACCACGCGCACCCCGGCTCCATACTTGCCCAGGGTGGTGAAGTAGATCTTGTTCGTGGTTTCGTTGATGGCCAGGTCCAAGATGCCGCCGGCGCCGATGCTGATGGTCGAGGTCACCACACCACCAGCGCCAATCACCTTGATGACTCCGCCACCCAAAATGTAGACCTTGCCGGTGGTCGAGTTCACCGCGATCTCCTGGGCGCCGGCTACCGGCAAAGCAGTGGCGGCGAGGGTGGCACCGTCGATCACCGTGACACCGTTCTGCCACCCGACGTAGGTCTTGTTCGTCACCGGGTTAACGGCAAGAACGCCGGGGTTTGCGCCCACGGGAACGGACGTCACCGCGCGGGTGGCACCGTCGACCACGGCCACGGCCCCACCGATTTCGCTGACGAAAACCTTGTTCGTCACGGGGTTCACCGCGACGTCTACCGGCATGTCCCCTGTATATAGGAGGCCACCGGAGAGCTCGCCGTCGACCACCTCAACCCCGTCGAACGTGGCCACATACGCCTTGTTGGTGGCCGGATTCACGGCGACGCTCGTGGGACGATCGCCTACGGGGACAACGCGGGTGAGGTCGTCAGCCACAGCCGGGGAACCCGAGGTTCCCATTAACAGCCCCAGCGCCAGTCCGACGGCGACAGTTCCCGCCGCTGCCCGGCGCCGCCGTCGTACGCCAATCCGCCGTCGTAAGCCAAGTCGCGAAACCTCAAAAGGCGCGCCCGAAACATCCCCAGCAGCAACCATGGCAGAACCCCCAGATCATCGACGCCCCAGTACGTCGTAGAACGCCAGCCTACAACCGCACACGGACAAAACAGAGAACCACCTGTTAACCCACTCTTCCTCCACAGGCAACCCGATCGAACCCGCACCGCCAACCGCCCCGACCACCGTTGAAGGCGTGAGGATCGCAATCGTCGCCGAATCATTCCTGCCATTGATGAATGGGGTAACCCACTCGATACTGCGGGTGCTGGAGCATCTGCAGGAGCGCGGGGATGAGGTGATGGTGATCGCGCCGTCGACGTCGGACACTGATGTTTCGAGCGTTGAGAAGGGTGCGTATGTGCACCGGCTTCCCTCGGTGCCGCTGGCCGGCTACACGAATGTGCGGGTTGCGTTGGGTGGTGTGAATCGGGTCAAGCGAATCCTTGCCGATTTCTCCCCCGATGTTGTTCATCTCGCCTCCCCGTTCGTCCTCGGCTGGCGCGCCGTGCAGGCCGCCCACCAACTCGGCATCCCGACCGTGGCG
The DNA here is from genome assembly GCF_047977885.1 of Arthrobacter sp. LFS091. Classification (NCBI taxonomy): domain Bacteria; kingdom Bacillati; phylum Actinomycetota; class Actinomycetes; order Micrococcales; family Micrococcaceae; genus Arthrobacter; species Arthrobacter sp. LFS091. The sequence goes on from NZ_JBFPFP010000008.1 coordinate 17,057, forward strand.
ATCTACCAAACCGAGGTCCCCAGCTACGCCGCCCGCTACGGCGTGCCGTTCCTGGAGAACTGGGCATGGAACCGTGTGGACAACATCCACCTCCTGGCCACCCGAACCCTGGTGCCGTCCACATTCGCGCTGAACCAGTTGCGCGGACGCGGCATCCTGCGCGTGGATATGTGGCGTCGCGGTGTGGACACCGCGCGCTTCAACCCCGCTAAACGTTCGACGGCGTGGCGCAGCTCAGTAGCGCCCGACGGTCACCGGATCATCGGCTACGTCGGCCGGCTCGCCGTGGAGAAACAGGTTGAGGACCTCGCCGTGCTCGCTGATCTGCCGAACACCAAGATGGTGATTGTGGGCGATGGCCCGCAGCGCGCGGCCCTTGAGGCGCAGCTGCCGGACGCTGTGTTTACGGGATTCCTCGGTGGCGACGCGTTGGCCGAAGCTGTTGCCTCCTTTGACCTGTTCGTCCATCCCGGCGAGTTCGAAACCTTCTGCCAGACCATCCAGGAAGCCATGGCATCGGGCGTTCCCGTGGTGGCTACCGGCCGCGGCGGCCCCTTGGACCTCGTAGAGAACTCGCGCACCGGCTGGCTCTACGAGCCCGGAAACCTCACCCAGCTGCGTGATTACGCCCAAGACTTGATCGGCGACGACGCCAAGCGCCGTGCGTTCGCAACGGCAGCAACCGCCTCGGTCCAGGGCAGGACGTGGCCGGTGCTCAGCGCCGGCCTTGTCCGCCATTACAACGAAGTCATCGCCTCCTTCTCCCGGGAAAACGGCCCCACCGAATTGACCTCCAGCAAAGGACCCACCTCATGAAGATTTCCGTGATCGGCTGCGGCTACCTCGGCGCAGTGCACGCAGCGACGCTCGCTTCGATGGGCCATACCGTGGTGGGAATCGACGTCGACTCCTCCAAAGTTGAACAGCTCAACAAGGCGCTGGCCCCCTTCCACGAACCCGGTCTGGACGAACTCCTGCGCGATGGCCGCACCACCGGCCGGCTCGAGTTCACCACGGACTTCTCCCTCGCAGCGGACGCCCAAGTCCACTTCCTTTGCGTAGGCACTCCGCAGTCCAAGACCTCGGACACCGCAGACCTGTCCTACCTGATGGGCGCCACGAAGAGCCTCCTGCCGCACCTGGCCAAGGGGGCCGCCGTCGTCGGTAAATCAACAGTGCCGGTAGGCACGGTGGAGAAGCTGCGCGACCTGCTGGCACGACGCTCCGACGTGCTGCTCGGCTGGAACCCTGAGTTCCTGCGCCAAGGCACTGCCGTCAAGGATTCGCTGGTGCCCGATCGCCTGGTCTATGGCGTGCCGGGTGGCAAGGGCGCAGCTTCCGGTGCGCCGGTCACTGCCGTGCTGGATGCCGTGTACGAGCCGCTGATCTGCGCCGGCATCCCGCGTCTGGTCTGCAACTTTGCGACGGCGGAGCTGATCAAGTCCGCGTCGAACGCGTTCCTGGCTACGAAGGTCAGCTTCATTAACGCGATGGCCGAGCTCTGCGACGCGTCGGGCGCGGACGTCAGCGAGCTCAGCGAGGCGATGGGCCTGGATCCGCGCATCGGCAACCGGTACCTGCACGCCGGGTTGGGCTTCGGCGGCGGCTGCCTGCCCAAGGACATCCGGTCCTTCCGGGCCCAGGCGCGTGAGCTTGCGGTGCCATCGGTGGACGAGTGGATGGCGTTGGTTGATTCGGTCAACCTCGATCAGCGCTCCCGTGCCGTGGAGATCGCCCGCGAAATGTGCCGCGGGTTCCTGTCCGGCCGCACCGTGACTATCCTCGGCGCAGCCTTCAAGCCCGACACCGACGACATCCGCGACTCCCCCGCCCTGGACGTCGCCCAGCAACTCGCCTCCGCCGGCGCGCACGTCACCGTCACCGACCCCAAAGCCATCAACAACGCCTGGATCCGCTACCCGCAGATCCGCTTCGAAGCCTCCACCAAACGCGCCCTGGAGGGCGCCGAGCTGGTGCTGCTGCTCACGGAGTGGGACGAGTACGTCGCCTTATCGCCGTCTGAAGTTGGTGCGCTGGTACGACGCCGGATGGTGCTGGACGCTCGCAACGTACTGGACGCTGAGGCCTGGCGGAGCGCCGGGTGGACGGTCCGTGGTCTGGGGACGGGTGCGGGTGTGAGTGTCGGTGAGGAACGTGGGGCTGCGACGCCTGGCGCCACGCGACGGAAGCACGCGCGGGCTTAGAGCAAGGCTTGTGCGGAATGGCTGGTTCGTAACTTTCGCTCCATGCAAAGTCATAGATAACTTCCTCTCCCTTTGCTGTTCAGCCGGTGTTATGGTCGCAACACGCGCCATCGCATCGGCGCATCTAAAAGGGGGCATTACATTGAAAAAGGGTGCTATTCGCACGTCCAAAAATAGGCATTTCCGGCGCAAGTCTTCCTTGGCTCAAGGCACTAAATCGCTCGCGCTGATCGCCTTAGGCTCTGTCGTTGTCCTGCTGTCGGCCTGCGGACAGGGGTCCACAACCACGGCCAGCTCGGTGAGCACGTCCAAGTCCTCGCCGTCGTCGACGCCGACACCAACTCCGAGCAAGGTCGCCGGAACGTCCTGTACAACAGAGAAGGCTACGCAGGTAGGCGCCGGTGACACCTATGTCTGTGGCATGGATCAATCCGGGAAATTGGTGTGGTTGGACTCAGCAACCGCACGGAAACTTTCGGATCAGCGCGCTGCCGAAGCCGCAGCTAAGGCTGCGGCGGATAAAGCCGCGGCCGATAAAGCAGCTGCTGATAAGGCCGCGGCCGACAAAGTCGCTGCGGACAAGGCAGCAGCGGACAAGGCGGCTGCAGGGCAGGCCGCAGCTGCTCAAGCTGCGGCAGCTAAAGCGGCTGCTGATAAGGCAGCAGCCGCGGTAGTTCCAAAGGCGCAAGCCCCCGCACCACAGGCACAAAATGGCTGCGATCCGAACTACAGCGGCTGCGTTCCTATAGCTTCCGATGTTGACTGCGCCGGCGGAAAGGGCAATGGTCCCGCATACGTTCGGGGTCCGGTGACCGTCATTGGCTCGGATATCTACAAGCTCGACTCGGACGGCGACGGAATCGCCTGCGAAAAGTAGCTTCTTCTGTGGGGCGGTCGTGGCGTGAAGTGCCGTGGTCGCCCCACACTGCTATCAGCGTCGGCGCTTCGACGCTTCACCGAGGGATAGCAGCCTGGGCTCGTCCGGCTGAGTATTGTCAACAGCTCTGGTTGCGCGCGACCACGGTTCCGCGGCCTCGAAGTAGAGACGCTGGCCGCCGACATACCGGCGCATGGACGGGTGTTCGGGGTCTGGGTTGCCGCCGTCGCGCACGGACATACGTCGTGCGGTTTCGGTGAACGGGACATCGAGGAAGATCGAGTAGTCCCACCGCCCCATCAATTCGTCCCGGTGAAGGAACATCCCCTCGACCAGCACCAAAGATTCCTCCGGCGCTTCCCGTAGTGGTAACTCAAGTCTCTGGTTCTGACGGGCATCCGTGACAGCCGGGCGATACTTTCCGTCCCCGATCCTTCGCAGCGGAGTCAGAACGTTGTCCTGGAAGGCCGCGTAGTCGTAGGTGTCCAGCCAGAACCCTTCGGGCGATGCCCGTCCGCGCCGATGCCGGACTTCCTGCAGGTTGAGGAAATCGTCGAGGTGAATGGTCACGACCGGGCGGTCCCGAATCGATGCTGCGAGGCTAGCGGTAAACGTCGTTTTCCCACTTCCGTCGGCGCCATCAATGCCAATCAGGCGGCGGCCCTCACCGAGTTCCACAATTTCTCTCGCCAGGAACTGCAAGAGTTCCGCTCTGCCAGCCAGTAGGCTCTCCCCAATCATCGGACCATCGTGGCACAGGATGACCTCATCCCCCAGCACCTAGGGCCGCCGAATCTCCACTCATCTTGGGCCATGAACCACACAAACCGGGCGTGCTCAGCACCTAGTTTCCCCCTCCCAACACCTAGTCCCGAAATCCGGTCATAGTCTCTTCTTGTGCCTCTGGGGCGGGATCCCGGTGTCCGGCGGGAAACCCCACCCGCCCCGGCGTCGGAGGCATTACGGCAGGCTCCACCCGATTACCCCCAGGTGGAGTCGTGCCCAACCCTCAAGAGCCACGACCAACTTTGGTGGGTGCGAGCTCCCAATATCACTAACGGCTCTGAATGAGGACGAGTTGAACTTTAGAAACGTCGAATGGCTGTCCAAGTCCATCGGAATCTTCCCAGCACTGAACAACATCCGGAATACTGCCTCATGTTGACTCACGACCTTTCGCCTGCACTGCGCATCCTGGGCTTGGCAGCCGCGGCCTGCTCGGGCCTCTCAACGGTCATACTCGGGCTCAATTCACCACCCGTCGGCTTGTCAAAGCTCAACCCCAGTATCGTTCTCAACTCAGTAATGATCGGAGTGCTGATCCTTGGTGTCCTCGGACCAATCGCACTTCACTTCATGAATCCGGACCGGCTCCTTGTTCTCAGGGCAGGCATCTTCGCCAGCGCGGGTTTTGCAAATTCTGTAGCTCTGAGCCCGCACCTTGCCGTGCCGATTCAAGAGACCACAGGCCTTGTCGCTGTGGTCTGTGCCCTAACGGCGGCTGTTCTGAGCCTCTACAAGTACATGGCCAGAGGTGCCGACAGCGCGCAAGAATCCCTTCCCAACACCTAGTCCTGAAATCCGGTAATGGACGGCTCCACCCGATTACCCCCAGGTGGAGCCGTGCCCAGCCCGGCGAAGCCGCAGCAGCCGGAACACGATGCCAACCACGAACATGAGGACTCCAAGCCCCACAGACAGAGGCGGCAGCGTCGCCACAAGCACCACGCACGCCACCGCTCCAGCAACCTGCAGGGCCTTCGGATAGCGACGATCCTCGACTGGTTGCGTGAACGCGGCGATGTTGGCCACCAAGTAATAGAGCAGCACGCCGAAAGATGAGAAGCCGATGGCACCCCGCAGATCAGCCACCGCAACGATGACGCAGATGACCACCGCCAGCGTCATTTCGGCACGGTGGGGCACCTTGTACTTCGGGTGGACGGCGGCGAGCGCATGCGGAAGATCGTGCTCACGGGCCATCGCCAGGCTTGTCCTACCCAACCCGGCGATCAGAGCCAGCAGTGCGCCCAGCGAAGCGATCCCAGCTCCGACGCGAACCACGGGAGCAGCCCACGCAAAGGTTCCCTGTTCGACGGCGGCGGCGAGCGGCGTCGTATTCCCCGCGATTCCGTCGGAACCGAGCGTGGCGAGCAGCGTGACCGCGATGACCGCATAAACCAGGATCGTGATGCCAAGCGCGATGCTGATGGCCCTAGGGATGGTGCGACGCGGCTCCCGGACTTCCTCGCCCATCGTTGCAATCCGCGCATACCCGGCGAAGGCAAAGAACAGCAGCCCGGCCGACTGCAGAATCCCGTACCAGCCGTGGGCCAGTAGCCCCTCCCCCACCAGGTTGCCAAAGTCAGGCCCTGATCCACCCCACACCGCACCGACTGCGATGGCCAGCGCAATCAACACAGCAACCACCAGGATCCGGGTCAGGCCGGCTGTTCGGGTTACGCCGTGATAGTTCACTGCCGTCAGGAGTACGACGGCGGCAATCGCCACCGGGCGTTCCCAACCCTGCGGCGCGGCATAGGCTGCGAACGTCATTGCCATTGCAGCGGCGCTGGCTGTCTTGCCGATAACGAATCCCCACCCGGCCAAGAATCCATACCAGGGCCCAAGTCGTTCGCGGCCGTAGACATAGGTGCCGCCGGATGTCGGGTAGGCGGCGGCGAGTTGAGCGGACGACGTGGCGTTGCAGAAGGCCACGAAGGCTGCCACTACCAGGCCCACCAGCAACCCCGATCCTGCAGCTGCCGCAGCGGGGGTGAACGCAGCGAACACGCCGGCACCGATCATGGAGCCGAGGCCGATGAGTGAGGCATCGAAGGTGCCGAGCCTGCGGGCCAAGGCCGGGGAATTGCTCACGGAAACCCTTCACTCGTTGGGAGGCTGACAACGCCGCAAATGGGCGATGATCAGGAGGTACTCCGAGCGTATCCCGGGTCAGCGCGGTGGAAGTGAATTCCCCACGAGCATGAAGAGACTGTTCCGCGACGTTGCACCGGTTTTCCTGAGTGCGTTGGAGATGTGGTTCTCCACGGTCCTGGCGCTGATGCCTAGGTGTTCGCCGATTTCGACGTTTGAGCGGTGTCCCGCCAGTACAGCCACCTCGATCTCCCTTTCAGTAAGTGGCGTAGTCCTGAAGGTATTGAAGGACAGTTGTTCGTTGGCCGAGGGGAACCGAACCGCGAACATCGACGAGGCCTGGGCAAGGGCGTCGGCAGCGACACTGTCACCTTCGATGACGTGGCGTTTGAGTGCGCCGCGGAGCAGCATCCCTATTTGGTAAGTGTCGGGATCGGGTTCGTAGTGCTTCAGGAGGAGGCCCAGCAGCTGGTGGTCTCCCTCAACAACAGCGGCGGCAATGGCCAGGAGTTTGTCGTGGACGGCTATTCCGCACTCCCTGAGGATCTTCTGCAGCAACTCCAGAACAGGCCGCCCTGGACACAGGCATGTGCACAGCAACGCCGTCATCATGGCTTCCAGAACGTATCCACTCTTCAGCTGTCGTTTGACGAGCTTGGTTGCCTTGCGATCGAACGTTGCGGGTTGGGCGCTGCTGTGAGCGATGAGTTCGTAGGCGCCTTTACCAATGCCGGGAAGCGGTCCGATATCGTGCACGTCTTCCCGTGCCTGGGCGGCGATGGAGAAAGCCGGTGAGACCACGTTGGTTGCGTGCCTCAGCCCGGCAAGCCGCAGCATGGCATCGTACAAGGAGTCGACCACAAACCCGGGCCGGCCCATGGCGAAGACGCTGCTCATAAGGTATTCGGCCTCTTCGAAGTTGCCGCGGTAGAGCAGCCCGTGGGCAGCAATGTAGCTGCTGGTGACTATGCCGAACTGATCCAGGTTCTTGCGGGCCTCGGCACGCCACTCCAGGGCGAAGACTAGTGATTCATCCACCCGGCCGGCGGCGAACATCGCGAAACCCCGGATAAAGGGGCGAAGGTGTGTGAAGGCGTCTTCATCCCCGTCACCCTCGACTGCTTTGGCGGCAGCTTCGGGCCGCAGGCGGTATAGCTCCAGTAGCCCGCTCACCAGGTTCCGCATGCCGGGCTGCGGATCTGAACCCTCTGGATGGTGCCCGTCGGTGGGCTGAACACGACCATGGGATGCGCTGAGAAAGAGAACCGCGTTGGCGACTTCCGTTTCATGCTCGGGGTGGGCCGCCGACAAGGACCGCAGAATCTCGACGGCGGCACCTGGACCTAGGCCCGTATGGATAGCGAGCATCGCCTCGGTGATGGTGAGGAACAGCAGGTCTGATGGATCGGCGTCGGCGGTTGTTGTTTCCGCACAGACACGGACGGCGCGCTGAATGTTCACTGGAGCGCCCCAATACGTACGGAGGAGCGCCACCGCGTTCGCGGCGGTCTTGTTGCCTTCCCAGCGTTCGAACCGGGTGCGTTCACGTGCTGCGTTGTGGTCGTGGATGTGGCGAGCGGTCACGGCGTCGTCGTCGCCCTTCTCAAGGCGGAGTTCGGCGAGAAGCTGGGTGAGGCAATCGGTCGTCGAAGAATTTTCGCCAGCCACCTGGGGAGCGGTCTCGAGTATCCCCGCGATCTTGCTTCGCAGCAGATGCCGGTCGCGGAGCATCTTCGCTCCTCTGAAATAGTCGGCGATCACCGGTGGACTAATGGCGGCGATCGCCCCGCCGTGGTGATCGTTCATCACGGACAGAAATCCGCGGCGTTCCAGGTTCTCCAGGATTTCTGCGCTGATGACCTTCTGAAGGATATCGATACGCGCAGTGCCAAGTATCGCGATGATGTGGAGGGCCGTGAACTCCTCGGCGGTGAGTTCCGCCAGCAGCGCTTCCAACGTTCCCCGAAGGTGCTCGTTCCATAGGGTGTGGCTGGTCATGCGCCATTGTTTGTCCCGCAGAACAAGGAGGTCGCTCATTGAGGCCGTCTCTGCTATCCGGACGATGAGCCGGGGATTTCCCGCGGACTTGGTGAGTATACGGGCGGTTGCCTCCGCATCTGCAGGCGCACCAAGCACCTGGGCAATCAGCATGTGGACCTGCTCGTAGTGGAGAGGGTCCAGCTGCATATGAGCCTCGCGGCCCTGGTTGAGGACAGCGAGTTGGCCCTTTGAGAATGCCCACGTCTCCGGTGCGGTGGCCACCAAGGGGCAGTCAGAGCGGCGCCGGACTGCTTCCAGGACAGCCAGGGACTCGTTGTCCACCAGGTGGATGTCGTCAGCCACCATCAGGTGCTTTCCGGTTTTGGCCAACTGCGCGGCGAACACGTCCGCAAGATCGAAGACACCATTTCGACCCGGGCGCAGGTCCAGGCCGAGCCCCTTGATGGCCGAGTACGGAATACCGCGGTGCGTGCGCATGCCGCTGATGAAGTGGACGGAGACGCCCGTCTTCTCCAGGTTAGCGATCACGTTATTTACGACGGCGGTCTTGCCGCTTCCAGGGGCACCGACGACGCGCACTCCTATGCCGCGTGCAACGAAATCGAGGATTCGTTGAACCTCTGAATCGAACACTCGACCTGACCTTCTGTTTCTGTGGACGCCCGACATGCGGCTCACTTCGCAGGCTAGATCGACGAAACAGGACTAGGTGGCAAAACGGCCTTGCACAGGCCATTTTGGGGGCTTCTAGGTGGTGATTTCGGCCAAACTAGGTGCTTACGCGGCCGGTCTAGGTGGTGTGAGGCTAGGTGGGCAGTGCTCGCAGTCTTCATCTGGATCCCTCGCGTAGTGGGTGATTGAGTCCCACGCTACGGACGGCTGGAAGGGAATTACATGGGTGTAATTCACTATGTGGATATGTTTTCTAACCGCCGATTGCCTACTAGTACATATATCCGTTAGGGCAGACAAAAAGCAGGGCCGGTCAGCGACCGGCCCTGCTTCTCCGTCGAAGGAACCCTCCTGGTCTTCTTCGACGGAACGGGACGCCGAGGAGTTGATCGCAGAGTAGTGGGTACCACCACCTGGCCGCAGACGGGATGCACCCGCTCACCTCTGCGTAGTAGCCAGATCATCGAAGCTCGAGAATCATATTTCGCCCTCACGTGCTTTTATGAATCTACACACGCAGCTCTCTTAGACCGATAGAGCGAGAAAATTGAACTAGGTGGTAATTCGTCCTTGCACAGCCCGTTTTCGGGCCCTCTAGGTGGTGATTTAGCCAAAAGTAGGTGGTGGCGCGTCTCCTCTAGGTGGTGAACGCTTTGCTAACTCAGTGATCACACTGAAACAACCCTTGGATTGTTTGTGCTGCTCCCAATGTGAACGTTTGACAAATGCAGATCTGGGGTTGAGAGTATTGCTCAATCACTTGAACGGCTAGCGGAACAGCGACCGAAAAAGTGAAAGTGATTTCGCTAGCATCAACTTGTTAATGCACTCAAACCAAGCTCAATGCCCGAGAAGGTGTTGGGAAAATCTCAATCAAGTAGGCCTGTGTGGCACTTGAGATCATGTCCATATGGGGGACACAAGATCATGAAACTTCGCACTAGCATCACAGCAATATGTTTGTCAGTATTCATCGCAGCCCTGGCAACTCCGGCCCATGCAGCTGATGAGCCCCTGGAGCCGGGTGACGAGTAGCTACGGCTATCAACGCGTTGGTGCTTTCGGGTTCAACACGGTTCAGGCACTGGGCATCAATCGAAGTTATGTGAGCAACTGGCAGCACTCTTTCAGAGCATTGACCGACGCAGGCGTAGGCACCCCCACGCCTTGGGGAAATGTCAACATTTATCACTCAACCGTCATCCAGAGCGCAAACGTATACGGCGACGGCGCCTGGTATGCGTGGCAGGGCTAGTCAACGGACTTAGTGCCCAAAGGGGCCGGTCCTGAGCGGCCGGCCCCTTCATAAACGAGGACTCATGTTACGCATAACAGATCTTTCCAAACGGTACGGCCGAATAAACGTGTTGCACAACGTATCATTGACTATTCCCTCAAGCGGCATATACGTGCTTCGGGGTGAAAACGGGAGCGGCAAGACCACCTTGCTGAAGTGTTTGGCTGGGCTTGAACGATACCAAGGAAGCATTCTCTGGCATAGCGAATCATTGTTGAAGAACATTGCCGTAGCCTTTGATGATTCCACATTGCACGGGCGACTCACAGGTTTGCAGAATCTGCGGGCTCTTCTAGATGCATCTTCAGAAGCCATTGAGGAAACTCCTGCAGTTCGGATGTTCTTCAATAATGATCTTCTCAAGAAGAGGTCTGCGACCTACTCTCTCGGACGAAGAAAAAAGATCAAGATAGCAGCTGCCTTCGCGGCACGGAAACCATGCATCTTGTTGGATGAGCCGCTGTCTGGCCTGGACAAATCCGGTCGAGAGGGCCTGCTGCATTTGCTGGAATCCAGCGCCGACACCAACTGTGTACTGATCTCAGATCACGAATCCGCGTTCTACCGCAGCGTTTCCTCATCTGAGTTCACCATTCGACATGGCAAGGTTCATCGGGATCCAGGCAACGAGGCTTTCAAGAGTGATGATTTTGATGAATAGCCTGCTTCGTTCCATAAGAACAGAACTGAGATACCAGCACTGGAGCAGAATGCTCTGGCTTCCCTTCTGTGGCCTGGTTTTGGCTCTCGTATTCGCATTCACCGGGAGTGCCAGCAACGTCGGTGCCAGCATGACTCGTCTTGAGGCGACTGAAGCACAAGCAGCAGCCAACGGACTGTCCCTGGCTCAGGCCGTGGAACAGCCCATGAGCCTGGTGGTTCAGGACGGTCAGAAGTTGGTGGACAATCCACTTCGCTATGACTACGAAAGGGCCTACCTTGCGTACCAAGCCCTCGAAGGAGCGAATGGAGTCGGAACCGGACTTGAAATGATCACCTTCTTGGTCATCCCGCTACTCTTTTTCGTGTACGGGTGCGGCGTGGCGGCCGGCGACGCCCGCCGTCGTATTTTGAAGGATCGAGTGGTCATACAAGGCGCAACGTCATACGTCGTTGCCAAGGCGGCGACTGTCGTAGCCGTTTCCCTGGCTGCGATCCTGACCGCGGCGACGTTGAGCCTTGCTGCGGCGCCTATCGTCAGAGCCGCCTCTCTACCCGCTGTCGATCGCAGCTTTCCCTACCCTGTGGCAACAGTGGCTGTTGAAAGCCCCGCAGTCCAAATTGCGTTCAGTGCATCTACGGCAATGATGTTCGGGCTACTGGGTCTGTTTGTCGGACTCGTGGCCAGAAGCATGCTGATACCGAGCTTGGCCGCCGGCGGGCTGCTGATGGTGGCACCTTTCGCTGGGCCCTACGATCCACGAAATATTCTTACCGCCGCTGCAGAGGGCGTCTTCAACTACTGGGGTGGGTTCAGTCCACGCCCGCCATTCCCAGTGCAGCTCGAACTCGGCCTGGCCGCCATGGCCGGGGGCTTGCTCCTTGTTGCCCTGGTGTCCGTCTTTGTCTGGTCACGGATGACGAAATTTGTGTAAAGGCCCACTTGGGCAGACAAAAAAGCAGGGCCGGTCAGTGACCGGCCCTGCTTCTTAGTTATCCGAAGACTAGATAGCCTGGATGTTTACTGCCTGGGGACCCTTGGGGCCCTGCTCGACGTCGAAGGAAACCTTCTGGTTCTCTTCGAGGGAGCGGTAGCCCGAGGAGTTGATCGCAGAGTAGTGAGCGAAAACGTCCTGGCTGCCATCTTCAGGAGAGATGAAGCCGAAGCCCTTTTCGGAGTTGAACCATTTCACGGTACCTGTAGCCATTTTTTTCAGTCCTTACTGAAGGTGGAGATGCTCCCGACTTTCGGGTCTCCGGTGTGGGGTGTTCTCCACCGTTACTTCAGAAGGTCACGATCCAGAGGGACCGTGGGGACTGCCTGAACTACCAAATGCCAAACACAACAACACCGTCAAGTCTACAGAGTTTTGAGCAGATGGCTAGTGCTGGGAAATATTTATCCATCAGGTGTGTTGTGGAGGCAGTCCCCGTTCGGGGTTACTGCCCCTCGTCGCCTTTGCCTACACCCTGGAGCCTTTCCTTGATCACCCAGCTGGAAATCGCCGGAGCGGCAGTCGCTATCAGGCACGCCGTTGCCCAGAGGTTGTCCAATAGTCCGCTGAAGAGCAGAACCAGGCTAAGGGCCGCCACCACCCACGTTGCGATATCGAGAGCCCGGATCAAGCTTGTGGTCGACATGTGCAAATCATCCCCCCAGATTGTCTTCCGGAAAGCCTACGTCTTTTCAAAACTTCTTCGCCCATCCCCAAACGCCGCCCGCAAGCGTAACGTTCACCCCATGGGACCGACACCTGACACGGTCATCATCGGCGCAGGCCAAGCCGGCCTTACGACGAGCTACTGGCTCACGCAATTCGGCGTCGAGCATCAAATCCTCGAGCGGCGCGCCACTTTGGGCGGTGCCTTCCAGGATCGTTGGGACGGCTTCTATATGAACACTCCCAACCTTTCGCTGGACCTCCCTGGGATGCCGTACGACGGCGACGACCGGGACGCGTTCATCCCCCGCGATGCCGCGGTGAACCTCTTCAGGCGGTATGCGGAGCTGATCACAGCGCCGGTTCACACCGGCGTCGACGCGACCAAGTTATCCCCGACCTCGAACGGAGGCTTCCAGATTGAGACGTCTCTGGGCAGCTTGCAGGCGCGCAACGTTGTTCTTGCAACGGGCGCCTACCAAGTTCCCAAGATTCCGGCTCTCGCCGCGAAGCTCCCAAGCGGTGTAACCCAGCTGCACACTCACGACTACCGCAATCCCGAGCAACTACCCGACGGTGGCGTGCTCGTCGTCGGCACCGGACAATCAGGCGGCCAGATCGCCGAGGAACTCCACGCAGCCGGACGGGACGTCCACCTCGCGGTTTCGATCGTCCCCGAAGCGCCCCGCCGGTACCGGGGCCAGGACCTCATCTATTGGATGCTCGAAACGGGCAAGCACGGCCCCGACTTCGGCGTCAACGCCCTTACCGCCAAGACACTCCCCTCCCCCTCCCTGCGATTCGCACCCAACCCTCTACTCTCGGGCATCGACGGCGGCCACAGCATCCACCTCCGCGAACTCGGCCGCCGCGGCATGCACTTGCATGGCCATGTTGAAGCAATCGACGACGGCGGCATCACCTTCAGCGACGACCTCCCCGATCGCCTCGCCACCCTCGAGTCCGCGTTTGGACAGCGGTCACGAAAGGCGATTGATGCTTACATTGCGGCAGCGGGCATTGATGCGCCCTCGCAGCCACCTTTAGCCGCGGATGATTGGCTGCCTACGGAGCCGGCGCAGCTGAACCTGGCCGACGCCGACATCACGTCCGTCTTGTGGGCAACCGGGTACAAACTCGACTTCAGCTTCGTTGACATGCCGGTGGTTGATGAGTGGGGCTACCCGAAGCACGTGGGTGGGGTGATGGAGGCAGCTGGACTGTTCGTCGTCGGGCTGCCCTGGCTCACGCGGCACTATTCAGCGATAGTCGGTGGTGTGGGTTTAGACGCCAGATTTATCGCGGAGCGAATCTCCGGCCTTTGAACACTGTTCCCACTCAGTCAAAACGCTCCCAGGAGGACGATTCCATGCAAATGCCCAAGCCCTCAGAGGCGGACAAAGAACGCTTCCTCTCGGCCGTCCCCGAAAATCCGGAGGTGGAGGTGAAGCCGATGTTCGGGAACCTCGGCGCTTTCGTCAACGGCAACATGTTTGCCGGCCTGTTTGGCCCCACCATCGGCGTGAAGCTCTCCGAGGCCGACAAGCAGGAATTGGAGGCCAATCACCAAACCCAGCCCTTCGGTCCCGCAGAACGCCCCATGGGTGGATACGTCGGCCTTCCTGAGTCGTGGCAGGACGATGCCGAACAAACGGCTGAATGGGTGGCCAAGGCGTTTGAGAACGTGGCGAAATTGCCGCCCAAAGCACCGAAAGCACCCAAGGCGAAGCAGCCCAAGTAATAGGCAAACCTGCACCCAAAAGCCCTCGCCAAACTTGTCCGGAAGTGCTGTGATCCTGCTATGGCATCAATGAATGGGCGCGTGTCCCTCGTGTCGGGCGCTACGGGCGGCCTTGGCAAGGCCATCGCTACTGCGCTGGCCCGCGAAGGAGGGACCGTCGTCGTGCTTGGCCGTTCAGAAGCGCGGGCAGAAGACGCGATTCGCGACATCCAGGCAGTGGTCCCCAACGCGGCGCTGGAGCCGCTTGCGTGTGACCTTTCTATCCAGGCCTCAATCCGGTCGGCAGTTGAGGAGTTCCATTCCCGTCACCAAAAGCTCAACGTGCTGGTCAACGCTGCCGGCGTGTTTCGCAAGGAACGACAAGTGACCCCGGACGGCCTTGAAGTCACGTTCGCCACCAACGTAATGGGCTATTTCCTGCTCACCAACCTGCTCGTGGATTCGCTGAAACAAGGTGCGAGTGAAAACGATGCCCGGACGTCGCGGGTGGTCAATATCGCGTCGAAGTATTCGGGTGGCCCGTCGGTTACCAAGATAGATTTCGACGACCTTCAGACCACCAAGCGCAAGTACAGCTACATGCGCGCTACCCCACCAACGATGCTTGGCCGGGTTCTGTTAACGCAGGAGTTCGCGGAGCGTCTTCGGGGCTCAAACGTTGTGGTGAATGCCGTGCACCCGGGCCTCGTTAAGAACACAGGGCTGCTCCAGGACGTTGGCGGCCCATTCCGCTGGCTGACAAACACGTTGGGCAAGCCTGCCGAGGAAGCGGCGGATACGCCCGTTTGGCTGGCCACTTCGCCGGAGACTGCTGCGGTGTCCGGCAAGCTCTGGGCCAAGCGCAAGGAACTGCCGACGCCGGGCATGGGGTCGGACCCGGCGGCGCGGAAGAGGCTGTGGGAGGAATGCACCCGACTGGCGAAGATCCTCTGAGCTTCCGCTCCGGAAACCTACGACTCCTTCAGGTCCAGCTGCGGAGCGGGCTTCCGGAACCCTCGCGTCAGGAATGCCAGATAGGCCAATCCCACGCCAGCCCAAATCAGTCCGAACGTGAACGACAAACCACTCAGGCTCGTCCACAGCCAGATCGTGAGTACAAACCCAATGCCCGGAAGCACAAGGTTGTGGATCACGCCGTGAGCTCCTCGGGCCTTTTGGTCGAAGTAGTAGTGCTTGATGACGGCGAGGTTGACCACGGAGAACGCTACGAGCGCTCCGAAGCTGATCAGCGATGAGATGGTCAAAAGGTCCAATACGAACGCCAGTAGCGAGACAGCGGAGGTCAAAAGGATCGGCAGGACGGGTGTCCGGAATCGTTCGTGCAACCGCCCCAACGCTGCCGGGAACACTCCGCTGCGGCCCATGGAATGAATGATTCGTGAGACCGAGGCCTGTGAGGTCAACGCTGACCCGAGACTGCCGGCAATGTAGGCGGCCGTGAAGAAGGCCACGAGCAACTCGCCGCCAGCCGCGCCAATGACCTCGATGGCCGCCGAGTCCACGTCCTTGAAGGTGCTGACCGGGAGAACCAGGTGGCTGATGTACGCAAGCCCCAGGAAAATCATGCCGGCCAGGATGGTGGTGATCATGATGGCGCGGGGCAGATTCCGCTTCGGGTCCTTTGTTTCCTCCGCGAAGGTTGAGACGGCGTCGAACCCCAAGTAGGAGAGGCAGAGAATGGCGGAGCCGGCGAAGACGGGCGAAAGTCCCTCGGCACCTTCGGCCCCGGTGAAGGGCGCCAGAAGATCAACACTGCCGGTTTCCGTGATGGAGGAAAGCCCCAACGCCACAAACAACACGATGAAGAGCGCTTGGAGACCCACCACCACAAAGTTGGCCTTCGCAATCGCAGTAATGCCGAGGATGTTCAGCACGGTCACAGCCACAATCGAGACGATCATGAACACCCAGGCCGGGATAGCCGGGAAGGCGGCTTCCATGTAGATGCCAATCAGCAGGTAGTTGATCATCGGCAGCAGCAAATAGTCCAGCAGGAGCGACCACCCGGCCATGAAGCCAAGGCCCGGCCCGAAGGAACGGGTTGCATAGGTGTAAGCGGATCCCCCGAACGGGAACGCCTGCGACATCCGGCCATACGATCGAGCCGTGAACAGCATGACTACCAAGGTCACGGCATAGGCAGCCGAGAGCCGCCCGCCGGTCAGTTCCACGACGATGCCGTAGGTGCTGAAGATCGTCAGCGGCACCATGTAAACCAAGCCCAGCAGGACCAGGGATGGAACGCCTAGGACACGGCGCCAACCTTGGTTGGTTGGCTCCGTGGACGTGGGCCCCACAGGCTTCTCGCCTGCCGGTGTATCTGTTTCAAACGTGGGGGTCATTGGGAATCCTTGGTGGTCTTGCTGGTGTGTGCTGGGAAGCTGCGACGCCGCAGAACTTCGAAGCCGCGACCGGATCTACGGGGTCACCGGGATCCTGAAGTGCTGGGGGTTGGTACGTGAGCCTGAGTACGACACGGACCATGCGCTTCAAATGAATAGCGTTCATTTATTGTGACGGTGAGCCGAGTCACAGTCAATAAATGACGGTCGCCTGTGGCGGCAGCAGTAGCCAAGCTCGTCGTGCATGGTTTTGATCCTTATGAGGCCAGGACAACTTCACGACGGGCCCATCAGTGGCCAGTCGAAGGATAAGATCGTCTTCCATGACCTTCGTGCAATCCACCCTTCCTCAGTCAACTGCTCAAATGGTGGATCTATTCGCTGGCCCTGGTGGCTTGGATGTCGCTGCGCGCTGGATGGGATTGTCCGTAGCCGGTATTGAATGGGACGAAAATGCCTGCGCAACCAGAGGTGCCGCTGGGCTTGGAACCGTTCACGGTGATGTCCGGGAGCACGGTCCATCAGAATTTCCCCACGCGACGATCCTTACGGGTGGGCCTCCGTGCCAAACGTACACCGTTGCTGGAGCTGGTGCCGGGCGCAAGGCGTTGGACCAGGTTCTGTCCTTCATCGAGCGTATGGCAAGCGGGGACGATGTCACGACCGAGCTTGCCTCCTTGGACGATGAGCGAACGGGGCTGGTTCTGCAGCCGCTGAGATGGGCGCTGGAGGCCCACGAAGCGGGGAATGCCTATCAGGTGATCGTCCTAGAGCAGGTACCGGCGGTGCTGCCCGTGTGGAAGGCCATGGCGAAGGTCCTGGAATCACTCGGGTACAAGACAGTGACCGGCATACTCCATGCAGAAGAGTACGGGGTTCCACAAACCCGCCGCCGCGCCATACTAATCGCGAACCGATACCGCACGCCCGTGCTGCCCGCTCCAACGCACCAGAGGTTCAGGAAGATGGCCGTCAAGGTTTCCGCAGATCGACCTGCGCTACTGCCGTGCAAGAGCATAGGCCAGACTCTAGACCGCACGGAGCCCTTCGTACTGGTCTCCAATTACGGAACTGGTGGTGATCCGAAGGCCCGCGGTCGGCGCACCTCCAAGGAACCAGCTTTTACCGTTACCGGCAAGGTCTCCCGGAACCGACTCTTCTCCAACCAGGGCGAACTAGATCGCCTCAATGTTTCAGAGGCGGGCCGGCTCCAGACCTTTCCTGCTGACTACCCGTGGTCGGGCAAGGATGTGTCCCAACAGATCGGGAATGCCATACCTCCTCGTCTTGCGGCCCACGTATTGGCTGCAGCCCTCGGTCGCGATCTCGCCCCAGGTTTTCTCGACACCATGATCAGGACACGTTGGATTGGTACCAACTACGAGGCCCTACTCGCGTCCCAAGAGCGTGTGAATGCCCAGGGCCGTTCTGTGCAGAGGCCAACTGTCTTTGATCCAATCTCAGAGCATGGCAGTGACTCGGACGGGAGACGAAACTCTGGTAACGACCTCGGCATCCTCTCGCAAGCTTCTGTGGCGAATGCCCTTAGCGTCGTGTAGCAACGAATCCTCGCAAACAGCACCAGAGAATCCCTCGAATTCTATCTACTCGAGATCTCGCCCGTCGCTATGCAACAGGAGTAAAAAGCGGTGGTGGTAACCAAGTCCCGGGGGACTCCAGGAACGTACGACTACTCGATCAAGTGACGTTACATGCAGTGACAGACACTCACAGTAGTCCCGAAGGACCCGGTAGCGGGTCGTAATGCCATCGATGGTGTCCGATATCGCAGGTGCACGGTAACTGCACCAGAATTGCCGGAGAGGAAGTCACCGTCCCTAAAAGGGGCGGCCTCGCCGTCAGAAGCCAGCGGTAACTGATTAACAGCTGCCGCAGTATCTCGGCCAACTTCAAAAGGGACTGCTCAAGCCTTCCCTGGCTTGAGGGTGTCGGTTGTCGCAAAAAACGGTGCGCCAGACAGCCGCCGATCTGATCGCTGGTTGAGTGGGCAGCGTTCCTGCCTTCACCAGGACGGGAACAAGGCGGCAGTATCTGTCGAGTTGCACCCGCCCTCATGGACCTCGGCGGCGACACACACGGCGCGTCTATATGTGGCTGTGTGCCTAAAGTACCCTCGTCCTCATTAGG
Organism: Arthrobacter sp. LFS091; assembly: GCF_047977885.1. Lineage (NCBI taxonomy): Bacteria > Bacillati > Actinomycetota > Actinomycetes > Micrococcales > Micrococcaceae > Arthrobacter > Arthrobacter sp. LFS091. The sequence continues at coordinate 35,537 of NZ_JBFPFP010000008.1, forward strand.
ATCGAGGAGTCGGAATGGGGAAAAGGGAACAGCATGACACAGGACTTTTTTTGGAGCGCGCCGAACCAAGTGCTCCTGGACTTTCTCGAGCGATGGCAGGCGGTGGTCCCCCGGATCTACCGGGAGGATCCGAAACTGCTCGATGAGCACGCTGGCCAGGAGAACTCGTTCCGCACCAGCGGCTATTCAAGACGTCAAGTGACCGAACTGGTTCAGAACGCAGCCGATGCAATTTTCAGGTCTGGACGACCTGGAAAGATTAGGCTTATTCTCACCGATCGGTACCTTTACTGCGCAAATGACGGCCAGGAGTTCAACCAAGCGGGAATCGACGCGATTACCCATGCCTACCTCAGCGACAAAAGAGGCGAGGAGATCGGTCGGTATGGTCTGGGGTTCAAGTCAGTCCTTGCAGTGACCGACAATCCGCAGGTTTTTAGCCGTTCCATCAGCTTCCACTTTGGCGCACCAGAAGCTCGAGCAATCCTGACTTCGGTTGGTGCGCGCGAGAACGAACTCCCGTTACTACGCCTCCCCACGGCATTGAATGCGATGGAGGCAATCAAAGAAGATGCCACATTGAAAGAATTGACGGAATGGGCCAGCACGGTCGTGCGACTTCCGCTTCAACAGCACGTGGAGCTGGAGGAACAGTTGCTGGGCTTCCAGACCCAGTTCCTGATATTCACTCCGCACGTAGAGAAATTGTCCATAAGCGTACGGCGCAACGGCACCGAGCGCGAGATCGAGCACACATGCCAACCAATAGGACCATCGTCCTATGAATTGCAAGGGCCACGGCTGGACAGCCAAAAGTGGGCGATCTTCAAGCGTGAACACCACCCGTCACTAGCGGCACGTCAAGACGTAGACGCTGCCATAGCTCGGAAGTCGATCCTCGTCACCTGTGCAATGCCTTTGGACCGTCCGGGAAAAGAAGGCGAATTCTGGGCTAACTTTCCGCTATCCGACCGGACGTCCGCAGTAGGTATATTCAACGCACCTTGGGCGCTGAGTGAGGACCGTAGTCACATTCTGAGTGATAAGAAGTACAACGTCGAGATCTTCGACACTTTGGCGCAACTGTTCGTTGATTCCTTGCCGAACCTTCGAACCCGCGAGCAGCCTGCACGGCATCTCAGGTATCTCCCTAGCCGACCGCAGGAGTTCCACTCCCCAGCTGACAAGGCTCTGATCTCACACATCCATCGCAAGGCCGCGGAAGCGGCATTGATTCCCGATACCACCGGTCGGTTACGGCACGGAACTGAAATTATCGCTCTTCACTACGGCGCTGTCCTACCTGCCAGTGCCATGGCAACGTGGGCAGCTGCTCCACACACACCGGAGCACGTACCACACGTGTCGTGCTACGAAGACGACAGAAGCGGAACCATCAGAGTTCGCCTACGAGAGATTCACCGGAGAGCATTCGCTGACGCAAGAGCGCTGCTGCAACGAGATTTGCCCCCGTCGCAGAACGAGGTTAATCCCGCGGCCTGGTTGAGCATGCTGGGAGATGTGGATGATGTGAGTTATTCACAGGCTGCGCTGGAGATGATACCCAGCATTGAACCTGAGTCGGCCCGCGCAAGCTTGTCCTCGGCACGTATTGTCCCCACAAACAAAGGCCGCCGTGTCGCCCTCAACGAGTGCTCAAAGGTCCACCTGCCTCCCGAGGGCGGTCTTGAACTTGACGGCTATGAGCTCGTAGCAGACGACGTTGCAAGTAACATGTCTTGCCGCAGGGTTCTTGGGAAATTTGGGTTCAAGACGCTGGATGCCGATGTCATATTTACTTCTTTGCTGTCGACTATGGGGCCCGATTCCACGGATCGCCAGTGGGAGGACCTTTGGGACGAAGCTCTTAACCTGGAACCGCGTCGGTTACTTCTAATACTCAAGGACTGGCGAAGCGAGGGAAATGTCGTCAAGGTCAGCACCAAGGGGTCGACGTGGCGCGATTCTGAAGAGGTGTTCGACCTCCAGAACCCACCCACCCATCTTCCCTGGCCGGATCGTGTTTTGGCGCCGAACTTTCTCACCAGGGAATTGATTGAGGCCCTCGGCGTCATTACCGGATTTTCAGCCCGATACCCGGTTATTGAAGAATCAGCTTTTTCAGAATATCGCGCCTGGGCAGTCGAACTAGCCAAGACAGCGGGAACCGAAGATAGGGAGTCACCCCCGGAAGACTGGTACTTTGCGGAAGAACGAGGAGGCGGACCAATCGGCCTCCTCCGTGATTTGTCCCAGTTGAATCCGCAACCAATCGACGACCTACTCCAGTTGTCTGCGGCTCTACTCAAATCCCATACTGCCCGTGAATGGAATCTACACAGCCCGGATGGAGCTGAGACTCATCCGGTACCCGCTCCTCATCTTTGGGCCGTGATGACGTGGGGGGTCGCAAAAACATCCTTGGGGGTAATCCTTCCGGCCTCGCGCTTGGTGTCTCCTCTCCTGGAACAGTATTTTCCTTGGGTACCCCTACCGAGCGATTCGCACTTCGGTATACTGCCGCTGCCTGAGTCGCTCGAGGAGATAGACACCGACATTCTCCTCGAGGGTATGAGAGCAGGCCAGGGCATACAAGCCACTGCTGCGGTGACTACCTCCCTCACGAAATTTCTGTGCAAGGCTCTGCCACAAATTGGCGAAGAACAATACTGGACCGGCGAGATACCAGCTGTGATCAATTCGAAGATCGCCCTAGTCCCAGCTGGGCAGATCTTCATCGCTTCGCAGGAGGAGCAGGTCGAAGTTCTGAAAAGATCGATGAATCCTTATCTCCTCGTCGAGAGCGACGCCCTCCGCAGCATCCTCTTCGAGCACGCGGACTTCCAGGATGCCGCAAGCGCAATACGATTCGAGTTGATTCCGCAGCAGCCTTCTGAACCGGTGCTGCTCATTGACTGCATCCCGACCATATCAAGTCTGCTTGACCGGAAAGACCGGAGGATTACCATCACCGAATGCTCCGAGATCGTGGCACGTCAGTTGACTCCGACCGGTACCCAGGAGCAAACGCTAAAGCGTGCCTTCCACGATGGGACCGTCTATGTAACAAGTGATCCTTCTGCTCGGGGGGGCGCCCAGAACCTGCTTGCCTGGATCAATCAGGAGGTCGGTTTGAGATTGAATGCCGCGGATATTGATGATGCGGTCCAGGCTCTCTTCAGGGCAGATGCTAATGAGGTGAGACAACGGTGCCTTGCAGCTTCGTCCAATGAAGAACGATTGAGGGTGTTGGCGTCACCGGATCAGCTCGAAGCTAAGCTTCCTCGCGGCCTAACCGGAACCCTTCGAGCTATGGGCACCGTAATACGTGACGAGGACATGGCAAGGTTGTTCCTAGATTCTTATGGCACTGACAGCTTGAATCATCTTGCGGATGAGCTCAGAGGTCTGGGCTTGACGCCTCCCGACAAGTGGGGTGGCCTTGGGCCTGCCCGTAGGTTCGTCACGGAGTTGGGTTTCACACCCGAATTCGCCGGGACATCCAAGCCTATACGGCCGCCAGCCGAGATAGTCATGGGTAAACCTGGTCTCGGGGCACTACACGACTATCAGCAGGAAGCGCTTAGGGCACTACGGTTCTGCCTTCGTTCCAATCCCGGGAATGCTGACAAGGCTCTTTTAGAGTTGCCGACCGGTGCCGGAAAAACCCGCGTCGCTGTGGAGTCGTTGGTCATGGCGTTTTTGAGCAACGATTTCGCTGCCTCGGGCCCAGTCTTGTGGATCGCGCAGTCCGAAGAGTTGTGCGAACAGGCGATCACCACGTGGAGTGAGGTGTGGCGGGAGTTCTCCGACGAGAGATCTTTGAGTATCAACCGGTTTTTTGGTACGCATCGACCCCAGGCACCTGAGTTGGACTTGAGTGTGGTTGTGGCGACTGACGCGATGCTCTACGAGCATATCGATGATGATTCGTACGATTGGATCTATGCGCCCGTCGCCGTGATCGTCGACGAGGCCCATCGGGCGGCGGACAACAAGACCTACAGGCGGATCTTCCAGCGTCTCGGCGTCGACCTTGGGAACCGAGAACGCCCTTTGATCGGCCTTTCTGCTACTCCTTACCGCGGAAGGAATCCTGAGGCGACGAGTTTGTTGGCGAAGCGGTTCGGGAACAATCTTGTACAGACGTTAGGCCCGGACCCCATCAAGGAGCTACAGGATCGCGAGGTACTAGCTCGTATCGATCATCAGGTCCTTCCCGGTACACATCTGACCATCGATCAGTCGGAAATCGGATTCAACAACTTGTCACAGGACACATTGGATCGCGTGGGTGGTGACCAAGAGCGTACAAAGGGCATCGTCAATCACATCTTGGCCTTGCCTGAGGAATGGAAGGTTCTGGTCTTCATGCCTTCAGTGCTTTCGGCTCAGGTGCTGGCGACGATCCTAAAGGGTGAGGGCCTAAAAGCCGCCTCAGTAAGTGGGCGGAGTTCGCGGGGAGAACGATCAAAATTGATCTCCGACTTCAAACGCGGCTCCCTCCAGGTCCTGGTGAACTGCGATCTGTTGACTCAAGGGTTCGATGCGCCCCAGATCCGTGCCCTCTACGTTGCCCGGCCGACGATGAGCGAAAGCCAGTATGTGCAGATGGTCGGGCGTGGACTGCGAGGACCCAAGAACCGTGGTTCGGAGCGGTGTTTGGTAGTGAACCTCGAGGACACGATCGAGAACGTTGACGTCGATCTGGCGTACCGAGGGTTCACCCAGTATTGGGGGGTTGCGGGCTCGTGAGGCTAATCCCACCGGCGGACTACATCGACGCCCACAGTCATGCAGAGCGAAAGATTGCCGAACTCCTCACCGCCGTCCGTTCCGATGAAGGTGTCGCCTACCATTCGGTCCACCTCCCTCGGCACCGCAAACAGGTGATGGGTGAAGCGGACTTCGTCGTCCTGTGGAAGGGGGCGATCCTGGTTCTTGAGGTTAAAGGAGGGAGGATCGGTCGAACCGAGGACGGCATCTGGTTCTCCATGGATCGGCAAGGTATCCAACACCCTCTGCGGCGCAGCCCGTGGACGCAGGCCAAGGATGCTTCATTCGCATTACTGGACATCCTCACCAGACAAACCGGCGAGGACGGTTGGCCCTTCGCTTACGCCGTGGTGACCCCTGACCAAAATCTGGCCGGGGACGTGGAATGGATTCCCCAGCAACATATTGGTCTGAACCGGATGACTCCCGAGGGGTTGGAGCGGAGTCTAGACGCGTTGGCTCGGCTAGCTCGTACACCACCGGGCGACTCCGTCTACTCCCGTAGCCACGGTATTCGTCCGGCGGCCAGTCTCTCCACTGTCCTCACCTACCTGCGTCGCGAGGTGGACGCTATGCGGACACTGCCAGACACCGAGATGCTTATCGACCAGAACATCGTAACTATGACCGATCAACAGGTAGACGCGATGAGGGCCTTCGAGCGCAATCCACGAGTCCTGGTCTTGGGCGGGGCAGGAACGGGAAAGACCGTCGTAGCGATCGAAGCGGCGCGCCGCGCCGCCACCGTCGGCAGTTCCGTAGCATTCGTCTGCAGCTCTCCCGGTGTATTGAGGGTCGCGTCGGAATTGTTGATCGACAGCCCGGTACACTTGATGCCCTTTGATTCGATTCCCGACGAACCCGTCTTCGATGTGCTCGTCGTCGACGAGGCACAGGACCTGCTGAATCTGGAGGATATGAGCCGGCTGTCGGAGTCCGTCCGCGGTGGTTTGCAGAACGGAAAGTGGTGGATTTTCCTAGATCCCAACAACCAGACTCATCTGAGCGGGGTATTCGACGAGATCGTTTACCAAGAGGTTCACTCTAGTGCTACTATCGTCGACCTGACGAAAAACGTCAGAAACGCCCGCACGGTAGTGACCGCCGTGCAGTCCCATCTTGGAGCGGACCTAGGCAGCCCACGCATCGGCGAAGGGCCCGATGCCTCAATCGTGCAGGCCCGCACTCCGGAAGAAGCCCGCCGTCGTCTGGAGGGACGCCTCACAACCCTTCGGGATCAGGGCGTCAGTCGGAAGAAGATCACAATTATCAGTGCCGCCGCCAATCCCGAGGCGTCAATTCTTGCCGCCCCAGGCCAACCCCAGTCGAACTACGTCATGGCGAACGAATCATACGAGGTCGTCACGGCGGCGAACATTAAAGGTCTTGAGCGGGAGCACGTGATCGTCGTTGACGTCACCGACCTTGCCACCGCCGTCGGTCGAGCCGGATCCTACGTCGCGATGACTCGGCCTCGTTACTCGCTCTACGTCATATGCTCTCCTGAGGCCTACCAGGTCATGGGACGAAACGCGCTGCAGTACATACAGAGCCAGACAGGGAAGGCTGCTACAAACAATGAATGAAGCCGTCCAACGCCAACAACGCGTAGTCGAGCACCTCGAGCAGCAATACTTGGGCCCAATCGAGGGACCAGAGGAATTGCTCAGGAATCGACCCAACGCGACATACCTCGTCGGAGTCCTCTACCCGGTGGGGGTCGGGGTAGAAGACGACGAACCAGACCTCTCGACCGAAGAGCACACCAGCCAGGAAGAGATCGACGGTACCGCAGAGCCAGCTATCGACATGGCCAACGCGTATCAGCCCTCCTCCAGCGCCCTGTCGTTCATCCACGACGGTGAGGGAGTGGACGTTGACCTCAGTTACGCCACGTACAGCGAGGAGAAGACTGACACCCAGATCGCTTGGCGGCGTCAGGGCCACCAATTCTCCCACATCCTATGCGGCCCAGGAGCCGACACGGTGGCCCCCGGCGATGGGCGCGTAGTACTGGACGTACGGCGGCGTTCCTTCGGCCCGAACAGTTGGCTAATCACCATTGCCATCAGAAACACCCGTGTAGCCCCTAAAAATGAGGACGGAGAAGGGCAGTTACGCACCGAGGACTGCCTTTACCAAGTGGGCATGACGGTTCGGTCGATCGCAGGTCGGATCCTTCCCTACATGACGGTAGAGGACCTCCGACTGGATCCGGAGCAGGAAGAACTCGCGGTGCGTTACCGACACCGCAAGGTCTTCGCAGTGGGCCATGGGACATCTGTTCGCTGGGAGCATGATGGGGCCGGCGGGTGTTCCTCGGTGTCTCTGGCCCCTTTGCCTCACTTTACTGTGCCACCCATCCAGGCCAAGACAAGTGACGACGCCATTCTACGGTTGGACCGTCTTGCCCGAATTCAGGACAACACTGCTGACATTCTCGCCGAGCTCCGAACGTTCGTCGACGACTATCGATCCTGGACCCAAGAACAGCAAAACGAGGCACAAGGACTCAGCGAGCGCCATCGGGAGGCAGCAGGAAGGATCACCGAACGACAACGCGGCGCCGTCGAGCGTATGCACGAAGGAGTCAATCTACTTGAGAGCTCCTCAAGCGCCAGGGATGCCTTCCGCCTGGCTATGTCCGCCATGCATGAGCAGATGCTCCACTCAGATCACACAAAAGCCTCTGGGTCCGAAAGAAATAAGCCAAAACGCGCACCGACTTGGCGGCCGTTCCAGTTGGGATTCATTCTCGTCGCCCTCACCAGCACCGCGGACACCAACCACCCGGACCGCGACCTCGTAGATCTGATCTGGTTCCCTACTGGTGGAGGCAAGACAGAGGCATACCTCGGGCTGGCAGCGTTCGAGATATTTCGGCGCCGGCTCGAGCAAGGGATTAGGGGCGGCGGTACTGCTGTAATCACCCGCTATACCCTGCGGCTGTTGACGACACAGCAGTTCCAAAGGGCAGCGACCCTTGTTTGTGCCATGGAACGTCTTCGAGCGAGAGACTCACTCGCGAAGGGCATGGCTCCGTTCACCATTGGGCTCTGGGTTGGTAACGCGACAACTCCTGGGACGCAGGAAGAAGCCATAAAACGCTTGGAGCTCACCAGGAGACGGGAAATTCCCGACAATCCCTTCCAACTAACCGAGTGCCCTTGGTGCGGACACCGAATGATGCCAGAAACCAGATCCGATCAAGCCCGGGACTACGGAGCCGTGCATTCGGCCGGAGACATTTGGCTCCGCTGCCCGGATCGTTCCTGTCATTTCCACGACAGGCTTCCGGTAGAGGTTGTCGACGAGAGGATCTACAAATACCCACCCACTATCTTGTTGGCGACCGTAGACAAGTTCGCACGGCTGCCCTTCAAGCAGGAGGCAGGGGTCCTGCTTGGTGCGGGCCCTACGGCGAACGAACCACCATCGCTGATCCTCCAGGACGAGATGCATCTGTTGTCTGGCCCCCTGGGCACCACGGTCGCAATCTACGACGCCGCCATCCTGGGCATCATAGGGGAGGTAGGAGGACACCCCAAGATCGTCGCGTCCACCGCGACGATCCGCTCGGCTGAGGACCAGGTAAAAGGTCTCATGGCCCGGAATGTCCAACTGTTTCCGCCGTCGGGGCTCAACGAGGAGGACAGCTACTTCGCCCGTCCAACACAGGATCCCAATGCCCCAGGCAGAACCTACATTGGGCTCATGCCTCAGGCGTTCACCCAATCCACCTCTGTGGTGCGTGCCATGGGGGCCATGCTCGAAGCGCCATGGCGGGCCGCGCGGGGACGAGATGATCTCAAAGGAGTCGATGCTTACTGGACGGCGGTGGCCTATCACAACAGCCTGCGCGAACTGGGCCGCACCGTAACCCTGGTACGCGACGACGTTAACAGTCTGCTGGCCACAAGGCGTGGCGTGGAAGGCAGGACACGCCAAATCCGCGGAGACGGAATGGTGGAGCTGACTAGCCGCGTGGATGCTCAGGATCTTCCGAAAGCCCTGCAGCGGCTGGAACGTGGTCTCGACAAAGGCGATGCCGTGGACGTGGTCGCCTGCACGAACATGCTGTCGGTGGGAATCGATGTCCCCCGGCTAGCCCTGATGCTGATGAACGGTCAACCAAAGACCACCTCGGAGTACATCCAGGCCACCAGTCGGGTCGGACGAGGTGACGTCCCAGGCATCATCGTCACGATGTACCGAGCCTCTCGCCCTAGAGATCGTTCCCACTACGAATCATTCCTCGGCTACCACCAGTCGCTCTACCGCAGCGTTGAGCCCACAAGTGTCACACCTTGGTCCGCGGCTTCTAGACACCGGTCGTTGGCAGCAGTCCTGGTGACCATGGTCCGGCACCTGAGCCCATGGCGAGACGACTCTCAGGCGGTACTTTTCCGGGCCGATTCCAACGTTGTGCGAAACGTCCGTGAGACCATCCTGGACGTCGTGCAACGTTCGGACCCAGACGAGTACCAGGCCACGGAGGAGCATCTTGACCGGCTGATCGACCAGTGGCGCATCCGCACCTCGCCGGACCCAGACACCGGGGAGTCGGCACTGCTATATCAGCCCTCACGAGGGAAGTACGAAAAGCCTGCCCTAATGCGTAAATTTGACGAGGATCGAGAGGGCTGGGCCGTGATGAATTCCATGCGAAGCGTCGATTCGAATATCAACATGAAGATCATCGGGGAGAAGTCATGAGCTTTAAGGCCAAAGCAGAGCAGGACAAGATTCCTGGGATGCGTCAGCTCAGACTGCAGGAGACAATTTACCCATTTGGAGTCGGCGCCATCGTTGACATCAAAAGCGAATCATTTATCGGCATGGACACGGGGACGTGGAACGAAAAGACATGCGAGCCCCTATCCTGCCCACCTTTGGAACGGGCGCTGGGAGTCCTGCAGCTGCGCCGACCCCCGACCGCGGGAGAATACAGTAGCAATCCTAACTTCGCCTTGCCTTACCGTCGTTTCCCGAAATGGCGCTTTTGTCAGGACTGCAGCCTGATGTCAAACCGGATCCATCACAAGAACGGAGCTAGTGCCAATTGCTGCTCCAGATGTGCAGGACCGATGGTCCCAATGCGTTTCGTCGCCGTCTGCAAGGCTGGAGGCCACATTCAGGACCTCGACTGGCGACGATGGTCCCACTTTGAGTCATCGAACGACAACCAACGCCAGTGCAAAGATTCTGAGCATCTGGAACTGCGAACGACCCCAGGATCAGGAGAAGGCCTGCGTTCGTTGAGGGTCTTGTGCCGCTCCTGTGACGCCTCGAGGCACCTGGGCTCGCTAGGACGCAACACGTCGTTGTTCGAAGAGGGATACAAGTGCTGGGGCTTGCAGCCGTGGGAGCCTCAAGACACACCCAAGCAATGCCAAGAGGAACTGCGAGTTGTCCAACGAGGCTCCACCAGCGTCTACCAAGCAGAGACGGCTTCGGCGATCGACATCCCAGAGCTGGAATCGGCGACGGTAGCCCTGCGGGACAAAATCCTCCATAATGACATGTTCAAGGCCGTCTTCGGACAACACGCGGGACCATTGCTGGACCACGCAGTCCCAGTCGTCGCCGCCCAGACCGGAGCCCCGGAGAACCTGGTCCGTCACTTGTTGGCGACAGACCCCGCGACCGACACCACACAGCTGCAGAGCAACTTGCACTCAGGAGAATGGGCAGCGTTCGACCGGGTCCTGGCCGGAGACACAGAAGTGACGAACCCCGATTTCGACGTACATCCTTCTGACTACCCCCAAGATCCAGGCGCCCTAGCATCCTTGGCCGCATTGGTTGCGGACGTCGGTCTGGTGCGCCGGCTTCGGGAAGTGCGAGCCCTTCGGGGTTTTCGCCGCTACGAGCAGGAGGGCTTCACCCGGGTGGACCTAGGAAGCATAGATGGCCTCAAGTGGTACCCGGCGATTGAGCAGTTCGGGGAAGGCATCTTTGTCCGATTCAACGAGCAGGCGCTCTGCGCGTGGGAGGAGAATCCGGCGGTACAGCGACGAACTCAGCATTGGATCGATCGAGGAGTGAAGCTAGCGAACCGAAGAGGCGTCATCGCCGATCTCCACCCCCGCTATGTGCTCCTGCACACCTTGGCACACCTGTTGATGCGCAGATTGGAATTCCAGAGCGGGTATTCAGCGTCGTCCCTCTCCGAACGGATATATGCCTCAAACGACGGACCAGACCCCCAGGGGGGTCTATTGATCTACACCAGCAGCGGGGATGCCCAAGGCACCTTGGGTGGACTGGTCCGTCTGGGTGAGGCCCGGCATTTCTCCCGACTCCTCCTGGGCGCGGTCGAGGACGCTGACCGGTGCTCCAACAATCCTGTGTGCGCAGAGAGTCGGGGACAAGGTATGAACAGCCTCAACCTGGCCGCATGTCACGCATGCAGCCTGATCTCCGAAACCTCCTGCGAGCGAAACAACATCTATCTTGACCGAAAGCTCCTCGTGGGCGACAACTCTGTGCCGGGTTTCTTCCGGTCCATTTTGATGGATGCCCGCGCGAGCATCGAGGGGTGAACTTCAGAGAGGGTGGGGGAATGAGCCTCGGAGCAGGCGTGCGTTCGCGTACAACGCTACAAACTCAATCCACCTCGCCACGGCTTCCATGGTGTGAGTTTCAAGTAGACGTAAACTCATGAACAATGAATGCTAATGTCTCCGTCGACCCGATTACTCTTTTCGACCCACCGCGTCAGTGGGCGGCAAAACAACGAAATGCGAGAGACAGCGAGGGTTCCAAGAGGACAGGACGCGCCCGCCCGTGTCCGCCGGACCCAGACAAGCGACCCGAACCGGCTCTGAAGTCACGGCCCCGCAGGACTACAGCTGTTCCACCCGCTCCCGCCCAAGACCCTCAGATCCACCACATGAAGGGCTTGATTCAAGCAGCTGACCCCAGTGGCGCTCTTTGCGGGAATGCCATCCGAAACGCTCTGGACCAGGCCTACGACGGTCGACGGACGGGCCGGTGGGACTTAACCCAGCTGGCAAAAGCAGAAACAGCGCAAATCGGGGCACTCATCGAGGTCTGGCTACAAAGGGTGCTCGGTCTCGACGACGGCATCTCGACCTCGGTACAAATCGGTGGGTACGACATAGCGAGTACATGGAGTGAGCGGATCGACGGCTGGACGCTTGACCGTCCCGTGCCCGGAGAACGCGAAATACCCTACTTGGTGATATGGGCTAACGAGGAAACCTCACGATATAGCCTCGGGATTTTCCGGCCGGGCCCTGACTCGCGGGGAGTCTCATCGGTGGACCGTGGACGCCCCCGCTTCACTCAGATTGCGATAGACCAGATCCTCTGGGTTTTCGACGGTTGCGCCCTCCCGACCAACGTACTCATCAAACATCCCGAATCCGCGATGGCCGCAGTAGGCCAATCCTCGGGCCAGGCAGCTGTAAACGCGCTGTTTCGCCAAATACAAGGTGAGCTGGTCCACCACTCCGCTGTGGAGACTGTCGCTCAGCAGATCGATTCTTCGAAGCGAATCCGTGATGCTCGAAAACATCTTAGAAGAGAAGGAATCGTCATTCTCGGGCACTACCGGCCCCAACCTGAGATTGCTGCTTCGCTTGGGCTGCCCTCCCCACGAGTGGGAACCTTCGTGAGTCACCGTTTAGCCCCAATGGAAGCTGGGGAGCTGGGCACCGGAGCTGAGATTGACGGCGGCCGGTGGCGACTTGCCGTTTCTGACGATCCGGTCTCGTTGGCACCTGTGCTTCCTGTCCAGGGCAAAGATCGATCATGACCTTGTCAGCCCAACCCGGTCAAAGGCGCAGCGACTGGCACTGCGCCAGCGAATCCTTAATGTTCTTCGCACAGGCAGGCGCGGGAGCAGGCGCGAACCTATTTTCGGCAACACCCGACCCTGAAGAAGCATGCGGCATTACCTAGTAACAGGGTGTTCACTCTTACAAGATTTGACCGATCTCATGCCCACATGACAGTAGTCCGTTTGAATCAAGAGCCGGTTTTGTGAGACACCCCTCCTGTTTCTGTAAGGTTCGCCGCCGCTTCAGACTTGTTTGCTGACCAGAAACGTGGATCGGCGCGTGTCCCGCGGCCTGGTTCATCGCGAGGCCAACCCCGAGAACCGTCGGCAACTCCTCATTAGACTCACCCCCGAGGGACTCGCCTTGGTGGACGAGGTCCTGGCGCATCACGGGGCGAATCAGCAGAAGATGCGGGAGGGGCTCTCCAAAACTGAGCAGACCTAGCTCGCGAATCTCACCCGCAAGTTCCTTCTAACAAACGACGACGGCGAACCCACCTAAGTGGGCCGTGCGAGGATGAGGCGTGGACTCTTCCTCCGAAAACCTGGCCAGAGCAATCGGAAAAGCCTTGGGCGGAGGGCAAGCGAGCGCCTATGACGGTACCGTATTCTGCCAAGGCCTCAACCATAAGTTGAGTTACGCCGTCTCTGTGCACCCAGGGCCTTTACGTGGTCCGCGACGGAGTTGCCGGACGGACCTACGCGCACGTTCGACCCCCGACGACTGATCATCCAGACCGACGGCGTGGATGATCCCTACGGCCTTTCCATTGAGCGCATTCCGTTTGCTTTTCCCGAAGCCGTTCAACCTTCCTTTCCGCTGTCTCTGCCCATCTGGGGCAGGCACTTGGACGACTATCACCCGGTCGCCTCCGAAGTTCGTGGCTTGGACACGACACTCCTGCTCCGGCATCGCATGGACCCGACGATTTTTGGATCCTTCACTTTCGAAACCGAAAGCGGTATCGCCAAGAGCTTCTTCACTCCCTCCACCGCGATGAAGCTGGACCGTGAGACCGTGCCCGACCATGGAAGCTACGACTTCGGTTTCGTAGCCGGCTCCGGAGACGCTGACTTTCAGAATCGCTTTCGCCCGGATCAAAACACCCGCTAACAAGAGATGGCCCGCAGACGTCAGTCCTCAGGCCATCATCAAAGCCCGAGTCACTCAGTGCCTCGAGGCTCCGCACTGGACTCAGGTCGTTTGCTCCACCGCAACGCATAAACGCCGTAGCAACCGAACCCCAACATAAGAACCGCTCCCGCGGCCCGCCACCAAACAAACGGATGCCAGGTTGCGAAGACTACGGCCATTACGAAGAACGACACCACCTGCAGCGACGGAATCCTTTTCGTCGGGCTGCCCTCAATCATCACGGCACGCTACCAACCGGCGAAGCCCATGAGCGTCAGCCCAACACTCGACAACGTTCCCGCGAGCGCCCACCCGACGACGGCACCACCCAACGCCCAGCTCTAAGGGTGCCGTTACGGCCAGGACGATTGCTATCTTGCTGATGTACCTCCGGATCATTATTGCTCCTAGTGAAGAACGATCTTGCTTGACCCGCACAGCCTGCGCCGGGAACCATCGGCTAGGTGCCCAAAAGCACCGAACTAGGTGGCGGGCCAGCCAAAATAGGTGCTAAAAGGCCCAAAAATGAGTGGCATAGCAGACCCTCTAGGTGCCACCAATCAGCCCCGAACTTGTCCTGTCGGAAATTTCCGACATATGATCGAGCGGTGCCCATCGACGTCTTCGGAGCCCTCGCGAACTCTTCGCGGCGCACCATCCTCGAGAGCCTCCTCGGAGGCCCCCTGACTGCGGGCGAACTCACCGGCAAGCTGGAACTCAGCCGCTCCTCGGCGTCGGAACACCTCAGCGTCCTCAAGGAAGCCGGCCTGATCCGGGAGGAACGGCAAGGCAGGCACAGGATCTACCATCTCCAAGCCGCCGGGCTGCAGGAAGTCAGCGGCTGGCTGAAGCACTATGAGCAATATTGGAACCAGCGGCTCGACGCCCTGGCCGATCTACTGGATGAGGAAAACACCGATGACTGAGAACGCGATCCGCCTCGAACGCACTTTCCCACACCCCCAGGACGCCGTGTGGGCAGCCCTGACAAAGCCCGACCTCCTCGCCCGCTGGTGGGCACCCGGCGACATCGCACCCGTGGTCGGCCACCGATTCACCATGGACATGGGCGGCTGGGGCCAGCAGCCCTGCGAAGTCCTCACGGTCGAGCCCGGCACGTCCATCAGCTTCAGCTTCGCCGAAGGAACCTTGGACACCACCATCACGTGGAAACTGGAAACGGTCGACGCCGGGACCACCCTCTACTTCGAACACGCCGGCTTTAATTTGGACTCGCCCATGGGACGCCAGGCCATCGAGGGCATGGGCAACGGTTGGCCTGGCCTCCTCACCCGCATCGACCAGGTCCTGGTCAACGCCAGCTAGCATCGGCACCCAAGGCGAGTGCCGTCGTCGTACTTTCCTGCACGGTTCCGGACGTAGATCCAGCACCAACGGCGTGCGCCGCACGGGCATGGCAGGATGGGCTGATGTTGCCCGATGCCGAGTCCTTGCTTGCAGGTCCCCGCGGAAGACGACTGTGCCTGGAGCTTGCCATGGAAGCCGACGAGGAAATCCTCTGGGCCGCACGCCACCTCAGCTACAACCTCGATCCCGCGGCCGGTAGGTCGAGGGCCATGTACACGCTCAGCTCCTCGAAGGAGCCCGAGTCAGTTCCAGCTGCCCCGACCGTCGCCGAGCTGATTGACCGCATCAACGCATTGGACTTGGAAACCGTGAATTCCTTGGTGCCATACGCCCTGCAGCGAAGCGTGGACACCGCCAGGTATTGGCAGGAACCCGACGGTGAGGACGCTCTCGCCGCCACGGATGCGGTGACTGCTGCGTTGGCACACATCGCAGCGGGGGTTTTGGAATCGCCCGCGTCGCAATGGTGGTGGGACGGCTTCCGGCCGGGGCAGTGGGCGATCGACTGGCGTTCCGCAAACGACCCAGCTCCACTCCCTCGAAATCCCCAGCAAATCCTGTCCAAATGGGGCCGTAAGGAGCGCGCCGATGAGGCCCGGGCTGCGTGGGAACGCCCTGCAGACATCAGGGCCCAGGTGGGCGGAGAGTGGTGGTCCATCCCCCATGGGCTAGTGCAAACTGTCCCGCTCATCCCCGAAGGGCTCAGCCTCGTGGAGGATTCCCTCGGGTGGGAAAATGCGACCACCATCCCTGTGAGCGCCGCCGGCCGGATTCTGGAGATACGCACGGCCACGGATTGGACCGATCTTTGCCGGACCTACCCACTGGAGGTCACTGCATCCCGCCGCCATGACTGGTTCCGCTCTACCGGTCGCCACGGGCGCTGGCTCATCCCTGACTGGGAGCAGGCCGCCTCGGAATGGGACGCCGTGCACCTCACCGTCGCGGGCTACCTCAACGCGGCAGGTCGCGCGCTCCCCGTTGGCCCGGACACCGCAACAGTGATCGCGGGTTGGGACCCGGGCAGCACAATCTGGCTCACTCACGCGGCCCGCGAATCCGAGCAGCCACGGCAGTTCTGGCACCGGCCGGATAACCAGGACGAGTGGTTCCAAATCCGGGCGGATTAGGAGACCCGATCAACCGCCCGCGATCTCCCGCAACGTCTGCAGATGACCGGCCCACACCTCGCGGCCGGCAGCCGTCAGGCTCGCCGACGTCCGAGGCATTTTCCCGGCGAAGCCCTTCTTGATCTTCACGAACCCGGCCTTCTCCAGGATGGCAAGTTGCTTGCTCAGTACGGAGTCGCTGACCTGGATGGCGTCCCGCAAATCCTTGAAGTCAAGCGACTCGGCTTTGGCGAGCGCGGCCATGATCGAGAAGCGGACCGGCGAGTGGACGAGTTCGTTGAGCTTGTGGCGCGGGTGTTCCGCAGGGATGCTCATGCGCGCAGCTCCCGGAAGGCCGCGGCCAGGCCCACCACACCAAGCGCGACGCCCGCCGGGAGGTAGAACCATAGGTTTCCGTCCCGGAACAGGATGGCTCCTGCCGCCAAGGCCACCACATACAGGGCGAAATACGCCAACAGCGATGTCAGGAAGCGCTTGGTGTACCCAGCCTTCGTGGAACGCTGGAACATGGGCCAAATACTGGCCGTCACTGCGGCCCATGCACCAACGGAACAGGCCAGCAACGCAGCGCCGTAGCCGGTGACGAGCACTATGTGCATGCCGATCATGAGCAGCGACCCTATGATCGCGAGGCTGGTGAAGGTGACAGCAACCGGCCAAGCGGCGGCGTTGGTTGAGGCGGCGCCGATGGCCTCTGCCTTGGCCAGCAGTTCACGTGCTTCTGCAGCGGATGGGCTGCCGGTGGTCTCATTCATGCTTCCCCCAAGGATTCGAATCTGATGTCTCGACAGTAGGAAAGTACTTTCCATGTTGTCAAATACTTTCCAGTGATCACCGTTAACACCCGCCCCACCAGACCCGGTAAATTTGATTCCACGAGTTTGACCCTCGGTGAGCAACACCATTCGCGCGCCTCACGAAAGCAGGATCACATGACCGTCTCTCCCCTTATCTGGGGCATCACCATCGTCGTCATTCTGGCGCTCTTGGCCTTCGACTACTTCTTCCACATCCGCAAGGCCCACGTCCCATCGCTGAAGGAAGCGGCCATCTGGTCCTCCATCTATGTGGGCCTCGCGATCGTTTTTGGCATCCTGGTGCTGATCTTCGGTGGCGGCCAGATGGGGTCCGAGTACTTCGCCGGCTACATCACGGAGAAGGCCCTCTCGGTCGACAACCTATTCGTGTTCCTGATCATCATGGCCAGTTTCCGGGTGCCGCGTGAGGATCAGCAGAAGGTCCTGCTCTTCGGCATCGTCTTCTCGCTGATTGCACGCACCGGCTTCATTTTCCTGGGCGCCGCGCTGATCAACTCGTTCGCTTGGGTGTTCTACATCTTCGGCCTGATCCTGCTCCTCACGGCAGGCAACCTGCTCAAGCCCGGCGACCACGGGGACGATCAGGCTAACAACTTCATCATCCGCGTGGCCAAGAAGCTCTTCCACACCACGGATAAGTACGACGGCGACAAGCTCTTCACCATGGTCAACGGCAAGCGTGCCCTCACGCCGATGCTCTTGGTGATGGTCGCTATCGGCGGCACGGACATCCTTTTCGCGCTCGACTCCATCCCAGCCATCTTCGGCCTGACCCAGAACGTCTTCGTCGTGTTCACCGCCACCGCGTTCTCCCTGATGGGCCTGCGCCAGCTCTACTTCCTGATCGACGGGCTGCTGGACCGCCTCATCTACCTCTCCTACGGCCTCGCAGCGATCCTGGCGTTCATCGGCGTCAAGCTGATCCTGCACGCACTGCACGAGAACAACCTGCCGTTCATCAACGACGGCGAGCACGTCAACGTCGTCGAAATCACCACCGGCCTCTCGCTGAGTGTGATCATCGGTGTCCTGGTCATCACCGTGGTGCTCTCACTGATCAGCCCGGCGGGCAAGGCCCAGACGGCCATCAACAACGCCCGGCGTCACGCCGTCGACTACCTGGACCTGGACTACACCGCCGATGCCAACGAACGAGAGCGCATCTACCGCGCCCTGACCGCTGAGGAAGCGCAGATCGTGCAGATGCCACTCAAGTACCGCAACAAGGCCAAGGACGTGGAGAAGATCCGCGAGCAAGTGGCCGAGGCGCACCGCCAGCACGAGGCGTTCCTCAACCGCTAAAGCTAGCCGCCCAGCAGTACGCTGACCTGGGCACGGATATCGTCGCCAACCTGGGCATCGTTCAGGCCCAGGTTGGCTGCCGACGTCATGCTGATGAACATGATCGCGGAGATGATTCCGGCCAGCTTTTCAGCTCCCCGCGCCGCAAGCTTTGTGTCACGGTTAAGGACATCGACGACGGCGGCTTCCGTCCGTTGGGTGAGGGCCAGCGCCTCTGCGTGGTGCGGCTCAGCCGGATCACCAAAGACGATCTCCTTCAGATAGGTTCTGCCGTTCTCAATCTGGACCCGGTTGCAGGTGATGATCGGGTTGACGATGGCCATCACCGCGTCCAGGACCTCGGCTTCGGCGGCGGCCGCTTCGATTCCCACGTCCAGCGCCTCAGCGTATTTCACGTTGTGCACCAGAAGCAGCAGCTCCGCCTTGGTTTTCGCATACAAGAACAAGGTTCCCGATCCGACGTCGGCCTTTTCAGCCACTTGCTGGGTGGTGACCTCATCCACTCCGTACTGGGTGAAAAGCTCTCGGGCGGCCGCGGTGATGCGGTCAAGCTTTTCCTGCTTGTTCCGCTCACGTCGGCCAAGGGTCTGGGGCGCAGGCTGCATTCAGCTACCGTATCAGCGGCCCAAGAACTCGAGGGCTACAGGGACGAACCTGTCATGGAACTGGAAGATGCCGCCGTGTCCGGAATCAGGGTAGATGACCAGTTCGCTGCCCGGAATCCGGCGGTGCATGTCGCTTGAAAGCACCGAGGGCACCATGCGGTCGTTGTCTCCGTTGGCGATCAGGGTCGGCTGGGTGATGACGCCCAGATCGGCCGACGGCGACAGTCCCCACCGGCGGATGGCTTTCAGTTGCGTCTGGAAAGCGCTGAGCTTGATGGGTGCCTCGCGATTGGTGGTGCGTTCCTTGAGTCGGTTAATGAAGGCCCGGGCGGCAGGCTTACCGGTGGCATTCCTGTTGAAGAACAGGAACTCCTTGGGATCCTGCCGGGTGAGGCTGCCCCGGAGAACGTCGTAGTACGTGGTTCCCATAATCTTCTGAATGCCTTCTCCACCGGCAGGGCCGGTACCGGCGAGAACCAGCTTGCGCACCAAACCGGGGTGCTTGAGCACCAACGACTGCGCGATCATGCCCCCGAGTGAGAAGCCGAAGAGATCCACCTGCTGATATCCGAGAGCTTGGATGAAGGTGGCGGCGTCGTCGGCCATGCTCTCGATGCTGTCCGGAACGGTGCCAGTGGTCGCGCCTACTCCTCGGTTGCTGAAGGTGATGACGTGGTGCTTCGCGGCGATGGGGTCGATGATGCGCGGATCCCAGTTGTCCATGGTCCCGGCGAGGTGAATCAGGAAGACCACCGGAACCCCACCCTTGGGCCCCATCTCCCGGTACGCGTACGTGACTCCGCCTGCCGTCACGGTCTTAGCGGGTACTTGCAAATATGACTGTTGTTCACTGCTCATGATGTTCGTCCTGTCCTGTGGTTGTTGCTGGCTAAAGGTTTTTGGCTAAAGGTGGCTGACAACGGTCTTGCCGCGGACGCCGCCCTTTTCCATGGCAGCAAGGACATCGGCCGTCTGATCGAACGGCACTACTCGGCCAAGGACCGGCTTGATCTCCCCCGCATCGATAAGTCCCGCAATGCGGCGAAGCTGGTCTCCGTCGGCACGCATGAAAAGGAACTGGTAGCTAACGCCCAGGCGGCGGGCCTTGCGGCGGATACCCGAGCTCAGCAGGGTCGTTGCACCCAGCAGCACAGGGTTTCCGCCCAGCTGCCGGGCAAAGTCTGCGTCGGGCGGGCCCGCGATGCCGATGGCTTTGCCACCCTTTTTCAAGACCTTCAGGGACCGTTCCAGGTTCTCGCCGCCGAGGCTGTCCAGAACCAGGTCGTAGTCATGAAGGATCTCCACGAAGTCCTCGGCGCGGTAGTCAATCACTACATCAGCGCCCAGCTCACGGACAAAGTCTTTGTTCCCGGCGCTGACCGTCGTCGCTACGGTTGCGTCCAAGTACTTGGCCAGCTGGATGGCGATTGAGCCTACTCCCCCGGCACCGGCATGGATGAACACCTTCTGCCCAGGGCCAACGTTTCCGCGCTCCACCAGCGCCTGCCACGCGGTCAAGGCCACCAGCGGAAGCGAGCCCGCTTCTTCCATGCTGATGGTGGCCGGCTTGATGGCCAGGTCTTCTTCGGCCACCGCGATGCGCTCCGCGAACGTGCCGATCCGGTGGTCCCCTGCGCGAGCGAAGACCTCGTCGCCGGGCGTGAAGGACCGCACCTTTGGCCCCACCTGCAGGACCACGCCAGCGACGTCGTGACCAAGAACCTGCGGCAGTTTGTACGGGAGGATCTGCTTGAACTCCCCTTGCCGGATTTTCTCGTCCAGCTGGTTCAGGCCGGCCGCGTGAACCTCCACCAGCACATCGTGGTCGCCGAGCACCGGCTCGGGTACGTCAACCTGCTGCAGTGGTTCCTTGTACTGGTTGAGGACGAAGGCTTTCATAAGGGGTCTCCCGTGTTTGATTTCTGACTTAACTCAATTATGAGTTCACTCAGTAATTTAAGCAAGGGAGGCTGCGGACCTCCCCCGTCGGAGACGCCCGCACGCTACCCCGGGAGACGGCGCCGGTGGGACTGCTGAGCCCCGTTTAGACGACTCGCTGCGTATAAGACGGTAGGAAACGTCGAATACGCAGCGAAACATCGAAATGGCCAGCCTGAAGCGTTACGTCGAGGGCTTCCGCCACATCACTGCGAGCACCAGCACCACGGCACTGAGCCCCAGCATCACCAAGACCATCAGTCCCCAATTGGCCTGGTTCACTCCAGGGCCGTAGAACACGCCGATCAACACTGTCGCCGTGATCGCGCCAAGGTAGCGGCAGGTCTGGAAAATCCCGGCGGCCACTCCGCGCTCTTCGGGCCGGGCGGAAACGTAGAGACCCTGATTGGATGCTGTGCTGACCATCCCATATGGAACACCCATCAACGCGGTCAGCACGAACACCAGCGGCGCCCACAGCGTCAACGTCAACGCGCCCAACGTTCCTGCCGCAGCAGTAAGAATCAGAACGCCGGTGATCAATACAGGCCGGACACCGTACCGCTCGATGAACCGCACCGTCAGCGGCGTCACCACAACCGACAACGCCGCAAGGGGCAGCATCAGCAGGCCTACTACGCCGGCGTCGTAATGGCCAGCTTCCTGCAGCAACTGCGGAAGGCCGAAGAACGCGAAATAGTAGACGCCGCTGAAGACGATAAACAGCAAGTAAACCAGCAACAGCGGACGGTTCCGCCCCAGCAAACGCAGATCCAGGAATGGCGGACGGAAGCGCAGCTCACGCCAGGCGAAGAGCGCCCCGATCACGGTAGCTGCGGCCAGGAGGTGCCAGCGGTAGCCCGGCATGACGTTCAAGAGCGCCATCATCGCAAGCATGAGCGAGGTGACGAAGGCCAAGATGCCGGGGATGTCGGAATCGCGGAGCAGCGTCCCCAAGGAACCGGTCTCGCGATGAGCGTCCGCGGGCGCCGTCTGCCGAACCACGATCATGGCCAGCAAAGCGATAGGCACGTTGATCGCGAACAGCGCCTGCCACCCAACAAGGCTCACCAGCAGTCCACCCACTACTGGTCCGACAGCAGCGGCAGAGGTGTTGGCCATCTGGATCCGGCCCAACGGCCGCGTGGGCGGCAGCTTAGCCAGCCGGCTCAGCTCGGTGACCATCACGACGGCGGACGGGTACGCCGTCGCGGTCCCGACAGCCATCAGTGCGCGGGCCACGCAGACGAGCGCGAAGTTGGGCAGGAACGGGGCGATCGCGCAGGTGACTGCGACCAAAGCCATGCCGAACATGAACAGTCGGCGGGGGCCGAAGCGGTCCGCGAGCCTGCCCATCAACGGCTGCCCGGCGGCGGATGCGAGGTAGAACGACGTGATCACCCAGGTGACCGTGGCGACGTCCAGCGAGAAATGCTCCCGCAGCACCACCAACGCAACGGCGATCATGGATGAGTTCAGCGGGTTCAGCGCCGTCCCCAGGCTCAACGCAGCAATAGCTAATCCGGGGCGGGGGTTGTTGGCGGTCACCTACCCAAGTCTGCTCCATGGTTGCCTCGGGTCACGAAATGGGGACACAGGGCGGACTTCGCACGCCATCCCAAACAGTTAACCTTCCCGCCATTTGAAGTACGGCAGTCTCGTAATTCCGATTCAGATACTGCTGGTTTCGTAATTCCCGTCACCCCCCACACATGACGGAAGGCACCACCATGCACGCTCGTGCAGGCATCATCGCAACATCGCTCATCGGCCTCCTGGCCATCGGCGCCCTCGCCGGCTGTTCAGGCGACGCCACCGCGGCCGGAGCAAACAAGAGCAGGACCGAGCTGGTCTTCGCCACCCCTCCGGGCACCGACGATCCCGAAGAGCAAGCCATCATGGCCGACCTCGCCACCATGGTGGGCGACGCATCCGGCCGCACCGTGACCAACCAGCAGCCGGCCGACTACCTGGGCGTCGTGGAAGCCGTCCGGAACGGATCAGTGGACGTCGCCGTCCTCAGCCAGTTCTCCGCCGCCCTCGCGTACAAGACGGAAAGCGTTGATCCGCTGCTGGTCTGGCCTGCCAGCTCAGAGCCCGCCAGCTTCTGCCTCGCCAAGAAGGACAGTGGGATCAAGTCCCTCGCTGACGTCAAGGGCAAGCAGGTGGCGTTCATCGATCCCGGCTCCACCACCGGCTACTTCATGCCCAAGTCGCTCCTCGCCAAGGCCGGGCTCACCGACGGCACTGACTACAAGAGCACCTTCGCCGGCTCCCACGACTCCGCCGTCCTGGCCATGGCCAACGGGAACGTGGACGTCGCCTGCACCGCCCGCCAGCTCTACCCCACGTTCGTCCAGAAGGGCGTCATCAAGGAGGACCAGGTCACCATCATCGCCAAGTCCGACCCCATCCCCGTCGGCATCTCCATCGTGGTGCGTAAGGACCTGGACAACGAGGCCCGCGAAGCCCTTAAGGCCAAACTCCCCGCCCTCATGGCCGGGAACGAGAAGATCGCAAAGACGTTCGGCATCACCGGCCAACCCACTGCCGATCCGGACTTCAGCACCTACGCTCCCCTGGTGGACGTGGCCGAGTCTATCGGCGTGGACCTCCAGGACCTCCGATGAGCCTCTTGTCACCAGCAGAAAGCACGACGGCGGCAGTCACCTTGAGCGGTACGCCCACGGTCCGCGCACGCCGGTTGCGGGTCCAGTACGGCGAGCAGGTAGCGCTGGCAGGCGTCGACCTGGATGTCTACCCGGGCGAAGTCGTAGCACTGCTGGGCCACTCCGGTTCGGGCAAGTCGACCCTCATGAAAACCCTCACTGGCATTGCACCCTTTACTGCCGACGCATTGGAAGTGGCCGGCCGGGCAGTAGCCCGGCAAAACGCGGGCGGCCTGCGGGAGCTGCGATCCGACGTCGGATATGTTTTCCAGCACTTCAACTTGGTGCCGCGACTGACCGCCCTCACCAACGTGCTGTCCGGCGGCCTCCACTCGGCAGGGCCGTTGAACATGCTGGGCACGTTCAGCAGGGCGCAGCGGACCATGGCGTTGGAACTGCTGGACCGTGTGGGCCTGGCACACAAGGCCAAGCAGCCGTGCCGCAGCCTGAGCGGCGGTGAGCAGCAGCGCGTCGCGATCGCCCGGGCGCTCATGCAGCAGCCACGCCTCATCCTGGCCGACGAGCCCGTTGCGTCGTTGGATCCGCGGCTCGCCGGGAACATCCTTGGCCTGCTCCGCGACATCGCCCGCGAAGAACAGATCCCCGTGATCGTCAGCCTCCACGTCGTGGGCCTCGCCCGCCGCTATGCCGATCGGGTCCTCGGCCTCCACTCGGGTGAGCTCGTGTTCGCCGGACCCGCCACCAACATCACGGAAAAGGAGGTGCACCAGATTTATGGAACAGACACTGAGCTCCTCGAAAGCTGAAGCCCCCGCAGATGCATCCAAGACCATCAATACCACCCTCTCCGAGGCCGACCGCCTCCGGCTCTCCCGCCCCTTCGGCCTCCCCACACCACGAGGCGCTGCGCTCTGGGTGATTGTTGCCGTCGTGCTGGTCTGGGCCGGAATGGGAGCGGGGTTCAACCCCGACAAGCTGCTCAGCGGTATCCCCAACATGGGCAACTTCCTGGGCCGCCTGTTCCCTCCCACGTTCGACAAGTTCGGCATCATCATCAAGCTGCTGGTCGAAACGCTCCAGATGGCGTTGGTTGGTACCGTGCTTGGCGCGCTGGCATCCCTGCTGCTTAGCTTCGGGGCGGCCAGCAATGTCGCCCCGCGCTGGGTGTACACGTCCTGCCGTGCGGTGCTGAACGTTCTGCGCTCGATTCCGGAACTAATCTTCGCCCTGATGTTCGTCTCCGCTGTGGGCCTGGGACCGTTCGCCGGCATCCTGGCGATCGTGCTGGGCTCGGTCGGGTCCATCGGCAAGGTGTACGCCGAAGCCATGGAATCCGTGCAGACTGGACCAGTGGAAGCACTCACCGCCGTCGGCGCCAACAAGCGGCAGATCATCACCTACGCAGTGCTCCCCCAGGCCGCGCCCCTGCTGGTCAGCTACACATTGCTCCTGTTCGAAGGCAACGTGCGCGGTGCCACCATCCTCGGATTGGTGGGGGCTGGCGGCATCGGCCTGGAGCTGACCACCGCCATGCGCATGTACGACTACGGACACCTTTGCGCCATCATCATCAGCATCGTCGTGCTGGTGACCATCATCGACCGGGTCAGCGCCTTCATCCGCGCCAAGCTCAGCTAGGAAATCCCACTTGGAAACTCTGGACCTCGCCCCCGTCAACCTGCGCGACCTCGGCGGCCTGCCCGTAGAAGGCGGCACCACCCGCCCAGGTGTGCTGCTCCGCAGCGATGACGTTTCGGTCATGCCTGCCGCTTTCGCCCAGCAAATGATCGACGACGGCGTCACGTCCGTCATTGATCTCCGGTCCCCCGAAGAGGCGCTGTTCACCGGGCGTGGACCCCTCACTGTGCCCGGCGTGAGCTACCACCACCTCGCATTGACGGCTTCCGTTTCATCGCCAGAGGACATCAGCCACGAAATAATGTCCTCCACCACTACTCCTGAACATGTGGGTGCCTGGTACGCGAACCTCCTTGAAACCCAGGCCCGGCAGCTCGCCCTCGGCGTAACCCTCGTGGCCATGGCGGACGGCGCAACTGTCTTCCACTGCGCGGCAGGCAAGGATCGTACGGGAGTGTTCGCCGCCGTCGTGCTTTCGGCCTTGGGCGCCACTCCCGAAACCATTTCCGCGGACTACGCAGTCACGGCCACACGCTTGCCACAGCTGTTCCCGAGGCTCCGCGCCATCATGGGCGGACTCATGCCGGACCGGGTCCTGGACGAGAAAGCTATCAAAGGCATGGGTGCCATGATGGGCGCGCACGTGGAGTCGATGGAAGCCATGCAAAACGTGCTGATTGAGCGTCATGGGAGTGTGCTGGCGCCGATCCGCAAGGCCGGACTAACCGACGCGACTATTGCGCAGCTTCATGAGCGACTGGTGGTTGCGGATGCATGATTCCGTAGCAGTTGCTGAGCGGCGGCCCGGGCGGCCACGCGACACCGCGCTGGAGTCCACCGTCCTGTCCGCCACGGTGGAACTGTTGCTGGAACGGGACACTCGCGAAGTCACTGTCTCGGCGATCACCGAGCGCTCGGGCGTTAGCCGGGCAGCGCTCTACCGGCGCTGGAACAGCCGCGAGGAACTGCTGGCCGCGGCGTTGGATAGCGTCCGATCCGGTATTGGCCTGAAGCGCGCGACCACGACGCTGGAGACCATCCTCAACTCCTACGAGGAAGCCACGATCGACGTCGACGGCCGCGTCGGTGCGCTGGTGAAAAAGCGTGTGGCCATGGGCCTGGAGAACGACGATCTCCGCGCCCTCTCATGGGACCGGCATGTCTCCCGGCGGCGGGAACCCATCGCAGCGGAGATCCGGCGGGGCATCTCCACAGGAGAACTGGCGCCGGACGTGGACGTCGAGGCCATGATCGACCTCATCAACGGACTGTACTACTACCAGTTCGTGGTGCGGCCCCCGGGTTCCGACGCTGCCACTGTTGCTGAGACACGGGAACGCGTCCGCAACGCGGTGAAGCTCGTGTGGGAGGGCGCGCTGCGTCGGTGATTACTCCTCGAAGTGGGTAGTGATCTTACCCGAGGAAACGGCCGCGATGATGGACCGGGCCAGGTGCCGCAGCTTGATGTTGCGGTTGCTCGAGGCGGTGCGGAGGATGGTGAACGCCTCTTCCTGGCTGCAATGGTTTTGGGCCATGATGGCGCCCACCGCAAGGTCAATGACGGTGCGCGACTGCATCGCGGCGGCGAGGTCGTTCCGGGCATCGCTGAGCTGGGCGATCTTCAACGCAAGGCGAAGCGACTTGGCAGCGTGCGACGCGAAAACCTCTGCCCTCTCCACGTCGTCCGGGCCGAAAGCGTGGGTGCGTTCCGAGTAGAGGTTCAGTGCGGCACGGGTGTCGCCTTCAACCAAGAGCGGCACACTCAGGATGGATGCGAGGCCCTGCTGTGAAGCGGCTTCGACATAGTCCGGCCAGCGATGCTCGCTTGCGAGATCCGGGACCAGGACGGACGTGAGCTTATCCATGGCCGTCAAGCAGGGGCCGTCATACTCGCTCTGCAATTCATCCATGACGCGGGCGCGCTCATCGCTGCTGGCCGCCGTGGCTGATTTCTTTCGGCGCAACACCGTGATCCCGGAGAAAACGGGGTCGGTTCCGTGGGAGAGGCTCTCGGCGGAGAATGCCGCTAGATCTGTGAGGAACGCCTCGACATCTTCGCTGCCGAGGACCAGATCGAGGAAGTATCCGTTGCGGAGAGCTTCCTGCTCGGGGCGTGGGTTAGACATATGAGACGTTCCTACTGACTGAAATGCGTCCCCAGCAGACAGCAAAGGAGCGAAAATTGCCGCCCTCTGCAAAACGGTCTGGGAATACCTTATCGCCCAACGAACGACGGTACAAAGTTCAGCCCGTGACGGCTTGACCTGCACAGACACGACCCACTTACGGCCTTCCTGTCAAGTCAGTGCAGGGTGTCGCTTTGTGCAACAACTAAGTAGGCTTACTATGTGAGCCGGGTTCGATACCGGACCATTTCTGCAAAGGAGTCATCTCATGGGCGTCGAAGACAGCATCCGCAAGGCCACCGAAAATGCGATGGAAGATCTAGCGAACACCTCCAAGCCGGTGAACGACCAGCAGGTTCCCGAGCCGGGCGAGAAAGACGACGATATCCAGGTCCACTCCTCCATCAGCGAAGGTTCCAACGCCATGGACGAGGACCTTTCCCCCAAGCCCACGGGTCGCCGTCGCGCGCCGGGGGAACCCGACGGCGGGACTCGCGCCGCGTCATCGGATTCCGACGGCGGAACTCACCGGGGCGACGACGCCGCCTCTGACGCCACGTCCGAAGCCTCCTCGGGAGACGTCGCAGGCCCAGCCGGCTTGCCCAGCGGCGACCCCGACGACCTGCGAGCAGACCCCTCCGAGGGCAGCGGCGACCCCTCAACCAGCATGGGCCGGGGCTAAGCGTATTCTGGCCACGGCTGATCGCAGTCCGTAGGCTGTGGGCATGCTCCCCCACCCCACCGACCGGCTGCGCTTCCGCGAGATGACACCGGATGATCTCGACGCCATGAGCGCCATGCTGGGCGACCGCGACGTCATGACGTATTACCCGGCACCGAAATCCCGGGACGAAGCAGCGGCCTGGATCGAATGGAACCAGGCGAACTATGCGCAGCACGGCTATGGACTCTGGATCGTGGAAACGTACGCCGGCGACTTCGTCGGCGACTGTGGGCTGACGTGGCAGAAGGTCAAAGGCAGGTCCGAGCTTGAGGTTGGCTACCACGTCCGCTTGGACCTCCAAGGTCAGGGTTACGCCACGGAAGCAGCTACGGTCTGCCTTGAATATGCGCGGGACGTGGTCGGCGCGAGCTCACTTGTCGCCATCATTCATCCCGAAAATGCCGCCTCCCGCCGGGTCGCTGAACGGATCGGCATGCGCCACATCGAGGACGACACGGACGGGCCGGTAACCCGAACCGTGATGGGTGTGCAGCTGGGTTAGCTACCGCTTCCGGACTGCCCCATCAAGCGAACCGAGCGTCCGTGTCCGGGTCCTTCCGGGTGTCCAGCATCCCCGCGATCTTCCCTTCCAGCGCCGCGACCGTGGCCTCGGGGAGCACGATCAACCCGTCGAGTTCCTTGCGTGCACGCTTGTAGGCAGTCTGACGTTCGGCAGGGGTCGCTGCGGTGTCTTCGGCGATGCGCAGCAGCTTCCTTGCCGTGGCCAGCCGTTGGCGTTCGGGGCCGCTGAAGTTGCCGTCCTTGATACGTCGGGCTTCGCGCTCGGCGACATCGAAAGCCAGTTCAAAGTTGTGGACAGCTGCCCGGTACTCGGCGAGCCGGGCCGGCGTCGTGAGGTCCTCAGGCGCCGCGGGCCGCAAGCCGTCGGCTTCTTTCTTGGCTTTGAGGAAGGCCACTGTGAGGGGCTCGCGAACGTCGGTCATGAGGGGGAAGTCTATGAGGTTGCCGACGTCGAGTTCGTAGTCCAGCCAGCGGTGGTTTACCGAATCGTGGGCGGCTATCAGCGAGACCACTTCGGCTTGGTTGGCTTCCTCATGCACGGCGAGCTGGTTCTTCAGCTTGAGCAACTCCACCTTGCGGCGGTGGCGTTCTTCGCTGGCCTTGGACCACGACCGCGCCCAGCCTCCAGCCATGCCGCCGATGGGAAAGATAAGCCACCAGTAATGACCAAGGAAATCGAAGAGGGGTTCCACCGCTCCATCCTCCCACCGGCCACGACAGGCACTCAACAGGACAGGCCGCCGTACCCTCTCGCTACTATTCCCGTATGGACCAGCAACTGCACTTCATCACGTTTGCCACGCGGGACCTCGACGCCGCCCGCGCGTTCTACAAGGTTGGCCTCGGGTGGGACCCGCTCATGGACGTCCCTGGCGAGATCCTCTTCTTCCAGGTTGCGCCGGGGCTGATGCTCGGCCTGTTCGACGCCGAAAAGTTCGATCAGGACCTCAACAACGCCGCCGCCACCTCCGGAGTCAGCGGGGTCACGCTCTCCCACAATGTCGGGAGCGCGGCGGAGGTGTCCACCACCATCGATGCCTTGGTGGCGGCCGGCGCCACGCTGCTGAAACCCGCCCAGGCCGGCGCGTTCGGCGGTATCTTCCATGGCCATGTGAAGGACCCGAACGGCATCGTCTGGGAAATCGCGCACAACCCCGGTTGGAAAATCAACGACGACGGCACGGTGGTTTTCGGATGAGCACGCCAACGTCAACGGAGGACGTCATCAACAACAGCGAAAGGGTCCAGTTCGATACCTTCCTGGACGAACACCGTTGGGCGCTGAACGCCAGTCTTGAGGGGCTCACCGAAGAACAGGCACGACGGCGGCTGGTCCCGTCCCGGACTACGCTGCTGGGCCTGGTGAAGCACGCCACCTTCGTGGAAAAGGTGTGGTTCGACGAAGCCATCACGGGCCGGTCCCGTGCCGAAATAGGCATCCCGGCGTCGCCTGACGAGTCGTTCATCCTGGATGACCAGGACACCGTCGCCAGCATTCGGGCTGCCCATGTGGAGGCGTGCGAAGCATCCAGGAGAGCGGCGGCGCAGCTGGCCTTGGACGATCTTGTCCTCGGAAACCGCCGCGGCCCCCTCCCCCTGCGTTGGGTGTACCTCCACATGCTCCGGGAGCTGGCCCAGCATTGCGGGCACGCCGACATCCTGCGCGAACAGATCATCCACTCCGACGCGTAGGCCGAATCGAGTTCCACCCAAAACCGTTGACACGTGACCAAAAAGTCACCTATTCTGAAGCCATGGACACCGTGTTCAAAGCGCTGGCAGACCCCACCCGCAGGGAACTCCTGGACGAACTGTTCCGCGAGGATGGCCAGTCTGCCTCGGCGCTCGGAGCCCGCTTCGAGATGACCCGTTTCGGCATCGCCAAGCACCTCAAACTGTTGGAAGATGCAGGGCTGGTGGTTACCCGCCGTCGTGGTCGCGAAAAGCTGCATTTCCTTAACCCGGTTCCCATCCGCCTCATCCACGACCGCTGGGTGAGTAAATTCGCAGAACCATGGGCCGCTGCACTCAGCGACCTCAAATCCAGATTGGAAAGTCCCATGGAAAAGATCTTCGAGATTTACATCAAGACCACGCCGGAACGGTTGTGGGAGGCCATCACCAACAGCGAGATCCGCAGCAAGTACCAGTTCGGAAACACCTTGACCTCGGACTGGACTCCGGGGAGCCGCTTCGAGATGCGGAACCCCAAAGCCGATGCGCCGCTGGGCGAGGGCGAGAACATCGAGGTTGATCCTCCGCGCCGGCTCGTCCAGACCATGACCGCGCTGTGGGGCGAGGACGTGAAGGCCGAGGGCACGTCCCGCATCACCTGGGAGATAGAACCGGTCGGCGATTCGTGCCACCTCACCGTCACGCACGATCAACTCCGCGAGGGCGCCAACGATCAGCTCTACGGCGGCTGGCCCATGATCCTCTCGGGTTTGAAGACCTGGCTCGAAACCGGCGAGACACTCACCACGCCCGGCTCCCTCATGTACGCGTAGGCGGCCTAAGCGACCGTAGCTTCAGTAAGCCACGCCGCCTGCAGGGTGCCCAACAGGTGCGGAGCAAAGTCCTCCCCGATGGACAGCACCACCCGGCAACGGGCCCCGCGCTGCTCCGGGAAACCGGCGTACTGTCCACGGAGGTCGCACACCGTCTGACCGCGGCCGGGTCCGTCCGTGGTGTCCACCTGGACGCGAACGGTCGGAGCCGAGGCCAGTTCCACTCCCCTGACGGCGATGGCTGCGGCGAGGGGGTCGTGCATGGCCGAGCACGCACGGCCGAAGATGTCGATGTAGAAGCCGAAGTAGTACCCCAGCATTTCACCGAGGGCCTGCGAAACCGGGTGATCGGTTGCGAGCAGTTCTTGCCGGTGGTTTTCCTCCAGGACGTTGGTCATGGTGACGTCCAAGGGCACCATGGTGACGGTCCAGTCGGCGGCCAGGACTTCTGCCGCAGCTTCGGGATCGTTGGCGATGTTCGCTTCGGCCACGGGTGTGATGTTGCCCGGGGCCAGCGCGGCGCCGCCCATGATGGTGAGCTCCGCAACCAGTTCCGGCAGCCTGGGTTCCAGCCGCAGGGCCTCGGCGATGTTGGTCAGCGGACCGATGGCCACCACCCGCAACTCCCCTGCATACTGGTGTGCCAGTTGGACCAACAGCTCCGCAGCCGTGGCCGTCACAGGCTCCCGGTCTGAGTGCGCCAGGTCCACCCCACCGATGCCGTTGTCGCCGTGGACATGCGGGGCGCCACCGTGGAACGTGCCCACTTGGGGATCGTGCGCACCGATGGCAACGGGGATGTCCGGGTGGCCTGCCAGGTTCAGCAGGTCCAGGGTGTTCCGGGCCCCGCCGGCTGCACTGACGTTGCCACTCACGGTGCCGATACCCACGAGCTCCGCCAACGGGGAGGCGAGGAGGTACGCGAGGGCGAGGGCGTCGTCGATGCCGGTATCGCAGTCGAGGAAGAAGGGTGCGGGCTGGGTCATGATCTCTCGTTTCAGGTGTAGCGGACTGTAATGAATCGGCGGCGGGCCGGGATGCGGGAGGTGCTGCCCGGCGTCGTGCGTTAGATCTTTTCGCCCTTCGGCGCTGCGATGAACAGGCTAACAATGAACGCCAGCGCTGTGATGGACACCGAAATCCAGAGGGCCGTGGAGTATCCGGCCGCAGTGCCCAAGCCGGCGAACGGCGCAACAACCACGACGCCGAGGCTCGCCCCGATCCCGAAGGAGGCGCCGTTGATGCCCGGCAGTGCGGCGGGTGCTTCCTTGGGCGAGAGCAGGACGGACAGACCGTTGATCGCAGTGAGGAAGAAGCCGTTGTAGAAGATGCCCAGAGCGGCGATGGCGATGAGGACTGCGACTTGGTTGTGCGCGAACAGTGCGGCCACGATCGCGCAGGCGAGGCTGGTGGCGGTGCCAACGCGAACGGTCTTGATCCAGCCGCGACGGTCGGCGATCCAACCGGCCAGCGGTGCAGCGAACACACCGATCAACGCGGCGGGGGTGAGGAACAGGAGCGCCGCAACGGACGCGGAGAGGCCGAAGCCGTTTTCCTTATCCTGGCTCAGCAGCACCACGGTGAAGTTGATGATGGCGAAGATGCCGGCAAGCGTCAGCACGGTGGTGGCGATAACGGGCCACACTTGGCGCGAACGGAGGTGGTGGACTGCAACCAACGGGGTTTCGCGCTTCTTTTCGATGAGCCAGAAGGCCGCGAAGGACGCGATGCTGCCAGCCAGCAAGCCGAGGGCTGCCGGTGAGGTCCAGCCTGCGGAGGAACCCGTGGACACGAAGTACGTGATGAACACCAGGAACACGGACAGCGATCCCGCTCCCCACCAGTCCATCCGGCCCGGAGCGACGGCGGACTTGCCGCCCGGGACCACTTTGATGACGCAGACTACGGCGATCGCGGCCAATACCAGCACGGCGACGAAAATCGACTGGAAGCCCAAAGTCTCTGCCATGAGCCCGCCGAAGTAGCCATCCACACCACCCACGCCACCGTTGATGGCCGCGATGATGCCAATGGATGTGCCGAAGAGCCGGGCTGGCAGGTATTCGTTCAGGACGATGTAGGAAAGCGCGAAGATGGCGCTCGAAACACCCTGCATGAAGCGGCCGGCGACCAGCAATGGCAGGCTCGGTGCGAAGATGCAGAGCACCGTGCCCGCTCCCATGATCGCCAGGACCAGCAGGAGTGCGTTGCGCCGGCCGATGAAGTCACTCCAGCGCCCAATGACGGGACCGGAAATGGCACCGGCCAGGAAGAACATGGACTGCACTTGGGCCACAGCTTCCGGGGATTCGCCGAAGAAGGAGCCGATGTGGGGCAAGGCCGGGGTAATCATGCTGGCGTTGAGCTGGAAGGCCAGGACGGCGAGCACCAACGTGGTGATCAGGAGCGCAGCGGCCTTGCCCTGGACGCGACCCGCGTCAGTCTTTGTGCCGGCTGCTCCGGTGTCGGCTGAGGCTGGGGACTGCGGGTCTACAGCCTGCGTGCCTGTGGCGGTGGGGATGTTCACATCAAACTCCTTTGTCCGAGGGCGCGGGGCGCGCCACGAGATGTGAGTTGTTATACAAGCATGTATTACGAGCTTGTGCAACCTGTCACATCGATCCGGTACAGTATCCGTAACCCATCCCGAGTGAGGCACCCTTGACAGACAACGCCGTCAAATTCCTGTCCCGACCCATCGCCACCCAACCAGGGCAGCCCTTGCGCGTCGCGGCGTACTCCCGCATCGCCGAGGCCATCAGGACCAAAGTCCTGCCGCCGGGCTCGCTGCTTCCCACGGAGACGGAGCTGGGCACCATGATGGACGTCAGCCGTACCGTGATCCGCGAAGCGCTGATGCTGCTGGAGGAAGACGGCCTCACCCGTGCCCGCCGCGGAGTGGGCCGCTTTGTCGCAGATTCACTGCCCCGCATTGGCATCGAACACATTCGGCCCTTCGATCAACTTCTTGGTGGGCCGGACCAGGACATCCAAGTCAAGCGGGTAGCGGCCATCAAACAGCCGGCCTCGGAATTCGTGGCACCGGGTGTGGGCGTGGAGCCGGCCCAGGATGTCTGGTTCTGGGAAAGCGTGCTCATCCGCGACGGCGAACCCGTGGCCCACCTGCAGGAAAACGTGTCGCAGGAAATACCCGAAGCGGCTCCGCTGGCTGAGGCCGCCGAAGCACCAACACTTTCCGCCTCCACGCTGCTGGAGGTACTGAGCGAACTGCCCGGCGTGACCCTTGGCCCAGGCGAATGCGAAATCAGCCTCAGCACGGCTGGTCCAAGCCGAGCCAAGCTACTGGGACTCCGCCCGTCCGATCCCGTACTGGTCCTCACCCAATACGTGCGCCGGAACGGCTCCCCGTTCTACCTCGCCAAATGCCTCGTGGCCGCCAAGGCCGGGCACCTTTCCGTCATCCAGTCCTCCTGAAACCTCCCCGAAAAGGACCTCCCATGAGCACGCCCGTTCAGTCCTCTGCGCCCACACTCACTGTGGTGGGCAGCATCAACCTCGACATGACGGCCACCGCCAGCCGTCTCCCCTCGCCCGGCGAGACCGTGGGCGGGGCTGTCCTGCGGCAGCAACCCGGTGGCAAGGGCGCCAACCAGGCCGTCGCCGCAGCCCGGCTCGCAGGCAGCTCACGCATGGTGGGGGCAGTAGGGCAGGACGACGCCGGGCGGACACTTCTGGACGCAATGGCGGGTGCCGGCGTCGACGTTCGGGACATCGCCGCAGTGGACGAAGCTACCGGCACCGCGCTGGTGCTGGTGGACAGCGACGGCGAAAACCAGATTGTGGTGTGCCCCGGCGCCAACGCGTCCGTGAGCCTGGGCGACGTAAGTTTCGGCGATGGCGAGGCCGTGTTGTGCCAGCTCGAAGTGGACCAGGAAGTTGTCCTCGAGGCAGCACAGGCCACCAAAGGATTCTTTGTGCTGAACGCAGCCCCCGCGGCACCCATCCTTCCTGAACTGCTGGAGCGTTGCGACCTGGTGATCGTGAACGAGACCGAATATGAGTTGATCCCGGCCCTGAAGAACGCTCCGTTGGTCGCCGTCACGTACGGTGGCGACGGCTCGGCGATCTACGTCGACGGCGAAAGGGTGGCCGAAGCTCCTGCCGTGCGTGTCACGGACATAGCCAACACCATCGGGGCCGGCGACGCCTTCTACGCCGCACTGGTCCTGGCCCTGCAAACCGGGCTCGACTACGCTCACGCGCTGGCCGTTGCGAATGCCGTTGGCGCGGACGCAGTGCGTGATGCTTCGTCCCAGCCTGCACTGAAGTCACTGGAGCACTACATCGAAGCGACGCGCCAGCCCGCGTCAGGTTCCGCAGCCAGATAGCCTGCCACTTCGGTCGATGCCATCCGATTGCGTCACCGGGAAATTAGGGCTGCTACCCAACGATCCGGAAGTCGTCGAACTCCCCGGTGGCCTCGGAAACCTGGAAGTCGACGTTCTCCACCCGGCCCGGGGCGTTCGAGGAATGGAGCCAGCTCGTGAAACGCTCAACACGTTTCACGGACCCCTCGGCTACGAGTTCCACCGAACCATCTGAAGCGTTCCGCACGGTCCCTGTGAGCATCAGTGCGTCGGCTTTCCGGGCTGTCCAGTAGCGGAAACCCACACCTTGCACCACGCCGGAAATGCGCGCGGTAACCCGGATCGTGTCTGCTGCCATGGACCCACCTTAACGAGTCCCGCCCTTGTTGGTCACGCACCCCGTACAACGGGAGGCGCCACGAACAAGGGCGGAATCCAGCAAACGAAAGAACTAGCCGACCACGATGTCCCGGGTCACGTGGTTGTACGTGATGGTGACGGGACCGCCGTCGTGGTTCAACTCGTGGTTGGCACCGTCGCGGGCACCGAACGCACCGTAGTTCTCGTCCCACGAACGGTTCAGGGCGATCTTGTAGGTGTAGTGCCCGGCCGGAAGATCAGCCGTCAGCGTCCACACCTGCACCAAGGGGTTGAATTCCATCTGGGCTTCGTCGTACTGCGGCGCCCAGTCCTCGGGTGCGCCCAGGATGGTGTTGAAGTCGCCCGCAACCGCGACGGCATCGGGCTGCGGGACGGTCTCGACGGCGGGAGCCGCAGCTTTCGACGGCGCCTTGCGCGGTGACTTCTTCGCGGCCGGCTCCGCCTTGGCAGCAGCCGCCCTAGCTTTGGGGGCCGAGACCTTTGCAGCGGCAACCTTCGGCTCAGCCACTTCATCAGGAGCCGCCTTCTTGGCTGCAGCGCGTTTGGTTGCTGCCTTCTTCGCCGCAGGCTTCACAGGCGGGGCGGTCGGAACCGGAACGTCGGCTGGTACCGGAGTTCCGGCGTCGAGCGCTGCCGCGAACGCCGCCACATCAGGGAAAGCGACTGTGGCGCGCAAGCCGTCCTCGGGAATGGTCCACCCGGACCGGCCCTTGACCAGCCACCCGGCCTTGACCAGTTTCGCCGAAGCCGATGTCAGGGTCTTGTGGCCGCGGGGAATACCGCCGCTCAGGAGCTCGGCTTCGTGATCGTTGAACGGAACGCGGGCGATCGCCTCGGCCAACACCTCCCCGGCGTTCAGCGAAGTTCCGGCCCACACGCTCTCGGCGAGGATGTCCAGTACGGCCTTCAGACGAAGGTTGGTGTTCTCGGCGGTGTTCGCGCCCATGCTTCTCCTTCAACGGTGGTTACTCCACAGCAGTTTGCCAATGATTTGTTAATTCCCACGACTGCTGAAGGTAAACACCGTGTGTCGTGACCGAGTGTGACATCACATTCGCCGCAACTGATCTACGGGTCTCGGCTGCCGAGCCTCAGGGGTGCGGCACGGAGGCCTTGACCCACTCCGTGACCTCGTCCAACAGCGCCGCTTTGCGGGCGTCGCTGGCGAACGAGGACCTGATGGAGTTCGCGGCCAGGGTTGCCTGCTCCGGTACCGAGAATTCCAGGACCTTGACCAACTGCTCAAAGTTGTCATCCACGTATCCACCGAAGTAGGCGGGGTCGTCTGAATTCACGCAAACGTTCAAGCCGATGGCGAGCATTTCCGGGAGCGGATGGTCAGCCAGCTTGTCCACCGCGCGCAGGCGCACGTTGGACAGCGGGCAAACGGTCAGCGGCACCTGCTCGGCGACGAGCCGCTGCACGACGTCAGTATCTTCCATGCAGCGGATGCCGTGGTCGATCCGTTCGACGTGCAGGACGTCCAGCGCCTCGGTGATGTACGACGCCGGTCCTTCCTCGCCCGCGTGCGCGATCCTGCGCAGCCCGGCCTCGCCGGCGCGCTGGTACAGGCGTTCAAATTTCGACGGCGGATTGCCCACCTCTGCGGAGTCCAACCCGATGCCGGCGATGGGTGCGTGCATGGCCAGGAGCTGGTCCAGCACCTCAAGGGCCGAATCCTCGGACATATCCCGCAGGAAAGCTGCAATCAGGAGGGTCGAAACGCCGAAGTCCTCTTCCGAGGTCGCCAAGGCGTTGGCCACGCCGTTCACGCAGGTTTCCAGGGCAACGCCGCGGGAGACGTGGGCTTGGGGGTCCATCATGATTTCCGCATGGCGAACTCCCCCGGCTGCCGCCCGCTCCAGGTAGGCGCGGGTCATGTCGGTGAAGTCCTGCTCGGTCTGCAGGACTGCCATGTTGGCGTAGTAGAGGTCCAGGAAAGACTGCAGATCGGTGAACTCGTACTTTTCGCGGAGTTCCTCGATGTCTTCGTACGGCAGTTCGATGCCGTTTCGTTCGGCCAAAGCAAAGATGAGCTCTGGCTGGAGGGTCCCTTCGATGTGCAGGTGCAGTTCGGCAACCGGGGGCGCCGTGGTCGTCGTTTTCTCGCCAAAAGTTTCCACCCGACAACTCTAGGCCCCATCGGCGCACGTGTCCCGGAGCACTCAACTTGGTTCTCACGCCCGGCACCCTCAAACTGAAAGGATGCAGACTTTCCTCCCCTTCGCCGATTTCCGTGAGAGTGCCGCGGCGCTCGACACTTCAAGGCTCGGCAAACAGCGCGTCGAAGCACTCCAAGTCCTCCGCGCGTTGGTGATCCCGGAGTACGGTTGGCAGTCACACCCGGCCGTGCGCATGTGGATGGGCCACGTCCCGGCGCTCACCCTGTACGGCTTGGCGATGGCCGACGAATGGATGGAGCGGGGCCACCCGGACAACACGCGCACCAATATCGCGGAGTTCGCGCCCCAGGCCGCCCACCCGGACTACGCCTCCAGGATCATCATGCCGCCATGGCTCGGACACGAGGACCTGCACCTCAGCCACCGCTCCAAGCTGATCGGCAAGGACCCCAAGTTCTACACGCAGCTGTTCCCCGGTACCGACGAAAAGCTGGAATACGTGTGGCCGGAACCCAAGCACGAGTTCCACCCCGAGGAACCCGAAGAGGACAGCCTCTGGATCCTTCGCGCCCCGGTGGAGGAAATCCGTCCCGAGCAGCTCACCACGGTCAGCATGCCCCCGCACGGGAAGTCGAAGCCCGTTTCGGACACCGACGATTACGAGTTCGTGTACGCCGAGGAGAAGTCCCGCAGGCAGGTTGGTGGGCCCAAGAAGCGTCCCGCCGCGCCGAAGGAGAAGAAGCCCACCCGCAAGCGCCAGGCCCAGGATCAGGCGTTCAACACGCTTCCCGGCAAAACCGAGGTTGCTGTCCCGTTCGACGGCGGCCAGGTCTTCGCCGTCGGCCTCATCCAGGGACGCCCCATCTCCGTTGACGGACGCTTCGCCCGCAACTTCGAAGTCACCAACGTGATCAAGCGCTCCGATTTCGACTACCCGGCGCTCCTGCAGGATCCCCGCGTGTTCTTCCGGGTCCCGGCGCCCGCGCTGTAGCCAAAACTTGCCCTGGTTCGGCTGTCACACCGTTGTACGGCTCGGCAGGCGGACAAGCAAGGGTTCGACGGCGGCAGTCAGGTTCCGTAGCTATGGAACCTGACTGCCGCCGTCGTTGGTTTGTGAGACGGTGGAGGCACGCACCTAACCGGGGAGGGCCATGGATTTCCAACACATCATCGAAGCAGTCGGCCGGTACATGGACTTTGCCGGGGTGGCGGTGATGGTGATCGGCGCCTTGGTGTCCATCCCCATGGCCCTCCGTGGATACCAGCCCAAGCGCGCCAGCGGCCTGGAACCGTTCTCCCCGTACCGGGCCTACCGGCAGTTGTTGGGCCGGTCCATTTTGCTCGGCTTGGAACTGCTGGTGGCGGCCGACATCATCCGAACCGTCGCCGTCACCCCCACCTTCGAAAGCGTCGGGGTCCTGGCCATCATCGTGCTGATCCGGACGTTCCTGAGCTTCTCACTGGAACTCGAAATCACCGGCCGCTGGCCGTGGCAGAAGGAAAAGACGTCGTGACCGGGGCTTGGGTTCCGGACATACTTGGTGACGGTTTTGAGCAGGAGACCTTGGAGCTCGACGGCGGCGCTGTCGCCACTTTGGTGAGGTACGTCGGGGCGCCGCCTGAAGTGGGCGGGCTCGATGCGGATGTCCTGTACGTCCACGGCTGGTCCGACTACTTCTTCCAACGCCACGTGGCCGAGTTCTGGCACAGCGCCGGCGCGCAGTTCTTCGCCTTGGATCTGCACAACTATGGCCGCAGCCTCCGGCCCGGACTGGTTCCAGGGTTCGTTACCAGCCTGGGCGACTACGACGCGGACATTGATGCGGCGCTGGAGGCCATGGGCCGTTCAGGCGCTTCGGAGCGGCCACTCATTCTGTTGGGCCACTCCACCGGAGGACTCACCCTCAGTCTCTGGGCTGCCCGCCACCCTGGCATGGCTTCGGCACTGATCCTCAACAGTCCCTGGCTGGAGTTCCAAGCTACCGAACTCGGCAGACGCGCGATCGCGCCCTTGGTGGGACTCCACGCCCGGCTTCATCCGTTGACCCCACTGCCACCGGTAGACCCCGGAATTTATACCCGGGCTGTTTCCGCGGCGTTGGACGGCGAATGGGATTACAACCTTGAGTGGCGTCCGGACCGCGGATTCCCCCTCACACCCGCGTTCCTGGACGCGGTGTTCCGTGGACAGGCGACTGTCGCGGCCGGTCTGGGCATCGACGTTCCGGTGCTGGTGATGCTCTCGGACAAGAGCTACCTGCAGCCGAAATGGTCCACTGACGCCCTCACCGCCGACGTGGCCCTCAACGTCGACGCCGTGGCCCACCGCTCGCTGTCCCTGGCGGATACAGTGACCATCAGCCGACTGCCGAACGCGCTCCACGACATCTTCCTGTCCCCCGAACCCATCCGGCGGGAAGCCTTTGCGCGGATCGGTCGCTGGCTTCCCGCAGCCCTGCAGCC
The DNA here is from genome assembly GCF_047977885.1 of Arthrobacter sp. LFS091. Lineage (NCBI taxonomy): Bacteria > Bacillati > Actinomycetota > Actinomycetes > Micrococcales > Micrococcaceae > Arthrobacter > Arthrobacter sp. LFS091. Next base: position 75,858 of record NZ_JBFPFP010000008.1, read on the forward strand.
ACACGAAGCACCCTCGGTGAACGCCAGGACCGCAGGCGCGTAGCCCACGAGTCCCCCGTCCAGACGGAACCCAGCCCTTGTTCGTCAGCCTCACCGTAGAACGGCAAGGCACACAAACAAGGGCGGGATTTGTGGGCGGGCGAGGCCTACTTCCCCAGTCCTGCCCGACGCAGCGCCTCGGCCATTGCCGTGTTGGCGGGCGCGGGTTGGGATTGCTGAGGCTTGCCCTGACGCTGCCCACCCTGCTGGGGGCGACCCTGGTTACCCCGGCGATCGCCCTGACCTCGCTGACCGGGCTGGCCGCCGCGTTGGCCCTGCTGTCCCCCAGGACGCTGGCCATCTCCCGAAGAACGCCCACCTGAGGTGCGGCCGCCCCCGGTGCCGGGTTCGTCGTCGAGCCTCAACGTCAGTGAGATGCGCTTGCGCTCGGGATCCGCCTCAAGGACCTTGACCCGGACAACCTGGCCGGACTTCACGATCTCGCGCGGATCCGACACGAACTTGTTGGACAGGGCCGAGACGTGGACCAAACCGTCCTGGTGCACTCCCACGTCCACGAACGCGCCAAACGCGGCAACGTTGGTAACAGTGCCCTCCAGGATCATGCCTGGCTTGAGGTCGGAGATCTTCTCGATGCCTTCGGAGAACGACGCCGCTTTGAACGCCGGCCGGGGATCACGGCCCGGCTTCTCGAGCTCCGACATGATGTCCTTGACCGTGGGAAGGCCAAAAGTGCCATCAACGAAGGCCTGCGGGTCCAAGGCCGTGGCGGGTCCTCCGCCGGCGGCGACCAGGATCTTTCGGGCCACCGAGTACGCCTCAGGGTGGACGCTGGAGGCATCCAGGGGCTCCGCTCCCCCGGTAATCCGAAGGAATCCTGCGCACTGTTCGAAGGCTTTCGCGCCCAGGCGCGGCACCTTCTTGAGGTCGCTTCGCTTAGCGAAAGGACCATTCTCGTTCCGGTAAGCCACGATATTTTCGCTGAGCAGCGGCCCGACGCCGGCCACCCGGCTGAGCAGCGCCGGGGAGGCAGTGTTGACGTCCACCCCCACGGCGTTCACACAGTCCTCCACCACGGCATCCAGGGAGCGATCAAGCTTGGCGGCGGTGACGTCGTGCTGGTATTGCCCCACACCGATGGACTTCGGCTCAATCTTGACCAGTTCCGCCAGCGGATCCTGCAGGCGGCGGGCAATGGACACGGCACCTCGGAGCGACACATCCATCCCCGGAAGCTCGGAAGCTGCGAGCGCGGATGCTGAGTACACGGATGCTCCAGCCTCGGAGACCACCAGCTTCTGGATTCCCTTGGACCCGGCTGCCTCAAGGGATTTGATGAGCTCGGTTGCCAGCTTGTCCGTCTCCCGGGAGGCCGTCCCGTTGCCGATCGCCACCAGTTCTACGTTGTACTGTTTGGCGAGCCGGCCGAGGGTGGCCAGTGCTTCGTCCCACTTCTTCGCGGGTGCGTGCGGGTAGATGGTGTCTGTAGTGACCACCTTGCCGGTTCCGTCTACCACCGCGACCTTGACCCCGGTCCGCAGTCCAGGATCCAGGCCCAGCGTCGCGCGGTTTCCCGCGGGGGCGGCCAGGAGGACGTCGCGCAGGTTGGCAGCGAAAACGCGCACGGCTTCATCTTCCGCGTCGGCGAACATTCGACCACGAAGGTCCGTTGTGAGACGGTCCAGGATACGTCCGCGCCAGGCAAGCTGAGCGGTCTGTGTCAGCCAGGTATCGGCGGGCCGGCCCTGGTTGGAAACACCCAGGCACTTGGCCACAGCGTTCTCATACTTACCGCGGGCGGCGGCCAGGGCGTCGTCGTCGGCGGGGTCGGCTTCGGCGAGGTCCAGTTCAAGGACGCCGTCCTTCTCACCACGCAGGAGTGCCAGCACGCGGTGCGACGGCATCCCCGACGGCACCTGGGTGAATTCGAAGTAGTCCTTGAACTTCTGGCCCTCGGCCTCCATGCCTTTCTTCACGCGGGACACCATCCGGCCCTGCTTCCAGAGCCGTTCGCGGAGGTCCTCAGCCAGGTCCGCATCCTGCCCGACGCGCTCCACCAGGATGGCTCGCGCACCCGCAAGCGCTGTGGTGGCGTCCTCGATGGAGTGCTCGGCATTCAGGTATTTGGCGGCCTCGGTGGTGGGATCCAGCTGCGGGTTGGCAAGCAGGGCGTCAGCGAGTGGTTCCAACCCGGCTTCGCGGGCGATCTGGGCTTTGGTGCGGCGCTTGGATTTGAAGGGAAGGTAGATGTCTTCCAGCCGCGCCTTGGTGTCAGCACCGACGACGGCGGCTTCCAGTTCCGGGGTCAGCTTGCCTTGGGCGGCAATCGCCTCGAGGACGGACTTGCGCCGTTCTTCCAGTTCCCGCAGGTACCTGAGGCGCTCCTCAAGGTCGCGGAGCTGGGTGTCATCGAGCGTCCCGGTGGCTTCCTTGCGGTAGCGGGCGATGAAGGGAACGGTGGATCCGGCGTCGAGCAGTTCCACCGCGGCTTTGACCTGCCAGGCTTTGACGCCGAGTTCCTCGGCGATCTGGGTGTGGATGGCGGAGTCGGCTGACTGGTGTTGGAGATTTGAAGTCACCATGACAGTTTGCCTCACCCGGCCGACAGTTTCAGGTCCGGCATCCTGCGGGCCTATCCCTGCGGCCCGGTTAGTGGTGTAGTTGGAGCAAAAGACGGGCCGCGAGGCGTTCCCCCGGAAGGGGTGCCTCGCGGCGGCTGGGGATGGTGACAGGCTGCCCGCGATAGGCGGGGCCTAGTGGGCCATGTGCTCCTTGGCGGAGATGTGCTCCACCATTTCACCGAGGCGATCTTCCGCGTAGTGGTGGCGGGCAATGTCGCCCTGGCTGATGATGCCCACGAGTTTGTGGTCGCTGATGACCGGCAGGCGCCGCACCTGATGTTCTTCCATCATGGCAATGGCGTCGTCGACGTTGGCATCCGCGTCAACCCAATGGGGCTTGCCTGTGGCGAGGTCCCCGGCACGGACTTCCCGGGCGTCCTTACCCTCAGCCAGGCACTTGACCACAATGTCGCGGTCGGTGATGAAACCAGTGAGCTTGCCGTCCCGGCCGCAGATGGGAAGTGAGCCGCAGTCCAGGTCCCTCATCAGCATGGCGGCATCCTGAAGAGTTTTATCCTCTTCGATGCACTGGCAATCCGTTGACATGAATTCACGTACGACACTCATGGATCCTCCTTCATCGATTGGACTACCGACGCGGGGCCTTGGGGATGAGTCTTTCGGCTCAGCGCCGATGAAGCCAAGCCTACGCTCGATCGGCCTCTTCAGCGATGTCCTCGGCCCACAGTTCCGGGTGCTTTTCCTGGAACGTCCGCATCATGTCCACGCACCGGGGATCGTCCAGAACCACCACCTCAACGCCGCGTGACCGGAGGAGGTCGAACTCGCCGGGAAAGGTCTCCGCTTCGCCGACTACCACCCGTGGAATCTTGAACTGGATGATGGTTCCCGTGCACATCGCGCATGGCGCCAAGGTGGTGTAAAGGGTGGTGTCGCGGTAGCTTTTCTGCCGTCCCGCGGCGCGCAGTGCGGACATCTCGCCGTGCGCAATCGGATCGCCGTGCTGCACGCGTTCATTGTGTCCGGTGGCAATAACCTCGCCGTCACGGGCCAAGGCAGCTCCGATGGGGATCCCACCTTCGCTGAGGCTCTTTTGCGCGGCCTGGAACGCGGCTTCAAAAGCCGGGTCAGCGCTGTGGGCTGTTTCAGTCATGCGTGAAGTCTAAATTGCTTCCACACTAAATTGTCGGGGCCCGCTGATAGCTTGGCTGCAAGGGTTTAACAATGGCATGGAAGGAAGGTGGGTCGCAGTGTTCTTTCTCGATTCCGAGACCGCAGGCGCCCCGCAGGACTTGGTCTTTTCCGCCAGCGACCTCGTCATCGCTGCAACCTGCGAGTACCAGTTGCTCCGGAAGCTCGATGAAAAGCTGGGCCGGACCCCCAAGCCGGACTTTCCGCCCGACGCCATGCTGGAGCGCACCGCAACGCTGGGCGACGTCCACGAGCACAAGGTGCTGGATGACTTCGTGGCGGAGTTCGGCCACTGGGACCCGGCGACAGGAAAAGGCGTTTACGACGTCGTCCCGGCCGACGCGATGGACCGCACCACCCTTTCGGCCAAGCATGCGGAATCCATCGACGCCCTCAAATCCGGCGCGGATGTCGTGTTCCAGGCTGCCTTCTTCGACGGTCAGTTCCATGGCCGCTCTGACTTTCTGGTGAAGCGTCCCGGTGGCATGTACGCAGTCTTTGACACCAAGCTGGCACGGCATGCGAAAGTCACGGCTTTGCTGCAATTGGCCGCGTACGGGGATCAAATGCTGCAGGCCGGCATCACGCCTGACCCCACGCTCATCCTGGTCCTGGGCAACCGTGTCCACAGCGACCACCCTTTGTCCCAGGTCCTGCCGGTGTTCAGGGAGCGCCGCGAACGATTCCTTGGCATGACCGCAGCGCACATTGCGGAGCCCGGGCCCATCGAATGGGGTGACGCCCGCTTCTCCGCATGCGGCCGCTGCGATTACTGTGCCGAGCAGGTCCAGCTCCACCGGGACCTCCTGATGGTTGCAGGGATGCGCATCAGCCGGCGGAAGAAACTGATCGAGGCCGGGATCACCACCATCGACCAACTGGCAGCCTCTCCTGCTGACGGCGACCCGATGTTCCTCAGGCTCCGGGAGCAAGCCCAGCTGCAGACCGGCACAGGCACACCTGATGGAACGGTCAACTACACGGACAAGTCCGGCGAAGCCAAGTCAGTGAGTTACACAGTGCTTCCCGACAACACTCTGGGCAGGCTCCCCGTGCCGGACCCGGGTGACATCTTCTTCGACTTCGAAGGCGACCCCCTCTGGCAGGACCCTGTCACCGGGAAGTGGGGGCTTGAGTACCTTTTCGGCGTCATCGAGAATCCAGCGGAACCTGGGGGCACCCCGGTCTTCAAGCCGTTCTGGGCGCACTCGCGTGCCGAGGAAGGCCACGCGTTCGTGGCTTTCCTGGACTACGTGGCCAAACGTCGCGCACAGTATCCGGGGATGCACATCTACCACTACGCGGCCTACGAAAAGACGGCCCTCAGGAACCTTTCCCTGACGCACGTGGTGGGCGAGTCCGCCGTCGACGATCTCCTGCGCGAGGGCGTCCTGGTGGACCTTTTCGACACCGTCCGGCACAGCATCCGGGTCTCCGAGAACTCGTACAGCATCAAGAAACTGGAACCGCTGTACATGGGCCAGCACCTGCGATCCGGGGACGTCACCGACGCCGGCGCCTCCGTGGTTGCCTACGCGGACTTCTGCACGGCGCGGGACACTGGCGAAGCAGACGCTGCGGCGGCAATCCTTGAGGGCATCCGGGACTACAACGAATACGACTGCCTCTCAACCCTGGAGCTTCGCAACTGGTTGCTGGAGCGAGCTGCCGAACGCTCCATCCAGCCGGTCGGCGGATCCGACGAAGCAGCTCCGACTGATACCGAACCCGAGAAGTACGAAGCAGCCCCGGAAGAAAAATCCCTGTTCGATTACCTGGCCGGCCTACCGGAGGATGGGAAATCCACCGCGGACGCGCGCGCCATTGGCATCGTCGCAGCTGGGGTGGGCTACCACCGCCGCGAGGACAAGCAGCATTGGTGGGGGCACTTCGACCGACTGGAAAAGCCCACCTCGCAGTGGCCGGATGAGCGTGATCTCTTTGTGGTGGATCACGCTGAGCTACTCCAGGACTGGGCTAAGCCGACACCCCGGAGCAACCCCGCGCGGACGGTGAAGCTCTATGGCCGCTCGGGGGACGGAGCAGGACTCGAGGCCGGCAAGAAGTACTTCAGAATGTATGGCTCGCCCCTTCCGGGCGGCTTGCAGGGGAAGGAATCGGCCGTGCTGGGCCGTGCCGGCTGGAACGGGACCCTGGTCACCGAGGTTGGCGAGGACCAGGACTTCGAAACGGTCACCATCACTGAAGGCCTTCGCAAGGACTCCAGTGCGTTCAGCCAACTGCCCATTGCCCTGACCCCCGATCCGCCCATTGCTACGAAAGGCCAGCGGGCAGCCCTCGCCGCGCTGGCAACACAGCTCAAGGACGCCCTGCCGGACTGGCCACAGGACCCGGCCTTGGACCTGGTGCGGAGAAGGCCGCCCAAGCTACGGAGCCTGGACGCTCTGCCTCGCGTGGAATCCGGGCCTGACGGATACATTGACGCCATCACTGCGGCCGTAACCGACCTGGACGATTCCTACCTTGCCGTGCAGGGACCTCCGGGGAGTGGGAAGACCCACGTGGGTGCCCACGTCCTGGCACGGCTCGTAGCCAAAGGCTGGAAGGTGGGCGTCGTGGCGCAGTCGCACGCCGTGGTGGAAAACATGCTGTGCGCCGCAGTGGAGAAAGCAGGGTTGGACCCCCGGCAGGTTGCCAAGGAAGTCAAGCACGATAACCCCGTGCCATGGATGCACTGCGGGAAAGGCAACGTCGAGGACTTGCTCGCCAAGCCGGGCGGAGCATTGATCGGCGGGACGGCCTGGACCATGGTTGGCAAGGAGGTCCCGGCCGGTTCCTTGGATTTGCTGGTCATCGACGAAGCAGGCCAGTTCTCCCTGGCTAACACCATGGCAGTAAGTCGTGCAGCCAAACGGCTCCTGCTCCTGGGCGATCCGCAGCAGCTGCCGCAGGTCACGCAGGGCAAACATCCCGAACCCGTCGACGAGTCGGCGCTTGGCTGGCTGTCCGATGGCTACAACACCTTGCCGCGGGAACTGGGCTATTTCCTGGCCCTGTCCTGGCGCATGCATCCCGAACTGTGCAGCGCAGTCTCAGAGCTCTCGTACGACAACCGGCTCGAGGCAGCGCCAGCCGCCAAGGAACGCCAGTTGGAAGGGGCGAGTCCGGGGATCTCCTGCGTCTATGTCCCGCACACCGGGAACTCGAGCAATTCGCCCGAAGAAGCCGCCGAAGTGGTCAGGCAAGTCCAAGCCCATTTGGGACTGGAATGGCTGGACCCCTCGCAAGCCCCGGAGCCGAAGCCACTGCAGGAATCCGACATCCTGGTAGTCGCGGCTTACAACGCCCAGGTCCAACTCATCAAGCATGAGCTCCGGGCCGCGGGCCTTCTCCACGTACGGGTAGGAACGGTGGACAAGTTCCAAGGGCAGGAAGCACCGGTGGTCATCGTGTCCATGGCCGCCTCGGCAGCCGCCGAGGTTTCCCGGGGCATGGAGTTCCTGCTCTTGCGCAACCGGATCAATGTGGCGGTGTCCCGCGGCAAGTGGCGGGCCGTCGTCGTGCGTTCGCCTGAACTGACCAACTATCTCCCCACCCATCCGGAGGGACTGGAGAATCTGGGCGGTTTCGTTGCCCTGTGCCAGCGGAGTGTGAGCACAGCTGACGACCCTACAGAGGCCCGTTAAGGACCTCTGCCGTACTCAAACGCAATGCTTCGTCCAGCACAAGGCCGAAGTTCGTGGCGTCGTGCGCAAAGCGGCCCAGGAAGAGCCCGGAAACCCCGGTAAGTTGAGGCAGCAGCCCCGGCTTGGCTGATCCCCCATAAATGATGGGTAGCCCGCCCAGTCCCTGCTGACCGAGCGAGTCCCGCAGGGCAGCCACCACGCGGGAAACATGGGTGGCGGACGCCGGCTCGGGGGCACCAATGGCCCAGACCGGTTCATACGCAATAACCAGCTTGGCGGCCACTGACCAGTCGGCGGACACCGCTGACGTGATCTGCCGAAACACTGTTTCTGCGGCCGTCTCCGGTTCCACCATGTCAGGCTCCCCCACGCACAACAGCGGAGTGAGGCCAGCATCGACGGCGGCAGTGACCTTGAGAGCCACCACACTGTCGTCTTCGGCGAAGTGCCGCCGCCGTTCAGCGTGGCCGATTTCTACGAGGCCCACACCGAGCTCGGCAAGCATCGAAGGGGAAACCTCCCCTGTCCATGGCCCGTCGGCCCATCCGCAATTCTGCGCGCCGAGCAGCAGAGGAGTACCTGCCGTCATCGCGGTCGCGGCGGGCAATACAGGAAACGACGGGATCACAAACGGGACCACCCGCCCGGCCGCAAGGGCCGGGCGGGCGTCCACTTCAGCCACCAACTGCTCCAACCACGCCAGGGAATGCGCGTAGCCCATGTACATCTTGGTGCTGACCCCTATGTAAAGGACGTCAGGCGAAGGTGAGGAGGCAGCTGGGCGCATTTTCTACTTGTCCAGCAGTTCGTCGGCTTTGTTGGTGAAGGCGCGGGTACCGAACATCATCAGTGCCGCCAGGAACGGCAGGACACCCAAGGCGTAGACACCCATGGTGCCGGTATCCGAAGCCGTGACCTCGTTGACGGTAGTCCGCAGGATTGGTGCGACGAATCCGCCCAGGTTTCCGAGCGAGTTGATCAGCCCGATACCGGCAGCGGCCGCGGTCCCGGTGAGGAACGCCGTCGGGTATGACCAGCAGATGGGGCCAGTCGCCAGGAAGCTGCACACCGCCAGAGTGATGAAGATGATGCCGATGGCCGGCAAGTGATTGGCACCAGCCCAGGCGGAGCCGAAGATGCACAGGCCAGTGGAGACAAACAGCGCGGTGCCCCAGCGGCGTCGGCGGGCAACAGTGTTGGCCGCTTTGCCAATGAAGTAGCAGGCGAAGATGCCAAAGAACCACGGAATGGCAGCCATCAGGCCAACAGCCAGGCCCACCTTCTGGCCGGTGAGCTGAGCCACCTGCTGCGGGAGGTAGAAGGTGACACCGTAGACGGCGATCTGAAGGCAGAAGTAGATGACGGTGAAGTACCAGACCTTGCCGTTGCGCATGGAAGCCAGCACGCCCTTGGGACCTGTTTCTTCCTTGACCGTGTCTTCCAATGCCATGACGTCTGACAAGGCCTTCTTTTCCTCTTTCGAGAGGAACTTGGCGTCCTGCGGGCTGTTGATGAGGAAGAAGTAGGCTGCCACACCGGCCAGGACGGCGAGCATGCCTTCAACGAAGAACATGACCTGCCAGCCTGCGACGCCGGGAACCTGGTCGCCGATGTTGATCAGCCAACCGGACAGCGGCGCACCCATCATCTGCGAGAACGGCTGGGCCAGGTAGAAGATGGCGAACATCTTCACACGGACCTTGTTCGGGAACCAGGCCGCGAGGAACATGATGACGCCGGGGAACAACCCTGCTTCGGTAACACCCAGCAGGAATCGAAGGATGATGAAGGACGTCTCGCCCTGCACGAACGCGAAGCAGGCCGACACGATGCCCCACGTGATCGCGATACGTGCCAGCCACACTTTGGCACCGAACTTGGTGAGCAGCAGGTTGCTGGGGATTTCAAACAGGGCGTATCCGATGAAGAAGATACCGGCACCCAGGGCGTATGCCCCTGCCGTGATGCCCTTGTCCACTTCCAGCGCAGCTTCGGCGAAGCCAACATTGGTACGGTCCAGGAAAGCCACCACGTACAGGATGACAAGCATCGGCATGAGCCGACGGGATGCTTTGGAGATCGCCGATTTGAGGACCGGCGTATCCAGCAACTCCTTGGTGGAATTGGCGGTTACTGACATTGAAACTCCTCTTTGAGTGACAGCAAATAGATGGGTGCGGCGCTATCAGCGCGGGAAGAAAATGAGCACCATGCCCACGGCGCAGGCGAGAATACCCACGGCAAGGTAGATCTTGCGTTCTCTGGTCCAGGTCCGCATGGCAGCCCTAGTGCATGTACAGTCCGCCGTCCACATTCAGCGTCTGGCCGGAGATGTATCCGGCGTCCTCGCTGATGAGGAAGGCGATGGCGGCTGCGATGTCCCGGGTGGAGCCCACGCGGTTCACTACGAGGTCCTTGGTGAGTTCATCCTTGCGCTCCTGGCTCAGCGTGCCGCCCATGATGTCGGTGTCGATGGGGCCGGGAGAGATGGCGTTGACGGTGATGTCGTACTCGCCCAGTTCGCGGGCTGTTGCCCGGGTCAGGCCGATGACGCCGGCTTTGGCTACCGAGTACGGGGTCTTGGAGAAGGTGCCGCCGCCGCGTTGCGCGGAAACGGAAGAGATGTTCACGATCCGGCCGATCCGGTTCTTGACCATGGATTCAGCCACGCGACGGGTTGCGTAGTGGACACCGTTGAGGTTGATGTTGAGGACCCGGTCCCACTCAGCCGGTTCAAGTTCAAGGTAGCCGATGGGCGAGCTGACGCCTGCAACATTGGCCAGAGCGACGATCTGGGGCAGTTCAGCTTCGAGTTCGTCAATGGCCGCCCGGACTTCGGCTTCGCTGGCCACGTTTGCGCCCACGCCGTGGGCCTGCACGCCGAATTCTGCGGCGATTTCCTTGGCAGCGAGCTTGCAGGCAGCGTCGTCAAGGTCGATGATGCCGATGTTCCAGCCCTGGGCCGCCAGGTAGTTGACGGTGGCCCTGCCGATGCCGCGCTCGGACACTGCGCCGGTGACAATTGCGGTGCGTGATTCGGGGAAAGTCATGGGTCTTCTCCTGTGAAGTGTTAGTTGATGGGGGCCGGGCCGAGCTCTTCAATGAGCTTCTGCATGGCGACGTAGGCCTTGTTGCGGTAGGCGATGAGTTCCGGCGCACGCTCGGCGGGTACGTTAAGGAAACCGGCGCCGGTCTTGGTGCCCAACTTGCCTGCCTCGACCAGGTCCGAGAGGATCTTCGGCGTCGCGAAGCGCTCCGGGAAGCCCGTTTGCAGCGACTTGTAGCAGAAGTTGTAGACATCCAAACCGGCCATGTCCGCAATGGCGAACGGTCCAAAGAAGGGCAAGCGGAAGCCGAACGTCGTACGCACCAGGGTGTCGACGTCGTCCGCTGTTGCGATCCCCTGCTCAACCAGCTGAGCCGCTTCGTGGAACAGCGCGTACTGCAACCGGTTCAGCACGAACCCGGTGACGTCCTTGACCACGGCGGTCTGCTTGCCGGCTGCGTGGACGAGGTCGCAGGACGCGGACACCGTCGCGGCAGAGGTACCTGCGTGCGGGATGACCTCGACGCCCGGGATGAACGGCGACGGGTTGGAGAAGTGCACACCCAGGAACCGCTCCGGATTGGTCACGGCTTCGGCCAGGTCCGCAATGGAGATCGTGGACGTGTTCGAGCCGATCAGGGCGTCCGGTCGGGCCGCAGCACTGATCCGCGCAAGGGTTTGGTGCTTGATCTCGAGGACCTCAGGGACGGCTTCTTCGATGAAGTCGGCATCGGCTACGGCTTCCTCAATGTCCTTGGCAGCCCACAGGTTCTGCTTGAGGATCTCCGTGGACCCGGCTGGGAAAAGTCCGTCGGCGATGAACTGCTCCGACTCCTCCAACAACCGGTCGTAGTTCTTCTGCGCCACTTCGGCCGAAACATCGGCCAGCGCCACGCGCGCTCCGCCGAGGGCCAGGACCTGGGCGATGCCGCCGCCCATGTAGCCGGAACCGACGACGGCGATCTTCCGGGCTGCGTTACTGGCCGGGCCTGCGTTTGCTTCAGAAATGGTCATGGTCAGACTGCCTTCGTGTAGTCGGGCTCATAGGAGCAGATGGCATCCACCTTCGCGGCGGAGGATGAGGTTTCGTCGAAGCGGTGGTCGAGCCACTCTCCTACAAGCTTTTTGGCCAGTTCCAAGCCAATCACCCGCTGGCCGAGCGTCAGGACCTGTGCGTTGTTGCTGAGGACCGAGCGCTCCACGGAGTAGCTGTCGTGGGCGGTGACTGCCCGGATGCCGGGAACCTTGTTGGCCGCGATGGCCACGCCGAGTCCCGTGCCGCAAATCAGCAGTGCCCGGTCGGCCTCGCCGGCTGCCACCTTGCGGGCGGCGTCGACGGCAACGTGCGGGTAGGCCGTGGAATCGTTGAAGCCCACTCCCACGTCTGCCACGGACGCCACCCGGGGGTCTGCCTCCAGGAGGGCCAGAAGTGCCTTCTTGTACTCAACGCCCGCTTCGTCATTGCCGACGACGATGCGCCAGCCTTGGTTGTTGCTCATGTTCAGGCTCCGTTTCCGGCCGGGGCCGCGGAAGTGGCGGCGGCCAGTAGTGAATCGATGTGGCTGGAGATTCTTGTGACGATCAGTCCGAAGGAGACCGCGCCAGGATCGGGATGGCCGAGGCTCTTTTCCGCGAGCGGACGGGCACGGCCCTTCAGCGGCCTCAGTTCAGCGGTCCCCGCGGCAGCGGACTCGGCCGCCGCCGCGGCGACTGCCAGTGCCCGGTCAACAGGGGCACCGCCGTCGAGCTCAGCCAGGAAAGTGTCCCGGAACGGCAGGAGCGCGTCCACCATGGTCTTGTCGCCGGGGTCGGCTTTGCCAAGTTCGGTGATCGCGCGGACGAACGCTTTCACGGCGGCGGCCGCGTCCTCGGCATTGTACGAATCGCGGTTGCCGAGCGACTGCCCGGCCGCGATCACAGCGGACCCCCACAGCGCGCCCGACGTCCCACCGGCCCGCTCGCTCCAGGCTTCACCGGCCATGGTCAGAACGCGGGCCACGGACGAACCAGTTGCCGCCTCCCCGGCCGAAGCGGCCGCGTCGACACCGCGGCGCATGCCGATCCCGTGGTCGCCGTCTCCGGCGATGGCGTCCAGCTTCCCGAGTTCCTCTTCGTGCTCCACCACGACATCCCGCACCTGCGCCAGGACGGCTACGGCTTGGCGCCCGAGTTCGGCGGCCGCCGCGGTGGGCTGTTCGACGTCGGCTATCCCGGCGTCGTCGACCACGGCCTCGGCACGGGGTGCGCGCGGGGCCATGCTTCCCTTACGGAACGCGGGGGTGTCGGCGGGCGCTGCCCAATACTGTTCCAGTTCCTCGTCCAACCACAGGAGCGTGAGCGAGAGGCCGGACATGTCCAGACTGGTCACCAGCTCACCGCATTCGGGTTCCACCACCGTGAGTCCCGCAGCGGTGAGGAGCTTCTCGACCTTGCCAAAGAGCAGGAAGAGTTCGTCGTACTTCACGGTGCCCAGTCCGTTGACTATGGCGACCACGCGGTCACCGGCGTCCTCGGGCTTGTCAGCGAGCAGCTTTGACACCAGGAGTTCGGCAAGCTCGGAAGCCGTGGGCATGGGGTGCTCGGAGATTCCTGGTTCGCCGTGGATACCGAGCCCCAAGGACATCTGCCCGGATGGCACATGGAACAGCGGATCCTTGGCACCGGGCAACGTGCACCCGTCGAAGGCCACGCCGAGCGAACGCGTGCGGTAGTTGGTCTTGATGGCCAAACGCTCGACGTCGTCAAGGTCCAGTCCCGCTTCGGCCGCAGCTCCTGCGATCTTGAAGACCGTGAGGTCTCCGGCGATACCGCGGCGCTTCTCGAGCTGGTCGATGGGAGCGCTGGCGATGTCGTCGGTGACGGTAACGGTGCGGGTTTCGATGCCCTCTGCGTTGAGCCGCAGCTGGGCTTGGCCGAAGTGGAGGACGTCGCCGGCGTAGTTGCCGTAGCTCAGGAGGACACCGCCTCCGGCGTTGGCTGCCTTGGCCACCCGGTACACCTGTCCCGCTGCCGGTGAAGCGAACATGTTGCCGCATGCGGAGCCAGTTGCCAGGCCGGGGCCGACCAGACCGGCGAAGGCCGGGTAGTGACCCGAACCGCCGCCGACCACCAATGCTACCTGGCCGGACGGAACTTCGGTGGAGCGCACCACGCCGCCGTCCACCCGGGCAACGTAGCCACGATTGGCGGCAACAAAGCCGTCCAGTGCTTCATCGGCGAAGTCCGCCGGGTTGTCGAAAATCTGTGTCATTTCCTAGACTCCTGCCAGCTGGGTGGCTGGTTCCTGGCGTCCCTGCGCCACCTGGCTGGTGCCCAGTGCATAGCCGTCGGACTTCGGCAGGACGTGCCGGCGGAGGTAGTCCTGGTTGCTGGCTGTGACGCTCAAGCCGTCGCCACCGTAGTGCTCGGTGCAGAGGATGCCCTGGAAACCAACCGACAGCGCGAATTTGAAAGCCTCGCGGTAGTTGATGAGCCCGCTCTCCATCGGAGCCGGCATGGTGATGTAGCTGTCCCGGGCCACGTCTTCGTCCCGGATGTAGTTCTTCATGTGCCAGTAGTTTGAGTAGGGCAGGGTCTTTTCCACCATTTCGCGCCAATCCTCGATGGGACGATGAAGGCGGATGAGGTTGCCCAGGTCCGGGTTGAGGCCCACGTTGTCCAAGCCGATGTCCTGGACCAGTTGGACCGAGGAGTCTGCAGTGCCGAGGTACGTGTCCTCGTACATTTCCAGCGAGAGGAGGATGCCTGCCTCTGCGGCGTGCTTGCCAAGTTCACGGAGGCGGGACACGGCGTTGCCCCAGGCTTCCTTGTCCCCCACCGGGTCTTTGTAGCCCTCGACGGTCCAGAACCAGAGCTGTTTCTGCTGCTCCGGCGTGATGGCCTGGTGCAGGCCGAAGGAGACTACTTCGCACCCGAGCTCCGCGGCGGCGTCGATGGTGCGGTGGCTATAGGCAAGGTTGTCTGCCCAGTCCGTGTGGTGGATGACGCTGCGCCGGATCGCGGAGATGACGGGCACGCCGATGCCCACGTCGGCAGCGGTCTGCTTGAACTCAGCCAGGCGCTCTTTGCTGAGGTCTCCGGGACGTACCCAACTGTCGGTGAGGTCTGCGTTCGCGAAACCTGCGTCCTTCACTTCCTGGAGGACGGAGGCCCACACTGAAGCGTCGGCATCGTTGACCTGTGTTCCCTCGGCGTCGGTGCCGGGGAATTGCAGGAGGGCCGCGGTGATGGGCCAATTCTCGGCGGTGTACGCCATGATGATCACTCCTTCGTGGAATCCTGTTTCCTATAGGATTTACGATACGAGCAATGCTGTCAACCCTTTTTGGAAACTTCCTAGATCCTATATGTCATACATATATATGTGAAGGGGTCACTGGCGGCTGGGTGTGCTTCGTGGGGGCACCCTTTTCCGCCCGGCGCACCCGTAACCACGGGCGCGCTCGGCGCGAAAGGGTGCGCCGCGAGCCACTAACGGGTGCCCAGGGCGGGAACAGGCGCGCAGCCCGAAAGGGAACGCGGACTTAGTCCTCGGGCGCGTCAGCCATCGCCCGGCCGCGCACCTTCTCCACGTGATCGACCATCATGTCCGCAGCCCTCTCCGGGTCCCCGCTCAGCATGGCGTCCAGCACGGCCTGGTGCTCGGCGATCGCCTGCTCGGCATCGGTGATGCCCACTCCCCCGAAAAGCCGGAACCGTTGGATCTGCCCGCCCAGGGTGTTGTAGGCCGCGAGCAGGAACTGGTTGTTGGCCTGCGCGGCAATGAGCTGGTGGAAGCGCTCGTCGGCCTCCAGGTAGCTGCGGTACTCGGCAAATGTTCCACCGCGGGGTGCCGTTTTCAGGTCCTCCACGGCCTGCTTAAGTGCGTCCAGGCCGTCGGGTGTCATGCGCGAGCAAGCCAAACGGGCATTGACCGGCTCGATGGACAGCCGCGCTTCCATGAGCTCAGCGAAATCCTCGCGGGTGAAGACCGGCGCCACCCGATAACCCTTCAAAGCGACGCGCCGGACCATTCCGGTGTGCTCCAGCCGGGCCAATGCCTCGCGGACCGGGGTGGGCGAAACGTCGAGTTCCCGCGCCATGCCGTCGATGCTGACGGCCGCGCCAGGCTCCAGCCTGCCGTCCATGAGCCATTCCAGGAGGGCTTCGTAGACGTGGTCGGCCAGCACTTGGCGGCTGACGGGGAAGCCGGCGCGGGCGACGGAAGGATCAGGCATGCCACAAATCCTATAGGAACGCGGGCGTCTGACAGGCCAGGCGCTCCCGTCACATTCCGCCGAAACCACGCGTTAAACCACGACGTCGGCACCCGGGTGGGGTGCCGACGTCGGGAAAAACTTCAGAGGTTGTGCTTGACGCTTAGTTCGCGTAGAACGGGTAGTCCGTGTATCCCTCGGCGCCATCAGCGTAGAAGGTGGACGCGTTCGGCTCGTTGAGCGGCAGGCTCTCGCGCCAGCGGCGGGCAAGGTCCGGGTTGGCGATGGCGGGGCGACCCACCACTACGGCATCGGCCAGGCCGTCCTCGATAATGGCCACGGCTTCCTCGCGGGTGGTGATCTCGCTGAAGCCCGTGTTCACCAGGAACGTTCCGTTGAAACGCTCGCGAAGGTCCTGGACCAAGGCGCCCTTGGGGTCGTGGTGCAGGATGCTCAGGTATGCCAGGTTCAGCGGGGCGATGGTGTCCACCAAGACTTCGTACGTGGCGCGTACGTCCGCGGCATCAACTTCGGCGATGCCTTGAACGTTGTGCTCCGGTGAAATCCGGATGCCGACGCGGTTAGCGCCGAGGGCTTCCACTACGGCATTGACGGTCTCGATCACGAAGCGGGCACGGTTCTCCGGGGAGCCACCGTAGCTGTCCGTGCGCACGTTCGAGTTCGGGGCGAGGAACTCATGCAGCAGGTAACCGTTGGCTGAGTGGAGTTCGACGCCGTCGAAACCGGCCTCAATCGCATTCCTGGAGGCAGTGACGATTTCCTGGATGACGCCCGGGAGCTCGTCCGTGCGAAGTTCGCGGGGCACCGGGTAGGCCTGCTTGCCGTTGGGCGTGCGGACTTCGCCGTCGATGGCTACGGCGCTGGGGCCGACGATCTCGACACCGCCGGTGATGTCGGCATGTGAAACGCGTCCACCGTGCATGATCTGGGCGAACATGTGGCCACCCTCGGCGTGCACAGCTTCGGTGACCTGCTTCCAGCCGGCGATCTGCTCTTCAGTCACGAGTCCCGGCTGGCCCGGGTAGGACCGGCCCGCGGGGGTTGGGTAGGTTCCTTCGCTGACGATCAAGCCGAGCGAGGCCCGCTGGCGGTAATGCTCAGCGATCAAAGAACCAGGAATGCCTTGGTCGCCCGCGCGAAGGCGCGTCAGGGGCGCCATCACCAGTCGGTTGGACAGTTCAAGTTCGCCGAGGGCCAGGGGGGAAAATAGCATGCGCGGATCCTTTCAGAATGAATCAGGTTCACTCTGGGCAACTGCATGGCGTCTGCAACTATTCCGCTTGAGGCGCAGATCACACAGTCGGGCTGGCATCCCGGGCGGAGCGCGCACCCAGAAACTCGCAGCGAGCTACTCCGGCTTGATGTTCTTCAGGGCGTCGTCAAAGCACTCGCAGAGGGCCAGGACCGCCACCAAGTGCGCTTCCTCGGCGTGGGGTGGATCGGTGTTGATGCAGATGGCTTCATTCACCGAGTCGGCGAGATCCTTGGACTCCCGGCCGCTGAGGGCCCAGACCCGGGCACCCCCTGCTTTGGCGGCGGCAGCAGCATCCCGCAGGTCGTCGGTGATGCCCTTCGCAGCCAGGAGGACAACGATGTCGCCCCGGCGGACCTGTTCTGAGATTTGGGCGCTGATACTTGCAGAAGCTCCATCAGATCCGCTGGAGCCCTTCGGAATGTAGATGGCTTTGAAACCGGAGCCACCCCCGGGGTCGTGGGCCGCGAGCTCCGAAGTGAACCTCTGGGCTTCATGCGATGAACCGTCGCTGCCGGCAGCGAACACGGTCCCACCCCGTCGCCGGACACGCGCCAGTTCTTCGCCCCATTCGGCGAGCCTGGAGGACTCCCGGCGCAGGGACGCAACCGCTGGACCGATTTCGCCCAAGTGCCCAAGAACCACATCCACGGCGTGCCGGCTCGCCTTGGACCCGGCCGCACGCACCTCCTGACCTGTTCGCCTCACCACGATGCTCACTTTCCCGCCTCCGTTTCCCGGTCGAAACTATAGGTTCCGATCGCCG
Organism: Arthrobacter sp. LFS091; assembly: GCF_047977885.1. NCBI lineage: Bacteria > Bacillati > Actinomycetota > Actinomycetes > Micrococcales > Micrococcaceae > Arthrobacter > Arthrobacter sp. LFS091. The sequence goes on from NZ_JBFPFP010000008.1 coordinate 93,558, forward strand.
TCGCGCGTTGAACCCTCCCGCACTGAACCGTTGCGATCAGACCGGTCCCTGGTCAGGCGCTCCCCCTCCGCCGCGTCGGTGCGATCGGTGGTGGATTCATCCAAGCGGTCCGAGCCGTTGGAAGGGTCGCGGTCGTTGGCATTCGGGTCGAGCTTGTCTGCGTGGCGAAGGTGCTCCTCAACGCGTCCGCGAGCCTCGTCGGCCTTCTCCGAGTGGCGTTCAGCTTCCTTGCGGAGCCGGTTGGCCTCCACTTCGGCCTGCAGGGCGTTGGCTTCGGCCTGCGCGGATTCGGCTTTGGCCTGATGCGCGCCGATGGCCTCCTCGGCGGCCTTCTCCCGCAGCTCTTCGGCGCGGTGACGGTTGACTTCAGCCTTCTTCCGGCGCCCGACGACGACCGCGATCACGACAGCGGCGATAACGACGACGGCGATGACGATGATCAGCACCAGTTGTCCTGTGTCCATCTGGATTACCTCCCTGGTGTGCGGCTTTTGGGGGCGCCGCCCGTTGCCCACGCTGTAGTTGCTACCGAGGATGTACCCCTGTGGGATCCTTCCAAACGATGTGCCTGGCCTATGCCGGGAGTTCCATTCGGAAACCACAGCGGCACTGGAGAACCCGGGTTTTCAGGTAAACGTCCATGAGGCCGTCATCGGTATCCTCGGTGGAAAGCGGTGCGTACACGCTGCGTGCGGAGTTCGTTGAGAATTGCATCGGTTCACCGCAGTGGAAGTACTGTCCGCCGAATTGCAACAGTCCGGAGACGGTTCCGTTGCGGTTCAGCACGGCAGCAACGTCATGGAACGCGGCGGTATGCGCATATGAGGACTCGCAGGCCAGGCAGGTGTAGGACACGGAGACCAGCAGTTCGCCGGAATGCGGCTCTATGGACTCGATCGTCTCAAGGTCCAGGTGGTCCGTGGAATTGCATTTGCCGCACAACAGCGCCTGTGCCTTAGGACGCGGCGTGGAGCCAGGAATCAACGGATTTCTCATCATCGACAATCTCATCTCTCCTTGGTCAACCCTGCCCGAGAACTCTCCCTGCCACTATCGTAACTAATGGTCAGCTTACTTACTAGTTTCTGGATGCAACCACATTGTCCGAGGTCGAGCGGCCTTGTGCCCGGGTATCAACTCTGATTCGCTGGGAAGGTCTCCTGCAGCGTGGGACAGCTCCAGCCGAACAGCAGGGAGAACCAGTTGTGAAAGCAGTGACATGGCAAGGCCGACGCTCTGTAAGCGTCATTGACGTCCCGGATCCCACCATTCAAGACCCCACGGATGCGATCGTGCGGATCACGTCGACGGCCATCTGCGGCTCAGACCTGCACCTTTACGAGGTCCTGGGCCCATACATGCATAAGGGCGACGTCATAGGCCACGAACCCATGGGAATCGTGGAAGAAGTCGGCTCCGAAGTCCACCGCCTGAAGAAGGGCGACCGCGTGGTGGTGCCCTTCAACATCTCCTGTGGGCGTTGCTATATGTGTAATCAAGGCCTGCAGTCACAGTGTGAAACCACCCAGGTCACTGCCAAGAACTCCGGAGCCGCCCTGTTCGGGTACTCCGAACTCTATGGCTCCGTGCCCGGCGGACAGGCCCAGTACTTGCGGGTCCCGTTCGCCGATTACGGTCCGGTCAAAATCGAATCCGATGCCCCCGACGAGCGCTACCTTTTCCTTTCGGACATCCTTCCCACCGCGTGGCAGGCAGTGGAGTACGCGAACGTTCCCGAAGGCGGCACGCTCGCGGTGCTCGGACTGGGGCCGGTGGGCCAGTTCGCTGCCAGGATCGGCGTCCATAAGGGATTCAGGGTGATCGGCGTCGACCCGGTGCGTGAGCGCAGGGCCCTGGCGGAACAGCACGGCGTGGAAACCATGGACTACAGCCCGGACGTTGCCGGCCAGATCCGGGAAGAGACTGTGGGACGCGGCCCGGACTCAGTGGTGGACGCCGTAGGAATGGAAGCCCACGGCTCACCCGTGGCGTCCTTCCTGCACAAGGCCGTGTCCTTGCTCCCGGACAAACCGGCACAGGCCGCCATGGAGACCATGAGCGTGGATCGGCTTGCCGCGTTGCATACTGCCATCGACATGGTCCGGCGCGGCGGGACGATTTCCCTGAGTGGTGTCTACGGCGGACAGGCGGACCCCATGCCGCTGATGACCATGTTCGACAAGCAGATCCAGCTGCGGATGGGCCAATGCAACGTTCGCAGCTGGACTGATCAGCTGCTCCCCCTGGTAGAAGACGACGCCGATCCGCTGGGCGTCATGCATCTGGTCACCCATACGGGTTCCTTGGATGAGGCACCTGAACTGTACGAGAAGTTCCAGAAGAAGCAGGACGGGTGCATCAAGGTGGTCCTCAAGCCATAGGCAGCCGGCACTTCACTGACCTTCAGGAAACACCCAGAATCGCTAGATAGCCTAGCGATTGTCAGAGTTGGATTACATCGAAGGAGGGCCCATGGGACTCGGAGACAAGATCAGCAACAAGGCACAGGAAGTCACCGGCAAGGCAAAGGAAGCCTTGGGCGACGCCACCAATAACGAGAAACTGCAGGCCGAAGGAGCCGCTGACCAGGCGGCCGCCAAGACCAAGCAGGCCGGAGAGAACGTCAAGGACGCCGCAAAGGACGTCTTCGACAAGTAATCCACCAGCAATAACCACACAGCGCAACGCCCGGCTTCCCCGATGGGGAGGCCGGGCGTTCGTGTTTGCCGGGAGGATCTACTTCTGGGCTGGCAGGACCAACTCGCCCGACTTGTCCGTGGACAAGGCGAGGGACGAGATAAACCGGGGTTCGCCGTCGGGCCCGTCCTGGCCGGAGCGAAGCATGTCCGGGCGTTCGAACTCGATGCCGGTGACGTGGCACAGGAGCTTGGCATCGCTCGGGTTGCCGTCGGCGTCAAACATGGGGAGGTCGATCCCGTCATCTGTGCGCCGGAGGTAATAGCGTCCCTTGGTCGCCAGTGCCAGGACCGGCGGCAACACCAGGGCCAAGCCCACCGCGAAAATCGGCGAGAACGGCTGCACGGCAGAACCGAAGGCCCCGAAGAAGACGGCGATCGAAACTCCCGCGGAGACCAGCATGGACATGAAGCCCACCGGGTTCACCGCATAAAGCATCCCGCGGCGGAACTCGGGAACCTTGGGCGAAATCTTCAGCAGGTACTTGTTGATGGCGATATCCGAGGCCACCGTGACCACCCAGGCCATGGCGCAGTTGGCGTAGAAGCCCAGGATGGTGTTGAGGAACTCGAACATGTTGGACTCCATGAGGATCAGCGCGATCACCAGGTTCACCACAACAAAGACCATCCGGCCCGGGTATGTCTTGGTGATGCGGGTGAAGGAGTTGGTCCAGGCCAGGGAGCCGGAGTACGCGTTGGTGACGTTGATCTTGATCTGCGAAATCACCACAAGCACGACGGCCAGGGTCATCGCGAGCCAGGCCGGCATCATTTCCTCGTAGACGCCCAGGAACTGGTGGACGGGTTCATTGGCGTGGACTGCTGCTGCTGGGTCGAGCTTGGCGATGAGGTAGATCGCAATGAACAGGCCGATGATCTGCTTGATGGCTCCGAAGATCACCCAACCCGGTCCGGCCAGGATCACTGCACGCCACCAAGCCCCCTTGTTCTCCGCGGTCTTGGGTGGCATGAAGCGGAGGTAGTCGATCTGCTCGGCAATCTGCGCCATCAGGGACAGGCAAACACCGGCCGCCAGCATGACGGAGGCCAGGTTGGGGCCGCCTTCGCCTGACGCGCCGGTGAAGGCGAAGAACTCATCGATGCTTTCCGGGTGTGAAAGGAGCAGATACCCCACGGGAACAACCATCAGCAGCAGCCACAAGGGTGTGGTCCACACCTGCAGGGTGGCCAGCGTCTTCATCCCGTAGATCACCAGCGGGATGATGATGATGGTGGACACCGCATAGCCGATCCACTGCGGGATGCCCAAGCCCAGCTGCAGGCCCTGGGCCATGATGGAGCCCTCGAGGGCAAAGAAAATGAAGGTGAACGTGGCGAAGATGATGTTGGTGACCACCGAGCCGTAGTAACCGAATCCCGAGCCGCGGGTGATCAGGTCCAGGTCGATGTTGTACCGGGCCGCGTAGTAGGCCAAGGGGAAGCCCGTGGCGAAGATGATGACGGCGGCCACGATGATGCCGAAAATCGCATTCACTGTTCCGTAGGCGATGCCGATGTTGGCGCCGATCGAGAAGTCGGCCAGGTAGGCAATGCCACCCAGAGCACTGGTGGCCACCACTCCAGCGCTCCACTTCCTGTAAGAGCGCGGGGCGAACCGGAGCGTGTAATCCTCCAGGCTCTCCTTCGCGGCACTCAATGCGTCGGCGTTGCCTTGCGTCGGTGTGCCGGCGGTGCCGATTCCGACGGCGGTGCTTGCCGCCGTCGTCGGCTCCAATATGGCGGTACTGGTCTTGTCGTCACTCATGCGTGGTCGCTTTCGTCCGGGGAGGGTGCCTCGCCCACGACGCTAGTAATGCAGCGCGTCAATTCCGTCACGTGCGTGTTTCGCATCTGTAACTTCTGTATCAGCGGCCCCGCGTGCCACCACCAAAATCCCCGATCAGGCTTTGTGCGCAACCCACAAAATCGACGATGACCTGCACGGATACCGTCAAGGCATGACCACCGAAGCCATCAGTTACGCCATCCTGGACACCGCCCGACAACAGGTTCTGGAACGCGGTGAGGGCCTGGACGAGGCGCAGCTCATCGAGATCCTCGAACTCCCCGACGACGCCATCCCGGCAGCCCTGCAACTGGCCCACGAGGTGCGGCTCAAACATTGCGGGGAGGATGTCGAGGTGGAAGGCATCATTTCCATCAAGACAGGCGGGTGCCCCGAGGACTGCCACTTCTGCAGCCAGTCCGGCCTGTTCGACTCCCCTGTCCGTGGCGTGTGGCTGGACATCCCCGAGCTCGTGAAGGCAGCCAAGGAAACCGCCGCCACCGGCGCCACCGAGTTCTGCATCGTCGCAGCCGTCCGTGGCCCGGACATCAAACTGATGAACCAGATCAAGTACGCGATCGACCGCATCAACGAAGAAGTGGACATCAACATCGCCTGTTCCCTGGGCATGCTCACGCAGCGCCAAGTGGACCAGCTGGCGGAGTGGGGCGTGCACCGCTACAACCACAACCTCGAAACGGCCCGCAGTTTCTTCCCGGAGGTGGTCACCACACACAGCTACGAGGAACGGCTGGAAACCTGCGCCATGGTCAAGGCAGCCGGCATGGAACTGTGCTGCGGTGCCCTGATCGGCATGGGTGAATCGGTGGCCCAGCGCGCCGAACTGGCCGCTCAACTGGCAGCCCTGGAACCGCACGAAGTCCCCCTCAACTTCCTCAACCCCCGCCCCGGAACACCCTTGGAAAACCAAGGAATCATGGACGGCAAGGATGCCCTCCGTGCCATCGCCGCCTTCCGGCTCGCCATGCCCCGCACCGTGCTCCGCTATGCCGGCGGCCGCGAGCTGACGCTCGGAGATCTTGGCACCCGCGATGGACTGCTCGGGGGCATCAACGCGGTGATCGTCGGCAACTACCTGACCACCTTGGGCCGCCCCGCCAACGCCGACCTGAACCTCCTGGTGGAGCTGAACATGCCCATCAAGGAATTCCAGAAGTCCCTGTGACAACCGGCTACTGCGGCCGTTGCGGCGGCGTCGCAGACGCGCCGGCAGGGCCCGGCGACATTCCGACGTCGGACCCCCACCACAGCTGCCGGCAGCAGTTGGCGATGGAACCGCCACGCTACTGCGGGGAGTGTCGAAGGAGGATGAAGGTCCAGGTGACTCCGACGGGCTGGACGGCGGAGTGTTCGCGGCATGGCCTCACGCGGTTTGGTGCAGATCCTGCCCCTCAAAGCGCTTCCTAAAACGGCATCCGTTCAAAACTCCCTGGGTAGGCTGGATCCATGGGCGAAAGCCGGGACCGTCTGACGCAGGAGCAGCGCAGCCGCAACATGTCCAAAATCCGTGGGAAGAACACCAAGCCCGAACTGCTGGTCCGCAGGCTGCTGCATGCCAAGGGCTACAGGTATCGGCTGCATGGACAGGCCGGGCCAACCAAGTTGCCCGGCCGCCCGGACCTTGTGTTCGCGGGCAAGCGAAAAGTCATTTTCGTCAACGGCTGCTTCTGGCATTTTCACGACTGCAAGGTTGGCTTGCATGCCCCGGCGGCCAACGCGGAGTTCTGGGAAGCCAAACGTTCCCGGACCCGGGAGCGCGACGCAAGGCAACGGGAGCTGTTGCTGGCTGCGGGTTGGGACGTACTGACCGTATGGGAATGCGAGCTCGGAAACCGGTCGATGCTCGAAGAGCGGCTGACCGGTTACCTCGACGCGGGCAGTGGCTAGCGGGCGGAGGTGGTTGTCGGGGCTGATTCACCAACGTGCTCAACACCGGCGCCATGAGAGCTCTGCTCCCAGAGGGCAAACGCGGCGGTACCGCCGATGCCCAGGAGGATGGTCATGCAAACGACAATCACAACCATGAGTGCCGGTGATATTCGAGCCCCACTGTCCATGCTGTTTCCGCTCCTTGGTTCAAGGCTGACATCCCCGGATCAGTGACCCCCAACCTGCTCCTCATCACTTTCCGGCCCGGCGATCAAGACTGCCTCTGAGTCCGCTCAAGATTGGATCAAGCTTTGGATTTCTGGCGCGTGGGTAGTTCTGCGGGTCCTACTGTTGAATCGTGAATCGATTGTTTGGAGGCGGGAGGGGTTTGGTGTCTGAGCACGGCGAATGCACCGAAGTCCTGGTGGATCGCACGGTCCTCATCGCTCTCCAGGCCGAGCTTGGCGGCGACCCGGGCATCATCAGCGCATTCGTCAGGAACTACGTATCCCTGCTGCCGTGGCGGGTTTCGCGGCTACATGCCGCCCTGGACAACCTGGACATGGAAGATGCCATGGACGCAGTGTTGAGCCTCAAGACCTCCAGCCACATGGTAGGCGCGATCTGCCTGGAGTCGTTGGCACAGGAACTGGAGATCAACCTCCGCCTCTTGCCCAACGAGAACCACCTCAAGGAGCTGAGGCCCCTGGTGACCCGGATCGAGCAATACGTGTTTGGCACCATCGCGGAGCTGGAATCTCCGGTTCTGTAACCAAGCGCGGTTCTGTGACGAAGCGCCTTAGTTGCTCTGCACCGGTGGTGCGAGCCGGTATCCCACGCCGCGGACCGTCTCCAGCCAACGCGGTGCCTGGATGCTGTCCCCGAGCTTCTTCCGCAGGTTGCCCATATGTACCTCAACGGCACGCTCGTCGGCGTCGCTGACGTAACTTCCGACGTCGTATGGTTCGTTCCTGAGGCGGCGCGCCAGATCGGCTTTGGTCCGCACAATCCGGCCTGTCTCCAGCAAGGCCAGCAAGAGGTCGAACTCGGTGCGAGTCAGTTTCAGTTCTTTGCCATTCAGCACGGCGCTGCGTGAGCCCGCGGAAACGGACAGGCCGTTATGGGCCATCTCGGGATCGGCTTCGTCCGGCGCGCTCCTGGTGTCCGACGACGCGCGGGGCCTCCGCATCATGGCCTCCACACGGGCGCGCAGCTCGCGGGGACGGAATGGCTTGGTCAGGTAGTCATCGCCGCCGGCTTCGAGGCCCATGAGGGTATCGAGTTCTTCGGCACGGGCGGTCAGCATAATGATGTAGGCGTCCGAGGACTTGCGGATTTGGCGCGCGACCTCAAAACCGTCGATGTCGGGAAGGCCGAGGTCCAAGGTGATGACGTCCGGATTCAGCTCGCGGGCCGACATGACGCCGGCAGATCCCGTGGACGCAGTGTGGACATCAAACCCCGCCTGGGATAGAACCACACGTACCAATTCGCGGATATCCTGGTCATCTTCAATGACCAACCCCACACGTACTTCACTCATCGCTGCCCCTCAGCCCCTTCGATAACCTCAGAAGTATATCCGTTATGGTTAGGCTGATCTCATGAACCAAATTTCTTCTGCATCCGTGGTGGATGTGCCATGACCGGCCCTTCTTTTTGGGATATTGGCGAAAAGAAGAAATTGTTGATCTTTCAGCGCTCCTTCCATGAACATACCCTGCGGATGCGGGTAGTCCTCAGCCAATTGCCGTTATCGGTATGTGTCTGCTTGTCGGCTGTATTGGTTTGGCTGTTTTTTCCGGCCACACTCGAAAATCCGTTGTTCCTGATCTTCCTGCTCAGCCAGGCTTTTTTGTTGGCATTGTGCATCATTGTGCCGTGGCACAGGCTTCCCTTTGCCAGCTTCCTGGCCATCCCCATCCTGGACATGGTGTCGATCGCGTTCGGCCGGGAGGGTGGGCAGGAAGCGCTCACCGGCCTCAGCGTCCTGGTGGTGCTGCCGGTCATTTGGCTGTGTGCGTCGGGCCTTTACCCGAAGCTGGCCATAGCCCTGTCTTTCATAGGCCCCTTGGCCATCGTGTGGTCCCCATTGTTCGCCCGGGGTGACCTCTCGGAACAGGCCCTGACCAAGCCGCTCCTGTTCCCCATTCTGATTCTCGGCATCGGCGTGTCGGTCAGCGTGCTGACCTTGAGCATGGTTCGCCAGCAGCGTGCATTGGAGCAAAAGGACGAAGCACTCAAGGAAGCCCTGGATGTGAGCACCAAGCAGGAACGCCTGCTGAACACCGTCATGGAGGCCCTCCCGCTGGGTGTGGTGGCGGTAGACGGGGACGGGCACGACATCCTCATGAACCGACGCCAACGGCAGACCCACACCCTGGCGACTCCCCCGGACATCGAAGACCCCAACGAGTCCCAGCTGCTCGTCTTCGACACCGACCGGACGACCCCCTTGCCGGCCGACCGGCGACCGGTGCGCCGTGCTGTGCTGGGCGAACGGTTCACCGACCAGCTCGTGTGGCTCGGCGACGGCAAGGACCAGCGCGCCTTCACCGCAAGCGCCCGCCCCATGGTGGACGATGCCGGGAAGTTCGCCGGCTCAGTGGTGGTGTTCAGCGATGTAACCGAGTTGGTGAACGCGTTGGCTGCCAAGGACGACTTTGTGGCCAACGTTTCCCATGAGTTCCGCACTCCCCTGACGTCCATCCTGGGCTACGTGGAACTGATCCTCGACGATCCTGATGTGTTGGATGCGAGCTCCCGGAAGCAGCTGGATATTGTCCGGCGCAACGCCGAACGGCTGCTCACCCTAGTCTCGGACCTCCTGGCTGTCCGCTCGGGCCAAATCGCCATCCAGCCACATGCCGTGGACGTCGCGGAGCTGGTGCGGGGCAGTGTTTCCTCCGCCGAACCCCGGGCAGCTAAGGCCGGGATCAGGCTATCCATGAACCTCCCGGACGCCTTGGAAGCGCACGTCGACTCGTCACGGATTGCGCAGGTGCTGGACAACCTGGTGTCCAATGCCATCAAGTACTCCCCCGACGGTGGAGACGTCGAGGTAGCTGCCTGGGAAGACCAGGACTTCGTTTTCTGCCGCGTCACCGACACCGGCATGGGCATGAACGAAGAAGAGCAGGCCGAGGCCTTCACCAAGTTCTTCCGTGCCGGCGGCGTCCGCAACAGCGCTATCCCTGGGGTGGGGCTGGGACTGCCCATCAGCAAGGCCATCGTCGAAGCGCACGGAGGCACCATTACCCTGGAAAGCGAACCGGGCCGCGGCACGACCTTCACGGTGAAGGTGCCTGCCTAAGGCTCAACGCTTGGCCGGTGATCCTCCCACCAAGGCCGAGTCACGACGCCGGCCGAACAGGAAGTAGCTGACGGGACCGAAGAAATTGATGAAGGATGCGGCCCGCCACAAGCCCTTCCTGCCCCGGATATTGGCGTCCGGGGTTTTGGCGATACTCCGCTGCGCAGCCACCAGTAATGCCATGTTCACCACGCCGCTGGCCACCACGGAGATCCGCTGGCCTTTGCTCATATCCCGCCACGATTTCTTGCGAGCCATGGTTTTTTCCTCCACTCCGGATAGGTTCCTTTCAGGCTAGTCCGACGGCGGTCCACCCGCCACAGCCTGGCGCACCACTTCTCCCCACGACTGTTCGGCGAGGTCAGCCACCGATGCCAGGATTTCCGCAGGAGGCCGGGAAAGGTCCAGCGGATACTCCACAATGTCGATGTCCGTGTTCAGGATCCTGCGCAGTTTCATTTCCCCCGAACCGGCATACACCAACCAGGCAGTGGGAACCCTGAGCGCCGTGCAGTACGCCAGCAACTGGTAGTGGTCGGCACTCAAGGAGGCACCGGCGTCGGAGGCGGCTTTGTACTTGGTGTCGTACACCACCACGGGACGGCCGCCCAGGAAGTGGACGGCGTCGGGCCGGACGGTGATGCGGTCGGAGTCACGGACGGCCTCGTTGAGCAGGGCTCCGTACTGGAGCCGCGTCTCTCCCGGATGCGCGCTCATGGCACTTCGCAGGGCTGCGCCAACGAACTCTTCGAAAACCTTGCCCATGTCCACCACGAAGGAGGCGCTCTGCTGTTTGCCCACACCGGCTTCGGCGGAGGCGTTGCGCAGGATCACCTCGGAGAGGCGCAGCACCGGGTGGTACCTGAGGTTCATCCGGCTGGCCCGCCACGGCGGAAGCGGAGCCCCGGACTGAAGGCGGGTGACGGCGTCAAGCTTTCCCTTAAGCTGGCGCAAGCGGCTCAGGACGTCGGGTCGGACACCGGGCACCTGTCCCATCCGCTCCAAGGCGGCCCGAAGAATCCGGTTCTCGGCAATGTCCTCCGTGAATTCGTCGTAGGACACCTCCAACGGAACCATCATTCCGGGGCGGCGGGAGATTTGGTCCGAGATGCGGATGCGGCCCTTGACCGTCCGGAGCGATTCGTCCATTGTCAGGTAGCCCTGGAGGACGCCCCGGCTCAGTGCCTTGTCCGCGAGCTGGGCCAGCGACTCAGCCAGCGCGCTCCACAGGTCCGGGTGCTCCACGGCGTCCACTGACTGGTCGCGGAAGCCTTGCTCGCCGGCGTAGCTCAGCAGGAAGAGCAGGCGGCTGAGGCCCAGCCGGTCCTTCGGGCGGACCTCCAACTGCACCGTGGCCGTGCGCACGGAGCCCACCTTGCCCACCGGTTCTATCCGGTAGAGGCCCATGCCCATGGGCGATGCCTTCGCCAGTCCGCTGGCGTTGATAAACGCCGCCGATTCGGGGTCGAGCTTGTCCACTACTCCGCCGGAGAGCTCATCCATGACAATGTGCCGCGGACCCGCTGGTCCACGGCGGGCACTCGCAGGAGCCCGGCCGGGCTTCGGCGGGACGGCGTTAGCGGGCTGCAAGACGTCCCAGCAACTGTTCCAGGCCGAAGCGTTCTTCCAACTGTGCCCGGTTCAGCTGCCCGTGGTAGTGCTCCTCCAGCAACGGCATGAGCTCGTACTTCCAGATGCGGCGCAGGCCCGTGGGATTCTGGGCCGCGTTCTTCATGAAATACGACGGCCCGATCATGAGGTCACGGTCCCAGTCGTCTATCGCGTCATTCAGCGCATCGAGGAGGTCGGCGTTGAGCGTATCCAGGCCGCGCGCTTCCAGGAACCGGCGCAACGTGCCACGGATCGGCTCCTCTTTGGGGTGCAGTTCGATGAACGCAAAACGACGGCGGATGGCAGCATCCATCATGGCGATTGAACGGTCCGCGGTGTTCATGGTGCCGATGATGTAGAGGTTGTCGGGCAAGCTGAAGGGCTCGTTGGGGCTGTACTGCAGGTAGATGCGGTCGTCCCTGTACTCCAGCAGGAAGTAGAGCTCGCCGAACACCTTGGCCAGGTTGGCACGGTTCATCTCATCGATGATCAGGAAGTACGGCTTGTGCGCGTTTTCTGGCTTGGCCGCTTCCTCAGCGAGGCGCCGCAGGGGTCCGGCGACGAGCTTGAAGGAAACCTGGCCGTCGTCGGTCTTGTCTGGCCGGTAGCCCTCAAAGAAGTCCTCATAGGCGTATGAAGGGTGGAACTGGACCAGCTTCACGCGCTCGTCCGTGTGGTCTCCTGCGAGTTCGGCGGCGAGGTGCTTGGCCAGGTACGTCTTGCCTGTTCCCGGGGGGCCGTAAAGGACCAGTTGCCGATTCTCCTCCAGCAGTTCAGCGATCTCCTGGAGGGGTTCCAGGTCCATGTGCAGGGACGCCGCGAACTCTTCAGTCAAGGGACGGAAACCCTGCTGGACAACCTCGACGACGGCGGTTGGCGGCGCTTCGTCCTCGCCGTCGGTCTCGGCCTCCACCGGAAGCAGTTCCTGCAGCGCCTGGATGACCCGGGTGACGTCCACCAGGATGCCGGGGGTGGAGAGCTGCCGCTGGGCGTGGCGCGGAAGTTCCGGAATGGCATAGCTGTCATCGAACCAGCGGACCTTGCGGCGGATGCGCCGGTTGTCCTCGTGGTGCTCCGGTTCACCGAGAACCACACCGACCCGCACCCGGCCGGCGTGCTGGTACAGGGTGAGGTCGCCCGGTTTCATGACGGTCAGGAACGCAAAGACGGCCGTCTTGGTGTCTTCCCGTTCAACATAGCCAAGATGCTTGTAGTCCTCGTCCACGGCATGCTGGACCACCCCCGCGGTCACTCCCGCAGTGAGGGTGCGCAGGTGCTCAACATCCAGGGTGGCCTTTTCTTCGGCAACCCATGAAGCCAGGAGATCGGCGTTGTCGTGGTGCGTGCGCAGGAGCCAGGAACGACGACCCGGGTCCCCCACCTTCCGCCACTGGCTCACCAATTGGCGCGCGTACCAGTCGATGCGCTGCCCGGCCTGCTCGTCCAGGTGCAAGCGGATGCGGTGGATGTCCGCGGTAATGTCCTCGTCCGTGTCGCCCTTGGCCCCGCCCACCAGCGACGCGAAAGCGTCCCTGATTTCTTGCCGTTCGACGTCCGCCACCACAGGCTCGAAGTAGCTTGGCCACACCAGGTACTCGATGCTTCGGCGCAGGGCGGGCTGGTCCCCAGGTGTGCCGGCCGCAAGTTCGTGGAAGGCCAAGGGGTCCGCGAGCGCCTGGCTGATGGTTGCTGTGCTTTGGCTGTCCACGTGGGCCACAAAACGGCACAGCCATTTGAGGTGATCCCAGATAGTCCAGTTGAATTCCGCGGTCCGGTCACGGATCACGCCGTGGTCCGTCATGCCCTCGTAGAGTTCCTCCGGGAGCTCGATGGGCGGCTCAACCCACGATGCTGCCTCGGCAACCCGGGCACGCTTCACCCGCAGGGACTTGACCTCGTGGGCGAGCGGGAGGGACTGCAGGAACAGCAGTTCAACGGCCAGGAGTTTGGCCTCCCGCGAGGCACCGTCAAGGTTGTGGCGCAGGTTGGTCATCATGGGCGCCTTGGAGTCTTCCACCCCGCGCTCGAGCCGTTCAAGCAGCTCCGCGGCAGCGTCCGATGTCCATGTCAGCGTCCGTCCGTCCAGCGCCGACGGTCTCCCTTTCAGCGCCGGACCGAGCACATACCAGGCCGCGTCCTCGATCTCCTTGGAGACTCCGGGGGCGCGGTCAAGGGCAGGTTCTACGGAGGGAATCACCATGCCAACTTACCCTGTTTGGCTTAAGCAAGCATCTGGATATCCACAGGTTCGCGGCCCGGGCCGGCGCTCCCGTCAGTGCATGCCGAACTGGTACGCCGCCGGCACGGGTTCACCTGGGCACACTTCCTCCCACAGCGCCGAAATCGCGTCTTCGCCCTCCCGGAGGTCCGGAATTTCGACGCCATTGCGCAGTATCGCGGCGGCCTCGGCTGCGTGGCCACCCCTTGCGAGCGCGAGCGCCTTGAGGAACGTCAAGCGCCCGACGGCGGCCCCCTCCTTCGGTGCCGACTCCGCCAGGTCCAGGGCCATGGTGGGGTCGCCGTGCCTGATGGCCAAGGTCACGGCCTCCGACAGGAAAGCAACGCTGGAGGAATCGGTTTCCACCCCGTCCCGCAGCTCAGAGAGCCCCTCCTCATCGCGCCCCGCCGCGAGCAACGCCAGGCCGAGCCCACGGTGCGCAAGCGCCTTGGTGCGCCTCCGCACCCCCTTGGCCTGAAGGACCTTCCGGTAGCCTTCCTTTGCGCCTTCGAGGTCCTGCCGTGCGTGCCTCATCGTGGCCAGATGGAACGTGGCTTCAGGATTGTCCTGCGCGGCAAGCAACTCTTCCCAATCCGCCCCGGCAACGTAACTGGGTGCGCCGTCGAACGCTTTTCCGTGAAGAAGCCCAAGCCAGGGTTCCTGCTCCTCCGTCACGCTCTCGTCCACGAAGGGTGTCCCGCTTTCGTCGATCCAGCGCCTGCCTGCCTTGAGCCGCCGGGCGCGTTCCACCACACCCCAGCCACTGCCGTACAGGAGCATTTTCGACGGCGGGACGTCGGCATTCGTGATGGCGGCCGGAAGCATGGCCTCGAGATCATCGTGGGGCAGCAGCTCTTCCAGGCGCGCGCCTGCATCGGCCACTGCAGCACCCCAGTCCGCACCGTGCGAGGCCTCCGGGTCCAGATGCCCGTTGCCGTATGCCTCCACCCAGGCCCACTCCGCGCCGGCGGGCATCACCAGGTGTTCGAACTGGGTCTGCGCCAGGCCCGCTTGGATCTCCGCGTAGGGCCCTGCTCCGGGGCTGAGCCACTCCTGCCACCGTTTGCCACCTTGGCCCTGGCCCCAGACGAACAGCTTCTTCCCGCGCAGGAGGCCCGTGGACAGCATCGCCAGCCCGTCGCCGTCGTCGTCTGCCGCTACCACCCAGCGCCGCTCGCCGGGGTCGATGTCGAAGAAGAAGTCAGCTGCGTGCGGGCTGTTGACCAGCCAGGTTCCGTCGTAGCCTTCGTGGCTGGTGGGCGTGACGCGGGTGATGTCCGTGGTGTAGTCGCTGCCAAAGGCCTCGTCGGCCGGGGCAATGACTCGGGTTCGCTCGGTTTCCGGGATGGCTGCGTTGCTCCACCAGTACATGGGGACGTCGTGGTCGTTGGGGTTTCGCAGCCGGACGGCCGCGAACACCACGGCCGAATCCTCGGGAAGCCAGATGTCCACTTGGAACACCACTTCGCGCAGCCGTTCGCACTCCCACATCCGAAGGATGTGCTTGCCGTCAGGCGTGTGGACGATCGCCGTATGCAGCGGATCGCAGCTGGTGGGCGAGTGGCCACGGGTGCCGATGTTCCACTCCAGTCCGCCCGCGAACCACGCCTTGCGCAGCGCGATGTTGGCCAATTGCGGGGCGTCGTGGGTGTGGAGCAACTGTTTGCCGGTGGCTTTGTCGAACAGTTCCCAGATGCGGCCGCCCAGCGACGGAAGGACCGTCACCCTCAGTTTGCTGTTTTCAAGAACGACGGCGGGCACCTCCTTGGGTGCTGCCTCCCGGCTGTAGCCGTCCTGCATCAGGTACGGGTAGACGTTGGGCACCAGACCGTACCGGGCCGAGGCCTGGAGTTCCTCAGGGATGCCCTCGCCCACGGTGTAGGGCTGGTCCAGTTCGGCTGCGACCACAGGCAGGGGATTCAGGGGGCCTAGCTCGGCCATGGTCAGCGGGATGGTGGTGACGGTCAGGTTGGAAGTTGCTGTGTGTGCCACGTCAGAATCCGATCCAGAGAAGGAGGCCGCGCTGCGGCTCGATGGCTATTGATTGGCCGGGGGCGTACTCCGCGGCTGGCTGGTATCCGCGGATTGGCGGCGCTTCGATGTGGCGGCCGGTGGCGGCAGCGCCGGAGGCTCCGGCGGTGAGGGCGTCGTCGTCGAATATCAACGTCACGTCCTCAGTTTGCCCGGCCCATGATGCGAGCGCCACAACCATTCCGCGCTCCGTGAGCCAAGTGGTGGCCAGAACATCCGGATGGCTTGTGCGGACGGGTGATTGCGGGTCCCAGAAGCCCCGCATCTGCGCGCCCTCCAGGCCGGTGGCTGCCCAGAACTCCCAGAGTGGGCGGTTATCGACGGCGGGGGCCCGGCCGGTCATGCCGAACACCATGCCACGCCATGGGTTGCCGCCGCCTTCCAGCATTTCGCCCATGAGGCCAAAGGGAATGCCGGACAGTTCCACCAACCAGTAGTCAGGGTCGGTGTTGTCGTAGTCGAAGTACTCCCCCAGCCATAGCCTGTCCACATAGGGCAGCTGCTCCATGTACAGATTGGCCGAGGACGCGTACCCGTCATGCGCTGTGAACTGGTTGGCCGAGTGGAGGTCGATCTCCGGTCCAACCACACCCCGCGTCGCGCAGGCCCTCTCGAGGACCTTGCGCACGCGCAACATTGCATGCCGGTCGTAGGCGATGTCATCCAGGTAGATACCGTCGATCCCGTCATCTCCCATGGCCAGTTCCTGCAAGCTGCGCACGTAGAAGTTCTCCCACCGCGACTCGCCTGTGGTCACCACTGCGATGTCCTCGACGTTCGGCGCGAACCACGCGGACACGTAGCCGCTGCCGGCGTGTTCCTGTAGCCAGATGTGGCCTGCCCCGGGGCCGTCGCTGAAGATCTCATGGTCGAGCTGCAGCAACGGCAGCAGCTCCGGGCTGTGGAAGGTGAGCTCCCGGACGGTGTTGTAGATTTTGGCTTTGAGCCCTTTCTGATGGCAAGCAGCCACATACTTCCTCAGCCGTTCGGCGCTGAGAAGGGGGTCGTTGATGTAGGGCGCCGGTGCTGTTGCGTGATGGATGTTGACCACCGTGGCCCCGGCGGCTTTGATCTCGGACGGGTTGGCCGGTTCGTGGAAGTAGCGTTTGCCCAGGTGCTTTCCGGGCTGGATCGGCTTGAATGGTGTCAGCAGGAGCCGGAAGTCGAAGTCCAGTGGCTTGCCCGCTTCCAACGTCCGGGCGCCACTTGATGCGCGGACCATGACATCGTCTCCAACGGTCCGCAGCGTGACCCCGCCCCCAACTGTGCTGCCCTGCCGGTTGGCCCACGACGCCGGTTCCACCAACGGTTTTTCGCGGTAGAAATTGGTGTTGAGCGGACGCTCGTAGCTGCCGTCCCGCAAAGCCAGTTGGAGTCCGGCGTTCACCCCACCCAACCACAGCGAATCCTGGTTCCTCGTTGCGACGTCCCACGTCCAGTTAAGGGTTTCAGGCCGCCGTCCGCCCGGCACGCCCAAACCCATTGCGAACGGAACCGCGGCCCGATGGAGCGCCAACTGCAGGCCGACGTCGTCCGCTGCGAACGTCGACCCGGGCGTGAGGCGCAGGCCGTACGTCACTGTTCCGTCGGCGTCGAGAACGCCCTTCAACTCGAGCGACATGGCAGTACTTTGACCTGCCCGGCCGGTCCACCGGGAACGCCACGAGATTCGGGCCGGGCCCTCCCTCTTGAACTCAAGCGGCGAATGTGTCCACTTCACGCCGTCCACGTCCAACCGGATGGGCGCACTGAGAAGCTCGACGGCGGGACCTTCAGTTGACGTCACAGCGGCGGTGAACGTGGAGGTGATCTGGGCCGGAAGTCCCGATTCCGTCAGCTGCAGCGTCCTGCCCAGGATTCCGAGGGTCCTGGCGGATTCGTCGAGCGTTACTGCGGTGAACGGCGCCACGAGCTCCGAGTCCTGTGCCACTGCCGAATCCAGCCAAGCGAGGCGTCGGAGGTAGCGGGGCTCGCCGAAACCGCCCGCACTGACCACCGGGTCCGCCTCTTCCTCTGGGAGGACATCAAGCGCGACCTCGACATTCCGCGCTGGGTTTCCCGTCGCGCTGACCGTGATCGACGCATAGTGAGTGGTCCCGGCAGCGTGCTTCGGGATGGGGAGGATAACGAACAAGGCCAGTACCGTCCCCGCTGGAACGTCCAGGGTCCTATGCCACGGCCGGCCCAGTCGGTCCACACCGTCGGTGTTGATGCAGTGTCCGCCCGATGCTGACGCGACCTCAACGGAGAGCCCTGCCAGGTCTCGCTGCGCATACAACCCGAGCTGGACCACGTAGTCCTCGCCTGGTTCTGCTGCGGCCCGGAACGTGTCCGATGGGCCGTTGATCACCCAGTGCGCGGGCAGGTCCGCCCGCATGGAAACAGGGTTCAGGCGGTCCTCGGGGAACACCAGGAAGGCCTCTCCGGGGTGCCGCGCGTGGAGTGATTCCAGTTCGATGGCGCTCGCCGTGAAGTTCATCGGCGCGAACGAGTCCCGCTCACTGGCGGCCTCGTAGCGCAGGACCTCAGCGCGCGGAAGCCCGCGTTCCGGCGCCCACGCAGAACCCCCGACGGCGGCCGCCCACGCCGGATCCGCGGCCGGCCGCCGCGGGAGGTACTGCGCCTGCGGATAATGGGGTTTCCCGAGCATTGCGTAGGGCAGGTAGTAGACGAAGTAGATGCCGGCACCGTCGATGGCTTCGAACACCAGGGTTCCCGACTCCCTCGTAGCCTGCTCCACCGTGAGGTTCCTGACCCTGCCTCCGGAGCGCGCCGAGACAACAATGACCTCCACCGTTGCCGGCTCGGGGTCCTGCCGGCGCCACGGCAGAACCACGCGGTGTGCCCTGCCTGCTGCTTCGGCTCCTTCGGTGTGGGTGTGCGTTGTACCGACTTCGATGACGAAGCGATGGTTTCCGTACAGCAGCTTGTCCCAGTCCCCGATGCCGCACTCCACCTCCGGATGTCCGGGGCTGCTGCTGGTAGATGGAAGGGGATGGGCGGGGGCCGATGAAACCGGCGAGGGCAGCGGCATCGCTGGGGACTCCTGAAGGTAGCTTCCGGGGCTTTCACCGAGTTGGTGAATCCTTCAATCATTGGCGTTGCGGCACCCTCTGTAAAGGGTCATTACGATGCGTACTCACTGGAATTCGCCCGCACTGGGCTGGACGGCGGCGGCCTGGTTAAGCTGCGGCGCCGTTCAATGCGTTGACCTTCGCTTTGGCGGCCCGAACGGTTTCGCGGTCGGTGACGGTGTAGGCCGTGGGATCGTTGCCATCCTGGGCGCCTAGGGAAATCGTTCCCTCGCCGAGGGTGGAGACAGTCCTCTTGGCTGACAAGTGAACAGCCGAAAGGCCTGCCTTGTGCATGGCAGGGATGTCCTCCAGCGCCAATCCCCCACCGGCCATGATCTGCAGGTCAGCTCCGGCCCGTTCTGCCATGGCGGCCAAAGTAGGCAGGCCCGCTCCTGCCGTGGCTTCGTGCCCGGAGGTGAGGACCCGCGTGAATCCCAGTTCGAGGAGCTGCTCCAAGGCGGCCAGCGGGTCCTTGGACTGGTCGATGGCCCGGTGGAACGTCAATTCGGCGTCCTGGTTGGCGTCCCGGGCGGCGTCCGCCAGGCGTTGCAGGATGCGGACATCCAACTCGCCGGCCCCCGTGAGCGCTCCCACCACAACCCCGTGCGCACCTTGGGCCAGCAAGTGCCGGATCTCATGCACCATGGTGTCCACGTCCGAGGCGGAATACCGGAAATCGCCGGGCCTGCATCGAATCAGCGGGTGGATTTCCAAACGGCCGTCGACGTGTTCCAGGCTGGCTTCCATGAGGCCCTGGCTGGGCGTGATGCCACCAAGTTCCAGGCTGCTGCACAGTTCGATGCGGTCCGCGCCTTCCGAGGCGGCGATCCCTGCTCCGGCAGCACTCACTACGGCTATTTCAAGTTTCATGCTGAAACTCTACGTGCCCGTGGGTTCGCCTACGCGAACGGCCCCCGGGAACGTATCCCGGGGGCCGCACGCGTGCTCGACGTCAGGGAGCCTGGTAGCGTCCCAGCTGCTCCTTTTGTTCAGGAGTGAGCCGGAGGACGCGGCCGCTGGCCTCAGCGACGAAGGCCAGGTGCGTGCTGGCTTTGACGCACTCCTCCCCGGTGACCGGGTCCTTGATGACGTAGTGCAGATCGAAGCTGGCCCCTTTGATGGCGCCCACCCAAATCTCCACGACGGCCGGAACATTGCGGTATTCCAGCGTCCGGACGTAGCGGACCTTGTGTTCAACAACCAGGGTCATGGTGCCCTCGTCAACATCGTTGAAAAGAGCTGCCGGTGGCTCAACCCCAGGGAGTCCCGCACCACGGGGAGGCCCGAAGGCTGCGATACGGGCTTCCTCGAGCATGCGCACGATCTGGACGTTGTTGATGTGGCCGTAGGCGTCCATGTCGCCCCAACGCATGGGCACGAGGACCTCAATGCGCTGGGGCGTGGCGGATGCTCCGGTAGCCGGCAATTCCGTGCTCAGCTGTGCACCGCCGTCGAATCGTCCACCGCGGTCTCTTGCTCACCCGCGAACTGCGACATGTACAACCGGTAGTACGCGCCCTGCAGGGTGAGCAGATGTGCGTGGTTGCCTTGCTCCACGATCTTGCCGTTCTCCATGACCAGGATGGTATCGGCGTCGCGGATAGTGGAGAGCCGGTGGGCAATAACGAAGCTGGTCCGGTCAGTGCGCAGTGCCGCCATGGCTTTCTGCAGCAACAGCTCGGTCCGGGTATCCACAGAGCTTGTCGCCTCGTCCAGGATCAACAGGGACGGGTCGGACACGAACGCGCGCGCGATGGTGATGAGCTGCTTTTCACCTGCGCTGACGTTGCTGCCTTCTTCGTCGATGATGGTTTGGTAACCGTCCGGCAGGGCACGTACGAAACGGTCCACGTAGGTAGCCTTGGCCGCCTCCATGATCTGCTCTTCCGTGGCGTCCAACTTGCCGTACTTGATGTTGTCGTAAATCGTTCCACCGAACAGCCAGGCATCCTGCAGCACCATGCCCACCTTGGAGCGCAGCTCGGCACGGCTGAGGTCCTTGATGTCCACGCCGTCCAGTGTGATGCGGCCGGCGTTGAGCTCGTAGAAACGCATGACCAGGTTGACCAGTGTGGTTTTACCCGCCCCGGTTGGTCCGACGATGGCTACCGTGTGCCCGGGCTCAGCGCTGAAGGAGAGGTCCTCGATCAACGGCTTGTCCTCCACGTAGCTGAAGGAAACGTGCTCGAATTCAACGTGGCCGTCGGTCTTGGCCGGCAGGTGGCGCGTGCCGGTCTCTTCGATCTCTTCATCGGCATCGAGGAACTCGAAGACCCGCTCGGCAGAGGCAACGCCGGACTGCAGCATGTTGGCCATGCCGGCGATCTGGCCCAGGGGCTGGGTGAATTCACGCGAGTACTGGATGAAGGCCGTGGCGTCACCCAGGCTCATTGAGCCCGACGCGACCCGCAGGCCACCCACGACGGCAATGCCAACGTAGGACAGGTAGGACACGAAGTTCATCGCCGGGAAGATCACGCCCGAGACGAACTGGGCACCGAACGATGCTTTGTAGAGTTCGTTGTTCTTCTCATCGAAGCGCTCCAGCATGTCGGCGTCGCGGCCGAACACCTTCACAAGATCGTGGCCGGAGAACGCTTCCTCGATCTGGCCATTCAAAGCGCCGGTGTTCTTCCACTGTGCCGCGAACAGTTTCTGGCTGCGGGCACCGATGACGCCTGCCAGGATGCCGGAGAGCGGCAGGGCGATCAACGCGATCAGCGCCAATTCCCAGGACACGATGAACATCATGACCGTAATGCCCAGCACCGTCAGCACGGAGCTGACCAACTGGGAGAATGCCTGCTGCAGGCCTTGCTGGACGTTGTCGACGTCGTTGGTCACGCGGGACAGGATGTCTCCACGCTGGCGGGTGTCGAAGTAGTTCAGCGGGAGCCTGTTGAGCTTCGCCTGGACATCGTTGCGGAGCTTCTTGATGACCCGCATGACGATCCTGTTGAGCAACCACCCTTGTGCCCAGAGGAAGATGTTGGCCACAAAATACATCAGCAGCACGATCGAAATCAGGAACGTCAGCTTGGGGAAGTTGATCCCGTTGGTGAGCTCCATCTTGGAGACCATGTCCGCAAAGTTGCCTTGGCCCTGCTGGCGCATAAGCTCGACGAACTGTTCCTGGGAGACGCCCTGCGGGATTTGCTTCCCCACGACGCCGCCGAAGATGACGTCCATGGCACTACCGAGGACCTTGGGGGCAATGACGTTCAGGACCACCGAGACGACCACCAGGCCGATCACGATGTACACGCCGACGCTTTCGGGTTTCAGCAGGCCCATGAGCCGCTTCGCCGACGGCCAGAACGCTTTGGCCTTCTTGGCCGGAACGTCGCCGAACATGCCGCCATCAGCCTCTGTGGGGACGTATTCCTCTTCTACGAAGTCTTCGTCCTCAAGCACTTCGGTTGCGACCTGGGCCTCGGCTGTCGCCTTGGCATTCTTGGCGGCTTCTGCCTTGGCAGCCCAGCCGCGCTTCTTCTGCTGGTTCTGCCCGCTCATGCCACTTCCTCCACGCTCAACTGTGATTCAACGATTTCCTGGTACGTGGGCGACGTTTCCAGCAGTTCGTCGTGCGTTCCACGGTCCACGATCCGGCCGTTGTCCAGGACCAGGATTTCGTCGGCGTCGGCGATGGTGGAGACACGCTGGGCCACGATGATGACCGTGGCGTCCCTCGTCTTGGCCTTCAGCGCCTTCCGGAGCCTGGCATCGGTGGCAACGTCCAAGGCCGAGAAGGAATCGTCGAACAGGTAGACATTGGGTTTGGTGACCAGGGCCCTGGCAATGGAC
This sequence comes from Arthrobacter sp. LFS091, assembly GCF_047977885.1. Classification (NCBI taxonomy): domain Bacteria; kingdom Bacillati; phylum Actinomycetota; class Actinomycetes; order Micrococcales; family Micrococcaceae; genus Arthrobacter; species Arthrobacter sp. LFS091. The sequence continues at coordinate 115,984 of NZ_JBFPFP010000008.1, forward strand.
AGACGCTGGCGCTGCCCGCCGGAGACGTTGGTTCCGCCCTGGGCGATGCGTCGGTTCAAGCCGGACGACTTCTCCTCCACAAAGCCCTTGGCCTGCGCGGTTTCAAGCGCATCCCACAGTTCCTCGTCAGTTGCATCCGGCTTCCCGAAACGAAGGTTGTGCTCGATCGTGCCCGAGAACAGATACGGCTTCTGCGGAACAGCCGAGACGCGGCTGGTGATCTCCGAGGCGTCCATCTTGGTGACAGGTACGCCGTCGAGCAGTACATCACCTGAACCGACGTCGTAGAGTCGCGGCAGCAGCGAAACCAGGGTGGTCTTGCCGGCACCCGTTGAACCGATAATGGCCAGGGTCTTGCCCGGCTCTGCCGTGAAGGAGATGTTGCTCAGTACGGGTGCCTCGGCACCGGGGTACTTGAAGGTGACGTCGCGGAATTCGACACGTCCCTTCTTCTCAGCGGGCACCACCGGTGAGGTTGGGTTATGGATGGAAGGCTCGACGTCGAGCACCTCACCAATACGGTCGGCGCAGACGGAGGCACGCGGAATCATCATGGCCATGAACGTACCCATCATGACGGCCATGAGGATCTGGAGCAGGTACTGCAGGAACGCCGTGAGCGCGCCAACCTGCATGTCGCCGGAGTCCACGCGCTGGCCACCGAACCACAGCACAGCCGCGGTGGAGAGGTGCAGGATCATGCCAATGGCCGGGAACATCAGGACGAACAGGTTACCGATCTTCACGGACACCGCAGTCAGCTCGTCATTGGCATCACCGAAACGTTTGGCTTCATGGGGCTCACGCACGAAAGCACGCACCACGCGGATGCCGATGATCTGCTCACGGAGCACGCCATTGATGGCGTCGATCTTGGTCTGCATGGAGCGGAACAAGGGCATCAAGCGGACCACGAGGTAACCAACTACTGCGACGAGGACCGGGACCGAGACCCAGACAAGCCAGGAGAGGCTGAGGTCCTCGCGGAGTGCCATGATGATGCCACCGACACACATGATGGGTGTCGAAACCATGAAGTTCAGGCCCATCAGCACCAGCATCTGTACCTGCTGGACGTCGTTGGTGCCGCGGGTGATCAACGTAGGGGCACCGAAACGGTTGACGTCCTGCGCCGAGAAACCGCTGACCTGGCGGTAAACGCTGCGCCGAAGATCGCGGCCGATGGCCATGGCCACCCGGGCCCCGAAGTAGACGGCGATGATGGCGGAGAGCACCTGTCCCAGGGCCACCGCGAGCATGAGGGCACCGGTCTGCCAGATGAAGTCGGTGTCCCCGCGGGAGACACCCTCATCGATGATCTTGGCGTTGAGGCTGGGGAGGTAGAGCGTGGCAATGGTAGAGGCCAGCTGAAAGAACAGCACGGCCGCTATCTGCGGCAAATACGGCTTGGAATAGCGCCGTATAAGGGTGACAAGCATGCCCACGGGTCCTTAGAAAGAGTGCGTGAATGAGACAGGAAGAAGTTTGGCAGCAAGGGCTGACAGTATTAGCCTCCCCACTGTACGAAATACTTTGCTGTGGCGAAACGACCCAGGGAAAAGATCATCCCAGCGGAGTATCTCCCGTGTCCCGGGTGCTCCCGCCGGTGCATCTGGCCCAGCGACAGGCAGGTTGGAACGCAGCAAAGCGCCGGCCGGGTTACCCAGCCGACGCTTACTGTCCCGCCCTTGTTCGTCACGGCCCACGTACTACGCCGGGTGTTTCACACAAGGACGGGATCCGTGGTCGGATTAGCCGGCGTGCTTACCGTGGTCGGCACGGGCTTCGGCTCCCTGAAGAAGCAGCAATGCCATACGCTCCTGTTGCCTGCGTTCGCGCTTGAGCTCCTTGCGGATGGCTGCCAACTCTTCGGCAGTGGCGGCCTGCTGCTCTGCGATGGCCTGCTGCTCCCGCAGGCGTGCCTGCAGTTCAACATTGGCTCGGCTGAGCTGCAGTTGCTGTTCGGCCAGGACGTACTGCGTCCGGGACAGCTGCTCCTGGACTTCCTTGACGTCACCAGTGGCATGGGGACGTTCCTGGGTGAGGATCCGGGCAAATTCCAGGTCCAGGTCGGATCCGGAATCCTGCTTCGGAATCTGGCGGTCCGCCCCACCGGCGGGGCGTTCGGCACCCAGGCCGCTGCCGCCGTCGTCGGTCTTTACGGCGTCCAGGGACGACGTGTCCAGGGACATTCCAGCATCGCCGGAGGCCGTGGCAATCAGTTCCTTTTCGGGAGCGGCATCAACCGTGCGGCGCAGTGGACGTTCCTTGATGAACAGAACGGCCAGGAGGGCAACCACGCTGATGATGGCGGAAATAAGGAAGATCTGTGCAGTTGCGTCGCCGTATGCAGCCCGCATGATGTCGGCGATGGGCGCAGGCATGTCGGCCAGGTCCATGCTGGCCCCGGAGCCGCCACCCTGGACCGGAATGCCCGCAGCGGCCATTCCTTCCACGGCAAGGTCCTTCACGTGGTTGGACATGATGGCACCGAGGACGGAGACACCGATCGCGCCGCCCACCGACCGGAAGAATGCCACCGAAGCACTTGCCGTTCCGATGTCCTTGGCCTGGACGGTGTTCTGTACGGCCAGCACCAGGTTCTGCATCAGCATGCCCAGGCCGAGGCCGAACACGCCGGTGTAGATGGCAACGATCCAGAGTTCCGTGGTGTGGTCCATGGTGCCGGCGAAGGCCAGGCCACCGATGAGCAGCACCGAACCTGCGATCAGGAACCTCTTCCACTTACCAAAGCGGCTGATCAGCACACCCGATGCCACGGAACCAATGAGGTTGCCGGCAATCATGGGCAGCGTCAGCAGGCCGGCCTCGGTAGGCGTAGCGCCACGGGCCACCTGGAAGTACTGGCCCAGGAAGGTGGAGGAACCGAACATGGCGATACCGACGGCGATCGAAGCAACGATGGCCAGTGCAGTGGTGCGCTCGGAGATGATCTTCAAGGGGATGATCGGCTGGGCAACCTTGGTTTCCACGAACACCAGGAGGGCAAGCAACGCTACGCCGCCTCCGACCATGAGCGCGGACTGCCAGGAGAACCAGTCGTAGTAGTCAGGGTTACCGGCGAAGGAAACCCAGATCAGCAGCAGGCTGACGCCCGAGGTCAGGAGGATGGAACCAAGCCAGTCGATCTTGGCGGGGCGCTTGATGTGCTCAATCTTGAGGGTGATCTGGAGAAGGATCAGCGCCACAACGGCCAAGGGAACACAGACGAAGAATGTCCAGCGCCAGCCGAGCGGGCTGTCAACAATGAAGCCACCCAGCAGCGGGCCGCCGGCGGTTCCGACCGCCATGACAGCGCCCATGTAACCCGAGTACTTTCCGCGGTCGCGCGGCGGGATCATGGATCCGATGATCGCCTGCGCCAGGGCGGTCAGGCCACCCATCGCGATGCCCTGGATAACGCGTGCGGTCAGCAGAAGCGGGATGGTCTCGGACAGGCCGGCCATGACCGAGCCCGCCACGAAGATGATGATGCTCAGCTGGACCAGGAGCTTCTTGTCGAAGAGGTCAGCAAGTTTGCCCCAGATGGGCGTGGTGGCGGCGTTCGCCAGGAGCGCTGCCGTAATGACCCACGCGAAGTCCGTTTGGGTGCCCTTGAGCTCGGACATGATGGTGGGCAGTGCGTTGGCGACGATGGTGCTGCTGAGGATCGCCGTGAAGAATGCCGCGAGGAGGCCGGTCAAGGCTTCCATGATCTGCCGGTGCGTCATGGGCGCGGCAGCAGTTGCTGGTGCGCCCACCGCCGTCGGGGTTTGTGTTGGTTTAGCCATTCCGGGCTCCTAAGCTGTCTGGTTTGTTGTGATGGAGCCGGCCGCCGTTGCCCGGATTGAGTCCTTGAGGGACTCTGTGAGTTTGTTGAGCACCTGGGAGGCCTCGAGGGCGTCAGCCTCGCTCCAATCCGCCAGGTAATCCCGCAGTCTCACGCTGCGTTGTTCTTCGAATTCGTGCAGTTTCGCCGCACCCTTTTCCGTGAGGGCGAGCAGTTGCGCCCTGCCGTCTGCCGGATCGGGCCGCCGGACTACGAAGCCGAGCTCTTCGAGCTCCGCGATATGCCGGCTCAGGACCGGAGCGCTGACACCCAGGCGCGAAGCGAGGTGCGTCGCGCGGGCCTCCCCCTCGCCGATGAACCGCATGACACCTTGGAGCGCCATTCCGACGTCGGGAACGCGGGCCATGTGGGCAGTCACCACGCAACGCAGAGTTCGTTGGAGATCGAAGATTTGATGAACAAGATCGGTTGCGGTGGCAGAACCGACGGACATGTAGACACACCCCTTTTTTGTTTGCCTAAAGCAACTATAACTCATATTGATTGCTTTGGGAAACTAATGATGGGATTCGTGGAGGCGTTGCGGGGCCCGCTTTGCGCCCCAAAGAACGAATTTGGGGAGCAGGGCGGGCCCACAACGCAGAAAACCCCCGCAAGGTGTTCCGTGCGGGGGTTGCCTGTTGGCGCTTTTAGTCGTCCAGGTGCGTGGGGCCGAACATCTTCAGCAGCGTTTCAACCACGACGACGTTGGGTCCGTCCGCTTCGAAGGACGCCTTGAGCGCGTCCCCCACTTCCTCCGGGGCAACCCGGCGGGCCGGGACACCGAAGGACTCGGCAAGCTTGACGAAGTCCGGGCGGGCGAGTTCCGTGGCGGTGGCCTGGCCGAAGGCCCCCACCATGTACTCGCGCAGGATCCCATAGCCACCGTCGTCCACGATCAGCCACGTGACCGGGACGTTGTGCTGCTTGGCCGTGGCGAGTTCGGAGATGGAGTACATCGAGGAACCGTCACCAGACACAGCGAGCACACGGCTCGGTTTGCCGGTGGTTTCCAAGCCCACAGCCCCGCCGATCGCCGCGGGGAAACCGTAGCCGAGGCCGCCAGCGCCCTGGGCCGAGTGGAACTGGCCCTGCCGGGCGTCCCAGCAGCTCCAGCCCCAGTACGCGGAGATGGTCATGTCCCAAAACGTCTGCATGTCCGCCGGAACAGCCTCACGGATGTCCGACATGAACTTCAGTTCCTTGGCCAGGTCCTGGGATTCCAGCCGTGCCTTGACCTTGGCCAGGGACTCCTTGACCACGTCTTCCGGGCTGCTTCCGTGCCAGTCCCGCTTGTTCGCTGTTCCGGCGCCTGCCTCTGAGAGCGCTTCGTCCAGGGCCGCGAGTGCCTGTCCGGCGTCGGCGCGGATGCCCAGGCCGGGACGGTTGGACTCGAGGACGCGTGGTTCGGCGTCGATCTGGATGATCCGGCCTCGCGGTTCGAACGTGAAGTAGTTGGAAGTGACCTCGCCCAAGGATGAGCCGATGACGATCAGGACGTCGGCGTCTTCGAGGACATCGGTCATGTACCGGTCCTCGATCCACGACTGTAGGGACAACTCGTGGGTCCACGGGAACGCACCGTTGCCGCCGGGTGTGCAGATGACCGGGGCCCGCAGCTGCTCTGCGATCGAGAGCAGCGACTTCTCGGCCCGGCCACGGCGGGTACCGCCGCCGGCGATGATCGCCGGACGTTCCGCCGTCGAAAGCCACTTCACGGCCTCCCGCACGAGCTCAACGCGGGGCGGATTGTCGAAGGCCTCGGCCAATGCGTCTTCCACCGGCGGGACCATGATCGGGTCCAGCAGGACGTTCTGCGGGATCTCGATCCACACCGGACCCTGCGGCGAGGAAATCGCCTCGGTCCACGCATCCTGGATAGCCGACGGAATGCCTGAAGCGTGCTGGATCAGGCGCTGGCTCTTGGTGACGTTCGCAGCCGAGGCCTTCTGGTCATCAAGCTGGTGCAGCATGCCCTTGCGGCGTGCGCCCAAACCATCGAGCGGGATCTGGCTGGCAACAACCACCATCGGAACACCGGTGGCGTAGGCCTCCTGGAGACCGGCCAAGGACGTCAGCGCGCCGGGACCCGTCGACAGGAACAGCACACCCACCTCCCCTGTGGCACGGGAATAGCCGTCAGCGGCGAACGCCGAGTTGTTCTCCACCCGGGAGGATACGAAATGCAGGTTGCCGCGGCCCATGGCGTCAAAGAGGCCCAGGGCGTGCTGGCCGGGGATACCGAACACGGTCTTCGCGCCCAGCGCCTCCAGGGTCTCGACGACGAGGTCCCCGCCATTGCGCTGGTTGGTGCCCTTGGTGGGGGCTGCTGTACCCGGATCGAAATCGATCATCGCTGCTCTCCCGAGGCCTTCGCGAGCTCCTCGATGCGAGCGCCCAGGGCCTGCTGGGCGTAGCCGTTGGGGGCACCCAGTCGATCACCCTCGACGGCGTTGTCTGCCATCAGGGTGACGAGCTCGTAGGCAACATGGCTTCCGGCAACACCGGTAATCTCCGCATGGTCGTAGGCGGGAGCAACCTCGACGATGTCCGCGCCAACGAGGTTCATTCCACGGAAACCGCGAATGATTTCAAGGAGTTCACGGCTGCTGATGCCGCCGGCCTCGGGGGTACCGGTGCCGGGTGCGTGCGCCGGATCCAGGACGTCGATGTCCACGGAGATGTACAGCGGGCGGTTGCCGATGCGGTCCCGGATCTTCGCGACCGTCTCCAGAACGCCCTGGTAGTAGACGTCCGCGGAGGTGACGATTCCGAACCCGAAGCGGTGGTCGTCGTCGAGGTCCTTCTTGCCGTACAGCGGACCGCGGGTTCCAACGTGGCTAATGGCTTCGGTGTCCAGGATGCCTTCTTCCACGGCACGGCGGAACGGGGTGCCGTGGGTGTACTCGGCACCGAAGTAGGTGTCCCAGGTATCCAGGTGCGCGTCGAAGTGGAGCATGGCGATGGGTTCGCCGGCGCGCTCGGCGGCGGCACGGAGCAAAGGCAGGGCGATGGTGTGGTCGCCACCGAGGGTAACCAGCTTGCTGCCGTTGGCGGTGAGGTCCAGGGCGTTCTGCTGGATGGTCTCGATGGCCTCGTTGATGTTAAAGGGGTTCACAGCCATGTCGCCTGCATCGGCGACCTGGATGTTTTCAAAGGGGCTGACATCCCAGGCGGGGTTGTAGGGGCGCAGCAGGCGGCTGGCTTCACGCACATGGTTGGCGCCGAAGCGCGCGCCCGGGCGGTACGAGACGCCTGAGTCGAACGGAACGCCAACAACTGTGACGTCAGCCTTTGCTACCTGGTCAAGGCGGGGCAGGCGGGCGTAGGTGGCGGCACCGGCATAGCGCGGGATGCGGGACGAATCGATGGGACCAAGGTTGCCGTTGGCCTCAATACGGAGCTCTTCCAAAATGCGCCACTCCTTAGTGGATCGGGGGTGAATCTGTGACTGTGACACCCATCATACACTCGAAGTTGCCTAATAAGCATCATCTGTTTACAACTTTGCCTCAGCTTGAGACGCCCATCACAGCAGGCGTAAAGATTCCATAAAAACCGGGGTTTCGGCGTCGACGGCGGTCCTACGCTCGACCGGGAGCAGCACCGTGCTGCGCGAAAGGACACCGTGACCACCCTGTCGAGGCCTCCGGCCGATCCGGCCAACCGGCAAAAAGACTCCTTCAAGCTCAAGCCCTGGCTGCTGGAAGGAATGCCGGACACCTCAGGCAAACGGCAAGGCCCCCACGGCCAACCCTCGGAGTCGCACAAGCCGCAGGCGTGGTGGAAGGTCATGTGCCTCACCGGGCTGGACTACTTCTCCACGCTCGGCTACCAGCCCGCCATCGCGGCGTTGGCGGCTGGCCTGCTCTCTCCCTTGGCAACGTTGCTCCTGGTGGTGGCAACCCTGGCCGGCGCGTTGCCCGTATACCGCAGGGTGGCCAAGGAAAGCCCCCGAGGCGAAGGCTCCATTGCCATGCTGGAGCGCCTCCTCCCCCGCTGGAGCGGCAAGCTCTTCGTCCTGGCACTCCTGGGCTTCGCTGCCACCGACTTCATGATCACCATCACCTTGTCGGCCGCAGACGCCACAGCCCACCTCATTGAAAACCCCTTCGCCCCGGACTTCCTTGAAGGGCAGCATGTCGTCATCACCCTGGCGCTGATTGCTGGTTTGGGAGTGGTCTTCCTTCGCGGCTTTAAAGAGGCTATCAACGTTGCCGTCGTCCTGGTGGCTGCGTTCCTGGCCCTGAACCTGGTGGTGATTTCGGTTTCCATCGGACATCTCTTCACCGAAGCGCACGTCATCACCAACTGGTGGACAGCCCTGACGACCTCGCATGGCGACCCCATCATGATGGTTGCCCTGGCGCTCCTGGTATTCCCGCGGCTTGCCCTGGGCCTGTCCGGATTCGAGACCGGCGTGGCCGTCATGCCGCAGATCAAGGGCTACCCGTCCGACACTGAAACTAACCCAGTGGGACGCATCAAGGGTGCCCATCGGCTCCTGACGACAGCAGCCATCATCATGAGCTCGTTCCTCATCACCTCCAGTTTCACCACGGTGATGCTTATTCCGGCGGTCGAATTCGAATCCGGGGGCAAAGCCGAAGGCCGCGCGCTTGCCTACCTCGCCCACAAGTTCCTTGGTGACGGCTTCGGAACGGTCTACGACGTCAGCACCATCGCGATTCTCTGGTTCGCCGGCGCATCAGCCATGGCAGGTTTGCTCAACCTCGTGCCGCGCTACCTTCCCCGCTACGGAATGGCTCCCGCCTGGGCCCGCGCCCTGCGCCCGCTGGTCCTGGTCTTCACGGTCATCGCCTTCATCGTGACCATCATTTTCCAGGCCGACGTCAACGCCCAGGGCGGCGCCTATGCTACCGGCGTCCTTGTCCTGATCACCTCCGCTTCCATCGCGGTGACCCTTTCCGCACGGCGCAAGAAGCAGCGGGCCCAGTTCATCGGCTTCGGCATCATCTCCCTGGTTTTCGTCTACACCACGGTGGTCAACTCGATCGAACGCCCGGATGGCCTGAAGATCGCGGCCCTCTTCATCCTTGGCATCATGGTGGTCAGTTTCATCTCCCGCATGCGCCGGGCGTTCGAACTGCGGGCCACGCACATCAAGCTGGACGAGAAGGCGTTGCAGTTCACGGCCAACCATGCCGAGGGGCCGGTCCGGATCATCGCCCACGAACCCAAGCACGTAAGCGCGGGCCGTTACAGGGAAAAGCTCCAGCACGCCCAACAGGCAAACCACCTTCCCGTCGACTGCGACGCAGTATTCATCGAGATCATCGTGGACGACAGCTCCGACTTTGAGCAGGAACTGCAGGTGGTGGGCAAGGAGAGGCACGGCTTCAAGATCCTGGAAGTGCACAGCAACAACGTGCCCAATACCCTGGCCGCTGTCTTGCTGCACATCCGCGACGTCACCGGCCTGATGCCGCACATCTACTTCCGCTGGACCGAGGGCAACCCGATCTCCAACCTGAGCAAGTTCCTGTTCTTCGGCGAGGGCGAAATCGCGCCCGTAACGCGCGAAGTGTTGCGGGAAGCGGAGCCGGACATCACCCGCCGGCCCTGGGTCCACGTGGGCTAGCTCCTCCTCCGCCGAGCTCCTCCCCAGTTGCCGGCCGCCTCCGCCGCGCTCCTCCCCAGTTGCCGGCGGGAAGGGCACGCATGGATCCCGGGTTTCCGCGCTCGCCCTGGGGCCTTGGGCCTCCTGGGTCAAAGCAAACGGGGAGGAACGCAGCTGCGGATTGGTCCAAACGGGGAGGAACGCCGGCACAACCATCCGGACAGCCGCCCACGTTTCCCACATGCGGCGATTCCCGCATTCCCAATGCCCCTCGAGCCCACTGGACTGGCTGGATGGACGCCATCCAGTACTTACAGAAAATCGGAGGGGTTGCCCGCACCAGGCAACTTCTGGCCGCAGGCTACTCACGCACGGAAATTTCCCGGCTGCCAGAACAGGGAGCCAAGCAACCTCGGCGCGGCGTCTTCATGCTCAAGGGTTGCAAACCGGAATTTGCCACGGCAATCCGGAACAACGCCAAAGTTACGTGCGCCAGCGCAGCCAGCTATTACGGCCTGTGGCTCAGGAACCCGCCCGAACAACACCATTTGGCTTGCGATCACGGCCACGGCTCAGGTTTCGTGCGGCACCGGACCATAAGGTTCGACGCCGATCCAGCACTTCCGCTCGCAAGCGTCGAGGATGCGGTGATTCACTCACTGGGGTGCCTCCAACCGAATGCGGCAGCAGCGATGGCAGTTTCAGCTGTCCGGCTCCGCGGAGTCCCTTTGGCCTTGCTGCGGGGCGAACTCAGCGCCCACAAATCCCGCCCATCACTGCTGATACTTCAAGAACTCGACGTACGGGCCGAGTCCATCGTGGAAGTCAATACCCAACACCTCCTAAAAAGCCATGGCATTGCCTACGATGCCCAAGTGCAACTCCCGGGCATCGGCCGCGTGGATTTCCTGATCGAAGGAGTGCTCATTGTCGAGGTGGATGGCTTCGCTTTCCATGCGGACCGGTCAGCTCTGCGTCGCGATCTGTACCGCAACAACGCGTCCACGCTTAAGGGATTCTCCGTCCTCCGCTACCCGCCGGAGGCCATCTGGTACGAACCGGGCCGGGTCATAGCGGAAATCCGGGCAGTGCTGGAACGGCGGCGCAACGCTCCTCCCCGGTTGGTCAGCAAGTAAGTCCAAGCAAACCCCGGAATTACAGGGCAAAGGATCACCGAGAGCCCCCGGAAGCGAGGCAACCGGGAAGGAGCGCAGAGGCTCCGCGCGAAGAGGAAAGAACTACCGGCTCGCAGCGGGCACAAGGACCCAGAGCACTTCGACGGTTTCGTCCGTGGGGTTGATCCAGGTGTGAGGCTCCCGGCCCGGGAAGGAGAGGGTATCGCCTTCTGCGAGGTCGTATTCCTCGTTGGTCAGGATGAGCTTGATCCGGCCCTTGACTACATGCAGGACATCCACGTCGCAATCCACTGCGTACAGCTCGTTCTCACCGCGGCCGCGGGGTTCGATGGTGGCCTGCAGGATCTGCAGGCGACGCTCGGAGCGCGCAGTCAGCAGGCGTTCCACGATCCCTTGGCCACCCAGGGAGATGCGGGGACCGTCGTCGCGCTTGGTCAGGTGGGTTTCCGGTGCGGCGAACAAGTCCCCCACGGAGACGGACAGAACCTGGCACAGGGTGACAAGTGAGGCGACCGACGGCGATGTCAGGTCCCGTTCCACGCGGCTGAGGAACCCTTTGGTCAGACCAGTAGCGTCTGCCACCTGCTCGATGGTGAGTCGTTGCGCCTGCCGGGCAGCGCGGATTCTGGAACCGATGGCAACTGGAACGTTGCTTGGTTCAACGGGGAGAGCCTTCATTCACGAACCTTTCAGGCCTGTCACGTGGCCCTGTCATTGGAGCAATAGTAGCCGGAGCGCGCAAAAGGAGGACCAGAAACGGCCGAAGCATGACTTAAGCATCTTGACTGTTACTCCCATCACAACATATCCTCTGAGGCAACAAGTGTTGTCTGTGAGGCATACGACACCCTCCCCAATCTCCAATCGTCAGCACGGAGACTTCGACCCTTCGCAGGAGTATCGTCGAAATCCCCAAACCTCCGTGCATCAGCTCCAAGGACCGTTCATGGAATCTTCGGCTATAAACATCGCAATCGTGGTGGTGTACCTGCTCGCCATGCTGGCGTTCGGCTGGTGGGGCAAGTCCCGCACCAAGAACAACAGCGACTTCCTGGTGGCAGGCCGCCGCCTTGGCCCCTTCCTTTACACAGGCACCATGGCCGCGGTGGTCCTCGGTGGCGCATCCACCGTCGGCGGCGTCGGCCTGGGCTACAAGTTCGGCATTTCCGGTATGTGGCTCGTGGTGGCCATCGGCGCCGGTGTGCTGCTGCTGAGCCTGCTCTTCGCCGGCACCATCCAGCGCCTGAAGATCTACACCGTCTCCCAGATGCTCAGCCTCCGCTACGGCAGCAAGGCCACGCAGACATCCGGAATCGTGATGCTCGCGTACACCCTGATGCTGTGCGCCACGTCCACTGGCGCCTACGCCACCATCTTCGTGGTGCTCTTCGATTGGGAACGCTGGCTGGCAATCGCCGTTGGCGGGGCAATCGTACTGGTCTACTCAACCATTGGCGGCATGTGGTCCATCACCCTGGCTGACCAGGTGCAGTTCATCATCAAGACCGTGGGCATCTTCTTCCTGATGCTGCCGTTCGTCATGAACGCTGCCGGCGGCATGGACGGCATCCGTGGGCGCCTCAAGGACAGCTTCTTCCAGATCGACGGCATCGGTACCCAGACGATCATCACGTACTTCGTCGTTTACACGCTGGGCCTCCTGATCGGCCAGGACATCTGGCAGCGCGTCTTCACCGCCAAGACCCCCACCGTTGCCCGCTGGGGCGGCGCCACGGCTGGTGTCTACTGCATCCTCTACGGCATCGCAGGTGCCTTGATCGGTCTGGCAGCCCGCGTGGCCTTGCCGGATATCGACGTCGCAAACCTCGGCAAGGACGTTGTGTACGCGGAGGTAGCAACCCACATCCTCCCCGTCGGCATTGGTGGCCTGGTGATGGCCGCGGCTGTCGCCGCTATGATGTCCACCGCCTCCGGTGCCCTCATCGCGGCCGCTACGGTTGCCCGCGCCGACGTCGTCCCGTTCGTGGCCAGTTGGTTCGGCAAGACCATCAACACAGACGACACCGAAAACCCCGAGCACGACGTCAAGGCCAACCGTTACTGGGTCCTTGGCCTGGGCATCGTTGCGGTCCTGATCTCCATGGCCGCGCAAGACGTGGTGGTAGCCCTCACCATCGCCTACGACATCCTGGTGGGCGGCCTCCTGGTCGCGATCCTCGGCGGCCTGGTGTGGAAGCGCGGCACAGGCATCGCGGCTGCATGGTCCATGGCAGTTGGCTCGGTGCTGACACTGGCCTTGCTGATCATGTTCGCAACCGGAGTCATTCCCAGCGAAGACGGCGTCTACGCGAACGAACCCATCTATTACGGCCTCGCGGCCTCGTTCGTCGCTTACGTGGTCATCTCGCTCCTCACCCCGCGCACCGATCCCGCAGTCCGGGCCGCCTGGGACAAGCGAGTGGCTGGCGCGATCTCCGACGAACTGCCGATCGAAGCACACCCGGTCAGCTCCAGCAGGGCTAACTAACCCAAACACGCAGGACAAGCGAAACAAAGCAACGCCCGACGGCGGCGCTCCCCTTATCGGGGAGCGTCGCCGTTGTTGTGTCCCCGGCAGGTACACGTTGTGGGGCCTGCTCTGCGCGCTCAAACTCCATCCAACCCTGCAGAACGGGCCCCACAACGCGAGGAGGCCCCACAACGAGAGGAGGCCCACAACTGGAGCGCGCGCGTGCGGTAGTGTTGTGCCAGCTTCAAGAGATGTGGTGCCAAGCTCCGACTGGCCACACACCAACCCCATGTTCACGGGTGGTTCGGATGAGGAAGCGGCCCGCCCCGGACCCAAGACAACCGAGCGGGCAAGAGCACTCCCCTTAGGAGAAGTACCTTGCCGTACCAGGCCGACAGCAGCCAAGCCCCCACGTCGCCGGCATCCGGCGCCCAAACACCTGGCGCCCAAACACCCGGCACCCCCGCCGAACCCGCAGCCAGCAAGGTTACGGTGATCCCCGCCGTCGACCTCTTCCTGGGGACCGTCACCATAGCGACCGGAGCGAAGAGCGTGACGCTGCGGCACCCCGATCCGCGGTTGATCGCCCGGGCGCTTGCGCAGGCCGTGCGCCCCACCCAATGGTGCGCTGCGTCAGGGACGCTGACCGTGACCGTCGCCGCCGTCGGAAAGCCCATGGGGCTGCCGAGGCACTTTTATTTCCCGGAGCCAGCTGCCTAATCCTCTTCGTCTTCCTCCCGGAAGTCGTCCGTTTCATCGATCGGGACCACCCGTTCGTCATCCTCCGGTGCGTCCACTTCCTCCACCCAGGGCTCGTCCACTTCCTGGTCCTCTGCGTAGTCGTAGGCCGGGTCGGACTCCACAGTTGCCCGCTCCGGGTAATTGGCGTGTGATTCGGTGGTGTTCATGATGCAACCTCCGTCCCTTGGGCCGCGAACGGCCCGATGACCTTGCGCGGGAGACCCCGCCCTGTCATTCCATCTGAGCACCGGCCCACGGACCGGTCAAGGGGCCGAAATTACGGCGCACCGAACATTCCGGTTGAGGAATACCAGCCAAAAATCCCCGAGAATAACCGGTAGTGTTGGGCATGCAATGGGGCCGTAACTACCCCACCCAGCACAGGAGAAAAAGTGCAACAGCACCAGGAATCCCACGGTCCGTCGAGCCCCGTTCCGGACCCCATCAACGAAACCGAAGCCCCGCAAGAGGCCGAAGCACCACAAACCGCGCCGACGTCCTCGGACATCAGGCGCTGGCGTCAGTACCTGGCGGACGAGCGGGCCGAAGCCGCCGTATACCGGGAACTCGCCCAACGCCGGGACGGCGAAGAACGCCAGATCCTGCTGGCCTTGGCCGAGGCCGAAGGCAGGCACGAAGCCCACTGGCTCAAGCTCCTCGGGGAGCACGCAGGAATGCCCAAGGCGGCGTCCGGTCGCAGCCAGTTCCTGGGCTTCCTTGCCCGCAACTTCGGATCGGTGTTCGTGCTCGCTTTGGCGCAGCGGGCCGAAGGCCGCTCCCCCTACGGCACCGAGCCGGCCGCAACGCCAGCCATGGTGGCGGATGAGCAAATCCATGAAGAAGTGGTCCGCGGGCTCGCAACCCGTGGCCGGAACAGGTTGTCCGGCACCTTCCGCGCCGCAGTCTTTGGCGCGAACGACGGCCTGGTCAGCAACCTTTCCCTTGTCATGGGCATGGCCGCCACCGGGGTGCCCAGCCCGGTGGTGTTGATGAGCGGCGTGGCGGGTTTGCTGGCAGGAGCCCTTTCCATGGGCGCAGGAGAATACGTCTCCGTGCGCTCGCAACGGGAACTGCTCAACGCCACCCTCCCCACGCAGGCCACGCTCACCGCTGCGCCATCCCTGGACATTGAGCACAACGAACTGGTCCTGGTGTATATGGCCCGCGGCATGACCCAGGAAGCGGCCGAGCACCGGGCCGCCGAACGCATGGGATTGTTCAGCTGCGATTGCGATCCCAGCCTTTCCCTGCAACCCGAGAAGCCCGCCGAGGACGAGCACGAATCCGTGGGCTCAGCCTGGGGCGCAGCGTTGTCCAGCTTCTGCTTCTTCGCCTCGGGAGCCATCATCCCCATCCTGCCGTTCCTGTTCGGCATGACCGGTGTCGCAGCCCTCATGGTGGCTGGTGTCCTGGTGGGCATCGCGCTGTTGGCGACCGGCGCCGTCGTCGGCCTGCTTTCCGGTACGTCGCCGCTCAGCCGCGGCCTGCGGCAGCTTGCGATCGGCCTCGGAGCGGCAGCCGCCACCTACGGACTGGGATTGCTCTTCGGCGCAGCGATCGTCTGAGTTGGACGGCTCCGGCCGCAGCCCGTACTGTTGGTTCGTCCTCCGCGCTGCCCCGCGTGACCAGGGCGTGAGGAATGGAGAGCCGTGGACCCGGAGCGGGAAGAAGTGCGTGTGCCCAGGCACCGGCGCACGGGAACTGCTTTGCGTGTTCTCCGCGGTGTCCTCCTGGCCGCCGTCGCGGCGGTCATTGCCGTCGTGGTCAGCGGATTCCTCCACGGCGACCCCCGCATCACAGCGCTCTTTCCCGGGGCGGGCGTGCCAGGCACACCGCAGCCAGGAAGCCAGGGGCAGGGGAAGGCCGCCCGACCGGTCGACGCGCCGCCACCGGGACTTGAGGAAGCAGACGCCCCGCTGGCCTCACCGCCGGCGCCCGGAACCACCAACGATTCGTACAAGTTCCTGGCAACCAACGACGACGGCACTCCCGTTGGGTACTCGCCCTGCCGGCCACTGCATTACGTCGTCAACAACGCCACCGCACCGGAAGGATCCGACGCACTGCTGGCCACCGCGATTGCGAACATCTCCGCAGCGTCGGGCATCCAGTTCGTCAACGACGGCACCACCGACGAACTGCCAGTTGAGCGCCGTGAGCCCTACCAACCTGCCAAATATGGAGACCGGTGGGCTCCGCTCCTGATTTCCTGGACGACGCCGGAGGTTGCGCCGGCCCTGGCCGACAAAGTGATCGGTACTGGCGGCAGCACCATGTACTCCCTCAACAACGGCCCCAAAAGCTACATCACCGGCAGCTTGGAGCTGGACACCCCACAGGTGACAGAGCTGATGTCCAGCGGAGGCGCGGACTACGTCCTGGCGGTCATGCAACACGAGCTGGGACATGTCATGGGCTTGGACCACGTGGACGATCCCATCCAGCTCATGTACCCGGAAATCGGAGCACCGGACGGACTTGCCGCCGGCGACCTGACCGGCTTGCACCTGCTGGCATCGGCACCCTGCCGCAAGGACATCTGACAAGCTTCGCTTTCCAGCAGTCGCGCCATGGACTCGCGGCGTCGCCGGACTTATGCTGACGGTTACGGTCGACGGCGGCGCCCCCACCACCCGTCGCGGCCGCTACGTCAGGGGGTTCCATGGAACCTTTTGGGTCGTCCAAGTGGCCAGACCATGATCCTCCCCGGCCGAATTTCCTCCCAGTGGTTGCGCGTCCGCCCGAAGATCCGCCTGTCAGGCCGCCCATCAAGCACAGCAGCATCGCCGCCATCCTGTTCTTCTTCGGCATCCTCGGACTCGTCTGCGCGGGCGCCTACTTCAGCGGCGAACTCCAACAACTCGTCACCGGCTCGCCCCTTGTCCAAGGCCAACCACCACGGCCCGGGGTGGTGCCCTTTGGGCAGCGCCAGGATCCTCCACCCGGACTCGAGGAAGCCGACGCACCCCT
The DNA here is from genome assembly GCF_047977885.1 of Arthrobacter sp. LFS091. Classification (NCBI taxonomy): domain Bacteria; kingdom Bacillati; phylum Actinomycetota; class Actinomycetes; order Micrococcales; family Micrococcaceae; genus Arthrobacter; species Arthrobacter sp. LFS091. Next base: position 132,711 of record NZ_JBFPFP010000008.1, read on the forward strand.
TGGCAAACCTGCGCCGTTGAAGAAGACCAGCTCCGCGTACAAGTTCCTGGCCGTCAAGGAGGACGGGACCCCGCTGGCCTATTCGCCCTGCCGGCCCATCCACTACGTGGTCAACTCCGATCTGGCGCCGGCTTCCTGGCAGGCCATGGTGGAGGAAGCCATCCGGCAGGTGAGCCTCGCTACTGGACTGAAATTTATCTACGACGGCCCCAGCTCCGAGGTTCCTTCCACCAACAGGTCCGGGTACCAGCCCGCGAGGTACGGAGACCGTTGGGCGCCGGTGCTGATCGCGTGGAGCACACCGGAGCAGGTCCCCCGCCTGGCCGGACAGACCGTGGGCCTTGGCGGAAGCTCCTCCATTGGCCTGAGCAACGGCTACAAGGCTTACGTCACCGGCACGCTCTCCCTGGACGCTCCCCAGTTCGCCGGCATCATCGACACTCCCCACGGCCAGGAAATAGGCGTGGCCGTCATCATGCACGAACTGGGGCATCTTGTGGGATTGGACCACGTCAGCGACCCGCGCCAACTCATGTTCGACGAAGCATCCTGGGTTCGGGAGTACGCTGCGGGCGACCTCACTGGGCTGGCCCAACTTGGCTCTGGCCCCTGCAGCAAGGACTTCTGAGCAACTTCCTCAGTGCCCGGTCACAACCGCGAGCGCTTCCTCCACGCTGTCCACCAGGAAGATCCGGCCTTCCATGGGCTTTCCGGCGGCCAGGCTTTGGAGCATTGGCCAGGCCGGGAAGGTCCGCTCCCAGTGGTCGCGTCCCACCAGCACCATGGGCGTGATGGTTTCGGGCGCACCGTAGTAGTTTTCGCAGGCATCCTGGAAGATCTCCTGCACAGTTCCCGCCGCCCCCGGCAGGAAGACGATCCCGCCATTGCACAGTTCCAGCAGGATGGCTTCGCGGACGGCGTTGGCGAAGTATTTGGCGATGTGGGTGGCGAACAGGTTGGGAGGTTCGTGTCCGTAGAACCACGTGGGGATGCCAAGCGTCGGAGTGCCTTGCGGATGCTGTTGGACCACGGCTGCTGCCTGGCGCGCCCACGCTGTCACGGATGGCCTGAACCCGGGTACCAGGGCGAGCGTGTCGAGCGCGGCTGCGGTATCGGCTTCGGGCAGTCCGCTCAAGTAGGCGCCCATGTTGGCCGCTTCCATGGCACCGGGCCCACCGCCGGTGGCGACGGCGAAGCCGGCTTGGGCCAGGAGCCGCCCCAGCCGGGCGGCGTCGGCGAATTCGCGGGTCCCGCGCTGGGCGGCATGCCCACCCATGACTCCCACCAGTTTGCGGCCTGACAGTGCGCCTTGATCCAACAGTTCGTCCAAGGCATCACCGATCGCATGGTCGTGCAGGGCCGCAGCAAGGGTGGCATCGAGACTCTTCCGCTGCCCGGGCAGGATGCTCCATTGGTAAATTCTGGCATCCAGGGTGGCTTCGTACTCTGTGGCTGAAATGTCGTGGTAGAGCTCGTCGGCCGAGTAGAGGCTCCCCCGGTAGGGGTCGAACGGGATTCCCTGCATCTTGGGAAAGATGAGCGCCCCGCGGCGTCGGAGGCTCTCTTCCACGCCGTCGTCGAAAGTGCAGCCAAGGAAGATCGCGCCCTGGGGGTCCAGGGCCTTAAGCTCACGCGAATGTCCACGGAGGTCCAAAGACTGCGCGTGCCAACCGTGCATCGACCCGGCCCCTGCGGCCACCAGCCGGTCGAAGTGGACCACACTTTCGACGTCGAGTGTCCGCGGACTCGGGTTCAAAGCTCCGGTGCGATTCATGGTTTCAGCGTAGTGGCCTGAACCCTACCCATGCCCGGACCGAAGGAGTACAGTAACTCGCATTACGACGCCCATGGCTCTCTCGAGAGCGGGCCGAGTACATAACTTCATTCAGATGACGCTCTGGGGGCGTCGTAAAGTTCGCCGGCTGGGGGGCCCAACATCTGCTCGAAGGAGCATGGTTGTGGACCGTCCAAAACACTTTCGCCGTCCCCGTTTCCGTGTCATGACCCCACTTTTTTCCGCAAGCCATCGATTACTGACATGGCTTGCCGCTTTTTCCGTTGCCGTTTCAGGCCTGATGCTTGGCGTCACCGCGCCGGCTTCTGCGGCCGTTCCGCCCTGCCCGGGTACCGGTGGCGCCATGCAGATCGTGGCCCATACTGACGACGACCTGATCTTTATCAGCCCGGACTTCATGCGCGATATCCAAGCCAAGCGTTGCGTCCAGACCGTCTACACAACCGCCGGGGAAGCGGGCGAGGGGCCTGCATACTGGAACAGCCTGGAAGACGGCATCCGGGCAACGTACGCAATGATGGCGGGGGTGGCCAATTCGTGGACGACCTCCGACGCCGGCGTTCCCGGCCGAGCCATCAGCGTCTATACCCTCAGGGATGCCCCCACCATTTCCGTGGTGTACCTGCGGCTCCCTGACGGCTTTCCCAACGGTAAAGGAAGCTCACGGTACGGGGGCCAAAGCATCCTTAAACTGTGGGACGGCCGGTTGTCCTCCATCCGTCCCGTGGATGGCTCTGCCACTTACACCAAAGAGCAGTTTCAAACCACGCTGAACACGCTGGTCAAGAATTTCCGGCCCACCACCTTCCGTACCCAGGATTGGACCGGGAACTTCAACGATCCCTATGACCACAGCGACCACTGGGCAACAGCGAAGTTCGCCCAGCTGGCAACCCGCTCGTACACGGGGCCGCATACTTCCTCCGCCTACGACGCCTACGTCATCGACGAGTACGCGCAGAACGTGACCGGTGCCGAGCTCACGGCGAAGGTGAACGCGTTTGTCCGTTTCGCCGACTTCGACAAATACCTCTGCGATACGCCATGCCCTGCCCCGCCTTACAGCGATTGGCTCAAACGGCAGTACATCACCGCCATCGAGTGGACCGGCAACGCAGCCAAGTCCCCCGGCACCACCGTGTCTGCGTCCTCGCAGAAAGCCTCGGCACAGAGCCCGGAGAAGGCGCGCGACGGCTACGCCTGGGGATCCCCGATGGACGCAAGCCGGGAATGGGTAACCAACGGTGGGAAGGCCGGAAGCTGGATCCAATACAACTTCTCCCCGGCACGCACCATCAACGCCGTGACGCTCTTCGACAGGCCGGTAGCCAGCGACCAGGTGACGGGCGGCAACCTGCAGTTCTCTGACGGCAGCACCGTCCCGGTTCCGGCACTGCCCAACAACGGCTCGGGCCTGACCGTCAACTTTCCGGCCCGGACGGTAAGCTCCCTGCGGTTCAACATCACCGCCGTCAGCAGTTCCACCACCAACGTGGGCCTGGCCGAATTCGAGGCGTACATCACCGCTGACACCGTCGCCCCCATAGTCACAGCCACACCTGAAGGCGGAACCTATGACATTGGGCAGAAGGTCACCCTCTCAACCAATGAGCCCGGGACCATCTACTACACCACCGATGGGTCCACGCCCACGACGTCGACTCCAACGAAGGTGAGCTACCCGAACACGGCAAGCATCACCATTGACGGCCCGCTGACCCTGAAGTACTTCGCAGTGGACAGCTCCAACAACGCGTCCGCGGTGGCCACGCAGACCTACTCCACGGGGCCGGACACGACCAAACCCATAGTGACCGCCAACCCGGCGGGAGGAGCGTACGCTGCCGGCACGTCGATCACTTTGACAGCCAATGAACCGAATTCGGTGATCAAATACACCACGGACGGCACGGATCCGTTGACCGCCGGGTTGGTGTACTCCACTCCGATCACGTTCTCGGGCACCGGCCCGATGACGCTGAAGTACTTCGCTACCGACCCTGCCGGCAATGCCTCAGATGTTGCCTCGCAGACCTACACAGTCCCGGCAGACACCACGGCTCCCACAGTGACGGCCAATCCCACCAGCCGTCCGTTGGCCAGTGGAGCCACCATTTCCCTGTCCGCCAATGAGGCTGGGACAACCATCTACTACACCACCGATGGCAGCACACCGACGGCAACGGAGAGCGCCACCAACTTCAAGTACGCGGCTCCAATCGTGATGGGCAATTCCGCACTGGTGCTCAAATACATCGGAGTGGACCCCGCCGGCAACACCTCCGCCGTGGCCACCCAGACCTACAGCGTTCCCGCAGCCGGTCCGCCGTCGGCCCATGATTTCGACGGTGACGGCAAAGCCGACGTCCTGGCCTCCGATGCGACGGGAAACCTGTACCTGTACCCGGGTGACGGCGCTGGCGGCCTCCAGGCCAGGAAGCTTGCCATACCGGCCTCGGACTGGTCGACGGTGACTGACGCCATCACCCCCGGTGACTTCAACCGGGACGGCAAGGCCGACGTCGTTGCCCGCGCGGGAGATGTCCTGTGGCTGTACCCAGGGGACGGGGCCGGTGGCTTTGGTGCCCGCTCGCAGATCAGTACCGGCTGGAGTGCCATGACCCAACTGTTCTCCCCCGGGGACTTCAGCGGTGACGGCATTCCCGACATCATGGCCCGGCGCAGCACCGGGGACCTGCGCCTCTACGCAGGAAACGGCAGCGGTGGCCTCCGGACGCCCACCACGGTGGGAACGGGCTGGAATGTCATGAATGCAATCTTCAGCACCGGGGACTTTAATGGAGATGGTAAAGCAGACGTGCTGGCCCGGCGTGCGGATACCGGCGCACTCTGGCTCTATCCCGGTGACGGAGCCAGCGATTGGTTGCCGTGGAAGCAGATCTCCGCGGGTTGGGACAACAGAACATCGATGGCAGGGCCCCGGGACTTGGACGGTGACGCCAAGAATGACGTCCTCGGCCGCATCGGAGACACCCTGTGGCTGTATCCGGGCTCGGGCAGCGGAACGTTCAGAAACGTTCCCCCCACCAGCCTGGGCACCGGTTGGCAGGCGATGAAGATCATCGCCTGACCGGCCCCTTGGACCTGGCGCGGGTCGGAGTTTTCCCCCAGACTCTTCGGCCCGCGTCAGCCATGTCCACCCCTCACTCACATCCCACCCCCTTCAGCCAGACCCTCACTCACATCACCACATATGTTTGACAGGACAATCTGACAACCTCTAGTCTCACTTCAGGAATCTCTCTCAGGAGATGACCTTCTGCTGCACCGACGGAGACAGAAATGACCAAGAACGTGACCCTCGGCCTCGTAGGCGTAGGCCGGATCGGCGTGATGCATGCCAAGAACATCAGCGCCCTCAACGAGTCCCTCAACCCTGATGGCATCCATGTGAGCCTCAAACTGACGGATGTGGCCGAGGACCATGCCCGTGCAGTGGCCGAGAGTGTGGGCGCCGAATTCCTGGGATCAGCGGAGGAGCTCATCGGGTCCGGAGTGGACGGCCTGGTCATCGCAACAGGCACAGCCACTCATCCCGGTCTCATCCGTGCGGGTGTGAACGCAGGCATCCCGGTGTTCTGCGAAAAACCCGTGGCCGTCAATGTGGCGGAGTCCCAACCCGTCCTCGACTACATCAGCGAGAAATCGGGCACCGTCCAAATCGGTCACCAGCGTCGATTCGATGCCGGGTACTTGGAGGCCAAACGGGCCTACGAGGCCGGGGAGCTTGGTTGGATCCACTCACTTCGGGCTGTCACCTGCGACATGACCCCGCCGCCGGTGGAGTTCCTTGCAACATCGGGCGGCCTATTCCGCGACTGTTCAGTCCACGACTTCGACATCCTCCGATGGCTCACGGGCAGGGAAATCGTGGAAGTCTACGCCAAGGGCTCCAACAACGGCGACCCGGCCATCGGTGAGGTGGGCGACGTCGACACCGCCCTGGCTCTGGTGACGTTCGACGACGGCACGGTGGGTACGGTATCGGCCAGCCGCTACAACGGAGCCGGGCATGACGTCCGCTTGGAACTTCAAGGTTCAGAGCAATCCGTGCTGGTGGGAATGGACCAGCAGATGGCGATGAGGTCGGCCGAGCCCGCAGTGACCTTCCCGAATGGCACTGCGCACACCACGTTCGCCGAGCGGTTTGACCAGGCCTACCGGGCCGAGATGGCGGCCTTCGTAGAGGTTGTGCTCGGCAAACGTAAGAATCCTTGCACTCCCGAAGACGCCGTGGCGGCGTCAAAGGTAGCCGACGCAGCACAACTGTCCCTGGAGACCGGCGTCCCCGTCAGGGTCCAGGCCTAGCATCAGCGTGCAGCGCACGGAACGGTGAATGGCGCGTCCGGGGCGGGGGCCGTAGCCGCCGCCCCGGACGCAGCACGGGACCCTTATGCAGGGACGTTGAACGATGCCTCAAGGGCTGCGTCGGCATCGCGAAGCACCTGTGCCGCGACCTCGAGCCCCTCGATCCGACCCAGCGAGACGTCCTCGTGCTCGATATTGACCAGCATGTTCGGATCGACGTCGTGCAGGGCCCGGAGGAACTCGGTCCAGAACGCGGTGTCGTGACCACGGCCCAGGGCCACGAAGTCCCAGGCAGAGTTCTTGGGCCATTCGTTGGCCCATTCGTCGCCACCAAGGTTGGTCCGGTTTTCCGTTTCCGAGAGCCGCCGGAAGCTGTTGTCCAACACACCGTAGAGCGCAGCGTTGTCCTTGTTCACACGGACGTCCTTGGCTGCCGCCTGGAAGACCAGTGGCCCAAGTTCCCGGACCACCGCCACCGGATCCATCTGCTGCCAGAACAAGTGGGATGCGTCCAGTTCGACGCCAACGTGGGTGGCACCGGTGAGCTCGACCAGCTTGTAGACGTCCGCGGTATTGAAAACAATGTTCTGCGGGTGCAGCTCCAACGCCACCTTGACACCATGGTCTGCGGCGAGCCGGTCCGTTTCCTTCCAGAAGGCTGCCGCTACTCCCCATTGGTAGTCCAGGACATCCAGCGCCGCGGAGTTCCAGGCGTTGACCACCCAGTTCACCGTGGTGGCGCCGGGCTCTCCCCCGGGCAGCCCGGACATGGTGACCACGCGGTCCTGGCCCAGCCGGTTGGCCAAGCGGATGGAACGACGGATGCCCTCGGCGTGCTTTTCGCCAATTTCCGGCTTGGGATGCAGGGGGTTTCCGTTGCAATTCAGGCCAGCGATTGAAACCCCGGTGCCCTCAAAGATCCCAAGGTAGTCGTCGCGGGCGGCGTCGCTTTCCAGGATCTGGTCGAACGTGGGGACATGCACGGCGGGAAGGAATCCGCCGGTGTTGATCTCGATGCCGGTCAGGCCAAGGTCGGCGATGACTTTGAGCGCTTCAGGAAGCGGACGGTCGTGGAGGATCGCGTTGTAGACCCCGAGCTTCATAGCGTGATCTTCTTTCCGTTATCCAGGGCGGACTCAGTGACCGCGCCGAGGAGTTCCATGTTGCGGACACCTTCGTCGAACGTTGCGCAACGGGGCAGGGAGTCCGCTTCGGCCAAGCCCGCGACCTCTTCGAGGAAGGCCCGTGCCTGGTATCCGAAGGCGTCGTTCTGGCCGAAGCCGACTTCCGGGGCGTCCATGGCCAGGCCGCCGGCAATGTAGGGGTGTCCTGGGCCCAGGATCACTTGGCGGTACCCGCCTTGCAGGCCGGAGCCATCGTTGAGGAAGAGCTGGATTTCGTTGGGGCGGCGCTGGTCGAACTTGGCTCCGCCGTTCTCGCAGAAGACCTCGAATTGGAGGCTGTTGGCGTGTCCTGCTGCAACGCGGGACACTTCGAAGCTGCCGGCACCGTTGGTGAACTCGGCGTTGAAGGCGGCGTAGTCATCGTTCTCCACGGCTTCGAACGTGTCGCTGACGGCAACGTGGTCGTGGCCCATGACTGCGCTGAGCGGGAGCGGGCGCTTGTCGATCGCGGTGGACAACCTGCCACCACTGATGGAGGTGATGTTGCCGCAGAGGAATTCGGCGACATAGGTCAGGTGGCTTCCGACGTCGGCCAGCGCACCCGAGCCCGGGCCGCCTTTGTAGCGCCAGCTCATGGGAGCCTGGGGGCTGAATCCGTAGTCGGTCCAGTATCGGCCACTGAAATGCAGGACGTTTCCCAGCACGCCGTTCCGGACCAGGTCCCGGATGTAGGCGATGCCTGGGGTGCGGCGGAAGGTGAATCCGATGCGTGCCAGGTTTCCATGGGCCTCGGCGGCGCGTGCTGCGTCCGCCATGGCACGGGCGTCGTCCAGGGTGTCACTGAGTGGCTTTTCGCAGAGGACATGTTTGCCGGCCGCGAGCAGGCCTTCGACCACCTCGCGGTGCAGCGAGTTGGCGATCACTACGCTGACGACGTCGATGTCATCAGCTTCCGCAATGGCCTGCCATGAGGTGTCATTGCGTTCGTAGCCGAATCGGCGTGCAGCCAGGGAACCGAACTCAGCATTGACGTCGCCAATGGAGACGAGGCGGACCTGGGGAAGCACGGGGCTATAAAGGGCAGATGCCGTGCGGTACGCGGCGGCGTGGGCCTTGCCTGCCATGCCTGCTCCGATGACGGCTACGCCGAGGCTTTCAGCCATTGATTTCTCCTTCGAAATTCTGCCGTCGCATGAGGATCGTCCGGCATTTTGTAGCGCTACAATTTTTACGCTGGATTTGAGCGTAACCATGTCTATATGTCCTGTCAATCCTTAACGGGCTATCCTCGGGGGAGGACACGAAAGGCAGCCAAATACGTTGAACAACAACCGACGCCCCACGCTCTACGACGTCGCCACACAAGCCGGCGTTTCGCCGTCGTTGGTTTCGCTGTTCCTCAAAGACCCCGAAAGAATCAGCGAAAAGCGCCGTAACGCCGTCCGGGACGCCATCACTGAACTGGGCTACCGGCCGAGCCGTGCCGCCACCACCCTGGCAAGCAGCAGCACAAAAAGCATCGGCCTGGTCATCGATGACTACCGGAACCCCTGGTTCGTTGACCTGCTCCGTGGAATGGAATCCGTCCTTTCAAACCTTGGGTACCAGGTGATGCTTGCGGACTCCAGACCGGGCGAAAACCGGATCAAGGAAGCCACAGACGGACTGCTCGCCATGCACGTCGATGCGCTGGTGATAGCCGCCGAACCGAGCGAGGCCATGCTCGCAAAGACCTGGGTACCCACCGTGGTGGCCGGCTGGCGCAAAGGCGTGCCCTTGGGCGCTGACCTCATCACCAACGATGACGACGGCGGCGGAAGCCTGGCAGCCAACCACCTGTTGGGTTTGGGCCACGTCCGCATCGGCCACGTCTCAGGGTCCGACGGCGCCTCCGCACACCGGCGCGCCGGTTACCGTCGCGCCGTGGAAGCTGCCGGCGTCGAGCCTTTCATCAGCGAGTCCACCGGAACGTCGGAGGAAGACGGCTACGCGACAGCAAGCCGGCTCCTGGAGCGCCATCCGGACACCACTGCGATTTTCGCAGCGAACGACTCCATGGCCCTTGGCGCTTTCGCGGCCATCAAAGCGCGCGGCCTCGCAGTACCTGCCGACGTTTCGGTGATCGGCTACGACAACTCCCCCTTGGCCAAGTCGCGTTTCCTGGACCTGACGTCCATCGACAACCGCAGCGACATCGTTGGGGCGGACTCCGCCCGCAGGCTACTGGCCCGCATAGCGGATCCGACGCTGGCACCGGAGCGCACGCTCATTGAGCCGAAACTGGCGCTGCGCGGCACTACAGCGCCGCCTCGCTAGGGTTGGCTCCTTGCCGGAAACAGTCCTGCCCGGAGCCAACATGCGCTCCGGGCAGGACTTTCAGCAGCTATCGCGTCAGTGCCGCTTAGTGGCGTTTTCCGGAACGGATTCCTCCACACCGGCCACCTCGGCCTTGACTTCCTCAAGGGCGTCGGAGTGGCCACCGAGCTGCTCCAACTCGTGGGCCAGCTCTGCGAGTTCTGCACCGCCGGCCATCTGGGCCGTCAGCTCATCCAGGGTGATGTCCTTCTTGTCGTAATACCCAATCGACTTGCCCCGCTTGAGCAACAGGAACCGGTCGCCCACGGGGAAAGCGTGGTGCGGGTTGTGGGTGATGAAGATGACGCCCAGGCCACGGTCGCGGGCCTGCAGGATGTAGCGGAGCACCACGCCGGACTGCTTCACGCCAAGTGCCGCAGTGGGCTCGTCAAGGATCAGGACCTTGGCCCCGAAGTACACGGCGCGCGCGATCGCCACGCACTGGCGCTCACCGCCGGACAGCTGACCGATGGGCTGCTCCACATCGCGGAGGTCGATGCCCATCTGGGCCAGTTCGCTGAGCGTGATCTCCTTCATTTTCTGGACATCCATGCTCTTGAACGGTCCAAATCCCTTGGTCAGTTCAGAGCCGAGGAAGAAGTTGCGCCAGATGGGCATCAGCGGAACAACTGCCAGGTCCTGGTACACCGTGGCAATACCGGCGTCGAGAGCGTCCCTTGGTGAGTTGAACTTCCTGGCATCGCCCATCACGTGCAGGGTGCCTTCGTCGTGCTGGTGCAGGCCGGCGATGATCTTGATCAGGGTTGACTTGCCTGCACCGTTATCACCCAGGACACAGGTGACACGGCCGTTGTCCACGGCCATGGTGACATCCCGCAACGCGATGATGTTGCCGTAGTGCTTGCCCACTCCATCGAGGGACAGCAGGTGGACCGGTGTGTGTGTCAAGGGATCCTTCTCGCCTTTCAGCAGGGTTTGCTGATCGATCTGTTGTGCGTTCATTGTTCCGGCCCCTTACTTGAGCTCTGCCCGGCGCTTGACGATGAGGTTGACGATGGTGGCCAGCAGCAGCATCAAGCCCAGGAAGAACTTGAACCAGTCCGGATTCCATTGTGCGTACACGATGCCCTTGTTGGCCATGCCAAAGATAAAGGCGCCGATAGCACCACCCACTGCGGAGCCGTAGCCGCCGGTCAGGAGGCAGCCACCGATGACGGCCGCGATGATGTAAAGGAATTCGTTGCCCACTCCTTCGCCGGACTGCACGGCATCGAAGGCGAACAGGTTGTGCATACCCAGAATCCAGCCGCAGAAACCCACGGCCATGAAGAGGCCGATCTTGGTCTTTGTTACCGGAACACCCACGGCGCGGGCGGCGTTTGCGTCGCCGCCTACTGCAAAGATCCAGTTCCCGATCCGGGTGCGCAGCAGGATCCACGAGGCCACGGCCACCAGGACGATCCAGAAGAAGACCGTGATCTTGACCTCCACCCCGCCGATGCTGACGGAGGACGCGAAGACCGCACGTGCTGATTCGAAGCCGTCCAGCTTGGAGATCGACGGCGAGGATACGCTGCCGCCGATGAGGCGGGTGAGTGCCAGGTTGAGGCCGGTAAGCATCAGGAATGTGGCCAGGGTGACGATGAAGCTGGGCAGTTTGGTTTTGACGAGGATCCAGCCGTTGATGAAACCGATGCCCAGGGAGACCACCAGGGCCAGCCCCACGCCGACCCAGGCGTTCAGGGAGAAGTTCCAGCTGAACAGCGACGCGGTGAGTGCGGAGGAGATCACGGCAACACCGGTGGAGAGGTCGAACTCCCCACCGATCATCAGCAGGGACACACCTACCGCCATGATTCCGATGGTCGATGAGCCGTAGAGCACGGTAGCAAGTGCGTTGGGTTGGGTGAACGTCTGCGAAACGGACGCGAAGAAAATGAAGAGGACCACCGCGCCCACCAACGCTCCAACTTCGGGCCTTGCGAGGAACTTCTGGAGGGGGCTGCGCCGCCCGATCCGTTCATCGCCGGGGGCCGTAGCCGGCGCCGGCGGCAGGGTTGCTGTGTTTGCCATAGGGGAGGACTCCTTGTTGGTCAGGCTGCGCGGCAGGGAGCCGCCGCGCAGCCTGGTTCCTGGATCTAGCGGACGCCCTGCTGGGCGAACTTGAGGACATCGGATGCGTTGGTCTTGTCCACGATGGTTGGGCCGGTGAGGACGGGCTGGCCGCCACCGATCTTGAAGCCACCGCGCTTGGCCTGCCACAGGGAGTCAACGGACATGTAGCCCTGGAGCCACGGCTGCTGATCGACCGTGAAGATCACGGCGCCGTCCACGATCTTCTGGGCAAGGTCGGCGTTGAGGTCAAAGCTGGCAACCTTCGACGAGCTGCCGGCGTCAGTGACGGACTTCAGCAGGGTCAGGGTGATCGGAGCGCCGAGGCCGATGATGACGTCGGCGTCCTTGGCGGCCTGGAGCTTTGCCGTGGCGGTGGACTGGACCGCAGTCATGTCCTTGCCGTCCACGTACAGGATTTCGGTTTCGGGCACCTTGGCCTTCACACCGGCGCAACGGGCTTCGAGGCCGACGTGGCCCTGCTGCTGGATCACGCAGACGGGGTGCTTGTACCCCTCGGAGGCGAGCCTGGTGCCGACTGCTTCGCCGGCAAGTTGCTCGTTGGAACCGAAGTGGGTGAAGGCACCCAACTGCTTGGAGACTGATTCGCCGGCGTTGAGGCTGACCACCGGGATGCCCGCGTCGGTGGCCTTCTTGAGGACATCCTTCAGCGCGTCCGGGGTTGCCAGGGTGACGGCGATGCCATCCACCTTCTGGTCAATGGCCTGCTGGACCAGCTGCGCCTGGCGACCGGCCTCAGGGTCGCTGGTGTAGAGGAGTTCAACGTTGTCTTTCGCCGATGCTTCCTCGGCACCCTTGCGGACGATGTCCCAGAACGTGTCGCCGGCAGCGGCGTGCGTAATCAGCGCTACCTTGATCCGGTCAGTGGATGCCACCTGGCCAGCGGCTGCGGCGCCGCCGTTATCGGCCGGCTTGCCGCCCTGGCTTGAACAGGCGCTCAGTGCCACCAGGGGAACCACTGCTGCGACGACCGCCGCTTTGCGCCATGAGAATTTTGCCACCGTTATCTCCTTTGATGTCAGCTTCAGGTTTCCAGGACTCGTATCCGGAACACCTGCTACTCAGATCATGGTGACTGACCTCACACTTTGTCAATAGTTTGTCCTGACATTAGGATGTTTTAACGTAATATGGCTGTTGTGAAGGCCGAGCCCGCCCCTTCCTTGACGGCCCTGCCGCGGCTGCTATCATCAGAAAAAGGCAGTATGTCCTATCAAGAGAACATGAGCGGACATACGCTACCATCCGGCAGAGGAGCCGCAGACCCGCTCCCCCGGCCGGCCTTCAGCAGGCGTCTAGGAGAATCCAGTGGCGAACCAACTCAGTCTCAGCATCGATCGTTCGTCCCCCGTGCCGCTTTACCATCAGGTGGTCCAAGGAATCGAGGCCGCCATCCACAGCGGCATCCTGGAACCCGGCAGCCGCCTGGACAACGAAATCGACCTCGCGGCACAGCTGAACCTATCCCGCCCCACCATGCGCAAAGCCATGGATGAACTGGTCCGGGCCGGGCTCCTGGTCCGGAAGCGTGGCGTAGGAACGCAGGTGGTTTCAAGCCAGGTCCGCCGGCCCCTGGAACTCTCCAGCCTCTATGACGACCTCAGTAACAACGGCAAAAAGCCCACCACGGACGTCCTGAGCTTCTCGCACATCGAAGCCGACGCGGCAACGCTGACCGCCCTGCAACTGCCGGCCGGTTCCAAGGTCTACCACTTCACCCGCCTGCGCAAAGTAGGTGGCAAGCCCCTGGCGCTCATGGAGAACTGGGTCCGCGACGACATCACCAGCATGGACGAGGCACAGCTTGCCAAGGAAGGCCTTTACGCGATCCTGCGCCGCGGCGGGGTCAACTTCCGGCTGGCCTCGCAACGGATCGGCGCGATGATCGCCAACGACTACCAGGCTCCCCTCCTCGAAGCCGAGGTGGGATCGGCGCTGGTCACCATGGAACGCACCGCGGTGGATGACACCGGACGCATGGTGGAAACCGGCCACCACGTCTACCGCGCAGACTCCTACAGCTTTGAAATGACACTCGTACAGCGCTAAACAAGGACACACACATGACCAACTGGGTATACCCGCTGGGAACAGCCACTGACGGTAAATGGGACATCTCCCTGGGAACCTCCGATTCCACGCTCGCCTTAGACGGCTGGGCCCACACGGGACTGAAGGTTGCGACGCTCGCCGCAGGTGCCGCCGTCGAGCTTCCCGCCGCTCCGGAGGAGCGCATCGTGGTGCCGTTGAGCGGATCCTTCACCGTAACGGTCGACGACGGCGTGTACAGCCTCGCGGGACGGCAGTCGGTTTTCGACGGGCCAAGTGACGTCCTGTACACGGGGATCGACAAGGCCGTCAGCATCAGCTCGAACGACGGCGGCCGGGTGGCCATTGCGACGGCGCCCGCCAAGGCTGGGTATCCCACCCGCCTGATCACGGCCAAGGAAACCCCGGTGGAGCTCCGCGGAGCAGGCAACTGCTCACGCCAGGTCCACAACTTCGGCACGCCGGCTGCGCTGGAAGCCGACCGGTTCATCGTGTGCGAGGTCATCACCCCTGCCGGTAACTGGTCCTCCTACCCTCCCCACAAACACGATGAGGAGAAGGACGGCGAGACCAGCCTTGAGGAGATCTACTACTTTGAGACCCGCGTTGCCCCGGGGTCCCCTGCACCAGAGGACACGGATCCGATCGGCTACGCGCGCGTCTACGCCTCCGACGAGCGTCCCATCGACGTCTCTGCCGAGGTGCGCACCGGCGACGTCGTGCTGGTCCCCTACGGTTGGCACGGACCGGCTATGGCCGCCCCGGGCTACGACCTGTATTACCTGAACGTCATGGCCGGCCCCGGCCGCGTGCGTGACTGGCTCATCAGCGACGACCCCCACCACGGCTGGATCCGCCAAACGTGGGAAGGCCAGGACACCGATCCGCGGCTCCCGTTCGGCGCGTAACCCACACAGCGAAGGCCGCCTGGATGTTCCAGGCGGCCTTCGCTGTATGCTTCTGAAGCCTTGCGCTAGGGTCGTGAACCGGCCTTGAAGAACTCTTCCAGCTCTTCGAGGCTCTTCCCCTTGGTTTCGGGCATGGCGCGTTTCACCCAGCCGATGGCCACCAGCTGGAGCGCAACGAAAACCAGGAACGTTGCCGAGACGCCCATCCAGGCGACCATTTGTGGGAAGAAGAAGCCCACCAGGAAGTTGAACATCCAGAGCACGAAGACGCAGATACCCATTCCCACCCCACGCACGTGCAGCGGGAAGATCTCTGCCAGGGTCAACCAGGTGACCGTACCAATGCACGACTGCATGGAGGCCAGGAAAGTTACCATGAACAGCAGGACAAGGTACCCGCGCAGGGTTCCCTCCGGAACCGCGACGGAGATGATCGAAATGGCTGTGAGCGACACAGCGGTACCGGATAGCCCGGCAATGAGCATCGCCTTCCGGGGAAGCCTGGTCATCAACGACATACCCACGATCACGGCAACCACGGAAGTCACACCGTTGACCACGTTTGCCAGGAGCGCGCCCTGGTCGCCGAAACCGGAGGACGACAGGATGGACGTGCCGTAGTACATGATGGCGTTGACGCCGCTGATCTGGTTGATGATGGCAAGGCCCAGTCCCACCACGAAGATCCTGCGTATCCACGGCACGGTGAGGTCCTTGAAGGTGCCCATCCGGGACTGGTAATCCTCGCGCGCGGCGCGCCGGACGTCGTCGAACTCCGCAGAGACGTCGTCGGCGGCGCGGGTCCGCCGCAGGACATCCATCACCTCGCCGAACCGGCCCGAGGACGCCAACCAGCGGGGACTCTCGGGCAGTATGAGCATGCCGAACCACAGAATGACGGCGGGCAGGGTGGCAATAACCAGCATCCAGCGCCACACGTGCATCTCTTCAGGGAACAGGTTTCCGAGCACCGCGTTGAACGTGAAAGCGAGGAACTGGCCCGTCACAATCATGAATTCGTTTTGGGTGACGATCCTGCCGCGCTGCGCGGCAGGCGACATTTCAGCCAGGTACACCGGGACGATCACCGAGGCACCGCCGACGGCGAGGCCCAGGACAGTGCGGGCCAGCACCAGCAGCTCCGTGGTTGGTGCAAGGGAGCAGGCCACGGTGGCCACGGCGAAGATGACGGCCAGGCCCATGATGGTCCTGCGGCGGCCGAAGCGGTCGGACAAACGTCCGGCGCTGATGGCACCGAACGCCGCACCGAAGAGCAACATCGAAGTGACGAGGCCCTCGGTCAACGGCGTCAGGCCCAGGTCTTTCTGCATGAACGGCAAGGCACCGTTGATCACGCCGGTGTCATAGCCGAACAGCAGGCCGCCGAACGTGGAGAACAGCGCCACCTTGCGAAGGAATTTCCTGGGGTTGGCCGGCTGGCCGGTTTTCCCTGCGGTTACGGGGAGCGAACCAACCGTCATTTTGTCCGGGCGACGTAGTCGACCATTGTCTTGAGCTGGTACCGGGAGACGTCCTCGGCATTCTCGTCCTCCGCGAACACGGAAGAGACCATGACGGTGTTCTCCTTGTCCAGGAAGCCGATTTCCTTCAGCCCGCCAAAGAACTCGTCCCAGTTCACGTCGCCGTCGCCGATCTTCAGGTGCTGGTGGACGCGGACGGCGTTGCCCGGCGGGTTGGTGATGTACCGCAAGCCGTGGGACGCATGGTGGTCCATGGTGTCGGATACGTGCACCAGCCGCAGCTTGTCGCCGGCAGCCCGCATGATCTCCAGGGGCTTGTTGCCCATGTGGAAGGTGTGCGATGCCACGTACACCATGCCGATGTTCGGCGAGTTGACCCCACGGATGACCCGCAAAGCTGCCAGTCCGTCTTCCACGAAGTCGTCCGGGTGCGGATCGATCAGGACGTCCATGCCCTCGCGCTCGATGATCGGCAGCAGTTCCTCCATGGAACGGTAGAACGCACGCTCGGACTCTTCTGCCTTCTCAGGGCGGCCGCTGAACTCTGTGTTCATGGTCTGGACGCCGAGGTCCACTGCGATCTGGATAGCCCGCTTCCAGTAGCGGACGGCTGCCTCGCGTGCGTCTTCGTCCGGGCCGGACCAGCGCAGGACCGGCAGGACAGAGGCGATCTCGACGCCGGCATCCTTGCACGCAGCTTTCAGCTTGCCTACCAGCTCGTCGTCGGCCTTGGGATGGTTGTAGAACGGGATGAGGTCCGCATGCGGGGTCATCTGCAGGTACTTGTAACCAAGGTCTGCCGCAACCCGGGGGAATTCGAGCAGGCCGTGGCTGTGGTGGAACGGTGTGGGGTCAAGGGCGATTTTCATGCTCAGTCCCCTACTTGTACAGGTCCGGTTTGGTGTTCAACTGGACCTTGACCTTTTCGCCCGACTTCTGCGCTTCGACACCAGCCTCGCAGCACGCTGCAGTGGCGTACCCGTCCCAAGCCGTGGGTCCACCGATTTCCCCGCGAAGGGCGGCATCCACCCAAGCCTGCACCTCGACGTCGTACGCTGCTCCGAAACGTTCCTCAAAGCCCGGGGTGACATTGCCGCCCCACTTACCGGCTGCCTGGACGTAGGGGCCGTTGTCCCCGCCGATGCTCACGATGCCATCCTCGAAGGACGCCTGCGTGGCCACCTGGTAGCCGAACTTGGCGTTGACGTAGATTTCGACGTCGGCCAGCACACCGGACTCGGTTTCGAGCAGCACGTGCTGCGGGTCGTGCTGGCCGTTGGGTGCGCTGCGGGTCGGCTTGCCCAGGCGGACCTGGACGGAGGTGATTTCCTCACCCGTGAAGTAGCGGATGGCGTCGAACTCATGCACGACGGAGTCGTTGATCAGCATCTCGTTGGTGAAGCCCTCAGGCGTGCTCGGGTTGCGGTGCTGGTGGTGCAGCATCAACAACTCCCCCAATTCGCTGTTGCGGATGATGGCGCCCAGTGCCGAGTACTCGGCGTCGAAGCGGCGCATGAAGCCCACCTGGATGCGCTTGTGCCCCAGGGCCTGCTCAGCCTGGACAACTTTCCAGGCGCTTTCGGCGTCGGGGGTCAGTGGCTTCTCGCACAGGATCGGGAAATCCTTCTCCAATGCCTTGTACAGAATTTCCTCGTGGAGAAAGCCCGGAGTGGCGATCAGCACGGCATTCACGTCGCCATTGTTGAGCGCTTCGTCTGCGCTGGCGAGTGCCACGGCGCCGTCGATACCCTCGATGGCGGCCTGGGCCCTGGCGAGGTCAACGTCGACGACGGCGGCCACTTCAGCGCCGTGGATGCGGGTGCTGAGGCGCTTGATGTGGTCCGCACCCATGCGGCCTGCGCCGATGACGGCAACGCGGAGAGTCTTAGTCACTGTATCTGTCCTTCGTGAAGTTCTTCTGGGGTGCTACTGGACGCGGGTACGGGAACCGCAGGAAAGCAGGTAGTTGCGGGTGCGCTTGGCGATGGGCATCGGCACATCGAACGCTACCGGGTACATGTCCTGCTCCACGATGCCGAAGATGGGCCGGTTGAGCGCTTCGACTGCTTCGATGACTGCGCGCAGGTCCGGGAGGCCGTTCGGCGGCTCGGTCATGACGCCGGCCAGGTTGGCAGCCGCCCAGGTCATGTTCTTCTCGTTGACTTCGGCCAGGACCTGAGGGTTGATCTGCTTGAGGTGCAGGTAGCCGATGCGGTCCGGGTAGTTCTTGATAAGTTCCAGGCTGGAAGCTCCGCAGTACTCTGCGTGTCCTGTGTCCAGGCAGAGGTTCAAGTACTGCGGATCCGTGGCGGCAAGCAGGGTTTCGATGTCCTTTTGCGCGCCCACATGTGAATCCGCGTGGGAGTGGAACTGCTGGTGCAGGCCGAAGTCCTCCAGGAGGACCTTGCCCATCCGGTTGTGGCCGGCGAAGAGGTCCGCCCACTGCTCGTCCGTGAGTTCGCCGTTCTCCACAGCTTCGCCGGTGACGTCGTCGCGCCACATGGCGGGGATGACCACGATATGCTCGCCGCCCATGGCCGCGGTCAGCTCGGCAACCTTGCGGGCAGGCTCCCAGGCTTCCTCATACTGCCGGGCGCCGCGGTGGAACGCCGTGAAAACCGTGCCTGCGGTGACCTTCAGATCGCGTTGCTTCAGTTCCTCCGCCAGGCGGGTGGGGTCGTTGGGCAGGTACCCGTAAGGGCCAAGTTCGATCCACTTGTAGCCGGACTCCGCAACCTCATCCAGGAATCGCTCCCACGGAGTCTGCTGGGGATCATCCGGGAACCAGACACCCCAGGAGTCCGGGGCGGTGCCGATGATCAGTTTGTTCTCGACGTCAGTCATGACAGCGTTGTCTTCCTTTGCGGCGGGGGGACTTAGTTGGAGGGGAAGTTGTAGGAAGCGCCGGAGGCGTGGGTGGGCTCGGGCCAGCGGGACGTGATGACCTTGCCGCGGGTGTAGAAGGAAACGCCTTCGGGGCCGTAGATGTGCTTGTCGCCGAAGAGGGAATTCTTCCAGCCGCCGAAGGAGTGGTAGGCCACCGGCACGGGCAACGGGACGTTGATGCCGACCATGCCCACGGTGACGGAGCGCTGGAACTTCCGCGCTGCTGCGCCGTTGGAGGTGAAGATGGCGGTGCCGTTGCCGTACGGGTTGGAGTTGATCAGGTTGATGCCGTCCTCGAGGGTATCGACGCGTACTACCACCAGGACGGGTCCGAAGATTTCTTCGGTATAGGCGGTCATCTCGGTTTTGACGTGGTCGATCACGGTGGGACCTACCCAGAAGCCGTCTTCGTGGCCGGGGACCACCAGGTCACGGCCGTCCACCACCATCGCTGCACCGGCCTGCTCGGCTTCGGTGACGATCTTGACGATGCGTTCCTTGGAGGCCGGGGTGATGACCGGGCCCATTTCGGCGTCGGGCTCGGTGCCGTTGTTGACCTTCACGGCCAGGGCCCGTTCTTCGACCTTTTTCACGATCAGGTCCGCGGCGTCCCCGACGGCGACGGCCACCGAGATGGCCATGCAGCGTTCCCCGGCGGAGCCGAACGCGGCGGCGGCGAGGTGATCGGCGGCGTTGTCCAGGTCAGCGTCCGGGAGCACGATTGCGTGGTTCTTTGCCCCACCCAATGCCTGGACACGTTTGCCGTGCTTGGTGGCGGTTTCGTGGACGTACTGGGCGATCGGGGTGGAACCAACGAAGCTGATGCCATCCACGTCCGGGTGCGTCAACAGGCCGTCGACGGTCTCCTTGCCACCGTGCAGGACCTGGAACACGCCATCGGGCAGGCCGGCCTGCTTCCAGAGCTTGGCCAGGAGCATCGAAGCGGACGGGTCGCGCTCGGACGGCTTGAGGATAAAGGCGTTGCCGGTGGCGATGGCCATCGGCGCCATCCACAACGGAACCATGACCGGGAAGTTGAACGGCGTGATGCCGGCAACGACGCCCAGGGGTTCGCGGAAAGAGAAGACGTCGATCCCGGTGGAGACCTGGTCTGAGTAGTCGCCCTTGAGCAGCTGCGGGATGCCGCAGGCGAACTCGATGACTTCCAGGCCACGGCCGATCTCACCCTTCGCGTCGGAAAGGACCTTGCCATGCTCAGCGGTGATTAGCTCGGCCAGCTCGTCCACGTGGGCTGCAACGAGTTCACGGAACTTGAACAAGACGGCGGTGCGCTTGGCCAGGGAAATGTCACCCCAGGTATCGGCTGCCTTGCGGGCCGCTGCGACCGTGGTGTTCAGGTCCGCCTCGTTGGCCAGGCGCAATTCAGCGGTGACCTGGCCGGTGGCCGGGTTGTACACCGGCTGGGTACGGTCGCCCTCGCCCGTGGTTTCAGCGCCGTTGATGAAGTGGTGGATGGTGGTCAGTGTGGTCGTCGTCGACATGTGCGGACTTCCTTGTGGTCTGTGGGATCTGTGTGTCTGGGATTCAGCCGAGCAGCTTGCGCTGGCGGCTCTTGTGGTCTGTGTACGTCTTGTAGGCCTGCTGGGTGGATTCCAGCTCGGAGACTGCCGAGACGGGGACGTCCCACCAGGACTCGGAGCTCGGGGCGTCCAACAAGGGATCGGACTCGACGTGGATCACGATCGGACCGGTCTCCGGAGCTGCCTTGGCTTCCTTGATCGCCGCACCGAGGGCTTCGATGACGTTGTCGCCCGGTTCGATCCGGATGACCTTGGCGCCCAGGGACTCGGCATTGGTGGCCAAATCGATGGGAAGGTTCTCGCCGGCGTCAAAGCTGTGCTGCTCCTTGTCCAGAACCCGGTACTGGGTACCAAAGCGCTGGGAACCGAGGGACTCGGACAGCGACCCGATGGACGCGTAGCCGTGGTTCTGGATGAGGACCACGATCAGTTTGATGCGTTCGGCGACGGCGGTAACCAGTTCGGTGTGCATCATCAGGTAGGAGCCGTCCCCCACCATGACCACCACATCCCTGTCAGGGCCGCCGGCTGCGGCTTCGGCCAGTGCTGCTCGTTTGACGCCGAGGCCGCCGGGGATTTCGTAGCCCATGCAGGAGTACGCGTATTCCACGTGGTAGCCGAACGGGTCCCGGACGCGCCACATCTTATGCAGGTCACCGGGCAGCGACCCCGCGGCACAGATGACAACGTCGTGGTCGTCCATGGCCTTGTTGGTGGCGCCGATGATTTCGTTCTGGGCAGGCAACGGGGTGTAACGGGTCTCGAAGGCCTCGTCCACAATGGCGTTCCACCGCTTCTTCTCGGCGGCGATCTTCTCTTCGAGGTCCGCGCCCACTCGATAGCCACCCAGCGCCTGGTTCAACTTCACCAATGCCTTGCGGGCATCGGCGACGATCGGCAGCGTCGTGCCGTGCTTGTAGGCATCGATCGGCGCGACGTTGATGTTCACGAACTTCACGTCCGGGTTCTGGAACGCCGTACGGGACGCTGTGGTGAAGTCCTCGTAGCGCGTGCCGATCCCGATGATCAGGTCCGCTTCGGCAGCGATGGCGTTGGCCGCCGTCGTACCGGTTGAGCCGATGGCACCGAGCGACAACTTGTGGTCCCAAGGCAGGACGCCGACGCCGGCCTGGGTGTTGCCCACCGGGATTCCGGTCAGCTCAGCGAACTTGGAAAGTTCGTCATTTGCGTAGGCGTACAGGACACCGCCGCCGGCAATGATCAGAGGACGTTTCGCGGCGCGGATGGCCTCCACGGCACGGCGGATGTCATCGTCCTCCGCCTCAGGGCGGCGGATCCGCCACTCACGCTCAGCCAGGAACTCCTCGGGCACATCGAAGGCCTCGGCCTGGACGTCCTGTGGCAGGGAAATCGTCACTGCGCCCGTTTCGGCCGGATCAGTCAGGACCCGGAGGCCGTGGTGGAACGCGGAGAACAGCTGCTCCGGCCGGGAGACCCGGTCAAAGAACTTCGACAGCGGCCGGAACGCGTCGTTCACCGTGATGTCGTAGGCGTACGGCAACTCCAATTGCTGCAGGACGGGGTCCGCCGCCCGTGTTGCAAAGGTGTCGCTGGGCAGCAACAGCACAGGCAAACGGTTGGTGGTGGCCAGCGCCGCGCCGGTCAGCAGGTTCGATGAGCCAGGACCAATGGAGGTGCTGATCGCGAACGTCTGGCGACGACGGGTGTGACGGGCGTAGCCCACGGCCTGGTGGACCTGGGCTTGCTCGTTGCGGCCCTGGTAGTAGGGCATGATCGCGGGATCCGCGGCCTGGTACTGCTTCAGGGCCTGGCCCACGCCGGCCACATTGCCGTGGCCGAAGATACCGAACGTCCCCGGAATCAAGCGCTCACGGAACTGAACGCCATCAACAGAGTCAACGGTGTACTGCTTGGACAGGAACTCCACCACGGCTTGCGCCACGGTCATCCGACGGGTTGCTGTTCCCACTGGTCTTACTCCGATACTTTCACTGGAATGCGGTCTGAGGAGGCATGGCCGTTTGCGTTGGCAGCGGCAGCGGGCGCCGGGGCGTTCAGCAGCGAGGCGGCCGTGGCTACGGCACCTGCAACATCGCCGTCGTGCGGGTACAACAGCGTTCGCCCCACAGTGAGGCCCTGGACTCCGGGCAGTGCAAGGGCCGCCTGCCAGGAAGCGAAAACTTCATCCTGGCTGCCGTCCGGGTCCCCGCCCAAAAGAACGGTGGGCAAGGTGGTGGAGGCCATGACGCGCTCCATGTCCTTCACCACCGGAAGCTTCATCCAGGTGTAGGCGCTGGTGGATCCGAGGCCTTCGGCGATGCCTACCGACTTGATCACGGCGTCCGCGCGGAGGTCGTTGCGGACCTTGCCGTTGGCGTCGCGGATGGACAGGAACGGCTCCACCATGGCGATGAGTTTGCGCTCGGCCAGCGAATCAATGGCTTTGGCGGTGGCCTCAAGGGTGGCAACCGTATCCGGGTCGCCCAGGCAGATGCGGGTGAGCATCTTGCCGCCGTCAGCGCCCAGCGCCTCCAAGGCAGCTGCCGTGTGGCCGGTGAAGCGGTCGTCGAACTCGTTGACCAGGCCGGCCAGGCCGCCGCGGTTCATGGAACCGAACACCAGCTTCCCTTCCAGTGCACCCAGGAGAAGGAGGTCATCCATGATGTCCGGTGAC
Source organism: Arthrobacter sp. LFS091 (assembly GCF_047977885.1). Taxonomy (NCBI): domain Bacteria; kingdom Bacillati; phylum Actinomycetota; class Actinomycetes; order Micrococcales; family Micrococcaceae; genus Arthrobacter; species Arthrobacter sp. LFS091. The sequence continues at coordinate 155,929 of NZ_JBFPFP010000008.1, forward strand.
GCGAGGATCCCGTCCACGGCCGGGTTGGCCAGGGCGATCTGCAGGCGGTCAAGCAGGTCGCGCCGGTCAGCCATGGCCATCGGCTCGGAACCTACTGACAGGGCTCCCCGGGCGGGGTGGTCCGCCGCGACGATGAAGCTCTGCTGGCCGTACTTCAGGCCCGGATGCCGACGGCGGGTGGCAGCTGCGCGGGCGACGGCGTCCGGATCTTCGAGCCGGACCCGGCTCAGGTGCTCATAGCGGCGGGGGTCATCGTTGGGGCTCAACGCACGGCTCCTTCGGTAAGGGTGGCACCGGGAATGGGGCGGCCGCGTTCGGCGAGCAGCGAGGTAACCTCGTCCGGCGTCGGCATGGCATCCGCGCACGAAACGCGGGAGGCGACGATCGCGCCCGAGGCGTTTGCGTAGTCCAGGACTTCGGACAAGGGCCAGCCGGACAGCAGGCCGTGGCAGAACGCGCCCCCAAAGGAGTCGCCGGCACCCAGGCCGTTGACGGTTTCCACCGGGACCGGCGCTGAGACCACACGCTCGGTGCGGGTCTTGGCCATCACGCCTTCAGCGCCAAGCTTCACGACGGCGATCTCGACACCGGCCGCCAACAGACGGTCCGCCTGCTCGTCGGGCGTCCCCTCGCCAACGGCTACGGCACATTCCTTGTCGTTGCCGATTGCCACCGTGGCGTACGGGAGGATCTTGGCGACCTCGGCACGCGCCTCTTCCTCGGAGTTCCAGAACATCGGCCGGTAGTCCAGGTCCAGGATGGTGAACTGGCCTTCCTTCAGGCTGGTCCGGGGGCGGGCCTGGTGTGCTGCGAGGTGTGCACCGCGGCTGGGCTCCTGGCACAGGCCGGTCACCGTGGACCAGAAGATCCTGGCTTCGCGGATCGCGTCCAGGTCGAGCTCTTCGGCCTGGATCTGCAGGTCCGGGGCCGTGGGAAAGCGGCCGTAGAAGTAGAGCGGGAATTCGTCTGTTGCGGGCTTGATGGCGCAGAACGTCACCGCCGTGGGGTATTGGGTCACGGGTGAAACGAACGAGTCATCCACGTTGAATTTGCGCAGTTCCCGGTGGAGGTATGTGCCGAATGCGTCGTCGCCGGTCCGCGTGATCACGCCAGTGCGACGTCCGTGCCGGGCAGCCGCCACAGCCACGTTGGAGGGCGAACCTCCGAGGTACTTGCCGAAGGACGTCACGTCCTCCAGGTCCACTCCGATGTCGTTCGGGTAGATATCAACGCTGATGCGCCCGATTGTGAGCAGTTCGTGGGTCACGATAATCGTTGACCTTTCTCTTGTGAACTCTGAACCTCTGAGCGCTGGGCCCCGATGCCTTGCCACCCCTCAGTGAGCGGGGCCACATGACTACTTTGCACCAGATTTCATGTCCTGTCAAAGGTTTGTACTGACATATTTACAACATGACACAGACTGCTTTTACTTGCTCGGAACAGCCAGTTCTCCGGTGACATACTGGCTGCGCCCGAAGCCGAAGGACCAGTCCCCCGCAGTGTTTTCGACGTAGCCCACAAAGACGTCCTCGCCACGGACCCCCACTGCCGCCAAACGGCTCGCGATGGCTTCAAAGAGGGAGCTCTTGGCCATCTGGCTCCGACCTTCCTGGGTAAAGATCTGGATCATCACCACACCGGCAGTCCGCTCAAAACCAAGCCCTGCGTCCTGCGCCACGATCTGTCCCTGCGGATGCTCGGTGAGGATGTGGAAGTAGTCCCGCTCCGGGATTCCATACTCAGCCAGAATGGCGTCGTGGATGGCGCGGCTGATTGCCGTCAGCTCCTCTGGCGCGCGGCCCTGGTTCACGTCGATTCGCACAAGTGGCATGGCATTCCCTTCGAATAGTTTGTCCTAACATACTAACAAACACCATCCATTATGGATACAGCAAAGGCCCGCCCGGATCTTCCGGACAGGCCTTTGTTCCTGCGTTGCGGGGCCCGCTCTGCGCCCCTCGAGCCGCGCATGCCGCGCAGAGCGGGCCCCCCAACGAGGGTTGGAGTACGACGACGGCCCGTCACCTTCCGTGGGGAAGGTGCCGGGCCGCCGTCGTGAGTTAGCTGTAAAAGCTAGAGCGTAGCGAAAACTTCGCGCAGCAGCTTGGCGGTCTCGGACGGCGTCTTGCCGACCTTCACGCCAGCAGCTTCGAGGGCTTCCTTCTTTGCCTGGGCGGTGCCTGCAGAGCCGGAAACGATGGCGCCTGCGTGGCCCATGGTCTTGCCCTCAGGGGCCGTGAAGCCAGCCACGTAGCCGACAACCGGCTTGGTGACGTTGGCCTTGATGAAGTCGGCTGCGCGCTCTTCAGCGTCGCCACCGATTTCACCGATCATGACGATTGCCTTGGTCTCGGGGTCAGCCTCGAACGCAGCCAGGGCGTCGATGTGCGTGGTGCCGATGATGGGGTCGCCACCGATGCCGATAGCGGTGGAGAAGCCGAGGTCGCGGAGTTCGTACATCATCTGGTAGGTCAAGGTACCGGACTTGGAGACCAAGCCGATGGGGCCCTTGCCCGTGATGTTCGCCGGGGTGATGCCAACCAGTGCTTCACCAGGGGTGATGATGCCGGGGCAGTTCGGTCCGATGATGCGGGTAACCTGCTTGCCGTCAGCGTCCACCTTGGACTGGGCCAGGGCCCAGAATTCGGCGGAGTCCTGGACCGGAACACCTTCGGTGATGACAACAACGAGGCCGATGCCGGCTTCGATGGCTTCAACCACTGCATCCTTGGTGAATGCCGGCGGTACGAAGACGATGGAAACGTCCGCGCCGGTTTCAGCCATGGCTTCCTTGACGGTGCCGAAGACGGTGATTTCCTTGTCGCCGTGCAGGACCGTCGTGCCGGCCTTGCGGGCGTTGACGCCACCAACAATGTTGGTGCCGGCTTTGAGCATCAGTGCGGTGTGCTTGGTGCCTTCGCCACCGGTGATGCCCTGAACGATGACCTTGGAGTCTTTGTTGAGGTAGATAGACATTCTCGGGTCCCTTTACTTAGCTGTGTTGGCGAGCTCGGCGGCCTTGTCGGCGCCCTCGTCCATGGTGGCGGCCAGGGTAACCAGCGGGTGGTTGGCCTCGGTCAGGATGCGGCGGCCTTCCTCGACGTTGTTGCCGTCGAGGCGAACTACCAGCGGCTTGTTCGCGGAGGTACCGAGCTCGGCCAGTGCACCAACGATGCCCTTGGCAACAGCGTCACAAGCGGTGATGCCGCCGAAGACGTTCACGAACACGCTCTTGACCTGGGAGTCGCCCAGGATGACGTCCAGGCCATTGGCCATGACCTCGGCAGAAGCTCCACCGCCGATGTCCAGGAAGTTTGCCGGCTTCACGTTGCCGTGGTTTTCGCCTGCGTAAGCAACGACGTCCAGGGTGGACATCACAAGACCGGCGCCGTTGCCGATGATGCCTACTTCGCCGTCGAGCTTGACGTAGTTGAGGTCCTGCGCCTTGGCCTTGGCCTCGAGCGGATCAGCTGCGTCCTTGTCCTCCAGCGTGGAGTGGTGCACGTGGCGGAAGTCAGCGTTCTCGTCCAGGGAAACCTTGCCGTCGAGGGCAACGATGTCGCCTGCGCCGGTGCGGACGAGGGGGTTGACCTCAACCAGGGTTGCGTCTTCCTTCTTGAAGACGTCCCAGAGCTTCAGAATGACATCGGCCACTTTGCCGCGCAGTTCTTCAGCGAACCCTGCTTCGGCGACGATTTCGTCGGCCTTTGCCTGGTCGATGCCTACAGCGGGGTCGATCGCGATCTTGGCAAGTGCCTCGGGACGCTCGACAGCAAGCTGCTCGATTTCCATGCCGCCCTCAACCGAGCACATGGCCAGGTAGTTGCGGTTGGCCCGGTCCAGGAGGACCGAGAAGTAGAATTCCTCGGCGATGTCAGCACCCTGCGCGATCATCACCTTGTTGACGGTGTGGCCCTTGATGTCCATGCCCAGGATGTTGGTGGCGTGCTCAAGCGCCTCTTCGGCAGTCTTGGCAACCTTGACGCCGCCAGCCTTGCCGCGGCCACCAACCTTAACCTGTGCCTTGACGACAGTTACGCCGCCGATCTTCTCGGCAGCTGCCTTTGCTTCTTCAGGAGTGTGCGCCACGATGCCGGCGAGCACGGGTACACCGTGCGCTTCGAACATATCGCGCGCCTGATATTCAAACAGGTCCACGGTTTAGTGTCCTTCTACGTCGAAGTAGTTTTCTGTTCAGCCGGGAACCGCGATGACCGCGATAGCCAGCTGCGGAGAGTACGCGGTCAACAACCGGATTGAAGCCGGTCACATTGCGTAAGGTCCTCTCGGAACTTTAGCCCTTTAGGGAGTCCCGCCAGCTACACACTACCCGTTAAGTGAGTAACCTTACACTTCTATCGGATGTAGAAAAACCGCATAAAGCCGGGGTTTTTGGGCTGGCCGAGGCCAGCTACGGCGTGTGTTTCAGGGTCCCGCGGACCGTTTTGCCGCCGTCGGAAATCAGCTGGTACCCATCCCTGGTTACGAAGAACGCCACGCCTCCGGAGACGTTTCCGCAGGCGACCCCGCTGTTGTAGGCCGAGCACCGAAGACCGTTGCGCTCGATATTTTGCCCGTCAGCCAGTTCACGCAGCTTGGAAATGGGTCCGTTGCGGCTTCCTTTGGGACCGAACTCGGACTCCATTTGTGTTACGCCGGAACGGCACGCGCCATAGACCGCCTTGTCCGGGGACAGCAGCACTGTCCCGCCGAGGTAGCCCAGGCCGGTGCCGGCGCAGTCGTCGGTGATGTCCGCAACATCAGGCTTGCCGTATTTGGCCAACTCACAGTGCACCACCGGGACTACGGCGAACTTGTTGTTCGCCGCGTCCGAGTAGGTATTGGGCTCATAGGGCAGGTTGAGGTGCCCGCCGCGGGAGGATGTCATGGCACAGACGATGTTCCGGTCAGCGGTGACGAAGGCGGTCACGTCCTCGCCCGCGGACAAGGTGGTCTGCTCCGTAACCGGGACCTGCTGGAGCTGCTCCAGCGGCGGCAACGGAGCCGGCGGAACGTAGTCCGGATCCTTGGTGGCAAAGGAACAGCCCGAGGCCAGAACCACCATCAAAGCGGCAAGAATCCCCCATACAGTCCGTCGCATGCCACCTATTATGCCCGTCAGGCGCCGCTCTGCCGGCCGCGAAACCGGAGCCGGCCCGCTGCAGACAACGCCGCACCAAGGATCAGGAGGCCTGCAACGGCCCACATCGTGGTGGGAAGGCTTCCCGACGCCAGGCCGGTCGCGGCGAGTTCAGCACCGGACGTCGACGCCACGGACCCTGCCGGAACCACGGACGACGGCGGCGGTGAAGGGTCGACCGCTGCGGGCGGCACCACCACCGCAGGTGGCTGCTCGACCACGGGCGGGCGGGTGGCAAGAACCGTAACGACGGTGGAGAAGATTCCCTGGTTGTAGAGTCCGGAGTCACTGAAGTTCACCCAGATCTGGAAAGTTCCCACACGGGTTGGAGTACCTTGCAACACCCCGTTGGCATCGATAGTGAGCCCGTCCGGTCCCGGATCGTGCCACGACAGGCTGCCGGCCATATGGCGGGGGGTCGACCACCAGAAGTAATACGGAGCCACGCCTCCTGTAACGGAGGCGATCTTCGCCGAATACGGTTCACCCAGGACCGCGTCCGGCACGGTGAAACCGGTGGACTGTGGCGCCGACGCCCGAACAGTCAACGTGAACTCCCCGTCGGCCGATTCAAAAAGATCCGTGGCCCGCACCGTGAATTTGTAAGTGCCCGCTGCAGTTGGAGTACCGGATGCGCCGTTCTTTTCCCATGTCATCCCCGGCGGAAGTGCACCGGAAACCACGGCCGTGGTGAAGGGCATGGCCCCCGCCGTACCGACCCAAATGTCCTCTTTGTACCAGGCGCCCACCACCCCGTCAGTGAACTTTTCCGTGCGCGTCACGGTTTGGAATCGGGGCAATTCATAGTCAAAGAAATCGATCGCGACCTCCCGTGCCAGAGATTGCGCGGGCTGCGACGAGTCAATCACCGTGACCAGCATCCGGAAGTACCCCTCCCCCGTAGGCGTGCCGGTAAACCTGAGAGTTGCAGGGTCAAACGTCAGCCCCGGCGGGACGTCACTGACGGTCACGGTGTACGGAGCAGTTCCGCCGGAAATCACCAACGGCGCATCGTACGCCTTGGTGAGGTACCCCCTGTCCATGTAGGACCGCACTGCCAATGGATCAACAGCTTCGACGCTCGCGAGCGGTTCAGTTACAGGTGGTTCGACGGCGGGCGGCTGCGTTGCCGCTGCGCTGGCACTCGGCGTCGGGCGTGCCGTGGGCATCGGGGAAGTACTCGGAGTGGCAATGGCCGGCGCCGCGCTGGCGTTCGGAGTGGCAATGGCCGTTGCTGCCTGGCCGCCCGGCGGCACGTATGGCTCCGCTTCCGCTAGGCCAGGCGGCGCGAACTGGAGCGTCAAGGCACTCGCCAACGCCGCAGCCAACACCATCCTCGCAGCCTTGACCACAATTCCACGTTCCCCAGCCATGGTGCCCATGCGCGTCCTTCCCCGACAGGATTGCAACTATTCAGCGTCGCACGGAGAGGGACAGAGACAGCATTGGCCCCCAGACAACGCCCGGTCAGTCTAGGGTTGTGTTGCGCCCGTGGCAATGGCTGGCGGCGAGGGGCGGAGCTGCGAAAGTCTAGGCGTCGATTTTGGTCAGGGGCGCGTAACGCAACAGCAGGCGCTTCTCGCCGACGTCGAACTTCACCTTGGCAACGGTCTTGTCCCCCGCGCCCTCAACACCGAGAACCACGCCGTTGCCGAAGCTTGTGTGGTTGACCTTGTCCCCCACCACCACGGAAATGACTTCCTTCTGTGGCTGCACCCTGTTGCGTGCGACGGCGGCAGGGACGTCGGCGTCGAAACCTGCGGTGGGGCTGGCGGCGGCTCCCCGGGAGGTACCCGCACCCCAGAACGAACCACCGTAACGGTTGGAGCCGATAGGGGCGCTTCCCCAGCCACCGGCCTGGCGGCTCATGCCTTCACGCTTCCACTCCACCAGCTCGGAGGGAATTTCCTCGAGAAACTGGCTGGCAGGGTTGTACTGGCTCTGGCCCCACATGCTCCGGACCTCGGAGCGCGTGACGTAGAGCCGCTTGCGGGCACGCGTCAATCCGACGTATGCCAGGCGCCGTTCTTCAGCCAGTTCCTTGGGATCGGTGGCCGAGCGCTGGTGCGGGAAGATCCCGTGTTCCATGCCTGTAAGGAACACCACCGGGAACTCCAGGCCTTTGGCCGTGTGCAACGTCATCAGGGTCACCACGCCCATGCGCTTGGCCTCTGCCACTGCGGCGTCGATGTCTGCGCCCGGTGCGTCCGGAATCTGGTCGGCATCGGCCACCAGGGAGACCTGTTCGAGGAACTCGCCGAGTGTGCCTTCGGGGTTGTCGCGTTCGTATTCACGGACCACGGCCACCAGCTCAGCAAGGTTTTCCACCCGCGACTCATCCTGGGGGTCGTTGCTTGCTCGCAGGCCGGCGAGGTAACCGGTCTGTTCCAGCACCGCTTCCAGGGCTGCCGCAGCACCCGAGCCCGAGGCAACTTCGGCGAGGTCATCCAGCAGTTTCACGAATCCGAGCACCGCGTTCACCGAGCGCGTGGCCATTCCCGGAGCTTGGTCCGCCCGGCGTGCGGCCGCCATGAAGGACGTCCGTTCCCGCTCCGCCAAAGCCGCAACAGCGCCCTCCGCACGGTCACCGATCCCCCGCTTGGGTTCGTTCAGTACGCGGCGGAGGTTGACGTCGTCGTCCGGGTTCACCAGGACGCGCAGGTAAGCCAGGGCGTCCTTGATTTCCTTGCGCTCATAGAAGCGCGTGCCGCCCACAACCTTGTACGGCAGGCCCACTCTGACCAGGACGTCTTCGATGGACCGTGACTGTGCGTTGGTCCGGTAGAAGATGGCGACGTCGCCCGGGCGCAGCCCGTCCTCGTCCTGCAGGCGGTCGATTTCCTTGGCTATGAACTGGGCTTCGTCGTGCTCGTTCTCGCCCACGTAGCCAACGATCTTTTCGCCGTCGCCCTCCGCAGTCCACAAGCGCTTCTCCTGGCGGTTGGGGTTGCGTGAGATCACCGAGTTGGCGGCGCTGAGGATGTTCTGGGTGGAGCGGTAGTTCTGTTCAAGCTTGATGGTCCGGGCGTTGGGGTAGTCCGCTTCGAATTCCACGATGTTGCGGATGTCGGCGCCACGGAAGGCGTAGATGGACTGATCGGAATCGCCCACGACCGTGAGTTCGCTCGGTTCGACCCCGGTCTCGGAGCCCAGGCCCACGATCTCCCGGACCAGCGCGTACTGGGCATGGTTGGTGTCCTGGTACTCGTCCACCAGTACGTGCCGGAAACGCCGCCGGTAGGACTCTGCGAGCGCCGGGAACGCGCGGAACATGTAGACGGTCTCGGCAATGAGGTCGTCGAAGTCCATGGCGTTGGCCTGGCGCAGCCTTTGGGCGTAACCCTTGAAGACCTCTGCCACGGCCTGCTCGAAGGGGTCGTTGTGGTTGGCCGAGGAAATGTAGGAGTCGGCGTCGATCAGCTCATTTTTCAGGGCGGAGATCTTGTGCTGGATGGCCTTGGGCGGGAACTTCTTGGGATCCAGGTCCAGGTTCTTGGACACCAGGGTGATCAGGCGCAGCGAATCCGCGGAGTCGTAGATGGAGAAGTTCGAGTTGAGGCCAACGTTCGCGGCTTCCCTGCGCAGGATGCGCACGCAGGAGGAGTGGAACGTGGAGATCCACATGGCCTTGGCACGGGCACCTACCAACGCCTCGATGCGTTCCCGCATTTCTGCTGCGGCTTTGTTGGTGAACGTGATGGCCAGGATCTCGCCGTGGTGGGCGCGCTTAGTGGCGATGAGGTAGGCGATGCGGTTACTCAGGACGCGGGTCTTGCCCGAACCGGCGCCGGCGACGATCAGCAAGGGGCTCCCGGCGTGCTTGACCGCTTCTTCCTGCTGCGGGTTCAACCCTTGAAGGAGCGCATCCGCGGAGGGTAGGCCGGTCGCACCGTTGTTGCTCCACCCTCCCGAGGCAGGCCCGTCGGAAGGGCCCGATGAGCCGCCGTTGCCCTCCTGCAGTCGGGCGCCACCCAGGCCTCCACCGGAGCCGGAAAGCTCCGGGGCAGCCTTGGCTGGGGCTTTGGTGCCTGCTTTGAAGGGGCCGTCTGCGTAGGGGTCGAACAACATATCCATGGTGCCTACCAGTCTAGGCGGTGCCCCTGACAGTCAGCGGCGCGTTGTCCACAGACCCTGGTTCCAGGCCTTCGAACACTAGTGGTCCGGGTCCTCCACCAGCCAGCCTCCTGCAACCAGCCTGTCCCTGAGTGCGGGCCTCGTCAGTGGGTCGGGACCGTCCTGGAACTTTCGCCGCACCGACGCCAGGTGCTTCTTCACCCCATCGACGGAGATCCCCAGGACGTTGGCCGTCTCGGCGAGGGTTCCGGCGGTCCCGCCGAGGTAAAGGGACACCACCTGGTGTTCCCGGGCCGACAACACCGGCCCGGACCGCTCGGCAGCCAGTGCGGCCGCGACTTCCGCCGTAACATATGGCTTTCCCAGCGCTGCGTTGCGGATCGCATTTTCCACCACGCCAGCCGAAACGGTCTTGGGGAGGTACGCCAGGGCGCCCGCCGCAATAGCCTGCCTCATGACGGCCGGATCGAGGACTGAGCTGCAGACCACTACTTGGGGTCCGGCGGAGAGGATTGCCTGGATTTTTGCACGCAGCGGCACATGGTCGCCCAGCAGGACGTCCAGGACCACGACATCCGAGAGGGCTCCGATGTGGGCGGCAGCTTCGGCCCAGGAAGCGAACTTTCCCACAACCCGGATCCCTGGTGCATTGGCTTGGATCCACTGGGCGAGGCCCTCCCGCAGGACCGCGTGGTCTTCGACGATGTCCACTTCGATGGTGGGTCGGGATAGTGGGTAGCGCAGCATTTCAGACCTCCCCACATATGATTCTGCCTATGTCGTCACCATATTAGGTGACACGTTTCGGGGGAGACATTCATGGGGGCATGGATCGACCGACCGGTGGCCAGCCGGGAGGCTCTGGGTAGTTCGGATTTATTGGCCCGTGGCGGGGCCGTGGTCAGCTTCGTTTTCGTCGCGGCCACATGGATCTACGCCGGGCCGGTCAGCGACGGGCCCGCTTGGCGAAGCCCCGCCACCACCGCTGTTGTGGTTGTCCTCGTCGCCTGCCTTGCTGCGATGCTCCGCACCGATGCCTGGCCCGTCCGGCTTGTCACCGTCCTGGCCCTGATCACCTTGTCCGAGCTTCTGACCGGGGTCACGTTCCGGCAGGACTCCGACTCCCTGCTCCTGGCACATTCGGTTCTGCTGGCTACAAGCTCTGTCCTGGTCCTGGCGTTACGGAACACGTGGCGCTCCGTTCTGTTTACCGCGTTCCTCGGTCTGTTGGTATTCGGGCACAGCTACGCAGTCTCCGTGGTCGATCATCTGGGCCCCACCACCGTGCTCACGGTCCTGGGCGCCTGGTTCGTCATGCTCGTCATCCGCCACTCAGGACCAAGGGCGGTCGCCATCCACTGCGATGACCAGGCGATCCGGCAGGAATCCGCTGCGGCCCAGGCCTTGGCGCGCGATGCGGCCGACGCCGCGATCGCCCACGCCCGGCTCCTTCATGACACGACCCTCAGGACGCTGACGGTGCTGGCACGCAACGGCGCCGGTGCCGACCCTGACGAGTTACGTGCCCTGCTGGCCTCCGCCACGCACGACGCCGGCGGACCGGTTACCGGGCCAACCGCACCTAAAGCCGCAGTCGTCCCAGCAGTGCGGGGCGACGGCGGGCCGCGCACCCAGGCGGGGGTGGCCGTCGTCGAACCTTCCCGTGTTCCTGAACTTGCCGAGGTGCTGAGGGACCGGGCCGCCCGCCAAAGCGGCAAGCTTTTCACGGTCGAGGTCTATGGTGAGGCCGGCGCGTTGCCGGAGAACCTGCAGAGCGCTCTCGTTGACGCGGCAGAAGAGTGCATGGTCAACGCTGCCCGGCATGCCGGCACCGACCACGTCGATGTCCTCGTCTCCCGGTCCGGTTCATCGGTGTCGGTACTGATCAGCGATGCGGGCTCCGGATTCAACGCAGAAGCCGTGCCGGCGGAGCGTTTTGGCCTACGGCAGTCGGTGCTCCAGCGCATGAACGACGTCGGCGGCCACGCCAGGGTGTTGTCCGCCCCCGGCCGCGGCACCACCGTGGTCCTGGACGTGGACGCACCATGAAACGCGGACCCGGCATGAAGGCGGAACATCCGTACATTTCGGGCAAAGCCGGTCCCTTGTTCCTGTCCCGCAGCATTCTCTTGGCCGGGACCCTGACCGTTTGGTCGATCTCCTTTATCACCTCCGCAAACTCCCTGGACGGAAGCGACCGGGACATCATGAGACTGGGCGCACAAGCCTTCGACCTGCTGGGATTCACTCTTGCGATGTTCGCTTCGGATCCAAAGACCAGGGCATCGCGTTTGCCCTGGCTGCGCTTGGGCTGGCTCGGCACGTCGATCGCCTCCGGTCTTGCCACGGCGAGTACGGTCACCGCGGACTCAGGCTACGCCGCGTTGGCGTTCAACGTCCTCATGGGGGCGGCCCTGGTTTTTCTGTTGAGCATGCGATGGGACCTGATGGGTTTCCTGTTCCTGGTGGGAGTCAACGCGGTCCTCAGCGCCGTCTATTACGCTACGACGCCCCGTTTTGGGTCCGGTGAAGGGCTCCTCATCTTCTTTATCACCCTCATTCCGGGCCTTCTGGGAGCCTTGGCGGTCATCGGTATCCAAAGCCGGATGGAACTGGCCGTGTCCCGGCAACGCGAGGCATTACCCGCTCCGCAGGAACCACCCGCTGATCCAATCGTCGACTCGCCGTCCGATGTGTTCTCGCCGTCCGATCTGCTGGCACAGACGCACCACCAAATTCACGAGCTGTTCGCCAAGGTGGCCAGGAACCAGCAGCTTGCCCTGGATCCAACAGTGGCCGAAGAAGCACAGGCATTGGCCTCACAACTCAGGGGGCAGTTGATGCTGCTGCAATCGGGCACGTGGCTCGTCGCCGCGTTGCGCCTTGCCCGAATGGAATCCACGGTGGCTGTGGCGGCCCAGCCGGACCTTGCGGAGCGCATCCCCCACGCGCAGCGTTCGGCGGTCCTGGCAGTGACCATGCTCCTGGCTACCCCGGTCGGGGGCGCGGACGGCGGTGGCACCCGGGCAGCGGGCGCGGACGGCGCTGGCAAGCTCCAGGTCTTTCTTGAACCCGACGTGGAAGACCGCATCCTCATCACGTGGAGGGTGCGCAACCTCAATCCCGGCCGCTGCACCCCGGCTCTGTGGAGCGAATTGGAAACCCTGGGAGACCCCCGGGTCCAGAGGGATCCTGGCGGTGCCAGCATCCTTGTCCACATGAAAGCGCCCCGGCTGTGGTGACGCGGGTGCTGGTGGTGGACCGCCACCAATTGATGATCGACACACTGGATGCCTGGCTCCGTTGCAACGCGCCGGACCTGGTGATCAAGGCAAGTTCCACCGCCCTGCTGCCCGTCGAGCAGGGCAGTGGCTGGTCCGCGGAAGAGATCGAGGTTGCCGTGCTTGGCACCTTGGACAGCCACGAGGAGCTGGTACCGGCCGTGCGCCATTTGGTACGGGCGGGCCTTCGCGTCGTCGTCCTTGCCACCGCGCTGGATGGATGGGACGCCGGGGCGGCCTGTACCGCTGGGGCCCTTGGGTATGTCCCAAAGGCCGCGGGGCCCCAGCATATAGAGCACGCCATCCGTGCCGTGGCCGCCGGGAAGCTTTATGTGCCCCCGGAAGTCGCGGCGGTCATGGTGGACACGGCACCGGAACGGATCAAGCTGTCGCTTCGTGAACAACGCCTCGCCGAACTCTACCTGGGCAGCGACGCCTTGCCTGTGCGTGGGGTGGCTGATGCCATGGGCATCAGCGAACAAACCGTCAAGGCCCACCTGCATCGGATCAGGCAGCGGTATGCGGCCGCCGGGATCAGGCTCAGCAACGTGATCAGCCTGCGGAATCAGCTAAGCGCTGACGGCTGGATCACGTAATCCGGGCGTGGCCTGGGAAGCCGTTTGCTGCTGTCCCCGCTCCGGCCCGGATGCGAGGATGCTGATCAGTGCAACCAGCAACGGGACACACAAAGCCGCGTGGAAACCTGAGAGCAGTAGCTGCCGATAGATCTCGGGCTGCCCGGACCACAGCACCACCACCCAGAACTGCAGCCACCCTGCCACGACCACCACCACCGCCAGGCGTCCTACGGCGGCCTTCTTGCGGAAGGCCACGGCGAGTCCAAGGAGCAGCGTCAGCAGCTGCATTGCCACCAAAGCAACGGGCGCCGCCTTCAGTGCCGTCAACAGGCCCAAGACAACCGGGAAGCGGTGGTCCTTCGCGAACGGCTCGCGGCCCTGTCCCTCCATGAACGAACCGACGTAGCCCAGTTCAGGCGTCAGCATGGCGGTAATCCCGCGTTCGCCCATCCCAATCAGCCGCTCAGGGTGGGTGAGGTAGAAACCTGCAAGTTTGCCGGCGCCCATCTCTTCCTGGAACTCGTGGAATTTCGGGTTCAAGGCAGCCGACCTCGGTGACGCGACGGTAGTGCCACTCGCAGCAACAAATCCCTGATCCAGCCCCAACCAGGTCAGGTCCTCCTCCGGGGTGGGGCTGTGCGGTAGAAGTTCAGCAAAAACCGCGTTGTAGAGGTTCAGCTCGGCGGTGCGCTTCGGTTGCACGGCCATGAAAGCCACCGCGAAAGCCGCAATGACCGCTAAAGCCACCACCGGCAGGGCAAAGCGATGCCAAGTGCCGCCTTCCGGTGCCCGGCGGCTTGCGCGTCGAGCGGTCCGCTGCGGCAACCACAGCAAGGCCAGGACCAGCACTGGCAGCCACGACACCATCTCCGGCTTGGCCGCGATGGTGAAGATGCCAGCACCTGCCACCGGCAGGATGGTCACCCAGCGGCTCCGGGTCCCGTTCCAGTAGTTCAAGAGGGCCACCAACAAACCCAGCGTTCCCAGGAAGGCTGCGGGCTCCGGGTAGGGAGAGATGAAAAAATCAGCGAAGACGCCATCCGCCATTACCGCAGTCACCAAAGCGGCGATGAGGATCCGGAAGCTCGCACGGCCCGGGAGCACAACAACGAGCCCGGCGATCAAAAAGCCGAAAACCAGGCAGCAGATGATGCCCACTGCGCGCATATCCAGCCCCTCACCCCAGCCAAAGAGCGGGGTAACCAGCTTCCCCAACCACAGGAAGGCAAGCTGGGACGAGTACACCGGCTCACCGGATCCGGCAGCACCGCACGCCTCACCCACCAGCGGGTGGGGTGTCCAGCTGGGGTAAATGAACCGCGTGAAATCGGCGTAGTCCCAAGGCCGGACGTTACTGACGCCCAGCGAGCAGACCAAGCCGTTGCCATCGCCCTGGTCGGCCACACCAACCGGGCCCGGCACAAACAACCGCACCAGCATCGCCAGGGCGGACACCAATCCAGCAACGATGGCCGGGGTACGGACCCCGCCCAGTAACAACTCTCCGGGACCGAACGTCCGTGCGAGGAACCTCCCTGCCAGACGCAGGGCACCCTGCCGTGGGCCCGCGCCGGACCGCACGGGAACAGGAGCGAACTCCCCAGCGTCCTCGATCGTGGCTGATTTCCCAACCGTCGTCTCAACCATTCGCGGCCTCCGCACTCACAGAGCCGGCACCAGGGGCAAGGGTCCCGATCCAGGGCTCCGGCCCCGATCCCTGCAACGGTGCCACGCCACAGCGGACAGCCCGGGCCCCGCCGTCGATACGGACTATCGGCCGGACTTCCACATCCGCCGGGAGAACCCGCGCCTTCAGGAAGTCGAGCACAAAGGGAAGGCAGCGTTCCTGCTGCGCCGCCAAAGGCACCAGCGAAGCGTCCTGCCCGAACCAAGCACTGACATCCTCGGTAGTGTGCGGCTCGGAACAGGGGGTGTCAGTGCCTTCGGAACCCAGCACGCCGTCTGTGATCTCCTGGGTGTAGCAAAGCCGGATCGGGGCGGATTCCGGCCTCGCCAGGGCGTCCTTGAGATCGGCCCTGGTCTCCCTGGGCGCCAGGTCAGCCGTGGTGGTCAGGACGTCGCAGCGGACGGTCCGGCTCCCGGCCGACCAGGCGGCGCGGGTGGGATAGTACCCGGTGATGGCCATGCCGGTGGTGGCGTCGCGCTCGGCGCCACCCAGGTACTTGCGCAGTTCCGTAGCCGGGCATAAACGGGCAGTGAGGTTTTGGAGTTGCTCGTGGAGCGGACGCTCCGCTTGCCCGGACAGCGGCTGAGGCACCGTAGCCACCAGGAATGTCTGGGTGGTGTGCGGCTCGGAACAGGCAACCGCCGGACCCGTATGGCTGCTGGCACCATACTCTTCCGGTGTTGAAATGAGGTAGCACTGGCCCACGCGGACTGCGTTGTCCCCGGAGACCGCACCAACCTCCGCATCGGTAGCGGGACCGGCACCGCAGCCGGTCAGGATCAAAGCCGCAGCGATGGCGAGCGCCGGGAGCACGGCCGGCAGTTCAGGACGCACGCCGGCCCCTCCGCTTGGCAACGGATCGGTCCTTGCGGACGACGGCGGCGCGCACCAGGACGATGATGGCGGCCACGAAGCCGAAGATCACCACGAACGAACCCAGGAAGTGGTGCATGAGGTCAAAGCCCTGCTGTCCCCAGCTCTGTTGGGCTGCGGCGATCATGAAATACCGGGTTGCGTTGCTCAGGCAGACGATAGCCAGGGCGATCAGGGTGGCAGGCATGAGCCGCGACACAGGAATCCGCCCCATCAGGAACAGGACCCCCGCCAACGCGGCGATAGGTGTGAGGAGGACCGCGCTGGAGCACAGTCCGGTGACCATGAGGGCGTAGGGCTGGCCTGCCCCCACGTTGTGGAAGATGATGTCGTCCACGCTGTAGGACGCCCCGCCCAGGATCCCATCGAAAACCGCAGCCATCAGCCATGCTTCCGCTGCCCTGATGTGTTCCTGCTGCAGCATGGCCACCGTGGCGGCGGCCAGGAACAGCAACCCGAGCACACCTCCGCCACGGGCCTTCTGCACGGGGATGGCCCGCGGCCCCCGGGGAACGTTGATGTCGCTGAGGTTGGCGCTCGCAGCCACTAGGCTTCCTTCGCTAGTAGTTTGACGTCGGCTTCATGGTTGCGGCGTGTTTTCGCCCACCCTTGGCGGCCGGTGATGAGCCGGTACGTGGCCCTCAGCACGGTGACGTAGTTCTGGTACATATAAAGCCAATAGCCAAGGCCCCACGCGATACCGGTCATGAAGTTCTTCTCCGGAGCGACGTGCCGCCTGTACACGAGCCCCCAGAGGGCGAAAGGCAGGACGCCCGTCGCGATGATCAAGGGAATGATGAACCACGCTGCCGAGATCCAAGCAACAAAGCTGCCCATGGTCAGTGCGCCCTGCGCCACCATGGTGACGAACAGCGTGGGCCAGAGCACCAGCCCGATGATCTGGATGAAGGGCTGAATGAGGAAGTAGCTGGATTCGATGGCGCCAACGTTGCTGAAGTACGGCGACTCGAAAATCCGTTTCAGGTAGGTGCTGCACTGCATGCCGCCGTGGCACCAGCGCGTCCGTTGCGTCAGGAGCCGGCGCAGGTCCGGCAGCGCTTCCTGGGCAACGTGGGTGTCATGCATGTAGACCGTCTTATAGCCGCCCAGCATGATGTGGATGGCCAGTTCGTAGTCCTCCAGCAATGCCCCGTGCCACGGTTGGCCCGAGGTCCTGGCGATCGCGTCGAGAGCAGACAGCCGGGTGAATTGGCCGTTGCCACCCAGGCCAACCGTCAGCGTGTGCCGCCTCAGGGACTGCATCGCCGCGATGGTGGTCCTGAATTCCATGTCCTGCATCAGGACCAGGTAGCGGCCAAACGTGCGCCTGATCCGTTCCCGGCCTGCGCCGCCCTGAAGATCGGGATCGTCCAGGTTGGACATCCAGACCGCTGTCTGTGCGGCACCTACTTCGGGGTCGCCGAAGGCGAGCGTACCGGCCGCCTGCCGGAAGGCGTTGTCAGCAAGGTGGCCATCGGCGTCGACCACCAGGACGATCACCGAAGAACGGTCGACGCCGGCGGGCAGCCAGGAATCCAGGGTGCGGTATGCGGCGTTGAGGGCGTCGCCCTTGCCGGTGCGGGCAAGCGGACGCCGGCGGCGGACCAGGTGGATCATGTCGTCGTGGCGGGAGGCCGCGCTGACGAGTTCCGCGGTCGCGTCGTCGCTGTCGTCGTCGACAACCCAGACGTGGGCTTGCGGGAATTGCGCCCTGAGCAGTTCAAGGGTCTTGCCGATCACCACTTCCTCGTCACGGCAAGGAATGAAGACGTGCCAGGAGAAGGTGCCGGGATCGCCTTCGGGATCAGTCTTTCGCCGCAGGAACGGGACCAGGATCACCAGGATGTACGACAGAAAAACCACCAGCAGCACAAAAGCCAATGCTTGGGCGGATTCGAGTACCGACATGAATTTCCGATGCTTAGGGCTTGGCCGATCGGCCAGATGGGAGGAAAGGGTGGCGGGACGGCCCTTGCAGGAGCCGTCCCGCCGGTAGTGCTACGGGTTGGGGCCCGTATCCCGCTTCGCAGCCTTGAGCCTGCTGTTACGCAGGACCACGAAGCCGGTAATCAGCAGTGCGACACCCACCAGGATGACCCAGCCGAGGGTTGGGGCACCGGTAGCAGCGAGGGCGGTGCCCCCGGCTGCCGTGCCGCCTGCAGTCCAGTTATGGCCGTACATAAGGCGTTCTCCTTTCGCTGGTGCTTGATGCGCTCACAGCGATCAGGCAGCAGCTACCGCAGTCTGGCGGCGCGAGCGAACGAACAGCCAGGTGAGCAGTGCCAGGAGTGCCACGCCACCGCTGATGGCCATGGTGTCGGTGTTGACCAGCGGGATGGCCGCTGCGTCCAGGTTCGGACCAACTGTGGCGCTGGCGAGGTTGACTGTGGCGATGGAGCCACCGGCAATTCCAACCTGCAAGGCGCGCTGGGTGAAGGCACCCGAGGGTGCTGTTTCCTGGATGTTGACCTTGGCCGAAACCAAAGCCGTCAACGCGTTGCCCAACGGAGTAACCAGGCTGGTGCTCAGGCCACCTACCAACCCGTTGACTGCCGTTTCCAGGGTGGTGACTGCCAGCAAGGCAGTGGTCTTGGCGACGTTCGGCAATCCGAGGGGCGGAAGTGTGTCGGGCAGTGCCTGAACAGCCGCGCGGGTGCTGGACAAGGTGGTTGCCAGGATGCTCTGGATCTTGGTGGACACTGCCGCGGGCAGGAAGGAGACCAGATCGGTACCCGCCGGCAGCGAGTTCAGGTCTGCGACACCCGCCGCGGCCAGCAGGTCAGCCTCGGTGATCTGGATGACGCCGCTGGCGAGCGGGTTGGTGATGGGCAGGCCAACAGCAGACAAGGCCACGTTGGCGGTGTTCAGCAACGGAGTGAGTGCTGTGGAGACGCCCCCCACCAGCGTGCCGCCAACGTTGGCCGAAACGCCCGCGACGGCGTAGGCGCCCTGCGGTGAAGCGCCCTGGTCCTTCTTGGCTGCTGCGGCAAGGGTGGAGATGTCCATGGTGAGGTCCACCAGGTTTGTGCCACCCAGGATGGCGGCAGTTCCGGCTGTGATGCGGGCTGCCGGGATGGCCGGGTCACCGGAGGTCGGGAGGCCCGCAGGAAGCGTGACCAGTCCCGGAGCACCACTGACGGTGCCGGAAAAAGCTTCCGAGGAGCCATCGTTGACGGCCTTGCCGTACTGGCTGACCGCACCAACCTGGATGATGCCGTTGTTCTGCAGCAGCGGAATGTTGCCCGCACCGACGTTGACGACGCCGAAGACGGCGCTGAGGTCCAGCGGGTCGGTGGCTTCGATGACCGCAGGACCGGTAGGCGGTGTGCCTACCTGCTGGGCGGTTGCGGCGCCGTTGGCGGCGAGGTTGGCGAAGTTCGGGATGGCCAGGACGGAACCATCGATGATCTGTCCACTGCCGAGCGAAATCACGTCAGTGGGTGCTGCATTTGCCGCGGGTGCGGCGACGAGGCCGATGGCCAAAGCCGAGACGGCAGTAACGCCGACGGCTGTGGGCCACAGCTTGCTCTTGCTGTTCAAGTACTTCCCCCTTGCGAACGCTGCAGGACAGGGCTGTTCTGCAGCTGAGACCGTGGGGGCAGTCGCCCCCGGTGCAAAGTAACAAGGGCAAACGGTGGCGGTTCGCAGGGGTACCCGAAGGGGTTAACGCCCTATAGGGCTCCTAGGCAAACTGGGGAACTGAGGTGAGGGCCGCGCTTAAGTCGCGGACCGCCGTCGGGCCTCCCGCGACGAACCAGTTCATTCCGTTGACTGTCACGACGGCGGTGTCCCCGCCGGCCGCACGGACGATCGCCTTGCCGGGGAGCCAGTCCCATTCCGGGCAACTGTGCTGGAACCAGCATCCGAGTTCGCCATCCGCGACACGGCCGAGATCGCAGGAACCCGAACCGAACATGCGCAGGGACGCGGCGGTGATGGCAGCGGCGTGCCAGGGCATGGCCGTGCGGGGGTCTGCCAGCCAGGTGGGGTGGATGTAGGTTGCCGCGCAGATCTCGCCGACAAGTCGGTCCCCGGAACCGGAAATCGGCTCCCCGTTCAGGGTTGCCGGGTGTTCCTGGCCACCCACCCAGAGCTTGTCCAGTTCCGGCTGGAAGATGGCACCCAAGAGAACCTCGGGATCCACGGTGGTGTCCCCCGAGTCGCGCTTCAACGCAATCGCCGAGCACCAGTATGTGGAGCCGTGCAGGAAGTTGTACGTTCCGTCCACGGGGTCGATCACCCAGGTGCGGCCGCTGGTGCCGGCCACTGATGCGCCTTCCTCGCCGAGGATGCCGTCATCCGGGCGGCAGCGCCGCAGTTGTTCCAGGACGTAGGCCTCGGCCGCGTGGTCTGCTGCGGTGACGACGTCGGACACCGACGTCTTCCGTTCACCCTGCAGGCCGCCCATCCGCATGAGCAGCGCCAGTTGGCCTGCTTCGCGGACCAGGGCGCTGGCCAGTTGGTAATCGTCGAGTGCGGGATCGAGTTCAGTTGCGGTGTGCCTGCCGGTGGTCATGGGTCCAGCTTATGTGGCGGGATAATGAATGACATGGCCAAGACACCAGCGCAGCGCATCAGGAAGCACGGAGCAAAGGCGGCGGTCCCGGACCACTCATTGCCGCCAGTGATCAACACCACCACCCAGCGCACCCCGCAGAAGGCCCAGAGCAACTCCAAGCTCATTGTGATCGCAGGCGTCGTGGCCAGCCTGTTCCTGTTCTGGTACCTGCACCTGCTGACCCTGAACCAGATGACGCAGCTCTCCGGTGGCCTTGCCATGCCGGATTCGCTGATCGGCGGGTTCTCGCAGGACTACGTGTCGCAGCTTCGCGCCGCGATGGACGACTCCGCGCGGGGCCAGTTGAACTATGTCCACAAGACCGCCGGCACGCTGTTCCCGCTGATTTTCGGCTTCAGTTGGCTGTTGCTGATCGGCACCAACGTGGCCCGCAAGTCCTTGCGCTGGGCCATGTGGGCCGCTCCGCTGCTGTTCGCGGTGGCCCACCTGTGGTCGAACGTGGCCATCGATTCCATGCTGGCCGCCGAAACGCCCGACGCCGGTGCGGTGGCTTTGGCTTCCGCAGTGACGGTCGCGTCGTGGGTGCTTTTCCTGGTGAGCCTCGTCTGCGGCGTGGCTGCGGTGTTCCTCGGGCGAAAGAACGCCAAGCCCTCCTGATTTTCCGCGCTCCTGCCCGCCCAGCGCACCACCTGTTCGCCGGCGGCGCACCACTACCCGCCACGCGCACCAGGGATGACGGGTGCGATCAGCGGGACAGGGTGCGAGGCCCGGCGCCCAGCACACCTCGCGCCTTGAGCTCCCTTCGGTGCCGCCGCACGCGCTGGGCGATCACCAGGCCCGCCGCCGCCAACCCAATCGTGACGGGATAGCCCATCAGCCGCTCCAGGGTTCCGGGCTGGGGCACATGCATACGGGTGATCCCCCCAGCAATGAGCGCCCCCAGGCAGACCAGCCCGCAGGCGCCGAGGAACCAACTCACCGGAGTCTGCCGGAACCACAGGACGGCAAGCAGGATCAGGGTGAACCCGCCGCCGATGAAGAACATCAGTGCCCCCGCGAAATGCCACGGAGAACCCAGGTCCTCGGGTACCAGGCCGACAACCACCGTTCCCACTCCGGCCACCCCTGTCAGGACCCGGACCGCGACCGATAACAGCCACGGTACAGTCAGCACGCGGACGGGAGCCGGGGTGTTCGGTGCGTCCCGGAATCGCCGGGCAGGCATTCCCGGACGCGCAGCGACGTACAGGAGCCCGGCAGTCAGGAACAGTGCACCTAGGACCAGCCCCAGGCCTTGCACCACAAAGGATGCGTTCATCAGCAGATGCAACGGCGAGCACACCGCCCTGTCCTCGTAGACACCGCAGGACACCGCCCCGAGGTCGCTGATGTACCCGGTTGCCCTGCTGTAGGGCTCCGGACCAGCCCAGGCCTGGATCACCGCGGTCTCCGCCACGAAGTACTGGACGACGCTCAGCTGCGCCCAGCCTCCAATGGTCGCGCGGACGCTTCGCACATCGGGTAGGAACGATCCGGCGGGAGCCGCCGTGGTCAGGTGCCCTTTCATGGTCGCCAGCCTAGCCGTGTTCAGGCACTGCCCCGGCAGCTTGTATGCTTGTAGTCGTGTCCGGGCCCTGAGCTCCAGCAATGGGTTTCATGCCATGGACGCAGGCCCTCGTAGCTCAGTGGATAGAGCACGGCTCTCCTAAAGCCGGTGTCGTTGGTTCGATTCCAATCGAGGGCACTTGAACCACCAGCAGCCCACCCCGGACCTGCAGGCCTACCTGGCCGGCAGCTGGCACGTGGAGCGGACCCTCCTGGACCGGGCTTCCGGCACCCGCGGTACCTTTACCGGCGTCGTGCGTTACACGGAGAACCCCGACGGCGGCCTGGACTACCGTGAAGACGGAACCATGCATTGGCCCACCCATTCGGGCGCGGCATTCCGCGAATACCTCCTGAAGCCTGGCACCTCGCCCGAGCGGATGGATGTCTTTTTCCCGGACGGCAGGGCCTTCCACACCATGAGCTTCACCGAGCAGGGCCATGAGGACGAGCACTGGTGCGATCCCGACGACTACCGCGTCAGTTACAGCTACGAGGGGCCGGATTCGTTCAGTTTCGCCTGGGATGTCCGTGGTCCTGCAAAGGATCTGCTGCTCGAATCGCATTTGAAGAGGCAAAAATGAACCTGATCATTGTCAGCGCCGTCTGCGTCTACAACGAAGCCGGGCACCTCCTTACCGTCCGGAAGCGCGGAACAGACAAGTTCATGCACCCCGGAGGCAAGCCCGAGCCCGGCGAAACCGCAGCCCAGGCCGCTTCCCGCGAGCTGATGGAGGAAGTCGGCATCGACGTGCCGGCCGAAGAGCTCCAACCCATGGGCGCTTGGCTCGCTGCGGCCGCCAACGAGGCAGCGACCAACATCCAAGCCACCGTCTTCACGGCACCCGGAACCTGGCGTGCCCACCCCTCAGCGGAGATCGCCGAGGTCCGCTGGCTGGACCTCCATGCGCCGCTGCCCGGGGACCTTGCGCCGCTTCTGACCGACCATGTGCTCCCCGCCCTTGCCGCAGCCCAAGCAGGTCGCAGCTAAGCAGGTCGCAGCTAAGCAAGTCGCAGCTAAGCAAGGCGCGGGAGGCGTTACAACTCCGGGACGGCTTCCTGGGCAACCGCCGTGGCTTCGGCGAACTGGGTTTGGTACAGCTCGGCGTAGCGGCCATCGGCGGCCAGCAACTCGGCATGCGTGCCACGCTCCACGATCCTGCCGTCCTCCACCACCAAGATGGCGTCGGCTGCCCGGATGGTGGACAGACGGTGCGCAATAACGACGGCGGTACGCCCCTCGAGCGCCTCGCCCAAGGCCGCCTGGACGGCGGCTTCGTTGGTGGAGTCCAGCGCGGCCGTTGCCTCATCGAGGATGACGACGCGCGGCTGCTTGATGAGCAGCCGGGCAATCGTGAGCCGCTGCCGCTCGCCGCCGGAGAGCCGGTAGCCCCGCTCCCCTACCACTGTTTCCAAGCCGTCGGGCAGTGATCGGATCATCGGTTCCAGGCGGGCCCGCCTGAGCACATCCCACATGTCGTCCTCGGTGGCGTCGGGACGGGCAAGGCGAAGGTTGGATGCAATGGTTTCGTGGAACAGGTGACCGTCCTGGGTGACCATGCCCAGCGTGTCACGCAGTGAATCGAAGCGGATGTCACGGACGTCCACGCCTGTCCCGGGAGCCTGGCCGCCAAGCCGAACAGCACCGGAATCGACGTCGTACAACCGGGACAACAACTGTGCCACCGTGGACTTGCCTGCGCCTGAGGAACCCACCAACGCCACCGTCTGGCCGGGCTCGACACGGAAACTGACACCGTGCAGGACTTCCTCGCCACCGCGGGTGTCCAACGTGGAAACCTCTTCGAGGGAGGCCAGGGAGACCTTGTCTGCGGACGGGTAGGAGAAGCGCACGTTGTCGAACTCCACCGCAACCGGACCAGCCGGCACCGAAACCGCGTCCGGCTTCTCGGTGATAAGGGGCTTCAGGTCCAGGATTTCGAAGACGCGTTCAAAGCTGACCAAAGCACTCATGATTTCCACGCGGGCATTGGACAAGGCCGTCAGCGGAGCGTACAGCCGGGTCAGCAGGAGCGCCAGGACCACAACATCGCCTGGAGCCAACTGGCCTCCCAACGCCAGCCAGCCGCCCAGGCCATAGACCAAGGCCAGGGCCAACGCCGAGACCAGCGTCAGAGCTGTGACGAACGTGAACTGCAGCATCGCGGTGCGGATACCGATGTCCCGGACGCGTCCGGCACGTGCGGCGAACTCACGGGACTCTTCATCCGGGCGGCCAAAGAGCTTCACCAAAGTGGCTCCGGGCGCGGAGAACCTCTCCGTCATCTGGGTTCCCATGGCGGCGTTGTGGGCGGCAGCTTCACGGCGGAGATCCGCCAGCCTGGAGCCCATCCGGCGTGCGGGAATCAGGAAGATCGGCAGCAGCACCATGGCCAGCACAGTGACCAGCCAGGAGGTGTTGAGCATGACCGCCAATGTCAGGGCCAACGCCACCACGTTGCTGACCACGCCGGACAAGGTGCCCGCAAAGGCAGACTGGGCCCCGATGACGTCGTTGTTCAGGCGGCTCACCAGCGCACCCGTCCGGGTCCGGGTGAAGAAGGCGATGGGCATCCGCTGCACGTGGTCAAAGACCCGGGTGCGCAGGTCCACGATGACGCCCTCGCCAATGATCGACGACAACCAGCGCGTCAGCAGACCTACGCCTGCTTCGCCAACGGCCACGATCGCAATCAGGACAGCCAACCAGATGACGGTTCCCACCCCGGCGTTGGCGATGATCGCGTCAACCACCTGGCCGGCAAGGACCGGGGTGGCGACAGCCAGGAACGCTCCGGCGATCGAAGCGATGACGAAGGCAATGAGCTTGCCCTTATGCGGGGCGGCAAAAGCCATCACCCGCTTCAGTGTTTCCTTCGAGAACGGCTTGGAGCCGGACTTGGCAGTGGTGATGTTGTACAGCGAGCTCCAGGCCACGCGGTCCATGCTCATGGTTACTTCTCCTGGCTTGGGGTGTGATGGAGCTCCTGCACGTGGCCATTGTCCACGTGCCAACGCGAATCGAGCCGTACGTTTTCGAGCAAGCGGCGGTCGTGGGTGACCAGCAGGAGCGCCCCTTCGTAGTTTTCCAGTGCCTCTTCAAGCTGCTCGATCGCAGGAAGGTCCAAATGGTTGGTGGGCTCGTCCAGCACCAGCAGGTTTACTCCGCGGGCCTGCAGCAATGCGAGCGCGGCACGGGTCCGCTCCCCCGGTGACAAGGAATCCACAGTCCGGGACGTGTGATCCGCCTTCAGGCCGAACTTGGCCAACAGCGTCCGGACGTCCGCGGCAGTCCAATCCACCAGCACGGCTTCAACCGCGTCGCCAAGGTTGCTGCCGCCGTCGAGCAGTCCGCGGGCCTGGTCAATCTCGCCAACGGCCACCGAGGCACCCATGGAAGCGTCGCCGTCGTCCGGTTCCTGTGTCCCCAGCAGCAGCCGGAGCAGAGTGGACTTACCGGCACCGTTGGGGCCGGTGATGCCGATCCGCTCACCGCCGTTGAGCTGGAGGCTCACCGGCCCGAGCGTGAAGTCGCCTTGGCGCGCGACGACGTTGCGCAGGGTGGCGACGACGGCACTTGAGCGGGGCGCCTGGCCGATGCTGAACTGCAGCTGCCACTCCTTGCGGGGCTCTTCCACCTCGGTGAGGCGGGCGATCCGGGACTCCATCTGGCGGACTTTCTGGGCCTGCTTCTCGGAGGATTCGGTGCTGGCGGCACGACGGATCTTGTCGTTGTCCGGGTTCTTCTTCATGGCGTTCCGGACGCCCTGGGAGCTCCATTCACGCTGGGTGCGGGCACGGGAAACGAGGTCCGCCTTGGTGTTTGCGTAGTCCTCGTAACGTTCGCGGGCATGGCGTTTGGCGATGGCGCGTTCTTCAAGGAAAGACTCGTACCCGCCGTCGTAGACGGCAACGGAGTTCTGTGCCAGGTCCAGTTCCACGACGGCGGTGACGCACCGGGCCAGGAACTCGCGGTCGTGCGAGACCAGCACCACGCCGCCGCGCAGGCCTTGGACAAACGACTCAAGCCGGGCCAGGCCGTCCAGGTCGAGGTCGTTGGTGGGTTCGTCCAGCAAGACCACATCGAAACGGCTGAGCAGCAGCGCGGCCAATGCCACGTGGGCCGCCTGCCCGCCGGAGAGCCCCGTCATGAGCGCGTCGGTGCCCAGTTCCAGGCCGAGGTCGGCCAGGACTGCCGGGATGCGGTCTTCAAGGTCAGCGGCACCGGATGCCATCCACCGGTCGAACGCAAGGGAGTAGGCGTCGTCGGCCCCGGGAGCACCGGATCCGAGCGCTTCGGCGGTGGATTCCATCTCGGTTGTGGCCTTGGCGCAGCCTGTCCTGCGGGCAATGTACGCGGCGATGGTTTCGCCGTCCGTACGTTCATGTTCCTGCGGCAGCCAGCCCACGAAAGCGTCCGACGGCGCGAGGCTGACGGTCCCCTCCTGCGGCTGGTCGACCCCGGCCAGGATACGCAGCAGCGTCGATTTACCCGCGCCGTTCGCGCCCACAACACCAACGACGTCGCCTGGCGCCACGGTGAGGGAAAGCTTCGAAAAAAGGGTGCGGTGGCCGTGACCACCGGCAAGATCCTTGGCTACCAAGGTTGCAGTCATTGTGTCTATCCTCCAGCAAGGAAACGCAGGGAATCAGGCTGCGATTCCCGCAGGCATGGAAAAACCCGTTGGTCCGGACTTGGGGGGTGTACGGACCAACGGGTTCAATCATCAAGCATAATTCAATGTGGCGTCAGCGTAAAATCGTTTCGTACTCCCACTTCCGGTTTCCCGCTGAGCGAAACCGGGCCGCCCCTGCGACACATTCCTGAAAGTTCCACATGCCATTACAGTCCAAGGCGTTCCAGCGCTGGCTTCACGGCGTTGCGCCCGATGCCAGCACGGCTGACGTCTGCAGGATCGCCGGCATCAAGAGGACCACCCTTGCCCAGCAGCTGGTTCGCGGCAAGGTGGCCGAATCCACCTTGGTCAGCATCAGTCGCGGTTTCCATATCAACCCGGTACAGGCGCTCTCGACTTTCGACCTCTACTCCGATCTTCGTGGCGACCCCGTCCCACCGACGCCCTGCGAACTGGTGAGCCAGGTGGCCACCATCGACTTGTTGCGGGCCGTGGTGGAGCGAAGCGAGCCAGGTTCCGCCCCCGCCCCGCACCTTTCGGAGCCACCGCACCCCACGTCCGTGCGGAACTGGGTGGACGCGATCGACGACGGCGAGTTGCGGCACCGCGTCAGTGTCGCCACCGGGATCGCTCCCCAGAATTTTTCGGCGCACCTGACAGCCAACAGGCTTCCGCCCGAACTCGCTGTCGCAACCTCCCGCGCTGCCGGGGTGGGGCCCGCGGGAGGACTGGTGGCCGGCGGACTCATCACCGAAGCGGAGGCCGGGTGGCCACCGGATGCCCGGCGGAAAGCCTTGGACGCCATGACCCAGAGTTCACTGGTGACCCTGGCCGGCGACCGGCTGCTGGCACTCGGTAAGACACTGCGCCGACAAGAACAAGACCACGAACGTACTGAAAGAATTTGGGAGAACCTCGGATGACGGCTGTCCTGCCCTGGGTCACGCTGGTTGTTTGCCTCGCGATTACCCTCGCACGAATCCCCAGCGCCCTGCGCGGCGAGAACCGGGATGTCTTCTACATCTTCTCGCTGATCACCCTGAGCATTTTCGTCAGCATCGAAGCGCCGTATCTGGTCATTGATGGCTGGCTTGGCGGGATGAACATCGGCAACCTGGTGCTGCGGTTCCTCCTGTATGCCACGTTCTACTTCATGGGGGTCAAGATCGCCATGGCGTTCGGATCAGAATCGGCCGTACGTGCAATCCGCGGACCCATCGGCATCACTGCGGCCATACTGGTGGGTGCCTTGACCATCTACTTCTTCGCCATCACGGACACGAGGGGTTCCTCGGCCGGAATGAGCGGCCTCACCTGGGGGCCCTCCCTGGACGGCTATGCGGCCATGGGACGGCTGTATCCCGGGTTTGTTGCAGCCTGCCTGGTTCCTGCGATCTGGCGGACCGTGGCCAGCACGGCTCCCGTGCTGCTGCGCGTGGCTTCGGGGTTCCTGCTCCTGGGCCTTTGCTTGCTGCTGCTCTCCCAGTTCTTCCCGTTGATCCCTTTTTCAGAGGCCTGGCTGCGGGTGCTCATCAACTACTCAGCTGCCATGTCCACGTGCATCGGATTGGCCGGAATCTGGTTTTCCAAGGCCTACGCCCGTCGAAAGCGACGACTCTTGGCGTAAGACTTTCACAAAAGCATTAGATCATGGCACAATCATGAATGTGTGAAAGCGGCTGCAGCCTGACACCGGAATCAGAGAACGGGTTTCCGGTGGATGTGGCGCCCGCCGGATCACAATTGGGGGGATGAGTGGTGGCGGGCTGTTGGGGACCGCCCCCACTCAGCCTTTTTAACGGCAAAATTGTTTCCTCGTCGGGCAAGAGCAAATGCGGCGCACACACCGTGACTAAGATGGCTCCATGAACAGCCTTCGCACCCGACGCTCAATCCTCGCTGCCACCCTGGCCTCGGCCGCCCTTGCGCTTGCTGCCTGCGGCGGCGGCTCCGCTCCTGCCCAGTCCGGCGCGGATACGTCCCTTTCCGATGTGAAGTCCAAAGGCGAACTGGTCATTGCCACCGAAGGAACCTACCGCCCCTTCACCTTCCATGCTGAGGGCGCCGGCGACCTGACAGGGTACGACGTCGAGATTGCACGGGCAGTGGCAGACAAGCTTGGCGTGAAGGCAACTTTCCAGGAGACCCAGTTCGATGGCATCTTCGCGGGCCTGGAAGCCAAGCGTTTCGACACCATCGCGAACCAGATCTCCATCAATGACGAACGCAAAGCCAAGTACGAGTTCTCCACGCCCTACACCGTCTCCACGGGCGTTGTGGTCACCAAGTCCGATAACAACAGCATCAACAGCTTCGCCGACCTCAAGGGCAAAACGACTGCCCAGTCGCTGACCAGCAACTTCTACAAGATGGCTGTCGAAGCCGGCGCGAACGTCCAGGCTGTGGAGGGGTGGGCCCAGTCCGCCACCCTGGTCCAGCAAGGACGCGTCGATGCCACCGTCAACGACAAGCTCACCTACCTCGACTACGCGAAGACCACCCCCGACTCGGGTTTGAAGGTTGCAGCTGAGGCGCCGGACAAGACCGAGAGTGCGTTCGTTTTCCGCAAGGGATCCACGGAACTCAGCAAGGCCGTCAGTAAAGCCCTCGCCGATCTCCAGTCCGACGGAACGCTGGCGAAGATCTCCACCAAGTACTTCGGCGCGGACGTCACGAAATAGATGAACTGGGACCTCATCTGGAGCTCCTTCGGCCCCCTGATTACTGGGGCCGTGACGGGGACCATTCCCCTCACGCTTGCGTCCTTCGCATTTGGCCTGGTGCTGGCGCTGCTGGTTGCCCTGCTGCGGCTGAGCCCCAACGTGGTCCTTTCGGGGATCGGCCGTTTCTACGTTTCAGTCATTCGCGGCACTCCGTTGCTGGTGCAGCTCTTCGTGATCTTCTACGGGCTGCCCAGCATCGGTGTGAAGCTGGACCCCTGGCCGAGCGCGATCATCGCCTTCTCCCTTAACGTTGGCGGCTACGCGGCTGAGATCATCCGTGCCGCCATCCTGTCCGTGCCGAAGGGCCAGTGGGAAGCCGGCCACACCATCGGCATGTCCCGGCCGCAGACCCTGCTACGCATCATCCTGCCGCAAGCGGCCCGGGTGTCTGTCCCACCGTTGTCCAACACCTTCATCTCCCTGGTCAAGGACACGTCCCTCGCATCCTTGATCCTGGTCACCGAACTGTTCCGCAATGCCCAGCAGATTGCTGCCTTCAGCCAGGAGTTCATGGCCCTGTACCTGCAGGCCGCCCTGGTCTACTGGGTCATTTGCCTGGTCCTTTCCACCGCGCAGTCCGCCGTGGAGAGGAGATTGGACCGCTATGTCGCCCACTGATACCCCGGAACCGCGGGTCGCCCCGGTACTGGAGGCCAGGAACCTCGCCAAGGCCTTTGGCAGCAACCAGGTGCTGCGCGACATCGACATCGATATCCGCCGTGGCCAGGTAGTGGCCCTGATCGGGCCCTCGGGCTCGGGTAAGACCACGGTCCTGCGCTCGCTCAACGGACTGGAAATTCCCGACGGCGGCACCGTTACCTTCGGCCGCGGTGATGCCTCAGGTGAGCTGGCCATCGATTTTGGGGCCAAGGTGGGCAAGAAGGAAGTAGCCGCCCTCCGCGACCGCAGCGCCATGGTCTTCCAGCACTACAACCTGTTCCCGCACATGACCGTGTTGAAGAACATCATTGAGGGGCCGGTGCAGGTCCAGAAGCGTCCCAAGGCCGAGGCCATTGCCGAAGCCGAACGGCTCCTGGAACGCGTGGGCCTGGCCGACAAGCGCGACGCCTATCCCTTTGAGCTTTCCGGAGGCCAGCAACAGCGCGTCGGCATCGTGCGCGCGCTGGCCCTGAAACCCCAGCTCCTCCTGTTCGACGAACCCACCTCCGCCCTCGATCCCGAGCTCGTAGGCGACGTTCTGGGCGTCATCAAGGAACTCGCCGAAGAGGGCTGGACCATGGTGATCGTCACCCATGAGCTGGCCTTCGCGCAGCACGTGGCGGACGAAGTCATCTTCATGGATGGCGGCGTCGTGGTGGAACGGGGCCCTGCTGCCGAGGTGCTGCGCGCACCCCGGCAGGAACGGACCAAGCTCTTTGTGAAACGGCTACAGCACGATCTCTAGCCCCGGCTGAAGCGCAACGTCACCAATTGGAACGGACGGAGCACCAGGTCCACCACGCAGTCTTCCCCCACAGCAACCCCGGGGGCATCGACGGGCCGTTCCAACAGGTCCGTGGCCGCGACACCCTGGGCCTGGAATCCGGGCGCTACCTTGCCGGTTGAGCGCTCCCCCAAGGATTCGTAAAGCCGGACCACAACATCGCCCGATCCGTCCTCGGCCAGCTTGACGGCTTCCACTACGATCGCAGGATTGGTCACTGAAACCAGCGGCTCCACGGCGTGCCCGCCGGTAACGTACCGCGGTGCCAGGTTGGTGCGGTAGCCCTCTTCCACGGCGTCGGCTATCGCCGCGCCAGGCCTGATGGACAGTTCCAGGGTGTGTTCGCCCCGGTCCGCCTCCGGGTCCGGGAAACGGGCGGAACGCAGCAGCGAGGTGCGCACCGTCGTCGTGGTTCCGCCGTCCCCGCGGACCGCCCTGGTGACGTCATGGCCGTAGCTGGAGGAGTTGCTGACCGCCACCCCGTATCCGGGTTCGGCCACGTGGATCCAGCGGTGCGCGCAGATTTCGAACTTAGCGGTTTCCCAGGACGTGTTGGTATGGGTGGCCCGGAAGACGTGGCCAAACTGTGTTTCGGAGGCCGAGCGGTCAGCTCGGACGTCCAGCGGGAACGCAATCTTCAGCATCTTTTCGCGTTCCTGCCAGTCCACGGTGGTGGCGATGCCCAGGGACTTCGCGCCGGCGTCGAGCGTGATGCGTTGCGTAATGGTGGAGGCGTTCACCTTGCGTTTGACCACCACGACGGCGCCCGCTGCGGTGCGCTCGAGGTCGCAGCTGTCCGCACGGGTCAGCGGAGTGACATTCCGACGATAGAACTCCTCGATGTCCCAGGCATCCCACTCGTTCGGGGTATCCCTGAAGAGCTCCAGCAGGTTGCCTGCCTGGCCCGGAGCGATCGCCTCACGGCCGCTGGCGTGGTCCACAAGCGAGCTCAGGAGACCATCAGCGTTCAGGACCGCACGGATGACCCCGTTGTCCAGGACGTAGCCGCCGGCATCCACCTGGACGTCAACGGCGGAACCGGGGGTGGTCGCTGCGCCGGCGCCTAGAGCGGGCACTCCGGCACGCATGTGCGGGGCGGCGTTGAGCAGGTACTCGTTGCCACCTGGTCCCACCAGGGCCGTCGCGGCGGCACTGATGATTGCTTCGAGGTCGCGTGCGATGGCCTCGTAATTGCGTTCGGCATCCTGGTGGACCCACGCGATGGAGCTGCCGGGCAGGATGTCGTGGAACTGCTGCAGCAGGACCAGCTGCCAGAGGCGCTTGAGTTCCTGGTAGGGGTACTCGTAATCCGCGCCGAGCCGCACTGCGGCGGTGGAGCACCACAGTTCTGCTTCGCGGAGAAGGTGCTCGCTGCGGCGGTTACCCCGTTTGGTCTTGGCCTGGCTCGTGTACGTGCCACGGTGCATCTCCAGGTACATCTCCCCCACCCACACCGGAAGGTTCGCGTACTCGGCCTCCGCTTTGGTGAAGAAGTCCCGGGCCGTGCCCATGCGGACCTTTGGCGATCCCTCGAGGTCTGCGGTGCGGTGCGCGGCAGCAACCATTTCGCGCGTTGGTCCGCCACCGCCGTCGCCATAGCCGAACGGCACCAGCGACATGGTGCCACGGCCGTGGTCGCGGTAGTTGCGCTCGGCGTGGGCCAACTCCCGGCCGTGCAGCTCCGCGTTGTACGTGTCAACGGGAGGGAAGTGCGTAAACAGCCGGGTCCCGTCAATCCCTTCCCAGGAAAACGTGTGATGCGGCATCCTGTTGACCTTGTTCCAGGAAATCTTTTGCGTCAGGAACCAACGCGATCCCGCGGCCTTGACGATTTGGGGGATCGCTCCGGAGTAGCCAAAGGAGTCGGGCAGCCATGCTTCCTGGCATTCGATGTCGAACTCCTTCAGGAAGAAGCTCTTGCCCTCCACGAACTGGCGGGCCATGGCCTCCCCGCCGGGCATGTTCGTGTCGGACTCCACCCACATGCCGCCCACGGGAACGAACTGTCCGGCTTTGACCTTTTCCCTGATCCGGACGAACAGCTCAGGGAAGTACTCCTTCATCCAGGCCATCTGCTGGGCGGAGGAACAGGAGAAGACGAAGTCCGGGTCCTCGTCCATCAGGGCCACCACGTTGGAGAAAGTCCGTGCACATTTGCGGATGGTCTCCCGGACCGGCCACAGCCACGCCGAGTCGATATGTGCGTGGCCCGTGGCCAGGAGTTCGTGCGCCGACGCATACGCCGGCCTGCTCAGGACCTCCCTGAGCGCTTCACGGCCGGCGGCTGCCGTGCCGGCGACGTCGTCGGGGTCCATGATGTCCAGCATGCGTTCCAGTGCCCGCAGGATCTCGTTGCGCCGGGGCAATTCGATGGGCAGCTCATGCATCAGGCCACTGAGGGTCCAAATGTCCTGGTTGAGTTCCCACACAGTTTCATTCAGCTCTGCCATGACGATCCGGCCAAAGCGGTATCGGGGTTCATCACCGGAGGTCGCCTTGTCTCCCAGCGGAGTGGGCGCGAAGGACCAGCCTTGTGCAACGTCAGGGTTGGCCGCGGCCTCCACGTAGAAGTCCACGGAGTGTCCGCCGCCAAGAAGTTTCAGGGGTACGTGGTAGTTCCTGGGCGAGATTGCCTTGATGATGCTGCCGTCCGCACGCCAGGCGGTGCCTTCGCACTGGAAACCGGGGACGTCACTGTTGAACCCAAGGTCCACGATGATCTCCACCCCAGTGGAATCCGCCATGCCCCAGTCCTGGGGCACCTCGCCCTGCAGGCGCAACCATTTTGTGCTCCAGGCCTTGCCCCATGCAGCGCCCGGCTCCTGTGGGGTGAAGAGCTGGCGCATGGCCTCGGCGGCGGGCACCGGCTCACCGGGAGCATCCCAGCTGCTGAGCTCCAGCGGTAAGGCCCTGCCATAAATGGCCGGAAGAATGCGTTCCCGAACAAATCGATCGAGACGCTGTTCAGTGATCCGGCGGTCGTCGTGCAATTAATTCCCCTTTGGGCGTCGGGTTAAGGACAGCGTGATGGCAGGTTCCCCACAGGCTGTTTTTCAACGCCTGTTCCTGATACCCGCGGTTCCATTCGATGGATAAAATCTACGTTGTTCCAGCCCAATAGCCAAGTGACGGGGCCCCCACCGGGGTGTCCCTAGGAGCCCTGTTCTCCCGTGATCCTGTCCCGACCAGCGTACACATTGAGGCTGGAACCCCGGCTGAAGCCCGCCAGTGTGATGCCCGATTCCACGGCCAGCTCCACGGCAAGGCTGGACGGAGCACTGACTGCGGCCAGGACTGGTATGCCGGCCATCGCGGCCTTCTGGACGAGCTCGAAAGACGCCCTGCCGGAAACCTGCAGCACCGTCCCCCGCAACGGGAGCATTCCGGCGCGCAAAGCCCAGCCCACCACTTTGTCCACCGCGTTGTGGCGCCCCACATCCTCCCGGAGGCAGAGCAGCTCGGAAGTGCCGTCGTCGTGAATCCTGAACAGCCCGGCGGCATGGACGCCGCCTGTCTTGTCGAAAACCGCCTGTGCCTCGCGGAGACGGTCCGGCAGGGCCGCAAGGACGCTCACGGGGACGGTGACGTCGTCCTCGTACGGCGTGTGGTGCGAGGATTTGCGGACCGCCTCGATGGAGTCCGTGCCACAGATGCCGCACGAGCTTGAGGTGTACACATTGCGTCCGGTGTCCGGGCGTTCCACGTCGGGGCGCAACTGGGCGTCCACAACGTTGAAGGTCTGCACGCCGTTCTCGTCCTCCCCCGAGCAGAACCGCTCGGAGATCAACTGGGAGGGCTCCCAGATGATGCCCTCGGACACCAGGAAGCCGGCAACGAGGTCGAAGTCGTCTCCCGGGGTCCGCATGGTCACCGAGAACGACATGTCGCCAAGCCGGATCTCCAAGGGTTCCTCCACGGCAAGGACATCCTCCTTGAACCGGACTGGGTGCTCCAGTGCCTGGGGAGAGCCATCCAGGACGAACTTATGCACCTTGCGGCGCTGGGTTACGCGTCCCACGCTAAGCCACCTCACTTTCATGCCGGACGAAGCGCACTGTCATGGCCTTGTAACCGGGCGTGTTGGACTCCCTGGCCACCAACTCGCGATGTACCAGTGCATTGGCTTCCGGGAAGTAGGCGGCAGCGCAGCCCTTCGCTGTGGGGTAATCCACCAGCCGGAACTTGTTGGCCCGCCTCTCCGAGCCGGCGAACGTCGAGATGACGTCCACCAAATCACGGTCCTGGAAGCCAAGTTCCTCGAGGTCATCGGAGTGGACGAGAATCACGCGGCGGCCCTCCGAGACTCCACGGTAACGGTCATCCAGCCCATAGAAGGTGGTGTTGTACTGATCGTGGCTTCGCACCGTCTGCAGGATCAGGTGGCCTGCAGGGGCTTCGAGGTACTCCAATGGGCGCACGCTGAAGCGACCCTTCCCGATGTCCGTGGCAAAGGTACGGGTATCACGGGGCGGGTTGGGCAACACGAAACCATTCTTGGTACGGACCCGGGCGTTGAAGTCTTCGAATCCGGGGATGACACGGGAGATATGGTCGCGGATCACGTCATAGTCCTCAGCCATGGACCGCCAGTCCACGCCGTGGTCATCGCCAAGGGTCGCCTGCGCCATACGGGCTACGATCACCGGTTCGCTGAGCAGGTGTTCGGAGACCGGTTCCAGCCGTCCCTGCGTTTTGTGGATGACCGACATCGAGTCCTCCACGGAAAGGAACTGCTTGCCCTTGGGGTGTTTGTCATCGGTGTCTGTCCGGCCCAGCGTGGGCAGGATCAGGGATGTCTTGCCATGGACCACATGGGCCCGGTTGGGCTTGGTGGAAATGTGGACCGTCAGCCCGGCACGTTTCAGGCCTTCTTCCAGTGCTGCCGTGTCCGAACCCGCCGCGGCGAAGTTGCCGCCCATGGACACGAAGACATCCACCTCACCCTTCTCGAGGGCGTGCTGGGTTTCCACGGAGTCGTAGCCATGGTCGCGCGGCATCCGGAAGCCGAACTCCTTGTCCAAGGCCGCCAGGAACGACTCCTTGGGCTTCTCCCAAATACCCATGGTGCGGTCACCTTGCACGTTGGAGTGGCCGCGGACCGGGCAGGCTCCCGCTCCCCGCTTGCCGAAGTTCCCTTGGAGCAGCAGGAGGTTGATGATTTCGCGCAAGGTATCCACCGAGTGGGGCTGCTGGGTCAATCCCAGCGCCCAGCAAATGATGGTGGCCTTGGAGGCAGCCATCATTTTCGCCACCTTGGTGATCTCCGCACGGCCCAGGCCGGTGGCGCGCTCTGTTTCATACCAGTCCACCGTAGACCGGGCCTCCGCGTAGGCGGCGAAACCGTCGGTCTGCTGCGAAATAAAGGAATGGTCGACGACGGTCCCCGGCTTGAGCTTCTCCTCCTCCAGGAGCAGGTGGCCGAGGGCCTGGAACAAGGCGAGGTCTCCGCCGACCTTGATCTGCAGGAACTCATCGGCGATGGTGGTGCCGCCACCGATCACTCCGTTAAGGGACTGCGGGTCCTTGAAGTTCAACAGGCCCGCCTCCGGAAGCGGGTTCACGGCAACGACTTTTCCACCGTTGTTCTTGCAGTCCCGCAGTGCTGAGAGCATCCGGGGATGGTTGGTTCCGGGGTTCTGGCCGACCACCAGCACCAGCTCCGCATGGTGGATGTCCTCCAGGGACACCGTGCCCTTTCCGATTCCGATGGTGGGGTTCAGTGCGCTGCCGGAGGATTCATGGCACATGTTCGAACAGTCCGGGAGGTTGTTGGTGCCGAGGCTTCGAGCGAACAACTGGTACATGAAGGCGGTCTCGTTGGCCGTGCGGCCGGAGGTGTAGAACACGCATTTGTCCGGCGTGGTGGCGTTGATGTGCTCCCCGATGAGAGCGAAAGCGTCCGTCCAGCTGATGGGCGAATAGTGGGTGTCACCGGGCCTGATGACCACAGGCTCGGAAATCCGGCCCTGGCTCCCCAGCCAGTACTCGGTCTTGCCTTCGAGGTCCTTGATGGAGTGCTCGGCCCAGAAAGGCGCGCCCACCGTCCTGGTGGTGCTTTCTTCGGCGATTGCCTTGGCGCCGTTCTCGCAAAACTCTGCCGGGCTTCGCCGGCCGGTGATCGATTCGGGCCACGCACATCCCGGGCAGTCGAACCCGCCGTGTTGGTTGACCCGCAGCATGGAGCGGACCGTACGGGTGACCCCCGCTTGCGAATAGCCGCGTTCAAGCGCCACCGTGACGGCTTTGACGCCTGCTGCGGCTCGTTTGGGCGGGTGGATCTGCAGGTCATCTTCGTTGATGTCCTGTTCGGGAGCATGCCTGTTCATGAGTCCATCATTGCATCTTGGCCGGACTGTCCGTCCAAGGCGAGCGCACCGCTCAAGCGTCCAGGGCACTCCGGTCCACCGGGCCGGCCGGAGCCTTCTTCGCCGGCCTGCCCGGCGCCTTGCGTGGCTTGTCATCCGCCGGCTTGGGTGCGGGCAGCGGCTTGCCCCAAGGCAGGGCGAACGCAGGGACCAATTCCCCCATCTGCACTCCGTGCGGCGGGACCACCATGACCCCATCCGCAGCTGCGAGGCCGCGCATCATCCCGGGAGCCGCATGCTGGGCCGGCGACGCCAGGCCATACATCAGCCTGAAGGGCATCAGGCGGGTCCGGCCGGGGTCCGCGTCAATCATCGCGCCGCAGGGCACCTCGGCGACGTCTTCAAGTTTGCCGTGTCCCAAGGCCGCCAACAGGGGCCCACCCACCGTGAACAAGGCCATCATCGCCGCGAGCGGATTCCCGGGCAGGCCCAGCACGAACCGGCCGTCGGGAAGCTCGGCCAGCACCGCGGGATGGCCCGGACGCATGGCGATGCCATCAATCAGCAGCTCGCCTCCGAGCTCGGCCACCGCCTTCCGGAAGTGGTCCGTCCCCGAGAGCCCGGTGCCCCCGGTGGTAATAACGACGTCGGCCGGCGGTTCGGCGTCCGCGTCAGGTCGGCCAAGCAGCGGCTCAGTATCCTGGAGGGCGGCCAGCCACTCTTCATAGCTGTCACCAACCCTGAGCTGCTCACCGGCAATGCCGCCCAAAAGTTCCACGACAGAACCCAACTGCGGACCGAACGTGTCCCGGACCTGCCCCGGACCTGGCACCCCCTGCACTACTACCTCCGAGCCTGTCAGGAGGAAGCGGACCAAAGGCTTGCCCTGAACGTTCAGATGGTCCAGTCCGGCCAGCGCCGCCAAAGCTATGTGCGCCGGGTTCAGTACCGTCCCCGCTTTGAGCAGGACCTCCCCCTCCACGGCTTCTTCGGCGGCTTTACGGATATGTTGGCCGTTGCGTGGCTCCCCCGGTTTCGCTGTGCCGCCAAGCGCAAGGATCGGCAGACCGTCGTCGTCCGTCGTAATCTCGCCGCTCTCGCTGCGCAACACAGCTTTGGCACCGGGCGGAATCAGGCCACCAGTGACAATGGGGCTCGCCTGGTGTGGTGCCAGCCGCTGCCCGGGCTCGCTAAGGATCCACGGACCACTGCCGTTGACGGCCCATCCGTCCATGGCCGACGACGCGTAGTGGGGCATGTCCTGCACGGCCAGGACATCCGAGGCCAATGTGCGGCCAATGGCGGAACTGATCGGGACCGGACCGGGCGGGATAGGCGCAGCAACCTCGAATGCCCGGCTGCGGGCCTCCTGCCACGTGTGTGCCGCGTGATGGCCCTCCCTGGGGGCCTCGGTCATTCGGCGTCTGTCCCGGTCTCCGCGTACTCCTTGGCCACCTTGCGTGCCAGGTCCAAGGCCGCCTTCATGGAGGCATCGTCGCTGGCCTGGCCGATCCCGCGGGCCATGCCGGCGGCGTACCCGGCGATGAACGTGGTCAAGGGAGCAGCGGGACGCACCACCGCATGCGCAGCTACTCCGGCGACGGCGAGGACCTCATTGACGTCAACTTCGACGCCTTCCAGCTCGAAGGCCTGCAGCAGTGCGCGGCACCATTCCTCGAGCGTCTCTTCCTGGCTCTTCACGTCGGCCTCCAAGTCGTAGTCAATGCCCAACGCCGTGGCGTCATCCCAGGTATCCACATCATCCGTGGCACCGGCGGGGACGGCGACATCCAGCAGGTTCAGCCTAGCAAGCAGCCGGAAGACCGAAGAGTCCGTTAAGCCGGAATTGCCCTCGGCTTCCGCCACTTTCCGTTCCAGGGCCGCCGTGCTGTAAACACCCAGCAGCGGCTGCTTACGACCGTCTGCAGACACCGCCATGGCACCGTCCACGTCCGGATGATTCCTGAGCGCGTTCCAGAGGGCATCGACTCCGCGGGCAGCGTGGGGCATGTCGCACGCCAAAACCAGCGTCCACTGACACGGCAGGGCCCGGGTCCTCAGCGCCGCCAGCCCGGCAGCGATCGCCGCAGCAGGGCCCGCAAACGGCGGCTCTTCCCGCGCCCTCAGGATGCCTTCGTACAGGGCCGCGTCGTTGCCCGGAACCTCAGGGCCTACAACCACGACGGCGGCTGCACCTCCCGATGCCTGCAGGGCATGCGAAAGGAGGGTGGCGCCGTCGTACGTTAAGGACGGCTTGGGCACGCCACCGAGGCGGGTGGCCCTGCCACCCGCCAGGACGACGGCGTTGAACTCCATCCGCCCAGATTACCCGGGGCGGGCGGAGTCGTCAGAAATCGATCAGGCAGCGGATTCCGGCAACAGGAACGGGTCCCAGTCCGGCGCAGGTTTCTCGAGTTCCTTGATCTGCCACATGGTTCCCTGGGGCACGCCGGGTTTGAAACGAAGTTTCCAACCCATCTCAGCCAGCGTGTGGTCGCTCTTGGCGTTGTTGCATTTCAAGCACGCCGCAACCAGGTTTTCCCAGGAATCCGCGCCGCCCCTGGATTTGGGGTGGACGTGGTCTATGGTGTGCGCTGTCTTCCCGCAGTAGGCGCAGCGGTGACCGTCGCGGCGAAGGACGCCCCGGCGGCTCACAGCGGTGATCCTGTTGTACTTGGGACGGATGTAGCGGTTGAGGAGGATCACGGATGGTCGTCCGAGAATCTCCTGTGGCCCGACGACAGGCTCGTCGCCTTCGGCCACTACGCTCGCTTTCCCAGTCAGCACAAGGACCAGCGCCCGGCGGAATGTTATTACCGCCAGCGGTTCATATCCAGCATTCAGAACGAGTGTGCGCATGCACGTACCTCTTCACGGCCGCACCCGTCAGGGGCACGAGGGCCGGCTGCCCTCTGCATGTACGGGCTGTGGATCGACAAGATAAGGGTAAGCACTTATATGCCGTA
Source organism: Arthrobacter sp. LFS091 (assembly GCF_047977885.1). NCBI lineage: Bacteria > Bacillati > Actinomycetota > Actinomycetes > Micrococcales > Micrococcaceae > Arthrobacter > Arthrobacter sp. LFS091. Next base: position 195,764 of record NZ_JBFPFP010000008.1, read on the forward strand.
TCAACGAATCTTTCTGTCGTTTCCCGTGCAGTGTCGGCAAATGTTCATGCGTGGTTAAAGCAGAACACCCCGCGGGCCGAAGCCTGCGGGGTGTTCCAAAAGGTGCGATATTAGCCGTTGACGCGGATGAAAACCGGCCCGGAGCCGACGTTTACGCTGAACAATGCCGTGGTGGATCCGTTCCATCCACCGTGCACTGCCATGCCGTTGCCGACGTAGACAGCGATGTGGGCCTGTCCGGCCAAACCGCCGTTGGCGTAGTAGGCGAGGTCGCCCGGCTGGGCTTCTGCAGCACTGACGGTACGGCCCAAGGAGAGGTACCCGGCCGGCCAGTCATGGAAGTGAATGCCCACGGCTGCCAGGGAGTTGGTCACCAGCATGGTGCAGTCCTGGGTCACGCCGAGCTGGGCGTAAGCTGCGGCGGCGATAGCTGCACCGAGGCCGCTGGACGCTGCCGGAGCCTTGGCAGATGTAGCCGAGCTGTTGACGGCAAGCGTCGCGTTGCCGGTGGAAGCAGCCGTGTTGGCGCCCTCCGTGGCCTTGGCTTCTGCCTTGGCGGGGGCCTTCTTCTCCACGGGAGCCGGAGCTTCAACCGTGGTGACGACGGGCCGTTCGTAGGAAATGGCTACCGTGGAGTCCGCAGCGATGGTCGACTGGACCACTGCCTGGACATCGAGGGTGGACGTCGCGGTGGATTCACGGTCAACGTTGGTTTCGGCGGCGTTGGCCGCGACACCGCTGGTCAGGACCAGACCGGAAGCCGCTGCGATGACGGCGGCCTGGCGGCCCACAGTACCGGCGTTGCCGCCGACAGCCTTAGCGATGATGGCAAGCGAGCTGGTCTTGGGGGCCTCAGCGCGATGCCGTGCAACCTTGTTTGCACTGGTCATGATTTTCTCTTTTCGTATCCGCGTGCAGTGGGGTGACACGCGGGTAATGGGCGGCCAGCACTTGGGGGCATGCTGGCCGGCCACGAACCGGATGTTTTCTAGCGAAGGGTGAAGAAGGAAGAGGTGCCCGTGGAGGCTGCCGAGTGCAGGAGAGTGCCCTGGCTCGGGTTCAGTGCGCTGATCATCATGCCGTTGCCGACGTAGATGCCGACGTGGGCTCCGCCGTTCTGCATGACGAGGTCACCGGGCTGCGGGTTGCTGGTGGGCTTCATGGCCGTCCAGGCGTTGACGCGGGGAATGCTGATGCCGGCCTGCGCGTAGACCCACTGGGTGAAGCCGGAGCAGTCCCAGCCGTTGGGGGTGGTGCCGCCCCATACGTAGGGGTGGCCGATACCGGTGTAGGCAATGGCGGCGAGGCCCGAAGCAGCAGCGCTTGCAGCACCGTCCGTAACCTCGGAGGACTTTGCGGTGACTGCTGCTGCGGCGTCCTGGCTACCAGCGGCGCGCTGGGTGACCTGCGATGCACGCTGGACAACCTTGGGGGCTTCCTTGGTGGCCACGACCGGGCTCTCGAAGGCCACGGTGGCGGTCGGCTCTGCGGTGACGACGGCGGTTGCCACCATCTGCTGGGTGCTGGAGGCTTCCGACTTGGAGACGTCCGTATCAGCTGCCGTAGCCGGAAGACCGGCGGTCAGGACAAGGCCCGAAGCTGCTGCCAGGACGACGGCCTGACGGCCAACCGAACCGGCGTTGGACGAAACAGCCTTGGAAAGAGTGTTCAAGGGGTTCGTACGAACCGTTTCAGCGCGGTGGCGCGCAGGGGTAGTGCGTGATGACACGTAGGTAGCCTCTCCCAATGCCTGCGAGGTGAGCTGTCGGATTCGGATGGGAGTCATCCGGCCGCGTTGCTTCAAGGAAGCTTTTGCGACTTAACCCCAAGGCCTTCTATCGAAGACCAAAAGTGGTTCCCCCGCCCCTGCCAGACGATTTATGCGAACGGACCTTGAGTGGTGGCAGAGCTAGGCAATCCACTCAAGTGCATCGGCCCCCTAAAAAGCCGATGCGCTTTGTACGGTACAACAGTTGAACGCGAATGTCACATTCAGGTCACGGGGTGTCGCAAAATGCGAGAGGCGACCATCAACTGGCTTAGAGCCAGCCCATGGGGTCTACAACTTCTCCGTTGACCTGGACCTCGAAGTGGAGGTGGCAGCCCGTGGAAGCGCCCGTGGTGCCGCTCAACGCGACGGTATCGCCACGGGTGACGGTCTGCCCGACCTTGACGTTGAAGGACGACAGGTGGTTATAGGTGGTCTCGAGGCCGTTGCCGTGGTCCACTACCACGCGGTTGCCTCCGCCATACTCGTGCCATCCGGCGAAAGTGACCTTGCCCGTGGCAGCCGCATGCACTGCGGTGCCGCACTGGGCAACGAAGTCCTGGCCCCGGTGGAAGTCGCCCGTGCCGCCCGTGAGGGGGCTGACCCGGTAGCCGAACGGCGAGGCCGTGACCAGGCTGTCCAAGGGGCTGGCAAGCGTGCCAACGGACGAGGCGCGCTGGATGCTGCCGACCGACTGGGCGCTGAGCAATTGCTTCAGCTTGCCGTCGGGGTCAGCTGCGGTTGCGACGGCGGCGCGGCTGAAGTCGATTTTTGCCGATGCGGCCGCGGAAACCTCTGGCTGGCTGCCGCCGGAAACGGCGAGGGCGGACTCGGTCTGGCCCGACTCCGACGTTGCCATCACGGGGCTTGTGGCCGGCAGTCCGACAGTCAGCGCCAAGCCGGTGGCAGCGAGGGCTACTCCGGCTTTCTGGCCGACACCACTGGCTGCGGCGAAATCGGCAACCTGGCGCAATGGGCTCTTACGGCGGCGGACTTGGCGCTCAGTGTCACGGGGCCGGACCTCCATTGTTGCGCGGGCTGGCCGCAGCTCAACAGCGGGGCCGGTGGCGCGGCGACGACCCCTGACGTTCTGCGATGTCAAACTCTGTTCCTCTCTGGAAAGCCTGCGAAGTTAGCTGTCGGATTCGGGTCAGAGAGTTCAAAGACCCGGTCCGCACGAAGCGCTCATGGCACACAGGTATCCCAGGAGGGACTTGCGTAAATGGGCACTTCTGCTGCGGACTTCACCCCAAGGCTGCTTCTTTAGACAGCCGCTTGTGGTTCCCCCGCCTCTGCCAGTGGTGGATGGCACACCTGATCCGCTGGCAGAGCTCGGCTCCGGATCAGGTAACGCTTTGGTATCGGCGCTAGTAGATAACTATAGGCGATTAAAGCCTGCAGTAATAAATTCGTTATCAACAGGACGACGCACTCCCTTATCATCAATCCCGGAAAACCGCAGGTCACATTGTCCCGCGGGGCACAAAAGTGAGGTTTGACACGGCATACCCGAGGATGCGGCGCCCCCGAAGGGAGGTCAGCCCAGGGAGACGAACACGTGGGCCGCAACTTCCGGTGGAAGCTCAAGCGCTCCCTCGATGCCGGGAACCCGGACAGAAATGTACTCGCCGACGCGTTCCAATGACACCGCTGCCCCGGGACGGATTCCGCCTTCGTCCAGTTGGGTGAGGAGTTCGGGCTCCACCTGGATGGGCTCGGCAAGCCGGCTGACCACCACGCGGGAATCGGCGGCGTAGCCATCCATGGCCTGCAGCAGGTTGATGTCGAGCCGCGGGATGGTCTGCGTCGGCAGGCCGCCCAGGGCTTCGAGTCCTGGAATCGGATTGCCGTAAGGCGACTCGGTGGGGTGTTCAAGGAGTTCGTAGAGCCGGCGTTCAACCCGCTCACTCATCACGTGTTCCCAACGGCACGCTTCGTCATGGACGTACGCCCAGTCGAGGCCAATGACATCGGCAAGGAGCCGCTCCGCGAGACGGTGCTTTCGCATGACCTCGGTGGCGCGCTTGCGGCCCATCTGGGTCAGTTCAAGGTGACGGTCGTTGGATACGATCACCAGGCCATCGCGCTCCATGCGGCCGATGGTTTGTGAAACCGTGGGGCCGGAGTGCCGCAGGCGCTCGGCGATGCGGGCCCTGAGCGCCACAATGTTCTCTTCTTCAAGCTCCAAAATGGTCCGAAGATACATCTCAGTGGTATCGATCAGATCCGTCATCCAGCTCAGCTCTCCTCGAACGCAGTTTCCTTGCGTAATCTCCACCGTACCGCGTCCTTGGCCAGGGCAGCCGGTGTGTACCGCTGGCCCTTGAACGCCGACACCCAGCCTAGCTTATTTGGAATTACTCTGGATAATTCCGGTCGCATCCTGTTGCTTCGCATTCCACGTGGCGGACTATGACGGATGCAGGTTACAGCCCCCGGGCCGAGTCAGGCAGAATTGGGGAGTCGAAGGGGCAGCGGATGCCACCTGCCACGACCCATCTCTAGCCGATACCCATTGGAGCCACACGTGAGCGACAACAGCATCACCATTCCCGCCGATCTGCTGCCCAAGGACGGACGCTTCGGCGCAGGACCGTCCAAGGTCCGCCCGGAACAGATCGAGGCGTTGTCTGCCGCATCGGCCACCATCCTGGGCACCTCCCACCGGCAGGCCCCGGTCAAGAACCTCGTGGGATCGGTACGGGAAGGACTCAGCCAGTTCTTCCGCGCACCCGAGGGATACGAGGTTGTCCTCGGCGTCGGCGGATCAACCGCCTTCTGGGACGTCGCCGCATTCGGCCTAGTGGAGAAGAAAGCACAGCACCTGTCCTTTGGCGAGTTCGGTTCGAAGTTCGCCGCCGCCACCAACAAAGCCCCGTTCCTTGATGCTTCCTCCATCATCAAGTCCGAGCCCGGCACCCGCCCCGTGGCGCAAGCCGAAGCCGGCGTCGATGTCTACGCGTGGCCCCAGAACGAGACGTCCACGGGTGTGGCAGCTCCCGTCAAGCGGGTCCAGGGCGCCGACGAAGGATCACTGGTCCTGGTGGACGCCACCTCCGCTGCCGGCGGCCTGGACGTCGACGTCTCGGAGTCCGACGTCTACTACTTCGCCCCGCAGAAGAACTTCGCATCAGATGGCGGGCTGTGGCTCGGCCTCTTCTCCCCCGCAGCCCTGGAACGCGCTGCCCGCATCAAGGCATCCGGGCGCTGGATCCCGGATTTCCTGGACCTGCAGACCGCCATCGACAACTCCAAGCTCAACCAGACGTACAACACGCCGTCGTTGTCCACCCTGGTGACCCTGGACGCCCAGGTTCAGTGGTTGAACAGCAACGGCGGCCTGGACTTTGCCAGCAAGCGCACGGCGGACTCCGCCAACCGGATCTACTCCTGGGCCGAAGCCTCCGAGTACGCCACCCCGTTTGTGGCCAAGGCAGAGGACCGCTCCAACGTCATTGCCACCATCGACTTCGACGACTCCATTGACGCGGCCGCGATCGCCAAGGTCCTCCGCGCCAACGGCGTGGTGGACACGGAGCCGTACCGCAAGCTGGGCCGCAACCAGTTGCGTATTGCCACGTTCGTCGCCATTGAGCCGGACGATGTCTCAGCGCTCCTTGCCAGCATCGACTACGTCGTGGGTGAACTGAAGAAGTAACCCTCGGCGGTAGCCAGCCGGACCCGAGGGTCGGCGTCGTTCGGTCAGCCCGGACGGCGCCGTCGCCGCTTAACGGGCGGTGCCGCCGTCGCCCTCTTCGGTACCCGGAGGGGCAAGCAGCGACTCCACCCGGAAATGTTTCAGGCCACGCGCCCGCCGGTCAAAGCGGAGCCTCAGCTGTTTGGCCCGGATGATCCAGACCAAACCCACGACGGCGGTGCTGATGCCGGCTATTGCGGCTACGCCCACCGCCCAGCGCGGACCGCCGACGTTGGCCACCCAACCCACCAGCGGGGCACCAATGGGTGTCCCGCCCATGAAGATCGCCATGTACAAGGACATCACCCTGCCCCGCATAACGGCCTCCGTGGTCGATTGCACGTATCCGTTGGCACTGGTGATGAGGGTCAGCGCGAACAGGCCACAGGGAACCAGCGCCAGACCGAAAAGGGTTGCGTTGGGCGCCAGGGCAGCGAGCGTGCTGGAGACCCCGAAGCCTCCTGCCGCCAGGAAGATCAGCCTGAGGCGGGGCCGGCCGCGTCGGGCCGCGAGCAATGCCCCGGTTACCGAGCCGATGGCCATGATGGAACTCAAGGCCCCAAAGGCGCCGGCGTCCATGCCGAACTGGGTGCCCACCATCGCGGCGATGAACAGCGGAAAGTTGAGTCCGAAGGTGCCCACGATGAAGATGGCCACCAGGACCACTTGGATATCAGGCCTTCCCCGGACGTACCGCAGGCCTTCGCGGATGCGACCTTTACCTGGTGCCGCGCGTGGTTGTGCCCGCAGTGACGACGCCGGAATCAGTTTGAGCGCCCAGAGCATCGCGGCGAAGGACACCGTGTTGATGAGGAAGACCCATCCCGGCCCCACCACCACAGTCAGGACACCGGACACTGCCGGACCGATCATCCGGGCTACGTTGAAGGATGCGCTGTTAAGTGCCACCGCGTTGGGCAGGTAATCATCGGTGACGAGTTCCGAGACGAACGTTTGGCGGACCGGAGCGTCCAACGCCGTCACGATGCCCAGCAGCAGGGCAAAGATGTACACGTGCCACAGCTCCGCGACTCCCAACAACACCAGGATGCCCAGTCCCGTGCTGAGCAGGGCCATTGCCACCAGGGTGAGGAGGAGCAGCTTCCGCCTGCTGTAGCGGTCGGCAAGCAGGCCGGCCCACGGGGCAAGGAAAAGTTGCGGACCCAGCTGGAGGGCCAGGGTGATGCCCATCGCGCCGGCATCGTGCGCGGTCAGGTGGTCGAACACCAGCCAGTCCTGCGCAGTGCGCTGCATCCAGGTGCCGATATTGGAGATCAGGGCACCGAAGAACCAGATGCGGTAGTTGGGAATCCCCAGCGACTTAAAGGTGGACATCAGTGTCCACCATCGCTTGGTTCACCCCGGGTTTCCGCAATGCCTATTCAGCCCCGGCTTCGTCGGCGTCGTCCTCTTCGCCGTCCGCTTCGGCGTCGTCAGCCTCGTCGTCGTCCGCTTCGGCGGGTCCCGTAGCGTCGTCCTCGTCGGCCTGGACGGATTCCTCCGTGACATCGCCGACAGTCTCCTCCACCAGCGGAGTCTCGTCCTCGGGGCGGACCCGCTTGGCCCACGGAACCCATTCCGGGGCGAGGATGGAATCCTCGGAGGGCAGCAGGCCGAGCTCGCTGACGGTCACGATCTTGGAACGGGAGTTACGCGTCACCACCGCGTACCACTGCCAGCCGCCGTAACCCGCGAGCTTGGATTCGAACAAGTGGGTGACCACGCGGTCGCCCTCCGACTTTGCGCCGAGGTGCGCACCCACTTCGCCCGGGTTGGCTATGCCCTGAACTGCCTCACGCGCAATATCGACGGCGGCAGCCAGGAAGGCGTCAGGCTTGCCGGTTCGCCACACAGGCAAACCGGCCCGCGGCTTCTCCGCCGCAGGCTTCCGCGCGGGGGCTTCCCCGTTTCCAGGAGCCTGGGCAGCGTCGGGGGCTGAATCAGGGCTTCCCTGCGCGCCCTTTCCGCCCTTCGTGTCCTGTGCGGATTCCGATGCCATGAGCCTAGGCTTCCAGCTCGTCGGCAACCTTGCGCAGCGCCATGCTGATGGCCTTGGCCTTGTTGCCGTCCGGGTACTTGCCGGACGAGAGAGAGCCGGAGAGGTTGTCCAGCACCGTCACGAGGTCCTGCACCATCGGTGCAAGATCCTTGGCGTTCATGCGCTTGGCCTTGGCAATGGAAGGCGTCTTCTCCAGGACACGAAGTCCCAGTGCCTGTGCGCCGCGGCGGCCGTCAGCTACACCGAACTCCACACGCGTGCCGGCTTTGAGTTCCGTTACGCCCGCGGGCAGGGACGTCTTGGGCAGGAATACTTCCTGGCCGTCTTCTGCCGCGAGGAATCCGAAGCCTTTTTCCTTGTCATACCATTTGACCTTGCCGGTAGGCACGTAATCAACCTTCTTCGTTTTCTTGCTCTGGGAGACACGTCGGGCCGTTACCGCATCCGCAGGGTCCTGCGGGATCGAGGGTGACAGCCCGGTCCGTGTTGGTCTGTTCCTTCAAGGTTATCCTGCCGGACCCCCTAATCCCGCTTTGGGACGCCCGCGTGCATGCCCGCGGGCGCCATGACGTGCAGCAACGGTCACGGCGGACTGCTCCTGCTAGCGTTGATGGCATGAATTCCCCGGGTTACCGCCGCCCCCTCGTGATTGCTGCCGCCGTCATTGCCGTGTTGTCATTGGCGGCCGTCGCCGCCGTCATCGCCATCGCTTCCACGGGCAGCGCAGCCCCCGTGTGGATCACTTCCATTGCCCTTTACGGGCTGCCCGCGGCGTTCATGCTGGCGGCTGTCCTGGTGGTGGACGCCATCCGTCTTCGTCGCCGCCAGTAACCGGTCCCTCCCTCCGGCGGGCATGAGCGGCCCAAGGGCGGTACCGTTGGATTGATGTCCCTTATTCGCGCGCTCAGCAAGGAACTGGAAGCGCGCAGCGACGATTCGCTGCGGGCTTTGTTTGCCGCGCGGCCGGACCTTATCTCCCCCATGGCGCCGGACTTCGCCGCCTTGGCAGCCAGGGCGAGTGCCCGCGTGAGTGTCCAGCGGGCCTTGGAACACTTGAACAAGCCGGAGATGCAGGTGCTCGAAACGCTCCACCTCTGCACCAATACCGATACCGGGCACAGTGTTTCGGCGGCCGGATTGAAGAAAGTCATTGCCGGTTCCACCCTCTCTGCCCTGGATCCCATCCTCGCCAAACTGCAGGAACTGGCCTTGATCCATCGGGCGGATCCACCCGCCGGTTCCCCTGCGACCACCTCACGGCAGCGCTTCTACCTCCCGGTGGGCAGCCTCAAGGACGTCATCGGCATCTACCCGGCAGGACTGGGACGGAGCTACACCGAGCTGGTCCGGCACCAACCCGCCTTTGCCCAACGGGCAGTCCAGTTGGTGGCCGAACTGCACCAAAGCGGGCTCGGCATCCATCCAGCGAGCACGCCCATGGACGCGGCCCTTGCGCTGCAGCGTTGGACCTCCAGTCCCGCGGAGCTGCGGGCCATCCTGGCCACAGCTCCGGAACGCACTGTGGCACTCCTGGAGAAATTCGGGAGCTGGGCCATGGGTGCTGTACCGCAGGCCCAGCGGCGGGCGTCGGTCACCCATGAAAGCCGCGACGTCGGGCCCATCGACTGGCTGTTGGCGCGCGGATTGCTGGTCCCCTTGGACGCCGGCCACGTGGAACTCCCCCACAGCGTGGGGCTTGCACTGCGGGGTGGCGCGATCGTGGACGACTTCACGCTTGCCCCGCCCGTTCCAGAGCTTGGCCACACCAGTGCCGCCCTGCGCCGTAATGCCGCCATGGGCGCCATCGCCGAGACCCTGCGGCTGACCGGTGAGCTGTTGTTTGCCGTCCGCGAGCAACCGCTGGCCACACTGCGGAGCGGCGGCGTGGGCGTACGCGAACTCCGCCGCCTGGCCGAGTCCGTCCGGAACGGGGTGCACGAGACTGCGATCCTCCTGGAACTGGCTGCGTTGGCGGGACTCCTGCGCCTGGACGTGGACAGCTCCACCTGGGTGCAGCCACCGTCGTTGGAGTGGCTGAACCTGCCCCGCCAGGAGCAATGGCTCTGGTTGGTCAATGCCTGGTTGGCCAGCGAGCGCGCGCCATCACTGGTGGGACAGCCGCTCACGGGTTCGGCATCCTCTCCCACGCATCAGGGCGCTGCAGGCACCACCATCAACGCCTTGTCCGCGGAAGCCCAACGGCCCGATGCTCCGGTGGTCCGGCGGCGTGTCCTGGAAATCCTGAATGAGCTGACAGTGGAAGCAGCCGCGCCGGACGGCAAAGCGCCCGTCCTCGATGCCCGGGCCGTCCTGCAGCGGGCCGAGTGGGCACAGCCGCGGATGTCGAGGCGTTTCAGTTCACTGGTCCGCGGCATCCTGGAGGAGGCAACGCTCCTGGGCCTGATGGGTTCGGGCGCCCTGACCCAGCTGGGATCCGCGATTGCGGAAGCACAGCCGGAACAAGCCATGACCATCCTTGGCGAGCATTTGCCCGCCGCGGTGAACCACATCCTGTTGCAGGCCGACCTGACGGCTGTCGCGCCCGGTTACCTCGCGCCGGAACTCAGCGAAACCCTGCTGTTGATGGCCGACGCCGAGGGCCAGGGTCCGGCGTCGATCTACCGGTTTTCTGCCGCCACCATCCGCAGGGCGCTCGACGCCGGACAGGATGCGGAATCGCTGTTGGCGTTCCTTCGTGAGCATTCAGCAACCGACGTGCCCCAGCCCTTGGCCTATTTGGTCCAGGACACCGCGTCCCGGCATGGCCGATTGCGGATTGGTTCCAGCGCCAGCTTTATCCAGAGCGACGACGAAACCGCCATCACCGATCTCCTCCACGAGGCAAGAACGTCCGTGTTGAGCCTGGTACGCATCGCACCGACCGTTCTGACGTCGTCCGCGAGTCCGCGGGAAACGGCACGTGTGCTGCGCGAACTGGGACTGTCGCCTGCAGTGCAGGAGGCCGAACCCGCCGTCGTGCGTTTCAAACGGACAACGGCGGTGCCCGGGAGCGCGCGTCCCGTCTACACGGCGCCCCGAACGGCTCCGCCTGACGAGGATGTCGAGGCCCAGCTTTCGGTGCTGCGCCAGCACCGCGGAGTTCCGGCGGAAACTGCCGGGGAAGCCTCAACGCAGATTGGGCTGGAGACCCTGCAAACGGCTATCCGGCTGAAGCAGGCAGTCATCATGAACGTGGTGGACAGCCTGGGGAATGCCAACACCGAAACCGTTGTTCCTGTATCCGTCTCCGGCGGACGCGTCAGGGTGTTCGATCCCGCCAAGGAAACCGAGCGGGTGTTGTCCATCCACCGGATCATCGACGTGGAACCCGCCAAGGAATTGCGTTCGTGAAACGCATAGTTCGTGAAAACCGCGCCGTGAAGCTGCGCAAGTGAGGATTCAACAGTGACCGACGGTCCGCTGATCGTTCAAAGCGACAAAACCATCCTGCTGGAAGTCGACCACGAACTCGCCACCGAAGCCCGGCATGCCATCGCCGCGTTCGCTGAACTGGAACGCGCCCCGGAACATATGCACAGTTACCGGCTGACGCCCTTGGGCCTTTGGAATGCCCGTGCTGCGGGGTTGGACGCGGAGCAGGTGCTGGATACCTTGCTGAAGTACTCGCGCTTTCCCGTGCCGCACGCTTTGCTGATCGACATCGAAGAGACCATGTCGCGCTATGGCAGGCTCCGGTTGGAAAAGGACGCCCAGCACGGCCTGGTGATGCGGACCGATGACTACCCCGTGCTTGAGGAAGTCATCCGGGCAAAGAAAATCGCACCCCTGCTGGGGCCACGGATCGATGGCGAAACAGTGGTGGTCCATTCATCCCAGCGCGGCCAGTTGAAGCAGCTGCTCCTCAAGTTGGGTTGGCCCGCAGAGGATCTTGCCGGCTACGTGGACGGGCAGCCGCACCTGATCATGCTGGACGAGAGCGGCTGGCAGCTTCGCCCGTACCAGAAGCTGGCCACGGAGAACTTCTGGGCCGGCGGCAGCGGCGTCGTCGTGCTTCCCTGTGGTGCCGGTAAGACGCTGGTGGGTGCGGCAGCCATGGCGACGTCTTCCACCACCACCCTCATCCTTGTCACCAACACGGTTTCCGCCCGGCAGTGGAAGGACGAGCTCCTGAAACGGACGTCCCTGACCGAAGACGAGATCGGCGAGTACTCGGGCGCGGTGAAGGAAGTCCGGCCGGTCACCATTGCCACGTACCAGGTCCTGACCACCAAACGTGGTGGGCTGTATCCCCATCTGGAATTGGTGGACGGCCACGACTGGGGACTCATCATCTACGACGAAGTCCACCTGCTTCCCGCTCCGATCTTCCGGATGACCGCGGACCTGCAGGCCCGGCGCCGGCTGGGCCTGACGGCAACCCTGGTACGGGAGGACGGACGGGAAGGTGAGGTTTTCAGCCTGATCGGGCCCAAGCGCTACGACGCTCCCTGGAAGGACATTGAAGCCCAGGGCTACATCGCTCCTGCGGACTGTGTGGAAGTCCGGGTGGACCTGCCCCGCGATGAGCGCGTCGCTTACGCCATGGCTGACGACGCCGATAAGTACCGGCTATGCGCGACGTCGGAAACCAAGACCCAGCTGGTGGAGCAACTGGTGGAGGTCCACAAAGGTGAGCAGTTGCTGGTGATCGGCCAGTACATCGATCAGCTGGATGAGATTTCCGAACGGTTGGATGCCCCTTTGATCAAGGGCGAAACCAGCGTCAAGGCGAGGCAAAAACTCTTCGACGCCTTCCGCAAGGGCGAAATCCACACCCTGGTGGTGTCCAAAGTGGCGAACTTCTCGATCGACCTTCCCGAGGCTTCGGTAGCCATCCAGGTGTCAGGCTCGTTCGGGTCGCGCCAGGAAGAAGCTCAACGGCTGGGACGCCTCCTGCGCCCCAAGCAGGACGGCCGTGCCGCCAGGTTCTACTCCCTGGTGGCCCGCGACACCCTGGACCAGGACTTCGCTGCCAAGCGCCAACGGTTCCTGGCCGAGCAGGGCTACGCCTACCGCATCATGGACGCCAAGGACATCGGCAAGGACGTCGGACAGGAACAGTAGGGCGGCCGCAAGTAGTTTTTAAGGTCAGGGCCCTTGCGGTTAATGTCCAGCAACTTTACGATTCCTAGTGAAGCTCTCCGCCCTTAAGGTTTGCCCCTGGTCCAGGCAATCCGGCGGCCAGCCGTCGGCAGTGGGGGTAATCCCGCAGCCAGGGAGCCGGCGGTTCGAAGGCCTAGAAAAATCTGAGCATTTTCATCCAGAGGATTCCCCATGCGTAAAGCCCTCTTGGTCCTTTCCGCGATCGTCCTGCTGTCAGCACTCGCACAGTTACTGTTCGCCGGTTACTTCCATTTTCAAAACACCATCGAAGCCCAGCATGAAGCGGGCGTCTACCACGTGATGAACGGCCAATACGTGCTGCGTTACGGCGCGCTCCTGGCCGCCATCGTCGCCGCCATCGCCCGGGCCGGATCCCGGACCATCTGGCTGGCCGCAGGGATCTTCCTGCTCAGCTGGGTACAGTTGTTCATCTTCATCATCGGCGGCATGCTGACTGGTTCGTCCGAAGATTTCATCACCCCGGCCGGCTCGTGGGTGGCCGCCATCCACCCATTGACCGGCGTCCTGATAATTTTCATGTCGTACTGGCTCTTCAGGCGTGCCCGCGCGGTGGCCTTGAACCCCCAGCCGCTTCCGCCCAAGGCTGCAGCCCCGGATGCTTCAGCCTCTCCCAGCACTGCCTGACCAGCGGCAGCTGTGAATACTTCGCAGCTGCTGGCCGTGGACCTGGTGTTGTCCATCCTCGCGGCCGGCGCCTGGGTCGCCGCCGCGTGGATGACAGGTGCCGCGACCACTGATCGGAAGCAAGCACCACCCCACGCGACCGATCTGGCCCTCTTGCTCCTGGGCGTGGCCGCCGCTGCGACGGTGGCCCGCTATGCCTTGCTACCCGCTTTGGTGGCCGGCAGTTGGTGGTTTGCCAGTGAGCGCATAACCATCAACTTGCCCCTGACCGCCATCCCCGCGGCTTGGGCCGCGATGGCCGGTGTTCCGTATTTGCTGAGGAAGCGGAACACCGGCTCCACCACTTCCCGGAGGCCCGGCTGGTCGCGGTCCCGTGAAGGAGTTGTCCTGGCCCTGGTGGCTGCGGCTGCGGCGTCCGTCGCATCGCTGGCCTTGTCGCTCGTAGTGGGTCCGTTCCCGGCCCCATGGACTGTGATTATCCTCCTGTTCATGGTGGGCGGCACGGTGGTTCTCGCCAGGCTTGCACTCCGGGAAGCTGGCCGTCCCGGGCGCAGTTTCCCAGGAACGGTCCGGCGCGCCCACAAGCGTCCGACGGCGGCTGCAGCAGTTGCCGCCCTCATGGCCTGTACCGCCTTGGGCTCGGGAGCTTTTGCCTGGCTGGGGAGCCGGTCCGCCGACGGCGCGGCGATCGTTGCCGCCGTCGGACATCACGGCAGCCCGGACAGGTACGTGGCGGCAAAGCCCACCCAAGTGACGGATCTGCTGGGCACCGTGCCGGCGGACGCCGTGGTCCGGCATTATGAGCTGACAGCACGCGTGGAACAGGTGACGCTGCCCTCGGGCGAGAGGGTGGAAGCCTGGACCTTCGGGAGCGTCCCGGGGCCATCGCTGGAAGCCCAGTTGGGCGAGGTCATGGAGGTGGAACTCAAGAACCGTGACATCGCCGCGGGCGTGACCCTGCATTGGCACGGCTACGACGTTCCCAATGCCATGGACGGAGTAGCCGGGGCCACCCAGGACGCCGTCATGCCGGGACATTCCATGACATACCGCTTCCAGGCCAAACAGGTCGGCACGTACTGGTACCACACGCACCAGGATTCAGCCGAGGGAGTCCGTAAGGGCCTCTACGGCACATTCGTCGTGCACAACCCCGCAACGCCCCGTGCCGGGACGGACCTTGTGGTGGCTGCGCACGACCTCGGCGGTCTGGGGTTGCTGGGCTCCTCAGACCGCATCAGTGCCCACCCGGCCACACCCGGCTCCGCGGTGCGGGTGAGGCTGGTGAACACTGATTCGCTGCCGCAGCGTTTCTGGGTGGACGGCGCCCCATTCCGGGTAGTCGCCGTGGACGGAACGGAGGTGAACCAGCCGGGGGAAGTGACCGGCAAACTCCTCAGGCTTGGTGCCGGAGGCAGGATGGACGTCGCTTTCACCATGCCGGCGTCACCGGTAACCGTGCGTTCGGACTCCGCAGCAGGAGCCGCCGTCATCATTGCCCCACCCGGTTCCGCAGCGCTGGCTGAAGCTTCGGCCGCTGCTTTGAGTGCGGCCCCGGACAAAGCGCCGACGGGCATCTTCGCCACCGTTCCTGCGCTGGATCTCCTGGCCTATGGCAAACCCGTAGCCGGTTCCGGTTCGGTGCGGCCGACGATTACCCGGGAAGAAGTAATGGTCCTGGACCGGCAATTCCGTTTTGTCGATGGAATTCCGCGTTTTGCCTTCACCGTCAACGGTGCGGCCTACCCCTTGGTCCCCTCCATTGACGTGTCTCTCGGCGACACCGTGAAGGTGACGGTGGTGAACCGCACCGCCGAACCACATCCGATGCATCCGCACGGGCACCATGTGCAGGTCCTGAGCCGGAACGGCGTGGCCCCCACGGGCTCGCCGCTGCTGCTGGACACCGTGGACGTTCAGCCTGGCGAGGTCTGGGAACTGCTGCTGCACGCCGACAACCCGGGCATCTGGATGGACCACTGCCACAACCTGGATCACGCGGCGGAAGGGATGATGATGCTCCTGAAGTATCAGGGGGTGTCATCGCCTTTCATGCACGGGGGCCACGCCCACAACAGGCCCGAGTGACGGGGGTCAGGCGACCATGCGGCTGGTGGCCGAGATGCTGACGTGGTCCACCACGGCCCAGCACTCTTCATCGCGGAGCTGCGCACTGGCGAAGCGTTCGGCTGCGGCGAGGTCCTGGAAATCCTCGCGGCGGACATGACCGGTGTCGGTGTCCAGGTATGTCACATGGAACTCGACGTCGTCCCTGTCGCGGAGCTGGTGGACGGTGTTGGAAGCTGCTGTGGTGGGAGCTGCTGTGTTTGCCATGTTTTAAGTGTGGAACGGGGCACTGACATTATTGGAAGCATCAGCGGGCGTGTCCGGTTTCAGGGACATTTACGGCCTCCTCAGATACTGGGCAGAAACGTCCCGTACCGTCTCGCTGAGGACGTCCAGGACCCTGGATGCCGTGCGCCACCGTTGCCAGTAAAGCGGAACATCGAACGGCTTGTCCGGTGCCAGCTCGACCAGCCGGCCGTCCGCTATGTCCGGCCCGCACTGCACTTCGGGGATCAGCCCCCAGCCAAGGCCCAGGCGGATGGCGTCGCCAAAATCGTGCGAGGCCGGAACGAAATGGCGGGGACCCCGGCGCTCGGGCACGCTCCCGGCCTCAGCCCACGACTGGACGAAAGCCCACTGATAGGTGTCCTTGCGATCGAAGTCGACCGTGGGGGCAGCGTTCAGCGACATCCCGTTGATGCCCTTCGGGAAATCAGGGAACCATCGCGCCAGATACTGCGGCGCAGCAACGGGAAGGTATCGCATGACCCCAAGGCTCTCGACGCGGCATCCTTGCACTGGTTCAGGGGTGGCCGTGACTGCTGCCATGACTGTTCCGGACCGCAACAGCGACGTTGAATGCTGTTCGTCATCCCGATGGAGGTCGAACGTCACCTTCAGCTCCTGCGGAACCTTTACCAGCGCCTGCAGGAACCACACGGCCAGCGAATCCGCGTTGACGACGATCGGCACGGCGAGTTCCGCTCCCTCCGAGCCCAAGCCAAGTTCCCTGCCCGCGTCGGCCTCGAGCTGCGCCACCTGGCGTGCCAGCCGCAAGACCACCTCTCCGGCTTCCGTTGCCTGCACGGGGTTGCTTCTCCGTAGCAGCACCCGGCCCGCCGCCTGCTCGAGCGCCTTGAGCCGCTGGGACACTGCCGACGGCGTGACATGGAGTTGGCGCGCGGCCGCGTCCAGCGTTCCCTCCGAGAGGACGGTGGCGAATGTGAGCAGCTGTTCGGACGGAAACTGGAACATTAGAACAGCTTACGCTGCATCAAAATACTTAGCTTGTCTAATGCTTGGCGCATCCGTAATTTCGAAGCGTGACTATTACTGACATCTCCCACTCCGCGGGCCTTGGGCTCGCCACAGGCCTGGCCCTCATCGTCGCGATCGGGGCACAGAATGCGTTCGTGCTTCGTCAGGGGATCCGTGGCGAACACATAGGTCCGATCGTCGCGGTATGTGCCCTCTCCGACGCCGTCCTTATCGCTGCCGGCGTTCTGGGCATCGGCGCCCTGGTCACTGCCGCACCGGCCGCCGTCGTCGTCCTTCGCTATGTGGGCGCAGCGTTCCTGGTGACCTATGGCCTGATGGCCGCACGGCGGGCCTTCCGCCCCCAGTCGCTGACCAGCGGCGGCCCGGACGACGGCGGCGCGAGGCGCGGCCTGGCGGGCGCCGTCGCCACCGTCCTGGCCCTGACCTGGCTCAACCCGCACGTCTATCTGGATATTGCCTTGATCGGCTCCCTGGCCACCGCGCAAGGAACTCCCCTGCAATGGTGGTTCGGCGCCGGGGCCATGCTGGGCAGTATTCTTTGGTTCTGCTCGCTGGGATTCGGTGCGCGGTACCTTCGTGGCTTCTTTTCGAGGCCCCGCTCCTGGCGGATCCTGGACGGCGGCATCGCCGTGACCATGGTGGCCCTGGGTGCGGGCCTGGTCCTCGGCGCATGATGCCGCCCGTGGACTTCGCGCGCAGTTTGCTCACATGCAGCATTCAGAAAACTCCCAGTTACTGGGAGGATCATGGGTGGCATGAAAAAGAACGGTCCCGAAGCCAAGCTTCTTGTGGTTGATGACGAACCCAACATTCGTGAGCTGCTGTCCACGTCGCTGCGTTTCGCAGGGTTCGAGGTAGTGGCCGCTTCCAACGGTCGCGAAGCTCTTGCTGCGGCCGATCTCCACGCCCCGGACCTCGCCGTCCTGGATGTCATGCTGCCGGATATGGACGGTTTTACCGTGACCCGGCGCCTCCGCGCGGCCGGCAAGCATTTCCCCGTCCTGTTCCTCACAGCGAAGGACGACACCGAGGACAAAGTCACGGGCCTCACCGTGGGCGGGGATGACTATGTCACCAAGCCTTTCAGCCTCGACGAGGTTGTAGCCCGTATCCGGGCCGTCCTCCGCCGTACCCAGCCGCTCGAAGACGATGACGCCGTCATCCGCGTCGACGACCTCGAACTCGACGACGACGCCCACGAGGTCCGTCGCGGCGGAACCGTCATCGAGCTGTCCCCCACGGAGTTCAAGCTCCTGCGCTACCTCATGCTCAATCCCAACCGGGTCCTTTCCAAGGCGCAGATCCTGGACCACGTGTGGGAGTACGACTTCAACGGCGATGCCTCAATTGTTGAGTCGTACATTTCGTACCTGCGCCGCAAGGTGGACATCGATCCCGACGCCGCCGCCCTCATCCAGACCAAGCGCGGCGTGGGCTACGTGCTGCGGACGGCTGAGAAGCGCTGACCTTGCTGCAACGCTGGAAGTCGGCCTCACTGAGGTCGCAGCTCGTCGCCATCATCATGGGTCTGCTCCTGCTGGCCCTGGCAGCGACGGGCGCGGGAACCCTGACCCTGGTCAAGAGCTACCTGCAGGGCCAGGTGGACGACAAGCTCAAGGCTGCAGTTGCCTTGGCGCAGGAGCAAGAGGGCTTCAACAAGCTGGCACAGCCCAACACGGCGACCCCTACTGACGCCGCCGTTCCCACGGACTACTCGCTGACGTTGTACATACCTGGCCTGGAACCGTATCCCTTCGGCGGCAGCCAAAGCGACCGCCCCGCGATCGCTAACATCACCCCCGCTGAAGCCAAGCTTCGCGGCAACACGCCCTATCAGGTCAAGGGCACTGCAGGCAGCAACTGGCGGGTGGTGGCGATAGCAGTCAACACCTCCGATGGCCGCAACGGCGTCATGATCATCGGCCTGCCGCTGACCCCGGTGGACAAAGTGATGGAGCACGCCGTCCTTGTGGTGGTCGGCGTCGGCCTTTTGACGCTGGTACTGGCCTTCTTCATTGCCACGTGGACCGTGGCCCGGTCCTTCAGGCCCCTGGCCAAAGTGGAAAAGACGGCTGCGGCCATCGCGGCCGGCGACCTGTCCCGCCGTGTTGAAATCGATAATCCACATACAGAAGTGGGCCGCCTCGGCGGATCACTGAACGCCATGCTGGCGCACATTGAGGCGTCGTTCGCAGCCCGGGCTGCTTCTGAGGGGCGGATGCGGCGCTTTGCGGCCGACGCCTCCCACGAACTCCGCACGCCCTTGGTCACCATCCGGGGCTTCTCGGAGCTCTACAGGCATGGCGCCCTGACCACGGAAGAAGATGTGGCCATGGCCATGGGCCGGATCGAAAGCGAAGCCAAACGGATGGGCTCCATGGTCGAAGACCTGTTGCTGCTGGCCAGGCTGGACGAGCAGCGGCCGCTGCAGCTCAAGCCCGTGGACCTGCACCTCCTGGCCCACGACGCCATGGTGGACACCAAAGCTTCCTCGGGCGACCGGACCATCACCCTGACAGGACTCGACGGCGGCTCCCCCGCCCCTGCCCCCGTGCAAGGTGACGAGGCCAAGCTCCGGCAGGTCATTGGGAACCTGGTGGGCAATGCCCTGCGATATACGCCGGAAGGCAGCCCGATCGAGCTTGCCGTTGGTGTCCGGAACACGCCCGCTGGCGCCGAGTCGGTCATCGAGATCCGTGATCATGGACCGGGAATTCCGGAAGACGAGACCAACAAGATCTTCGAACGCTTCTACCGCGCTGACACCTCGCGCACCCGCGAGACGGGTGGCAGCGGCCTTGGCCTGGCGATTGTGGCTGCCATCGTGGGCTCGCACGGCGGAAGCGTCCGTGTTTCAGAGACCGACGGCGGCGGCGCCACTCTGGTGGTCAGCCTCCCCTTCCACGAGGAACCCGCCGAGCTTCTCTCCACGTAGTACCGCACTTTCGACGCCGTTTTCCACATAGCGGCAGACGTTCGTTCCGCGGTTGAAGCCTGCTGCCTAGGCTCGATGGTGTGGCCCACACTTACCGCCGCACCATGCGGAACACCTTCGTCGAAAGGCACAACCATGTCCGTCATCTCCGTCGATACCGAGATGCTCCAGCTCAAGTCCGACAATGTCCGGGGAACTATTGACCGCATCAGTTCGGACGTTCACACCATGAAGCGCGGGCTTGAGGAACTTCAGGCAACATGGAAAGGAACTGCGGCCGCGAACTTTCATTCCCTGGTCCTGGAATGGTCCCTGACGCAAAGCAAGGTGGAGGCATCGTTGGCTTCCATCACCGTGGCGTTGTCCACTGCGGCCTCAAACTACGCCGAAGTCGAGCAGGGCAACACCCAGCGGTTCACCTACTAGGAACCGCCAGCCCGCCTGCACAGTCCCGCGCACTCCTGCGGGGCCGGATGTCTTCCCCTGAACTATCCGGCCCCGCAGGTCACGCCGCACCTGTTTGTCCTGGGTTGGCGTCGCTGTCTCTATGGCTCCAAGGTGCCCTGGTGGAACCTCAGCCGCCATTGGCCGCGGTCCAACATCCAGATCGAGCTGCGAAGCGCAGAGCCCGCGTGGGCGTAACTCCGGTAGTTCAGCAAAATGGTGGTTTCACTAAGGCGGTCGGCGCTCAGGAGCTCCAGCTCTCCCGGTTCGCCCGGGTCCTCTTCCAGCGCCATCATCATGGCATCCCGCGTCCAAAACCGGCCGGAACTGCCAATCTCCGCGAAGTCCGGGTGGAGCAGCACTCCGATCCTGCCAATGTCCGCCCTCACATCCGGCCTCAACAACTCCCGTTCCAGGGCAAGAACCGTTTCTTCCGGCGAAAGCTCCTGGGCCGATGCGTCACCTTCCAGCTCACTGAAAAGGTCCGCTTGGCCGAAGATGCCTGACTCGCCGAAGAGCGTCGGCTCAAAGTGCGGCCGGGAACTCCTGGGCGGCGCGGCAACGGCATTCGCAGAAATAGCCGTCGCGGTGGCGGCCCTGCCGGCGGTGACCGTCGCGGAGCTTGCTGCTGTCCCAACCGAGGTGGTTCCGGAGGACCCGGAACCCTCGGCCACCGAGTCATGCTTGGCGCCCGGGAAACCTGGTCCAACCCGCGGTGCGACGCCCTGTTGATACGCCACGGCGACAGCCCGGGCACGCTCATCCGCGGCTTCGTTCAGATCGTGTCCTGCGTGGCCCTTGACCCATTCGAAAGTGTATTTGCGGCCAACGATCGCCTGATCGATGTCCTTGAGGAGATCGACGTTGAGCACCGCCTTGCCGTCCGCCTTACGCCATCCTTTGCGCTTCCAGCCCGGCATCCATTTGGTGATGCAGTTGATGACATACTGGCTATCGCACAGGATCAGCAGTTCCTCGTGGGCAACATGGGCCGTGGAGCGGAAAAGATCCAGGACTGCCATCAGTTCGCCCTGGTTGTTGGTGCCATGTGGCCAACCTCCTGCATGCCAACAGGAGTCGTCAACGTACCAGGCCCAACCGGCCGGCCCAGGATTACCGAGGGCGGACCCGTCGGCGGCAGCAATAATCGTCATACCGTTAATCCTGCCAGAACCCACGGACACTAAAACCGTGGTAGGCAGCAAAACGGCGGCCCCCTCCAGTTGGTGGGGACCGCCGTCGTTAGCTCTGAAACGAAATGTTCAGCGAGGGGGCTAGAAGCCGCCCATGCCGCCCATGTCGTCGCCGCCCGGAGCCGGAGCGTTCTTCTCGGGCTTGTCAGCCACTACAGCCTCGGTGGTCAGGAACAGACCAGCGATGGAAGCAGCGTTCTGGAGAGCCGAGCGGGTGACCTTTACGGGGTCGTTGACGCCGGCAGCCAGGAGGTCTTCGTAGACGCCCGTGGCAGCGTTCAGGCCGTGGCCGGAAGGCAGGCCGCGAACCTTGTCGACGACAACGCCCGGCTCGAGGCCAGCGTTGAACGCGATCTGCTTCAGCGGAGCGTCGATGGCAACCTTGACGATGTTGGCACCGGTTGCCTCGTCACCCTGCAGGGTGAGGTTGGCGAATGCCTTGGCGCCTGCCTGGATGAGGGCTACGCCACCACCGGCAACGATGCCTTCTTCAACAGCAGCCTTGGCGTTGCGGACTGCGTCCTCAATGCGGTGCTTACGTTCCTTGAGCTCAACTTCGGTTGCGGCACCGGCCTTGATGACTGCAACGCCACCGGCCAGCTTGGCCAGGCGCTCCTGCAGCTTCTCGCGGTCGTAGTCGGAGTCGGAGTTTTCGATCTCGGCACGGATCTGGGCCACGCGGCCTGCGATCTGCTCGGCGTCGCCGGCACCTTCAACGATGGTGGTCTCGTCCTTGGTGACAACAACCTTGCGGGCGGTGCCGAGGAGTTCCAGGCCAGCGTTTTCGAGCTTGAGGCCAACTTCTTCGGAGATGACCTGGCCGCCGGTGAGGATGGCGATGTCGGCCAGCTGGGCCTTGCGGCGGTCACCGAAGCCCGGGGCCTTGACGGCGACGGACTTGAAGGTGCCACGGATCTTGTTGACGATCAGGGTGGCCAGGGCCTCGCCCTCGATGTCTTCGGCGATGATCAGCAGCGGCTTGTTGGACTGCATGACCTTCTCCAGAACCGTGACGAGTTCCTTCACGTTGGAGATCTTGGAGTTGACGATCAGGATGTACGGGTCTTCGAGGACCGTTTCCTGGCGCTCTGCGTCGGTGACGAAGTAAGCGGAGATGTAGCCCTTGTCGAAGCGCATGCCCTCGGTGAGCTCGAGCTCCAAGCCGAAGGTGTTGGATTCCTCGACCGTGATGACGCCTTCCTTGCCCACCTTGTCCAGGGCTTCGGCGATCAGGCTGCCGATTTCCGGGTCACCGGCGGAGATGGAAGCCGTGGCTGCGATCTCTTCCTTGGTTTCGATTTCCTTGGCAGAGGCCAGCAGTTCGTTGATGACTGCTTCAACAGCCTTCTCGATGCCGCGCTTGAGGGACAGCGGGTCGGCGCCGGCGGCAACGTTGCGCAGGCCTTCCTTCACCAGTGCCTGGGCGAGGACGGTTGCAGTGGTCGTACCATCGCCAGCGACGTCATCCGTCTTCTTGGCAACTTCCTTGACCAGTTCTGCACCGATCTTCTCGTAAGGGTCGTCCAGCTCGATCTCCTTGGCGATGGAAACGCCATCGTTGGTGATCGTGGGGGCGCCCCACTTCTTTTCGAGGACGACGTTGCGTCCACGCGGGCCGAGGGTGACCTTAACGGCGTCAGCGAGGATGTTCAGGCCCCGCTCGAGGCCGCGGCGTGCCTCTTCATCAAATGCAATGATCTTGGCCATAACGGCGGTAGTCCTTTCGGGACAGTCGTTAAGAAGGTACCTGTCAGATGCGGTGCCCGCGACGGACGGTCCTTTGCTTGCGGCCTATGTATGCCCCGCGCTCCGAACCTCACCACACCAAGGTTTTTCTTGATCCTCCAGCGATCCGGCAGCCGATCGGGACCGGCGTAAGCCGGGCCATACTTAGCAGTCGAACCGTAGGAGTGCTAAATCAATAATTAGCACTCGACCGGGGAGAGTGCAAGCAGGAATGCGTCTTTGCGACGGAAATCAAGGGGGTTTCAGCCATGAGCTGAGCCGGTCAGGCGTTGGCCTGCCCCAGAGCTAGGCGACGCGCACGCCTTCTGCCTGCGGCCCCTTCTGTCCTTCCCCCAATTCGAACTCCACCCGCTGGCCCTCCTCGAGGGCCCGGAAGCCATCCATCTGGATGGCGGACCAGTGCACAAAAACGTCGTCGCCGGACTCATCCACAGTGATGAATCCGTAGCCCTTTTCGGCGTTGAACCATTTGACGGTTCCCAATGCCATGATGCCCACACTTTCGCAGTAGCCAAGACCGGTTGCCGGGATCTCCGTACCGGAATCAATCCACTGTAACCACAGTCACTCCTGCGGCGCTGCCGGTGGGCGGCAGTGCTTCGGTTTTGTTATTGATGCTTAACCGAGTTGGGGCTCAAAGGTGCTCCTACAGCGGTCCGCTACTGGTATCCGGGACCGGCAACAACCACCAGGGGCTGCTGGATTTCCGGGGACTCAACGATCGACTGAATGCGCAGCAGGGTTCCCAACGCTTCAGCGTTGGCCTTCTGCGCAGGGGTGTTGTAGAAGATCACGGAGGTCTGCTGCGGCAGGCCACCCCAGTTCCCAACTGTGCTCAGCGTCCAGCCATCGCCCTGTACCAGACCGGCCACCCGGCCTGCCAGGCCAGCCGTGCCAGCGCCGTTGTAGACAGCCACGGGAATGGTCTTGTCTACCGGAGCCGAGGACGGAGTAGCGGACGGAACGTTGGACGGTGACGCCTCAGGGCTCGGTTCACCCGAAGCCGTGGGAGCCGGTTCGCTGGGCGCCGCAGAAGGCGAGGTATCAGTACTCTGCTGGGGTGCCGGCGTCGAGACATTCGAGGAGGCGCTGGGGCCCACCACGCCGAGGTTTGGAAGGATCAGGAAGGCCACCAGGCCCAGCACCAGAGCGACAGCTCCGACTGTGAGGACCGGCCACAAGGCAGGGCGGGCAGTCTCCTGGGCGTCGCGGTGGACGCCCTGGCGATTGGTGTTTTGCGGAACCTGGTCGAATTCATCCCTGGCAAATTTGGTCATGGTGAAGCGTTGTCCTTGCTGGTTGCTGCTGACAGATCAGCCTGGCGATTTACGCGTCGGACCCCAAGCGACGTGCCGTCCGCGCACGTTGGCGGGACGTACGTAGTCTACGCAATCTCTTGACGAGCATGGGATCGTGGGCCAACGCGTCCTCGGTATCGATCAGCGCGTTCAGGATCTGGTAGTAATGCGTAGCGGAGAGATCGAACAGCTCACGGATAGCCTGTTCCTTGGCGCCTGCGTACTTCCACCACTGCCGTTCAAGTGCCAGCATTTGCTGGTCGCGTTCACTGAGGGGCGATTCGCTGCGGGTTTCAGCCGCGAGGTCCTCGAGGGAAAAACCTGTCGCCTGCTGCGCCATCGGTTCCGGTGCTGGTTCCGCCACGGCATACTCCTTCGACGCTTGATGGGAAATTGTCCTACCCCTATGTTACGGGTGAATAACAACGCTGTCATTCGCCCCGCCTGGCAGGCGCGGGGGACAATGGCGTGATGACTGGCGAGGATGCACTGTTTGAACTTGAACCGGCTGGCGTGGCGGATAGCGACTTCGCGGAACTGATCGACCGTCCGCTGGAAGAGCTGATGGCGCCCGACTGGGCGGACGCCCTGTTGCCCGTGGAAGACCAACTCCGCGCCGCCCTCGCGTTCGTTGCCGGCCAGGCCGCCAAAGGGCGCCAGGTCCTGCCGGCAGCCGACAATCTCCTGCGCGCGTTCAAACAGCCGCTGGCTGACGTCAAAGTACTCATCCTCGGGCAGGACCCCTACCCAACCCCGGGACACGCCGTCGGCCTTTCCTTCGCTGTTTCAGGGACCACCCGACCCATCCCGCGGAGCCTCGCCAATATCTACCGCGAACTTCATGACGACCTCGGCCTGCCACCTCGGGTCCATGGCGACTTAAGCGAATGGACCCGCCAGGGCGTCCTCCTGCTGAATCGTGTCCTCAGCGTCGAAGCGGGAAATGCCGGCTCGCACCGCGGCAAAGGCTGGGAGGACATTACGACGGCGGCTGTCACCGCCGTCGCCGACCGAACCACCAGTACCGGGCAGCAACAGCCACTCGTCGCCATCCTGTGGGGGAAGGACGCTGAGGGTGTCGTGCCGCTGCTCAAGGGAGCGCCGTCGCTCGTGTCGGCCCATCCCAGTCCGTTGTCGGCGTCACGGGGCTTCTTTGGCTCCAAGCCGTTCAGCCGGGCCAACGAGCTTCTGGCCCAGCAGGGCGCCGGGCCGATCGACTGGGAGTTGCCGGTCCTCTAGCGCTCAGCCGCCAAAGGCCGCGAAGCGTACGGAACGTGAGCGAGCGTCCGCCCCAAGCGTACGGAACGTGAGCGAGCGTTTGCCCCAAGCGTACGGAACGTGAGCGAGGGTTTGCGCGAAGCGTACGGAACGTGAGCGAGCGTCCGCCCCAAGCGGACGGAACGTGAGCGAGGGTTTGTAACGTTCGGCCCTATCCAGCAGACGTCCAGCGCACTAGCTTAGGCTTGCCTATATGGCCGCTCTCCCCGTCACCTCGTCCGCTACCCGCAATACCCGCCCACAGGTCTCCCTGACCGTGCTCAGGAAAGAACTCCTTTCCCCACACATGGTGCGGATCGTGGCCGGCGGGCCGGGGTTCAGCGATTACGCAAACAACGACTACGTGGACCGCTACGTCAAAATCGTTTTTCCCCAGCCGGGCGTCGACTACGACTTCCCGCTGGACCTCTGGACCATCCGCGAGACCATGCCGCGCGAGCAATGGCCGCACACCCGGACCTACACCATCCGCTGGGTGGACATGGCTGCGCAGGAGCTGGCGATCGACTTTGTTGTCCATGGTGACGAGGGACTTGCCGGACCGTGGGCTGCAGCAGCCGAACCAGGTGAAACGCTGGTCTTTACGGGCCCCGGCGGTGGCTACAATCCCGACCCCGACGCCGACTGGTACCTTTTCGCCGGCGACGACGCCGCCATCCCAGCGGTTGCCGCTTGCGTGGAGGCACTGGCTGCTGACGCACGCGGCGTTGCTTACCTGGAGGTGGACAGTGAGGCGGACATCTTGCCTATCGCGGCACCTGCCGGCCTGGAACTGCGCTGGCTGCTGCGCGGCGGCGTGCCTGCCGGCTCCAGTGACCTCCTGCTCGAAGCCCTAAGGACCACCGAGTGGCTGCCCGGCAAAGTGGACGTCTTCGCCCACGGCGAGCGGGGCTACATGAAGGGTCTTCGGGAGATTTTCTTCGTCCAGCGGGGCTTGGAACGTTCGCAGGTTTCCCTGTCGGGGTACTGGGCACAGGGGCGCGTCGAAGAGGTCTTCCAAGCTGAGAAGAAGCTCCCCGTAGGGAAGATCTAGCAACTCGGGTTTGCAAACAAGTAATGCCCCTAAGAAACCTTCTTAAGGGCATTACCTGTACACAAACTTTTGGGAGGTTAGCGCCGACGCACCCTGCGGCGTTCGTTGCTGGACAGGCCCTTCGTCAGCGGCCTGGCCAGGTTGTCGCCGAGCACGATACCCGCGGCCACTCCCAGGACAATCGCTCCGGCGTTAAGCATCCCGCCGGCACCGGCCAGGAAGTCGCCCCCTTCAACGGTGAGGGCATACATCGAACGGAAGATCGTCAGGCCGGGCAGCAGGATCAAAGCCGCGGGCACAGCGACAACCAGCTGGGGAGCACCCAACTTCAGGGCAACCACACGGGCCAGCAAACCGATGACCACCGCTGCGACAGCGGGCGACAAACGATCGCCGAGACCGGCTTGGCCGACCCCCCACAAAACGAAGAAGCCCACTATGCCGACTGCCGCCGTCGGAATCAGCAACCGCATCTGGGTTTGTTCCGTGACGCCGATGGCAACCACCGCGACGGCGATGAGGACGGCGCGCCCCCACAACGGATACGCGTCGGGGAATGTTTGCGTGACATCCAGTACAGCGCTGCCCATGAGGGTGCCCACCACGACGGCGACACCGATCCCTGCCACGATCGCCCCGAAGGTGAGCAGCGTGGAGAGGAACCGACCCGCGGCGGTGACCGGGAAGCCGTTGATCGCATCCTGTACCGACGACACGAGTCTGCCCGTTGGGAGCAGCAGCAGGATTCCGCCCGCCACCACTATGGAGGGAGCGATGTCCACACCTGCCCAGCGGAGCATCAAGGCAATGAAGGTGACCAGGAACGCGCACGCCATGGTGTTGAAGAAGTCCGCCGTCCTCCACCTGGCCAGTTGGCGGGAAAGCAGGCTGATCAGGATGTTGGAGCAGAAGGCCACCGCTGATGCGCCGAGCCCACCGCCCAAGACGCCAACGAAGACAGCTGCGAAGATACCGAACGCTATGGTCACCATCCATCGAGGGAAGGGCTTGGCGCTGCGGATAATTTCGTTCAACCGGCGCACGGCTTCGTCGCGGCCCACTCCCCCGGCCACAATGTCTGTGACCAGTTGGTGCACCTGCGCCAAGCCTGCGTAGTTGTTTGTCCAGGAGCGCACCACACGGAGGAGCGTGATGGGCGTCTGGTCCTTGGGCGCATAGTTGATGGCCACCGACTGGTTGGTGATGTCCACTTCAACGTTCTTCAGGCCCAAGGCAGCCGTAACGGCAATCATGCTCGTCTCGACTTCCAAGGCGCCGGCACCGTATCGGAACATGACTTCAGCCAGGTGCAAGGCAAAGTCGATGGTCTTGCGGGCGGATGCATCCACACCAACCACCTGGATGGTGGGGTTGGCGTACGGGCTGCCCGCCAGCCGGTCCACAATGTTCATGGGAGCCGTCGGTGGGCTATCGCCTTGCACCAGGCGCATCAGCATGCGTTTGGCGTTGACGTTCTGCCGGACCTGCGACGGCCTAAGCGGCTGGGTCTTGGGCAAACCGTCCGTGTGCGGCCTGCTCGCTGACCCCTCGGGGCGTTCAGTCACGCGGTGATCCTCCCCTGCGCTTGTGTGATTAGTGGTTCCTCCGGAGCTTTCCTACAACCGGCAATTTCTCAAGTGGCAATCGTCCCAGAACTGTCTGGGCGGCCCCTGCAAGCTTCCTGGCCACGCGGTAGGCGTTGAACGTGAGCGGGTTCACCGGAGCCACGAAGTCGCCAATCAGCTGGACCACCTCGCCGCCAAACCCCTTTTTGAATTCATACCCACCGTGACCGGTGTCGTCCTGGCCTTGGATGCCGAACGTGCCGTAGAAGTTGTACCGCGAGTACCCGTTGTTCAGGGCGTGGAGCATCATGCCCCAGTACAGGGACGTGGCGCCGTTGAAGTAGATGTAGTCCTGCACCGTGCCACCGATAACGCAGGTCAGTTCGTCGCCGGAGCACGCGAAGTGGATGGCCGCCACCGTGGCAACCCCCACGGAATCGGGGAAACGCTCGATGTCCTTGAGGCTGCGCTCGTAGCTGTCCACGAGGTCCTGGACCACCTTGACGCGGTTGGCCTTCTTCTTGCTGCCGGTCTCCTCGACTTCACGTTTCAGTTCGGCCAGTGTCTTGGATTCAGCTTCGAGCCGCTCCGTGATGGACGCGCGGTACTCGGGGATGTTGATCTTGGCCATCATGAGCTTGGTGAACTCATCGGAGGTGTTCCGGAGCAGCTGCTCGTAGTACTCCCGCTCGCGGTACGTGAAGCCCTTCTCGTCGCCTGCGGTGCTCAGCGCGGTGTAGAAGTCGTCCAGCGTCTCCAGCGTGGCCTGTTCAAGGTAGACGCCGTTCTTCTCAGCCTTCCGGATCGCCTTGCGGGTGCGGTAGTTCATGCCCATGATGAGCTCTTCGGAGTCCGCGAAACCATCGAGCTGCTTGATGAACATCCAGTTGATATTGGCGAAGTTCATGTCGAAGCCCTGGTGCTTGAAACCGAGGCCCTCGAGTTCCTTCAACAGCGGCCGGTTGTCTTCGATCTCCGGGTGCTCGGCGCCGTCCTCATCACGGGCGATGTAACGGACGTTCGGCGAGATGCGCAGTTCCGCCGCTTTCTTTGAAGCGGCATGCTTCTTCAACTGCTCGACGACGAAGCGAACCACTGCCGGGTCGTTGTAGTCCATCAGTGGTCCCTTGGCACAGTCCGCGGTTTTGTAGCCAAAACGGTTGGACGTGTAGACGAGCTTTCCCGCAGCAATGAGGCTGCCGGCGCGGGTTACGCCAAAGAGCTCGACCTCCTGGCCACGGGCGCGTTGGAAGCGCGTCAGGTCCATGGACTGGATGAAGCTCCCCTGTGGGTGTCCCTTGGCGAACGTCTCGAAATCAGCGTCACTGAGAATCGCGAATTCCATGTCGGTTCCAGCCTCGATCGGAGTCAAAGAAATTACCTCACCTAGATTAGATTTGCGCCCGTTGGTGGCCGGGGCGGGCCTGTGGGTTGGCTTGCTGGCTTGGGTGTCCGTCAGTAGAACTGACCGCCGGTGCGCATGGTTTCGAGCCTTCTGAACACCTTCTCTGCACCCTTGAGCCACAGCTTGTACCGGACAGGGCCCAGCACGAGGTCGTAGCAGCCCACGAAGTCCGTAACGGTCTTGGTGAAGCTCGTCTTGAACGATCCCAGGCCGTAGAGCGGGTGGCTCTTGTCCTTGATCCTGGCAGCTGGGGGTGTGCCGCAGAAGTCGTATTCCACGCAGCCGAGCTCCTGCATGCGCTGGATGGCTGCCCATTGGACCAAGTGCGAGTCGCCATACTGTTTACGGTTCTGCGTGGAACCGCCGTCCTTGTAAGTTGCCTTGGAACCGTAGTTGATGACGAAAGCGCCAACGCTCGGGGCACCGTCCTCGTAGACGAAGAAGAAGTGTCCCTGGCCCCGACTGCAAAACTCTTCCCAGAAGGTGGCGTAGTACTCGTAGCTTCGCAGCGGCATGGCGCCCTTGGCGTTCATGGTGTTCTGCATCAAGGCGTAGAGCTTCTTGTAGCTGTCCTGGCCCGGCTCTGCTTCCACAACTTCGCAGCCTTCGCGCTCCGCCCTTCGGACCGCATTGCGGGCCCGGGACGAAATACTCCGCAGGACTTCGTTCGCCGGGGCGGAGATGTCCAACAACGCCGTGGAATCGTTGGACTGGATATTCGGAGCCTTGACCAGGCCAGACGCCTTCAGCTTCGCGACCACCTCAGGTGACTCCACGACGTCGGGCTCGATCTTAATGGTGAAGACGTTCATCTTCTGTTCCCGCGCCAACGCCGCCACCGCCCTGAGCATGGGCTCGATCTCGTCCGCCGAGGCAGCATCTGGTCCCTTGATCAGGTACCAGAGCCGGCCGAGAACGGGGAACTTCTTCTCCAGCAGCAGGTTGTAGCTGGCGTACCCGGCGGTTTCCACCACCACGCGGCGGACCAGCCAGCCGTTGCCATCCTTGACTGCGGCGTAGGCGTCCGACTGCAGCATGTTGCCGCCGTTCGGATTGGCCGTGACGTGCTTGTCCCAGTTATCGGTTTCCTCGGCGGTGGCAAAGCGGGCAGTAAATTCTCGCAAGGTGGCCGTGTCCAATCTCAGGGTTTTGGTGCAGTGTTCAAAAGCGTGATGCGCATGCGGACATGCAGCCCCAAGTCTATCGGGCTGAGAAAAATCGTCAGGTTCCGCGCTACAACCGGATCTGATCCGCGCTTTCCAACCTGATGGCCTTCGGCGCCTTTCCAAGTTCCCGCTGGCCGCTGGCCAGACGATCTGCGTTCACCAACCGGCTGAGGCTGAGCCCGGTCAGATCCGCAATCTCCCCAATGGGCACCTGGAACGTCCGGAACGGCCCCAGCGGCGGCGGTTCGCCTTCCAGGAGCCGCTGGTCGATGGCCCGTTTCAGCTCTACTTTGCCCAGGAGCGGCGACTGGTCCAGGACGAATCCCGCGGCCGCCAGTTTGGCATCACTGGTCCACGCAGCGATCTTCCAGAATTTCCGTGGAACCTGCACGCCCCTGTACGGGGGGTCGTCGTCGAGAAGAACCGGCCCCGTGAAGACGCTGAGCTTGGCATCGTAGGCATCAGCGTGTTCCAGGACATGGTCCTCCAGCCCCACCCACAGTTCCTTGCCTTGGTTGAAGTCATCAACCTGCGGCGCAGCATTGGTGAACACGAAGGTGTCCTGGTTGGCCTTTTTGGCGGTGGCAGGATCTCCCCACACCGGGTCCAGACGCCGCACCAGATGCCCGCGGTCAAACGCGTTGTTCTTGTAGACGTCCGGACCGGCCTGCTGCTCCCGGGGAATCCGGTCATCGAAATGCCAGGTACCTTCACGGGCCAGCGGGTTCAGCTCCTTGCCGTTGATATTGACCCCCACGATCGCCGCGAGCTTCCGGGAAACCCGGAAACGCACGGAGAAGTGGATGTAGTCCAAAAGAGTCGTCGTCGCCGACGGACTGGGCAGCTCAAGGCGTGCCCGCAAAAAATCCCTGTCGTATCCCCCGCTCATGGATACAGCATGGCACTAGGCACCGACAGTAAACAGACTCAGCATTCGACGACGTTGACGGCGAGGCCGCCCATCGCTGTTTCTTTGTATTTGTGGGACATGTCCTTGCCCGTTTCACGCATGGTCACGATCACCTCGTCCAACGAGACCCGGTGCGTCCCGTCACCCCACAACGCCATCTTCGCCGCGTTGATCGCCTTCGCCGCAGCGATCGCGTTCCGCTCGATACACGGGATCTGCACCAACCCGCCGATCGGATCACACGTCAGCCCCAGGTTATGTTCCATCGCGATCTCCGCCGCGTTCTCCACCTGACCCGGGGAACCACCCATCACCTCAGCCAAACCCGCAGCAGCCATCGACGACGCCGACCCGACCTCACCCTGACAACCCACCTCAGCACCCGAAATAGACGCCTGCTCCTTGTACAACACACCCACCGCACCGGCAGCGAGCAGGAACTTCACCACCACATCGTCCTTATCAGCCTGGGTCGCTTTATCCATGCCCGGGGCGTAATTCAACGCGTAATACAACACCGCCGGAATGATCCCCGCAGCACCATTGGTCGGAGCCGTGACCACCCGCCCACCGGAGGCGTTCTCCTCATTGACCGCCAACGCGATCAGGTTCACCCACTCCTGCCAGTACTTCGGATCGTTCCGGTCCTTGTCCTCCTTCAGGAGCCGCTCCAACCAATCCGGCGCACGACGACGGACTTTCAACCCACCCGGCAACACACCCTCACGCTGCAAGCTGGTTTCAACACAAGCCTCCATCACAGCCCAAATATGCAGCAGACCCTCCCGGATCTCCTCCTCCGACCGGGACGCCCGCTCATTGATGAACATGATGTCGCTGATCCCCAAACCCTTGGACGCGCACCGGCCCAACAACTCCGCCGCCGTCCGGAACGGCAACGGCAACTCCTTCTTGGACTCCTCCAACTCCGCCTGCGCCGCGGACTCCTCACCCTCCCGGACAATGAACCCACCACCGACCGAAAAGAACGTCGCTTCCTTCAGCACATTGCCCCCGGCATCGGAGACAGCAAACTTCATCCCATTCGTATGCCGCGGCAACACCGTCAACGGATGCAAAACCATGTCCTCCACCGCATACGGCAACAGAACCTCACCAGCCAGGTTGAGCTTCCCCGTCTCCGCAATCGACGCCAACCGTGCCTCCACCTCATCGGGAAGGATCAACTCCGGCTCAAAACCCTCAAGCCCCAACAGGGTCGCAGTGAACGTCCCATGCCCACGACCGGTCGCCGCCAACGACCCATACAGGTCCACCCGCAACGACGCCACCGAATCAAGGACGCCAGCGTCCTTCAACTCAGAAGCGAACACCGCCCCGGCACGCATCGGGCCCACCGTATGCGAACTCGACGGACCAATGCCTACAGAGAACAGATCGAAAACACCAACAGCCATAGCCGTGATTCCTTCATAAAAACTTGAGATGTCCCGGCAGATGGTCCTGCCGGATGGCCGCTCCCGCTTGTGGCGGAAGTCAACCGAAGCACGACGCCGGATGGCCCCCAAAGGCGGCAACCCGGCGTCGCAATTTTTCAGTTACTGGTTACCACGCTACGCCCATGGAGCTCGCGCGGCGGGATACCTAGGACAGGTCTCCGCCATTCTTGGAGGCGTATTCCTCGGCGGAAAGCAGCGGACCGTCGGCCTCGGCGGCCACCTTGAACAGCCAGCCTGCACCGTAGGGATCGTTGTTGATCAGTGCGGGGTCGGAAACAACGGCGTCGTTGATTTCGGTGACCTCGCCGGTGACGGGCGAGTACAGGTCCGAGACCGACTTGGTGGACTCAACTTCGCCACAGGTTTCGCCTGCGGTCACAGTGGAACCGACCTCCGGAAGGTCAACGTAGACAATGTCGCCCAGGGCGTCGGTGGCAACCTCGGAGATACCAACAGACACCGAGTTCCCTTCGCCGCGGGAAACCCACTCGTGTTCGTCGGAGTACTGAAGTTCGGGCGCTACTTTGGGCATTCTGTTTCCTAACGTGTGGTGAATGAAAAACTGGCTACTTTTGGCGCTTGTAGAACGGCAAGGCAACGACCTCGAAAGGCTCGGCCTTGCCGCGAAGGTCGATGTCCAGGGCGGTTCCAACCTCGGCAAACTCGACGTCGACATACGCCAACGCTACCGGGTAGCCGAGCGTCGGGCTGGGCTGGCCGGAGGTCACTTCGCCAACAACCGCTCCGTCCTTCAGGACCGGGTAGTGGCTGCGTCCGGCGCGGCGCCCCAGGCCCTTGAGGCCAACGAGCTTGCGGCCGGTGGTGGACCCGGCCCCGTCCGCCTTCAGGGCAGCCAGGGCTTCCTTGCCCACGAAGTCGCCTTCCTTGGACAGCGCAACCACGGGCCCAAGTCCTGCGGCGAAGGGGTTGCCCTCACGGGAAAGTTCGTTGCCGTAGAGGGGCATGCCCGCTTCGAGCCGGAGGGAGTCGCGGGATGCGAGGCCGGCGGGGATGAGCTCGCCGTCATCCGCGACTGCGGCAATGGCCTGCCACAGGGCTGCGGCGGATTCATTGGGCACGAAGATCTCGAAGCCGTCCTCGCCCGTGTAGCCGGTGCGGGCCAGGAGCAGGTCCTGGCCGCTGCCGGCTACCAGGAACGTGACCTCGACGGCGGCGTAATACTTCAGTTCCGTGACCAGGGAGTGCTGCTCGGCAGGCACGAGCCGCAGCAGGATCGATTCCGCAAGGGGACCCTGGACGGCGATGAGTGAGGTCTCGGCGGAGGCGTCCTGAACCACAACGTCGAATCCGGCGGCCCGTTCGGCAAGGGCGTCAGCCACTACCTTCGCGTTGCCCGCGTTGGGGACTACGAGGAACTTGTCCTCACCTTCTTCGGGTGAGGGGCGACGGTAGGTGATGAGGTCATCGATGATGCCGCCGTCTTCCTGGCAGATCAGCGAGTACTTGGCCTTGCCGTCGGCCATGGCGGAGATTTTGCCTACCAGGGCGTAGTCCAGGAACGCAGCAGCTTCCGGCCCGGTGACCCAGACTTCGCCCATGTGGGAGAGGTCGAACAGGCCTGCGGATTTGCGGACGGCGTGGTGCTCAGCCAGCTCCGAGGAGTACTTGAGCGGCATTTGCCAGCCACCGAAGTCGGTGAAGGAGGCGCCGAGTTTCTTGTGCTCTTCGTAGAGGGCCGTGTAGTTCTCAGTCATTTTCCGGAACCCCCTAGTTCTCGAAGTCTTCGATGGGCGGGCAGGAGCAGACCAGGTTGCGGTCTCCGGCTGCGCCGTCGATGCGGCCAACGGGCGGGAAGTACTTGTCCTGCTTCAGGTGGTGGACCGGGAAGGCAGCCTGCTCACGCGGGTAGGCGCGGTCCCAGTCGGAACTTACGACGGCGGCTGCCGTGTGGGGCGCGCGGCGAAGCGGGGAGTCCTGCACGGAGAAGTCACCGGCAGCGACCTGGTCGATTTCCTTGCGGATGGTGATCATGGCTTCGATGAAGCGATCGATCTCCACGAGGTCTTCGGACTCGGTGGGCTCCACCATCAAGGTCCCTGCAACCGGGAAGGCGAGCGTGGGGGCGTGGAAGCCGAAGTCAATGAGGCGCTTGGCCACATCTTCAGCGGTGACGCCGGTCTTGGCCGTCAGTTCCCGCAGGTCCAGGATGCACTCGTGTGCCACGAGTCCACCTTCGCCGGTGTAGAGCACCGGGAAGTGGTCGTTGAGGCGGGACGCGATGTAGTTCGCAGCGAGCAGCGCGGACTTGGTTGCTTCGGTGAGGCCCTGGCCACCCATGAGCTTCACATATGCCCAGGAGATCGGCAGCACACCGGCGGAACCAAAGCGGGATGCGGAAATCGGAACGTCGTTGCCTTCGGTCCAGGAAGCCGCATCGCCCGGCATGAACGGTGCCAGATGTGCCTTGGCAGCAACCGGACCAACGCCGGGACCGCCACCGCCGTGCGGGATGCAGAAGGTCTTGTGCAGGTTCAGGTGCGAGACATCGCCACCGAACTTGCCGGGCTGGGCAAGGCCAACAAGGGCGTTGAGGTTGGCACCGTCGATGTAGACCTGCCCGCCGGCTTCGTGGATGGCGTCGCAGACTTCGCGGACGTCGGCATCGTAGACACCGTGCGTGGACGGGTAGGTGATCATGATTGCCGAGAGGGCGTCGCGGTTGGCCTCGATCTTGGCCTTGAGGTCCACGTGGTCGATGGTGCCATCCGGCGCGGTGGCAACGACCACCACCTTCATGCCCGCCAGGACGGCAGAGGCAGCGTTGGTGCCGTGGGCGGAAGCCGGGATGAGGCAGACGTTGCGCTGCTCGTCACCGTTGGAGTGGTGGTAGCCGCGGATCGCGAGGAGCCCGGCGAGTTCACCCTGGGAACCGGCGTTCGGCTGGATGGAGACCTGGTCGTAGCCGGTGATCTCGGTCAGCTGTGCCTCGAGGTCGGTGATGAGCTCACGCCAGCCTTCGGTCTGGGAGTCCGGCGCGAACGGGTGGATGGAAGCGAACTCCGGCCAGGAGATAGCTTCCATTTCAGCCGTGGCGTTGAGCTTCATGGTGCACGAACCCAGCGGGATCATGGTGCGGTCCAGCGCGAGGTCCCGGTCGGACAGCTTGCGGATGTAACGCAGGAGCTGGGTTTCGGAGCGGTGGGTGTTGAACACCGGGTGCTGCATGAAGTCGCTGGTGCGCTCAACGGAGGATTCCAGCGCGAAGCCTTTAACGGCTTCAGTTACCGAAGCGCCGAAGACGCTTGCGACGTCGGCGACAATCGCCGTCGTTGTTGTTTCATCCACTGAGATGCCAACCGTGTCGGCGTCGACGCCGCGCAGGTTGATGCCCTTGGCTTCAGCTGCGGCCACCAGCTCGGCGGCCTTGCCCGGGACGTGGACCGTGATGGTGTCGAAGAACGAGCCGTGGAGGACCTCGACGCCGGCAGCCTTCAGGGATGCGGCCAGGGTCCGGGCGTGGTCGTGGGCGGTCTCCGCGATTGCCTTCAGTCCCTCGGGGCCGTGGTAAACCGCGTACATGGAGGCCACAATCGCCAGGAGTGCCTGGGCTGTACAGATGTTGGACGTAGCCTTCTCGCGGCGGATGTGCTGCTCGCGGGTCTGCAGCGCCAAGCGGTAGGCGGGGACACCGGCGTCGTCCTTGGAAACGCCTACCAGGCGGCCGGGCATGGAGCGCTCCAGGCCCTTCTGGACGGCCATGTACGCGGCGTGCGGGCCGCCGAAGAACAGCGGCACGCCCAGGCGCTGGGCGGAACCGACAGCGATGTCGGCGCCCTGCTCGCCCGGAGGGGTGATGAGCGTGAGGGACAGGAGGTCGGCGGCGACCGTGACCAGCGCGCCGCGCTCTTTGGCTTCAGCAATGACGGCGGAGTGATCGAACACGCGGCCGGAAACGCCGGGCTGCTGGAGGACGACGCCGTTGATGGCACCTTCCGGAAGACCGGCGCTCAGGTCGGCTACCTCAACTTCGAAGCCGAGCGCTTCCGCGCGGCCCTTCACGATCGCAATGGTCTGCGGCAGGCAGTCGGCGTCGAGGACAGTCTTGCCGTCCTGGGCGGACTTGTTCTTGTTGGCGCGGCGCATCATCAGCACGGCTTCGGCCACAGCCGTTGCTTCATCCAGGAGGGAAGCGTTGGCGATGGGCAGGCCCACCAGGTCCTGGACCATGGTCTGGAAGTTGAGGAGCGCTTCGAGGCGGCCCTGGGAGATTTCCGGCTGGTACGGGGTGTAGGCGGTGTACCAGGCCGGGGACTCGAGGATGTTGCGGCGGATCACCGGCGGCGTGACGGTGTCGTAGTAGCCCTGGCCGATCATTTGCACGGCGGTCTTGTTCTTGGAGGCGAGCTTGCGGAGCTCGGCAAGGACTTCGACTTCGCTCAGGGCGTTCTGCAGGGTGAGGGCGACGTCCTGGCGGATGTCGTTGGGGACGGCGGTGTCGACCAACGCGTCAACGGTGTCGTAGCCCACGGACTTGAGCATGGTCTCAATGTCGGCCTGGCGGCGGGCGCCAATATGCCGATCAACAAAGGTGGTGGAGGCAGAACTAACCGTCACGAAGGAACTCCATTACTTGGGCGGCGTTTGGGTACGCCACAGTGGCTGGGTTCCTCCCCGCTCTGTATTGGACCTGAGAGTTTCCGCGTTGTTGGAACAACATCGCTTGCACCGTCGGTGAGCACAGCGCTCTTTCACCCTTCGGTGGTCAGAGCGCCTGCTGCTTTCCAGAGTTGCCTTGCCGCGGCGGTGCGTGGGCCTGAGAGATTCCTGGGGAGGGTTTGCTCCTACGGCGCCTGCATCACGTGCTTGCAGGACTCTCCCGCCGCAGATCATAGGCAAT
This sequence comes from Arthrobacter sp. LFS091, assembly GCF_047977885.1. Taxonomy (NCBI): domain Bacteria; kingdom Bacillati; phylum Actinomycetota; class Actinomycetes; order Micrococcales; family Micrococcaceae; genus Arthrobacter; species Arthrobacter sp. LFS091. Next base: position 233,612 of record NZ_JBFPFP010000008.1, read on the forward strand.
GTTCAGTTATAACGCGGCCCGAATTCAGGCAGGCCACAAGGGTTAATTGTCCTACGTGTGGCGCGTCGCCGCAAATGGGATGATGCGCTACTTCCGCAGCCGCTCCAGCACTCCGAGCAGGATTTTGACGTCGGCTTCCCGGCCGTCGTCGCCGGCCTCCTGGCCGCCCTCGAACATTGCGTTGAAATACAGTCCGTCGCCCATGTAGCTAACGGCCTTCGCTACCTCGGGTCCGACATCCTTGGCCAGGACATCAAGCCACTGCTTTTGGATTCCGGCAAACCTGCGGCGCGTTTCTTCGTGGGCAACCTCAGCCAGCCGCGTAGCAGCGACGAAAGCGCGGTCCATCGGCGTCCCGGCCCACAACGACGTCCGGATGAAGTAGGCAGCGGCGCCGTCCGGCGCGGCCCTCATCTGCTCAATGTCCTGTACTGCCAGTTGGTCCAGGCGTTCCAGGAGGGCACTAATCAGCGACTCCTTGTTCGGAAAGTGGTACAGCAAACCGCCCTTCGAGACGCCCGCACGCTTGGCAACTGCATCGAGCGTGGCGGCCCGCTCCCCTACCTCTATAAGGAGGGCTTCGTAGGCATCCAGGACGGCGTCCCGGGCAACTGGTTTTCGTGGCATGAGTACATCATTCCCTAAAGGTTTGCTGAGGATTAATTTGAAACTATACCGTCTGGACGGTACAGTAAGGACATGTTCTCGCCGTCCTCCACCCAAGCTCCCCGTTCAGCTCGTCCCGTCATGGGCCCTGCACCGTGGCGCGACTGGACGGCCCTGGCACTCCTGATGTTCCCGGTACTGCTGGTGGCCGTCGACAACACCGCGCTCACCTTTGCCCTGCCCGAGATCGCCCGATCCCTCGATGTCGGTGGTGTGCAACTGCTCTGGATCGTCGACGCCTACCCCTTGGTCCTGGCCGCGCTGCTGGTCTCCATGGGCAACCTCGGCGACAGGATCGGACGACGGCGGCTGCTTCTGATCGGCAGCACAGGCTTTGCTGCGGTTTCGGCTGCTACGGCGTTCGCGCCTTCCGCGGAATGGCTGATTGCCGGACGCGCCGCCCTTGGCGTTTTCGGCGCCATGCTGATGCCCTCGACGCTTTCCCTGATCCGGAACATCTTTACCGACCCCAACCGCCGCCGGCTCGCAATTGCCGTGTGGGCGGCCGGGTTCTCAGGCGGTGCTGCCCTCGGGCCGATCTTCGGCGGTTGGCTGGTGGAACACTTCTGGTGGGGCGCCGTCTTCCTGGTGGCAGCCTTCCTGCTGCTGCCGCTGCTTGCCTTCGGTAGGGTGCTCATCCCTGAGTCCAAAGACGCGAACCCGGGCCGGGTGGATGTCCCCAGCATCGCTTTGTCCATCTTGACCATGGCTCCGTTTGTCTACGGCATCAAAGAATTCGCAGTGCACGGCTTTGGGGCATCAGCGGCGGCGTTCATGCTTTTCGGTCTGGTGATGGGTGTCCTCTTCGTCCGACGCCAGCAGAGGATCGACAGCCCGATGCTGGATGTCAGCCTGTTCAAGAACAAGGTGTTCAGTACGGCAATCGTTGCCAACGTACTTTCCCTCTTCTCCATGACCGGCTTCATCTACTTCTTCGCCCAGCACCTGCAATTGGTTGAAGGCCAGTCCCCCATGGAGGCGGGTATCGCAATGATCCCGGCCCTCCTGGCAACAGTCATCGCCGGACTGCTGGTGGTGCCCCTGGTCAAAAAGGTCCGGCCCGGTTTTGTGGTGGCCGGAGGGTTGACGCTCAGTGCCATTGGCTACTTCGTGGCTGTTGTGGGCGACCACGGCAGCGGCCCCGTGTTCCTCCTGTCGGCCCTCACAGTTCTTGCTATTGGCGTGGGCGCGGCGGAGACCATCTCAAACGACCTCATCCTGGCCTCCGTACCGGCTGACAAATCCGGGGCAGCATCAGCCATCTCGGAGACCGGTTACGAATTGGGTTCGCTGTTGGGAACGGCTGTCCTTGGTTCCATCCTCACGGCCTCCTACCAGCACAACCTGGTCATACCGGACGGCGTATCCGGCCACGCCGCTGAAAAGTCCGGGGAAACCCTGGCCGGCGCCGTTGACGTTGCTACCACGCTCCCAGCGCCCTTGGCTGAAGCCTTGACGGCCTCGGCACGCGTCGCCTTTGACTCCGGCGTCCACATCACTGCGGCGATTGGGCTGGTACTCATGGCCGGAGCGGCTGCCCTTGCCGCCGTCGTACTCCGGCGTGTCCCCAGGGCGCACTAGCCGAGTCTACGCAAGGAGGCCGGGTCGCTGAGCGGCCCGGCCTCCTTCGCATCAGTGTCTAAACGGCGCTGTTGAGTGAGGTCCCCAGGCCAAAGCCGCGAGTGATTCCACCCGTGGTTGCCGCGGCAAGGGATGAAAGATAGTCATTGCGGCGGCGGGCAGTGATGCGCGATTCCGGTTCGAAAACCTGGTCGGGCGAATCGGCGTAATGGGCCGCCAGGCCGTCGCGCATGAGCCGTATCCCCTCAGCCCGCTGCTGCGAGACGGCGGCATGCGTGGAACCCAGTTCCTCGGCAAGCTCCTTCACGGACCGTCCCGCGAGATAGATCTCCTGGACCACGAAGCGCATTTTTTCGGGGAGGGCATCGACGGCGGCACGCAGGTACTTGATCCGCTCATCAGCCAGCACCGAGTGTTCCGGGGAATCCGTGGGGGACGCAACGGTGTCCGCCACCACCTCATCCAGTGAAGTCAGCGTCCGGGATGCGTCCACCAGGGCAGCTTCAACATGGCTACGCTCGACACCCAGGGCCGAAGCCATCTCGGCGACGCTGGGACCCCGTCCCAGCATGCTGGTCAAGGTCTCCTGGACGCCCAGGGTTTCCTTGATCCGCTTGCGGGCCGACCGCGTAGCCCAATCTCCGGCTCGCATCTCGTCCGCAAAGGCACCTACGATCCGGCGGCGCGCGAAAGCACCGAACGGAACACCGAGGTCCGGATCGAAGGAATCAGCAGACGTTATCAGGGCAACGGCACCGACAGAAGCAAAATCATCGCGCGATAAATGCGACGCGCGCGCGCAAAGGTCAGAGACCAGGTAACCAACGAGCGGAAGGTGCTGCAACACCAGCTCGTTGCGCTGTTCGCGATTCAAAAGTGAGTCCCCCCATGAGACCGGATTATTGAGTTGCAAACCCGACTTCTTTGCCGTTTCGCCGATGTCCAGAGACCAATCAGAGCATCGTTGTTGAGCGTTCAATCAGGTACGTATTCAGTGAACATACCACCTCAAAAGCTCCCTGCGTGTACGCTCGACAGAAGTAAAGATAAACCCTGCCAAATTGTGATTTTGGCGGGCCATAAAATGAATTGGGGAACCGTGGGGGCGGACGAGCTATCGGCAACGCTGTGGCGCGAACGGAGGCAGCTGGATTTCCTGCTTTTCCTCCTCGAAACACAGCTCCTGCATCTCCGGGCAGGCAACTGGCACCGGTTGACCTTCACCGCGGCCGAACTCGAAAAAGTCCTGGAAAATCTACGTTTCGAATCCCTCGCACGCGGGGTGGAGGCCTCGGCCCTGGCGGCCGAATGGAAAGCCCCGGATCAATCCACCCTTCCATCCCTTATTTCGCTGGCGCCCCCGGGTCTGTGGCCCGAACTCCTTGACGATCACCGCCGGGGACTGACTGCGTTGTTGGCAGGAATTGACCTTGCCGTTGCCCGGAATGTCGAGCTGTTGAATGCTCCGCCGGACGAGGCCGGGATACCCTCGCCGGCGTCGGGCACCGATGAGGCACTGGTTAGCGACGTTGCGGACTTGGACCTCCTGGCCCGTGATTCGAACATCCAACGCGCCTTGGCTGCAGTGCGCTCGGCTACCCTGCCCACGCTGCGCGATTTCCTGGAGCTGGACTAGCCCCCCCTCGACGCTCCATCACATCCCGGCGCCTTCCGCCCAACCCTCCATCACAACCCACCCCCATCAGCCCAACCCTCACTCACAACCCACCCCCATCACCCCAACCCTCACTCACAACCCACCCCCATCACCCCAACCCTCACTCACAACCCACCCCCATCAACCCAACCCACCCCCATCAGCCCAACCCTCCATCACAACCCACCCCCATCAGCCCATTCAGCCCAACCCTCCATCACAACTCTGCGCCTTTGGCAGTAGACGCCCATCCGTGAACCGCATTTACTGCGCCACCATGGGTGGCGAGCTCTTCCCGCGGATCCCAAGGCCCGGCGTCGACCTTCCCCAGGAGGACGCATCCGGCTCAACCGGGCGGGACGTGAGAGAGGATCCCCGCCCAACTGGGCGGGACGTGAGAGAGCGCCCCGCCCAACACGGTGGAACGTGAGAGAGCGTCCCGCCCAACACGGCGGGAGGTGAGAGAGCGTCCCGCCCAACACGGCGGAACGTGAGAGAGCGTCACGCCCAATAGGGCGGGATGTGAATGAGGGTCAGGCTTTGGGGGCAGGCGGGCGGAGGGCCGCCAGGAGTTCCTCGGCGTCGGGGCCGGCCTGGGTTGCTGCCAGGTTGGCTGCGGCGATGGCTTCCACCACCTCGCTGCGCTGGATGGACACTCCGCGGGGAGCCTCGATTCCGATCCGGACGCCGTCGCCGCGCCCTTCCATGACGGTGATGACAATGTCGTCCCCGATCATGATCTTTTCGCCCGGCTTACGCGTCAGTACCAGCATGCTTTCAATTTACCTTTCCGAGGACGGGTGCGGTGGCGGGTTTGCCATCCACCCAACCGACAGGAATGTCCAGCCTATCCACCGTTTGCGGACTCGCGGTTTCCGAGGCACCGATGACGGCGAGCGCGTCAACACCCAAGGACTCCCCTGCCACGACACGCTGGAGTGCCTGTACCCAGGCCTGGGTGTCTTCCGCTTTGTGCCGGGCGTCGACCACCACCCACATTTGGTCGGCGGCCAGGAGGGAGATGTCCGCGCCATGTAATGGCACGTCCCCCGGGCGTCCGAGCCCGAACGCAACCACCACGGTCTGGCCGGTGAGGACGGCTTGGGCGCGTGCCGCCGTCGTGCCTTGCCTTCCTTGGACGTGAAGGTGGCCGAAGGCGGTGAGCCGTCCCGCGGTGCGGACATCCGAGCCTCCGGCGGCTATGGACATTTCCAGGGCCGGTCCGAGCGCGTCGTCGCCGAGGCCCAAGAGGACGATGAGGTTACCGTCGCCGGTCATGGGCTGCGGAACCTTCGGCATGGGCTTAGGGGCCGACGGCGGCAGGGTCGCCAAAGCCGGCACGGAGGGGGACGGACCAGCCGGCTGGAGTTCCTTGCCGAGTTGTTCCAGCAGGCCCGCGAAGTCCGGGGATGCGGTGGAGACCGGCGAGGGGGTGGGCTGGTGCATCTCGAGTTCGGCGGCGTCGGCTTGCTCCAGGAGTGCCGCGATGGCTGGCCCGTGGAGTTCGTGAACGGGACTTGGCTCAACAAGCCGGGCAGTCAGCGGCGCCTGCTGGCCAGCGGGTTCAGGGACGTCCGACACCTCCACTGTGGCTTCGAACCTGGCTGCGGCGAACAGTCCCACGATTCCCGGATTGGTGACCTTCTCGGCCGAGACTATGCGCGCGCCGGGTCCGTACTGCTTGAGTGCTTTGGCGCGAATGGCTTCCAGCGACGCACCGCTAAGCTTGTAGCGCTTCTGCATGGCGGACCACCCCCACCGTCTCGATACGGATGTTGGCGGAGGTCACTTCGCGATACGAGAGAACGGGGACACCGCCGTCGGGGGCTGCGACGAGCCGCCGTATCGCTGGACGCAGGGTTGGTGCACACACAAGCACGGCTTCCCGGCCGGCAGCAGCGGCTCCGTCGGCAGCGGACTTCAGGGAGTTCAGGACGCTGTCCAACTTCGCCTGGCCCATGACAATCTGGGTCCCGCCTTCGCCTGGACGCATGTCTTCCAACATGGACTGCTCCAACAACGGATCGATCATGATCACGTTGAGGACCTCACCGTCCATGTACCTGTCTGCCAGCACCGGACCCAGCGCGTGCCGGGCGGATTCCACCAGCGATTCCGGGTCGGTGGAAACCTTGGCCCGCAGCGCCAGCGCTTCGTAGATCCGCGGGAGGTCGTTGATGGGGACCTGCTCTTCGAGGAGTCCTTGGAGCACGCGCTGGATTTCCGCCAGGGACAGCAGGGCAGGCGTAAGTTCTTCGACGGCGGAAGGGCTTTGTTTGCGGACCCCTTCGGTGAGCACCCGTACGTCTTCGCGGGTCAGGAGCCGGGCCGCGTTTGCGGTGATGATCGAAGACAGGTGCGTGACCAGGACGGAGACCCGGTCAATCACCGTGGCTCCGGTCATTTCGGCGCTGTGCCGCATTTCCGTGGGAACCCATTTGCCGGAGAGACCGAACACGGGTTCCACGGTTGCGGTGCCCGGCAATGCGTCCAGGAATTCGCCCAAGGCAAGCAGCTTGCCCGACGGCGCCACTCCCCTTCCAGCCTCGACGCCGGCGATGCGGATGGCGTAGGTGGAGGGCGGCAGGTCCATCGCGTCGCGTGTACGGACGGGCGGGACCACGAGCCCCAGTTCCATGGCGATCTTGTGCCGGAGTGACCGTACCCGCGCCAAGAGGTCATCGGAGGCACCGGAAACAATGTCCACAAGGTCCGGTGCGAGCAGGATCTCCACAGGGTGGACGCGCATGTCTTCCATGAGCCGCTCGTTGGGGTCCTCCTCCCCGGTCAAAGCTGCTGCGTTCTCTGTCTCCTGCGTTTCGGCCTGGAGTTTTTGTGCTGTGGCTACACGCCTGGAAGCGAGGACCAGCAGCGCGCCCACCACCACGAACGGAAGGATGGGCATGCCGGGAATGAGGGCCATGCTGCCGGCGGCCAGTCCTGCGATCAGCAGCGCGTTGGGTGATTGCATGAGCTGCGAGGAAGCGGTGCGGCCCATGTCTTCTTCGGCATTGGACCGGGTGACGATCATGCCGGTGGAGACGGCCATGAGCAGTGCGGGAATCTGGGTGACCAGGCCATCGCCCATGGTCAGGAGGCCGTAGGTGTTCAGGGCATCCCCGGCGTCCATGCCGCGCTGGAGCACGCCAATGGCGATTCCGCCTACGAAGTTGATGATGATAATGATGATGCCCGCGATGGCATCACCCTTGACGAATTTCGAAGCACCATCCATGGCACCGTAAAAGTCGGCTTCTGCGGAGACTTCAGCACGCCGCTTCCGGGCTTCGGCGTCGGTAATGAGTCCGGCGTTGAGGTCCGCGTCGATGGCCATTTGCTTACCGGGCATGGCGTCCAGGGTGAAGCGTGCGCCCACCTCGGCAACACGTTCGGCACCCTTGGTGACCACCACGAACTGGATGACCACCAGGATCAGGAATACCACGGCGCCGATGATCAGCGAACCGCCAACCGTGACCTTGCCGAACGCCTCGATGACCTGTCCCGCGAAGCCCTGGCCCAGCACCAACCGGGTGGACGCCACGTTGAGTCCCAGCCGGAACAGCGTGGCTACGAGCAGCAGCGACGGGAAGACGGAGAAGTCCAGGGGCTTCTTCACGAACATGCTGGTCAGCAGGATCAGCAACGCCAGGAGGATGTTGCACACGATCAGGAAGTCCAGCAGCGCGGCCGGCAGCGGAACAACCAGCAGCAGCACAATTCCTACGATGCCAACCGGCACGGAAAGCCGGGCGAACTTGTTGTTCTTCATGCCTGCATACTTTCTTTCATCTGATGGATTCCCCGTGCAGTTCCGCGTTTCTTCAGCGACATCACAAAGGCCAACACTCCGGCGACCGAGCGGTACAGCTCAACCGGGATCTCCTGGCCCAACTCGCAGGCCGAGTGCAGGGCCCGCGCCAGGGGGATGTCCTGGACCATGGGCACTCCCTTGGCTTCGGCTTCCTCCCTGATGCGGGCAGCGATCAGCCCTGAGCCTTTTGCCACGACGCGCGGTGCCGATTTACCGGCGTCGTACTTCAACGCAACTGCCACGTGCGTCGGGTTGATCAGCACGACGTCCGCGTCCCCAATGGCGCCGATCATGCGGTTGCGGCTCATGCTGAGCTGGCGTGAACGCCGTTGGGATTTGATGAGGGGGTCGCCGTCGGTGCTTTTGTTCTCGTCCTGGACTTCCTTCTTGGACATCCGCGTTTTCTTGCGGTTGCGGCGCATCACCACGAAGATGTCCGCCGCTGCCAGCACCAGCCCTGCGGCGACGGCGAACTGGATGAGCGCGCCAATTCCCCCCGCAGCCGCTGCCAAAATCCCGGCAACCGGAAGCCCGCCGGCGGTCAACAGCACCGGCATCAGTCCCTGCACCACGGCGTAAAGGACAAGACCCACGACGGCGGTCTTCAGGAGCGCTTTGACGCCTCCCCATAGTGCCTGGCCGCCGAACATGCGTTTGAAACCGGCGAGCAGGTTGAAATGCTCAAACTCGGCCCGGAACTTCTTGAAGCGGATGCCGCCCTGCAGGGCCGAGCCTGCCAGCACCACCACGGTGACAACCATGAGCAACGGCCCCAGGATTCCGGCGAGGGACCCCAGCCCTGCTTCCAGTGCAGCAACGGCTTTAGCGGGATCAGGCTGCGCGATGACGCTTTTCACGGTGAAGAGCTGGTCGACGGCCGCGTTCGAGGCGTGATCGATGGTTGCCGGGAGCATCGCCGCGGCGGCCCCCACTGCCAGCCAGGCCATGAGGTCCTGGGAACGGGACAGTTGCCCCTTTTCCCGGACTTCGCGCATGCGTTTGTCGGTGGCTTGTTCGGTCTTCTCTTGTGAATCCGCCACTAGCCCACCCCCATCAGAGTATTGGCTGCCTGCTCGGCAAGGGTGGAAACGAGCCGGGGCAACGCCAGGAACAGGAATCCTGCCAGCGCCAGCGTGATGAAGATCTTGAGCGGAAAGCCGAGGGAAAAGGCGTTGAGGGCCGGGGCCACGCGGGTGAGGAGTCCGAGCCCGACGTCGGCGAGCACCAGGACCACCAGGAGCGGACCGGCGATCTGCACGGCGGCGAGGAACATGCCGGTGACGGCGCCGATCAGGGCCTCGATGGGACGGCTGAGATCGATGCCACCCGCCAGGGGCAACGCATTGAAACTTCCCATGAGGCCGCCAAGGACCATCTGGTAGCCGTCCGAGGCGAAAAGGAGCGCAAGGGCCGCCATTTGAAGGAGCCGGGTGAACTGGGCCCCATTGACCATCATTTGGGGATCGAATGCCTGCGCCATTTGGAAGCCGCTGAAGAGGTCCACCAGGCTGCCGGCGGACTGGATCGCTGCGAAGATTACCATGACCAGGAAGCCCAGGACCAGGCCGGTGACCAGTTCCAGGACCACGGCCATGACGAAACCTGCCGTGTCCGACGGGACGGCTCCGGACGAGAGCCGTTGGGAAACGGCCAGCCCCAACCCGATCCCGAGCATGGCTTTGATGCGGGCCGGGATGGCGTGGTGGGCGAACGGCGGAGCGACCACCAAAAAGGCTGTCATGCGAACCGATGCCAGCAAGAGGACCTGGATCCACGACTGGTCGACGGGGATGTCCACCTCACGCTCCGCCGATCAGGCCGGGGATGCGGGCGAACAGCTCATTGGTGAAAGCCACCATTTCCGAAATCATCCAGTGGCCACAGACCACCAAGGCGATCGCTACTGCAACAGCCTTGGGGACGAATGACAACGTTGCTTCCTGCAACTGCGTGATGGACTGCAGGAGCGAAATCGCCAGTCCCACCACCAGTGCGGTAACCAATGTGGGTGCGGCGAGCTTGGCTGCGACGATCATGGCCTGGAGGCAGATGTCCAGGACTGCATTGGTATCCATCAGCCGCTCGAATAGCTCTGGATCAGGGACGTGATGACCAGTCCCCAACCGTCCACCAGGACAAACAACAGGATCTTGAACGGCAGCGAGATCATCACCGGAGGAAGCATCATCATGCCCATGGACATGAGCGCAGCGGATACCACGAGGTCGATGACCAGGAAGGGGATGAAAATGACGAAGCCGATAATGAACGCGGCACGCAGTTCCGAAATCATGAAGGCCGGAACCAGTGTCTGGAACGGCACGGCTTCAGGGTTGGCGGGGTTGTCCATCTTCGCGGCCCGAGTCATCAGCGCGATGTCCTCTTCCCGTGTGTGGGCCAGCATGAAGTGTTGGAGCGGAGACCAACCCGCGGACATTGCACCGTTGAAGTCCAGCCCGCCGTTCAGGTATGGCTGCACGGCCGCTGTATTGATGTCCGAGACCACGGGCCACATGACGAACAAGGAGAGGAACAGCGCGAGTCCGGCCAGGACCTGGTTGGGCGGGATAGCCGGCAAGGAGAGGGCGTTCCGGGTCATCGCCAGCACCACGAAGATCTTGGTGAAGGACGTCATCATGAGCAGCAGCGCGGGGGCTACGGAAAGCAGCGTGATCCCGATCAGCGTTACGACCGCCGTGGAGGGTGTCCCGTCCAGGCCGTTGATGTCTATGCTGACGTTCCCGGAACCGGGTGCCGCAGGCGGAGTTGGAGGCGTGGGCTGCGTGGGATCGATGGGGGTTGCCTGGGCGGCTGCCATTCCAAGCAGCAGCAGAACGCCCGTGAACAACACGACTGCCGCAGCAGAGAACAACTGCGGCAGTGCGCGCCGGCGTGCGGCAGGAAATGGCCGGCCCGGCAGGCCGAACCCAGCAGTTCGGATCAATTGCGGCGTCCCCGGATGGCATCCGAGGCTTGCCGCCAAGTGGAAGCGGACAGGATGGAGCCATGCATGGGGTGCTCCGGCATTTGGCCTCGACGGTGGAGTTCGCTCCGACGCCGAAGCACCGGCAGCGAGTCCGTTACCGGCTCCGGAAGCGACCCAGTGAGCGGCTGCGGCCGAAGTTCAGGCTGGGGGCGAAGTTCAGGCTGGGGCCGACCCGATGCCTGCCGGAACAGCTCCGCGAAGCTCCCGGCCGACTGGGCTCCCACTGCTTCCTCCGGCTCCGGCGCTATGGCAGGCGTGTCACCGCTGTGGAGCACTGTCACCGCGTGCTCGGTGACGCCCAACAGGAAACGCTTGTCCCCGGCGTCGACCACCACCACCGACGCTTTCTGGCCTACCACCTGACGGCTCACGACCGTCAGCGCGGCATCCGCGCGCCGGCGGCCTTTGCCCTTGCCGAGGCGCTTCTGCACCAGCCAGATGAAGCCCAGCACGGCGCCGAGGGCCACGAGCACCCGCAGCCCGAGGATCATTGTGTCCATCTACAGTGTTCCCTCGGACCCGTCCAGGATGCGGGTGATGCGCACTGCATAGTCCTGGTCCACCACTACAACTTCGCCATGGGCGATCAGCCTGCCGTTCAGCAGCACATCCGCCGGTGCACCGGCTGACCGGTCCAGTTCAATGACCTTCCCGGGCTCGAGTGCCAGGGCGTCCCGCACTGACATCCGGGTACGGCCGATCTCCACGGTCAACGCCATCTCAACGCTGCTGATCAGGCCCAAGCGGGCAGCCAGCTCGTTACCCTGTCCACGGGCACCGGCATCAGTGCCAGTACCGTTGTCCCGCACACGGACAGCGAACCAGCCGAAGGGGGCACCGCCGTCGTTCAGTTCAAAAACTGCAGTATCGGGGTCCGAGAGCAGCGCGGCTGAGTCCTCCTCGCGCACCTCACCCAACACGCCGGCGTCGAACGCTGACGCGGCCTGTTCCAGAGCGGGACGCAGAACGTCGCCGGCCTGCACGGCATGCTGGACCGCACCACCCAGCCCGGCTCCACCGGCGGCGGCCAGGAACGACCGGTCCACCAGCAGCAGCGCAAAATCGGCCGTCAAGGCTCCAACAAACGTGGCAGTGACGGCCGGAGAAGCATAGGCGGCCGCGTCCTGCGCCGGAACGATGCCGGCAACACGGAGGGTGGATGCGCTGGGCAGGTGCAGCGCGAGGCGCTCGGCAGCAGCCGCCTGCAGGGTCAAAATGTTGCTCATCGCTGATGCTCCTCGGTTGTGACGATGACTGCGGCGGCGCGGGAGCCGTTGCGGGCGGCCGCGGCGGTGGCCAGGCGGGTGCCGTTGATGGTGACATCGAACGGACGGTTTTCAAGGTGCGGCAGCGGCAGGACATCTCCGACGGCGAGACCCAGGATTTGTGCGGGTGTCACCGGTGCGGCGGTCAACTGTACGGCCACATCCACCGGCACCTGCGCCAGTTGGGTGCGGACCAGTGCTTCGTTGTCGACGCTGTGGACCATGGGGTTGACATCGCCGAGCCTGGACAGCAGCACGTCGGCAGGAACTGCCAAGGTGGCCGCGCACTGGGTTTCCCCCACGTTGACGTTGAAGGACGCCACGATCATGAGCTCGGAGGGGGCGGCCGCCTGCGCGAACTGGGAGTTGTACTGGATGCCGTCCATCGTCACGGCCTGCGTCAGGAGGTTGCCCAAAGAGTACCGGAGGTCTTCCAGCACTTCCTCCACCATCCGGGAAACCAGTGCGTGTTCGATCTGGGTGAACTTCCGCTCCGGCACTGCGGTTTCCGTTGAACCCCCCAGCATCCGGCTCAGCCACGACAGGGCGGCCGTAGCGGGGAACTGGATGACCAGGCGGGATTCGCTGCCATCAATCCTGCAGAGCACCATGGACGTGACCGAAGGGAGGGAGGCCGAGTATTCGTCGTAGCTCTGCATGCTCAGCTGTTCCAGCGTGGCCGTGGACTTCAACCGCACCTTGGCTGTGAGCTGCGTACCCCACTGCCGGGCGAAGGTTTCGAAAGCAACTTCCAGGACCCGGCTATGCTGGCGCGGCAAAGTGGTGGGTCGACGGAAGTCGTAGACCTCTACGGTGCGCTGGCGTACCGCCGCGCGATCTTCCTGTTCTCCCACGGACGGCACTATCGGCACGTCGGAGAAGCGCGTAAGACGTTTCCCGCTACGACTATTTGGACTCTATTTCGCAGCTTTCGCCGCCGCCGCGGATTCCTTGGTCTGGGCTTCTATCGCGCCGGGAATCAGCGCACGCACATCCTCCGGGCTGGAGGACAACAACACCACGTCCACGCGCCGGTTCAACTCCATGAGTTCCTCGGTGGAGTCGTCCGTCACCTGGCGCGCAGCACCAAAAGCCACCGCACCGATCCTGCCAGGCGGCATGCCGGCGTCGTCCACGAAGTACCGCAGGACGTTGACGGAACGGGCCGCCGACAGCTCCCATGTGGATGCATAGGCCGTGATTCCCTTGGCTGCGTGGCCCTCCACCATGACTTCAAGCCCGGAGCCCACCACGGTGGGTGCGATGGTCTTCAGGATCTCGAGGGCGCGGTTGGTCAGGTCCGGCATGTCCGGTTGGAAGAACGTCTGGGAGCCCACCAGTTTCACGGACAGACCCCGCTCGCCGACGTCGAACTGCACGTTCGCGCCAAGGCCCTGGGCATCGAGTTTGGCCTTCATTTCATGCTCAAGGGCAGTGAGCTTGTCGGCTTCCTTGATGGCCAAATCCAGTGCCGAAAAACCCTCGCCGTCGGAAGCAGCGAGCTCCGCCGGGACCACAACGCCAGTAGCCGTATCCACTTTCTGGCTGATCTGGGTGCCGAAGCCCGTGGCCAGCGAATTGCGCAGCTTCTCGAACTTATCCTGATCCACCGAGGACATGGCGAACAGGACAATGAACATGCACATCAGCACCGTGACCATGTCCATGTAGGAAGCCATCCAGCGTTCGTCGACGTGGTGCTCCTCGGGCTGGGCACCCCGCCTCCTCCGGGACCTCATGCTGCCTTGGACGCCGGCAACTTACCGGACTTGCCGCCGTCGTCCGCTTTTCCGTCTTTGGACTTGGCCTTGGCCCCTGCGGGCGCCATGGCCCGGAGCCGTTCGGCCAGGAGCAAGGGCTGGGTGCCGTTCTGCACAGCGAGCAGGCCCTCCATGAGGAGCGTCATGCGTTCGATTTCCAGCTCGGAGAGGCGCTTGAGCTTGGCACTCAACGGCAGCCAGATGAAGTTCGCGGACAGCAGGCCCCAGAGGGTGGCAACGAAGGCTGCCGCGATCATCGGCCCCAAATGGTCGGGCGATGAAAGGTTCTCCAGGACGTGCGTCAGGGAGACCACCGTGCCGATGATGCCGATAGTGGGCGCGTACCCGCCCAGGGCCGCGAAGAACTTGGACGACACGTGGTCGGCACGCATCTTGGTGTCGATTTCGTCCTCCATGAGCAGGCGCAATTCCTCTGCGTCCGTCCCGTCTGCGATGTTCTGGAGGGAGCGCTGCAGGAACGGATCCTTGGCGTTGTTGGCCTCCTCTTCCAAGGAAAGGAGGCCCTCGCTGCGGGCCTTCTCTGCGAGGCGGACCAGCTCGTCGATGCTCTCCGTGGGCTTGGCGGGCTTGCCGAGGAAGGCCTTGGGAACGTCCTTGAAGGCCTTGATGACATCCGCGAGCGTGTTCCCTGCCAGGCCCACCGCGATGGTGGCGCCGAAAACCAGGATCATTGGTGCCGGCAAGAGCAGCGACATGAGGTTCGCGTGCTCCAGGGTGACCATGGCCACCACGGATGCGAAGGCCAGCAGCAGGCCAAGAATTGTCATCGACTACATTCCGTTCGGGTGGTTGTTCGGCTGCGGCTCGGGCTGCGGCGCGTCGGCCGGGCCGGGCTCGGGCTCGGGCTCGGGCTCGGGCTCGGGCTCGGGCTCGGGCTCGGGCGACCGGACCAGGCTCAGCGGATACCCTGTGCGTGCGGGAAGATCCTGGGCACGGCGAAGGACACTGGCACGGTAATCCGCGATCAGCTCCACCACCTCGGCGAGCGATTCCCGCACGACGTAAGCGGCGCCGTCGAGAGTCACCAAGTGGGTGTCCGGACTCTCGTGGATCCGTTCAAGGATGTCCGGGTTCACGGCGAAGCGTGTGCCGTTGAGGCGGGTGACAACGATCATGGGCCGTTTCTGGTCAGGGTGTGGCTGGAAGTGGTGCTGTCCCCTACTGTCGGCCGGACCGGGCCGGGCGTTAGCTTGCGTGCAGCCCTCTCCCGTCCTTGTTCGGTTATCCGCACGTACTACGCGGCTGGAATCCGGACAAGGACGGGATCTGCTTAGCGCTTCAGGTTGCTCAGTTCCTGCAGGACCTCGTCCGAGGTGGTGATGATGCGGGCATTCGCCTGGAAACCACGCTGGGCCACAATCAGGTTGGTGAACTCCTGCGACAGGTCCACGTTGGACATCTCCAGCGAACCCGAAGCCAGCGAGCCAAGACCGCCTTCACCGGCAACCCCAAGCTGGGCCGCACCCGAGTTGGCCGTGGCAACATACGCGGAGCCTCCGGCCTTCTCCAGGCCTTCGGGGTTGGTGAATCGCGCCAGGGCCACGCGTGCCAGGACTTCCTTGGCACCGTTGCTGAAGGACCCCACCAGGGAACCGTCGCCAGCCAACGTGAACGACTCAAGTTCGCCCGCTTCCGCGCCGTTCTGGCCGGTAACGGAGAGGGTACTCATCTGCGCGAAGCCGGTGACCGCGCCCATGTTCACCGTGATTCCACCAACCGTCATCGTCCCGCCGGACGTCAAAGCACCGTTGGCGAAGGTCAAGGTGCCCGTTCCATTGGCTCCGTTGGCGTCCGCACCGGCCACATTCCAGCCCGTGGCCGAACGGCTGAACGTCAGGGTGAGGCTGCGCTCCGCCCCGTTGGCGTCGTACACCTTCACCTGGCGCTCCACGGAGGTGCCCACAGCGGCGTCGGAAGGCAGGTTGCCGCCCAAGGTGGCGTTCGTCGTCGCAACAGCCGGCGCGGTGGTGCCCGGCGACAACGTGATGGGCCCCGTTGCGCCGCCCGGGTTGACCACGCCGTTGGTGGCCGTCCAGCCCTGGAGGATGCCGCCGTCGGGACTGACCAAGCGGCCCGCAGCGTCCATCTGGAAGTTGCCCGCGCGGGTGTAGTACTGCTGGGTGCCCTTGCCGGTGACGAAGAAGCCCTCACCGGAAATCATCAGGTCCGTGCCGCGGCCCGTGCTCTGCGACGATCCCTGGCCGAAGTTGGTGCTCACGCCAGCCACCCGGACTCCGAGACCGATCTGTGCTGGATTGGAACCGCCCACGTTCTGCTGCGGTCCCGCCGCGCCCTGCGTCATCTGGGAGAGCGTGTCCTGGAACTGGGCGGACGAGGACTTGTAGCCGGTGGTGTTCACGTTGGCGATGTTGTTGCCGGTGACGTCGAGCATGGCCTGGTGGGCTCGGAGGCCGGAAATTCCGGAGTACAGCGAACGGAGCATGGTGTTGCCTTTCTTCGGTTTGGTTCGGGGTAAGTGTTTTTGGGGATCAGGTGGTCTTCTTGGGCTCGACGGGCGCTGGTGCCGTCATGCCGGTGATCAGGTCCAGGGGCACTTTGGCCTGCCCCACGGTCACGGTGGGTACACCGTCGGCGAACGACACCGCACTGGCGACGCCCGCGCCCTTGGTGCCGTCGGCGAGCGTATAGCTCACCTCGGTTCCGATGATCTGCGCCGCAGCGCTCCGCATCTGAAGCGAGAAGCTCTCCTTGGACCCGGCTGTCAGCTCGGTCATCTTCTCCATCATGGAGAGCTGCACGGACTGGCTCATCATCTGGTTGGTGTCCATGGGGGCACTGGGGTCCTGGTACCTCAGCTGGGTGACCAGCAAGGACATGAAGACCTCCGAATCCATGGCCTTGACCGGGCTCCTTGGGGTGCTGCCCGGGGCTGCGCCGTTGTTGGCCGCGATTGCGGGAATGGTTGTCATGCTCGTCTCTTTCGTCAGGCCAGGATGTCCAGGCGGTTCGGGCTACCCGGGCGGCGTACGACGCCGGGTGGCAGCTGTGGTTGGGCATCGGCACCTTCGTGCCCCGCTTCGCCGGGCCCTTGTTCGTTGGGGCCTTGGGTGCGGGTCCCTTGTTCGCCGGGCCCTTGTTCGCCGGGCCCTTGGGTGCGGGTGTCCGGGTCACGTGTTCCGCTGCCGGGACCTGAGCCGTGCCCTGTTCCTTGGCCGGGATCCCGTCCGCTGCCTTGCCCGGGATCCCGTCCGGCGTCGGGTGGGCTGTTCTGTGAAGAGAGGCTCAGGCTCGCGCCGGAGTCCTCGAGGCTTCGTCGAAGCTCCGGAAGGACATGCCGCACCGCGTCCCTGCCCGCGTCCCCGGGTGCGAACAGTTCGATTCGCACGCCCGCGGCGTCGATGTGGGCCCTGACCGTGAGGGGTCCCAGGTCGTCCGGGGCAACACGCAACGTCATCACGTGTTCCCCGTGTCCCGCCGAGGCCAGCGAAAAAAGTGGTGCGGCGAGCTGGGGTGCGAGGGCCGGTTGGGCTGCGCTAGCCAGCGGGGTTGGGGTAGCCGGCGGGGTCGGTATGGCTGGCTGGGTTGGGATGGTGTTGAGCTGCGGGGGTACAGGCTGCAGGCTCGGGGGAATTTGTGAAGCCTGCGTGACTTGGACTGCCTGGAGAGAGCCCGATTCGACGCTTCCCTGCTGGTTAGACGCAAAGAAGCGTCTGTCGTGCAGCGATCCGTCGAATTGGAGGGCCGGAGACAGCACCGAAGCAGTGCCCACCCCTACCCCTGCACTGGTGCCCACCCCTACCCCTGCACTGGATGGAGGAATGGGCTGCGCCGGCTGAGGGTTGCCGGCAGCGGCAAGCCCTGTGTTCCCTGCAAGCCCAGCCGCACCAGCACCCGCCACGTTCCCGGGTAAGCCGCCGGGCCCGGGCACACCCGATTCGGGGGTTTGCTGCGAATCGTGCCGTGCGTTCGGCACACTCCGCAGCGAAGCATCGAATTGGAGAGCACCAGAAAGTGCCGGAGGGGCATCAACTGCTACCCCGATGCCAGGAGCCGCTGCCCCGGGCACGCCCATTTCGACGGCTTGGTGCCCATTAGACGGTAGGAATCGTCTAGCCGGCAGCGAAGCGTCGAAATGGGTGGCCGAACGAATCCCGGGCACGCCAACATCTCCCTCAATCCGGGCCAATCCCGACACCCCGGCAGCCGCATAAACACCAGCGGGCACTGCAGACGCCAGTGCACCCGATTCGGGGGTTTGCTGCGAATCATGCCGTGCGTTCGGCACACTCGGCAGCGAAGCACCGAATTGGAGAGACGACGAGACCTCGACCCCTCCCCCGGCACTGGATGGAGGC
This sequence comes from Arthrobacter sp. LFS091, assembly GCF_047977885.1. Classification (NCBI taxonomy): domain Bacteria; kingdom Bacillati; phylum Actinomycetota; class Actinomycetes; order Micrococcales; family Micrococcaceae; genus Arthrobacter; species Arthrobacter sp. LFS091. The sequence continues at coordinate 251,678 of NZ_JBFPFP010000008.1, forward strand.
GTGGGCTGCGTTGTCTGATAACCGGAGGCAGCGGCAAGCCCAGCCGCACCAGCACCCACCGTGTTCCCGGCCAAGCCGCTGGCTCCCGGCACGACGGCCCCCGCCCCACCGGCCACGGCACCCGCCGCTCCAGCCACCATGCCAGCACCGGGCACGCCGGCCTCGGGCACGCCCGATTCGGGGGGTTGCTGCGAATCGTGCCGTGCGTTCGGCACACTCCGCAGCGAAGCATCGAAACGGAGAGAGGAAGAGACCTCAACCCCTCCCCCGGCACTGGACGAAGGGGTGGGCTGCTTCGGTTGAGAACCGGAGGCAGCGGCAAGCCCAGCCGCGCCAGCTCCCACCGTGTTCCCGGCCAAGCCGCCGGCCCCCGGCCCACCGGCCCCCGGCCCACCGGCCCCGGGCACGCTGGCACCCGCCACGTTCCCGGCCAAACCACCGACCCCGGGCCCACCAGCCCCGGGCACGCCCCGCTCGGGGGTTTGCTGCGAACCATGCCGTGCGTCCGGCACACTCGGCAGCGGAGCATCGAAACGGGCTCCCCCGGCAATCCCGAAAGGAAGCGCGGGAAGAGCATTGGCCGCTCCCCCCGGGCCACCCACAGAATCCCCGGGCGCGTCCGTTTCGATGGCCCGCTGCGAATTAGACGGCAGGGAACGTCTATCCTGCAGCGCACCGTCGAGCTGGCCGGCGGGGTGGGCTTCGGCTGCCATCACGGCCTCGAAGGCGCCGGCGTCCCCTGGGCCATGAGGCATCCGGGCGCCGGAACCAAGCTGGGGACCAAGGAACCGCGGACCCGCGGCAACGGCGGACATCAGGACACCCCGGCCGGAACAATCCGACGGATCGAGGTCAGGTTGGAGTACTTTTCCCAGGCGTCCCGGATCTGGATGGTCTGACCGGGCACTGGTGCGTCGATGGCTTTCCCGTTGCCCAGGTAGATGGAGATGTGCTCCCCGCCGTAGCTGACAAGGAGGTCCCCTGGCTTCGCTTCGGCCAGTGAGGCCACAGGGGTTCCTTTCTGCATCTGGTCACTGACCACACGGGGCAGCTCCACGCCAAGGTCCTTGAAGACCCGTTGCACGAAACCGGAACAGTCCATGCCTACTGCCGGGTTGGTTCCACCCCAGACGTAGGGCACACCGATGTACTTCTTGGCTGCTGCAACCACGGCGTCACCCGACGTCGTACCGCTGCTGCCGCCGACAGCCGCCGCTCCGGTGGCCGCCGTCGTGCTTCCCAAGGCCGCGTTCGAAGAAGTCGCACTACCTACGGCCGGCAGCAGGGAACCCAGGCCTGAGGCAAGGGAAGTGGAGGTGCCCATCGCGCTGCTCAACGCGGAAGCGAAGGAAGCAGCATCAGAGGCTGAGGCAGCCGAGCTCCCCGAGGAGGCTGAAGAGTCCGGGGTAGAACGGGTCGGCGACGTCAGCTGTTGCAGGGATGCTTCGATGTTCTGTATCCGCCCAATGGCGTCGGTCATGCTCACGGGGTGGCCTTCCTGTGCCATGCGGTGGATGCGATCTCGTCCAGGACGCCCTGTTCGGCGTTCAACTGTGAGGCAACGAACGCGGCGTCGTGCCGGGCTTCAAGCTTCTCCAGGCCCACCGCCCGGCGCTTGGCTTCGGTGTAGTCGGCGCGGGCGGCGTCGGCGTCCGCCTCAGCACTGGCTACCAGGGCGTCGAGTTCGGCCAGCATGCTCTGCGAGGACGCACGGGCCGCGGCGATGGCGAGCAATGACGCCGAATCCCCTGCATGCCCATTCGAATCAGCAAGCACCTCGCGGGCTTCTGCACGCCGGACGCGCAATGACGCGGATCGTGAGTTGGCGGCGGCGAGCCCGCTTTCCGCGGACGTCTGTTCAGCCTGCCGCAGCCTCAACAGCCCGGCAAGGGAGAATTGTCGGTTCACGCTGCTCCTTCAAAGTGTCCAAAGTTGGCTGTGAGCTGGGCCAACGCGTCCCAGGACCCACTGTTGGGCGTCGATTCGCCCATTGGCTGGCGCAAGAACTGGTTGATCGCGTCCTCGTGGTCAAGGGCCGCGTCCACCAGCGGGTTGCTGCCCCGCTGGTACGCGCCGACGTCGATCAGGTCCTGCGCGCCACGCCTCGCCGCCAGGACTCTCCGGAGGGCAACGGCGAGCGCGGTGTGCCCGGCAGGGTTGACCTTGGAGGCAACGCGGGACACCGAACCGAGGACGTCCACGGAGGGAAAGTGCCCTGTGACGGCGAGTTTCCTGTCCAGGACGACGTGTCCGTCCAGGATGGAGCGGGCGGCGTCGGCGATGGGTTCGTTGTGGTCGTCGCCGTCCACCAGAACGGTGTAGATGCCGGTGACGGAGCCCGTTTCTGCGGTGCCGGCGCGTTCCAGGAGCCGGGCCAGGACGGAAAAGGTCGACGGCGGGTAGCCGCGTGTCGCTGGCGGCTCACCTGCGGAGAGGCCGATTTCGCGTTGGGCCATGGCCACGCGGGTGAGTGAGTCCATCATGAGCACAACGTCCTTGCCGGCTTCGCGGAAGGACTCGGCGATGCGGGTGGCGGTGACGGCGGCCCGGAGCCGCATGAGGGCGGGTTCGTCGGAGGTGGCAACCACCACCACGGAGCGGGCCAACCCCTCGGCGCCAAGGTCGTCTTCCAGGAACTCGCGGACTTCACGGCCGCGTTCCCCAACGAGGGCGATCACGGAGACTTCGGCGTCGGTGCCTCGGGCCACCATGGACAACAGCGAGGACTTTCCCACGCCGGAGCCGGCGAAGAGCCCCATGCGTTGGCCGCGACCCAGTGTGGTCATGGTGTCGAGGATGCGGACTCCGGTCTGCAGGGGCGTGTCGATCCGGGCCCGGCTCATGGCATTCGGCGCTTCCTGATCCAACGGAACCATCGGGGACGGTGGAAGTGGCCCCTTGCCGTCAATAGGTCGGCCAAGTGCATCGAGCACCCGTCCGAACAGCCCGACGCCGGTAGGTACAAGCATGGGAGATCCAGCGGCCCGTGCGGTTGTTCCTGCCGCGACGCCGGTCAACCGGCCCAGGGGCATGCACCGCAGCGTGCCACCCACAGAGGCGACCACTTCGGCGTCGAGCGTTTCCGTTCCGGAGCCGACCGTCACCAGCTCCCCCACTGCGCAGTGCAGCCCGGCGACGTCCAATCCCAATCCGAGCACGGAGGTCACGGTGCCCACGCGTTGCGGGGCGGCGGCGGCCAGTGCTGCACGGAAACTGTGCGCGTGGGGGCGGTACGCGGTCACTGGCGGACCTCGAGCAGGGCTTTCCGGGCCCGGTCCAGCGCGGTACCGATCTGGGCGTCAATCCAGCCGTTGGGGTACTCGCCGATGGCGTCGCCGGGCCTGAGCGTGGCATCAGCTTTCAGCTCCACACCGGCAATTTCGTCAACACCCGAGGCCTGGAGCGCTGCGATGTCGTGTGGGTGGAGGCGCACTGCGGTGACGTGTTCGACGCCGGTGCTGCCGCCGGCTCCCAGCGCGCGGTTCAGTGCCGCCCGGGCCGTGTCCGCGCCGTGGGCGAGCTCGTATCCGAGGATTGCCTCGGCCAGTTCCACCGCGCTGGCCGCCAGCACGTCCTGCATCTCGTCCAAGGTGACTTCCTGGCGCTGCTGGGCCGCTTGTGCTGCAGCCTGCAGGACCTGTGCGGAACGGGCCAGGGAGGACCTGCCGGCGTCGAGCATTTCCTGGTGCTCGGCCCGCAAGCGCTGCTGGAGCTCGCGGTGCTCGGCTGCGGCGGCTTGCATACCGGCGGCATAGCCGGCCGCATGGCCTTGGACGAAGCCGCGATCGACGTCATCGGAACGGTCGGTGGTGCCAACCGGCGGGAAGGTGATGCGGGTGAAGTTCTCAGTAGACAAAGTCGTCCTCGTCCCCGCGCCGGACCACGATCGCGCCTTCGGCTTCGAGTTCGCGGATGGAGCGGACGATCTCCGCGCGGGCTTCCTCCACTTGCGAGGCACGAACCGGACCGGAGGCGGCCATCTCGGCTTCGAGGATTTCCAGGTTGCGGCCGGACACGTTGGCCCGGACGGTATCCAGAACCACGGCCGGGGCGCCCTTCATGGCTACTGCCAGGACGTCGGCGCTGACTCCGCGGAGGATCCGTTGGATGTCCCGCGGTTCCAGCTTCACGATGTCCACGAAGGTGAGCATCCGGGCCCGGACCTCGGTGGCGAGCTCGGGATCCAGCGTGCCCAGGCCGTCCAGGACCGAGCGTTCGGTGGTGATGTCTGACCGGTTGATGATGTCCACCAGCGGTTGGATACCGCCAACGATTTCGTTTGACTTCCGCTGCGACATGACAGCGCCGGCCCTGGCTTTGAGGGTTTCAGCCACGATCCCAACGGCTTCGGGTGATGCTGAGCCCATGGTGGCGATGCTGCGGGCAACATCGATGCGCTGGGTGTCGCCGAGGCCCGCCATGACGGCGGAGGCCTTCCCCGGCCGCAGGTGGGCGAGGATCAGTGCGATGGTTTGCGGGAGTTCGCCGTCGATCAGGGCCAGGATTTGCCCGGGATCCATCATTTCCAGGAACTCGAACGACTTACCGGCCATGGTGGACGCGAGCCGGTCCATGAAGCCGGCGGCTTTGTCCGCGCCGAAGGATGCTTCCAGGAGCCCGACGGCGAATTCCTGGCCACCGCGGGCAGTGCGGCGCCCGCTGACGGCCAGGCCGTGGAATTCGTTGATGACGTGGTCGGCGACCACCGAGGACACACGGCGGAGCCGAACGATTTCGGCCGCGATGTCTTCGGCTTCGGATTCGGAGAATTGGGCCATGACGGCTGCCGCGCTGGACGGGTTCATTTGCATGAGCACCACCGCCACTTTTTGCACCCCGCTCAGGGCTGAGGCTTCCGGGACCATCTGGCTCATACGGACTGCCTGTCATCCATGAGCCCGCGCAGGTACTCGGCCGTGCGTGCCGGGTTGTCAGCCACCATGGCTTCGATTTGGGCGCGCTTCAGTTCGCCGTCGAGGGCCTCGGAGCCTGGCAACGGCAGCGCCGGGGTGGGCTGGACCGGGGCTTGGGGCTGGATGGAGGTCAGTTCGATCGCTGTGGTCGGCGGGCCGGTGAGGGCCGGCGTCTGAAGGGCTTCGGGGAGGGCGTCGTAATCCATCTGCTCGCCCAGGTCCACAGGCTCGCGGCGTTGGCGGCGTTTGAGGGTAATGAGCACAACCACGATCAGGGCGATGGCTGCCAGCATGATGCTGCCTGCCAGGATGAGGGTGTTCATCAGGGCTGCATCCTTGGCAGCGGCAGCGTCGGCTTTCGCCGCCCCGAGTGCTTGGGCGGCTTTGTCGGCGGCAGCGGTGCTGAATGGCAGCACCTCCACAGTGACCACGTCACCCCGTCCGGCATCGATCCCTGCCGCTGAGGTGACCAGTGCGCGCACCGAGTCCACGTTGACCCCTCCAGCTGCGGCCTGGTTGATCGCTACAGAGATGGTCTGGCGCTTCACGGCGCCCTGCGGGATGGTCCGGTCCTCGGTGACCTTGTTGACGGCGTTGTTCTTGGTGGTATCGCTGGAATCGTAGGATCCGTTGGCGTTGGAGCCACCGGGCACTGCGATGTTGTCCGGGCCGAGGACGCCTGCTGCGCCGCCACCGGTGCCGGTGTACTTTTCGGTTTTCGTGGACTCGCTGAGCGCCGGAGTGTTGGCCGCGGGCGCGAACGTTTCGCTGCGCTGCTGGGCGGACTCGGCGGTGACGTCCGCTGCGACGGCGACGGTTGCGTTGCCGGGGCCTACGACGCTGTCCAGAACTGCCCGGACTGCATCGGAGGTTCGTTGCTGGTAGTCAGTTGCCTGCTTGGAAGAGGAACCGGTGGCTCCGCCGCCCACGGTTGACAGGACGTTGCCTTGGGAATCGACCACAGAGACGTTGGTGGGTTTGAGGTTCTCGATGGCTGCCGAGGTCAGGTGCACAATGGCCTGCACCTTGTCAGCTGACAAGGTGGTGCCGGGCTGGGTCTCAACGAACACCGACGCTGTGGCCTCAGGGGTGGTGTCCACGAACACGGACTTCTCGGGAATGGCGAGCCGGACCGCTGCGCTCTTCACGCCGTCCATCGCCTGCACCGTGGTGCTCAGTTCGCCCTCCAGCGCCCTTTTGTAGGTGACGGATTGCTGGAACTCGGAGGATGTGACACCCAACTTATCCAGCAGCGAGTATCCGGTGGCAGCAGCGGAAGGGAGTCCGGCGGCAGCAGCCTTCAGCCGTTCGTCGTAAACCTTGTCCTCCGGGACCAGGATGGTTGAACCGCCGTTGCTGAGCTCGTAGGGGATGTTGTCCTTCCGGAGCTGCTCCACGATGCTGTTGGCGTCGGTGTCTTTCAAGCCGGAGAACAGTGGTGAGTAGGCGGGCTTTCCCAGCCATGCGGTCAGCGCGACGCCGCCAAGCACCAGGACGGCCACGCCCAGGATGGCGAGGGTGCGCTGGGCAGGGCTGAACGCCTGGATGCCGCTGCCGAACTTGCGGAAAAACTGGGAAATCGCCGGTGGCATCAGGCCTGCATCCTCATGATCTCGTTGAACGCGTCAATACCCTTGTTCCGGACAGCGGCCACCAGTTCAAAGGTCACCTGCGCACGGGTGGACGCAAGGGTCGCTTTGTGAATGTCGTCCAAGTTGCCGGTCACCGCAGATACGGCCAGTTCCTTGGATGTCGATTGCAGGGACTGCAAATTGTCGACGGCGCCCGTCAATGCGGCTCCGAAGTCGCCGCCGGTGGTGGCTGGCGCTGCCGGGCTTACGTAGCCGGTTCCGCTGACGCCTTGGACCGCTGTTATTGGGCCGATGGCCATCAGGATTTTCCTATCTCAAGGGCCGCCAGGTAAGTTTCGCGGGCGCGGTCAACCACTTGGGCGTTGGCCTGATAGCCGCGCTGGGCGATGATCAACGTGCCCATCTGCTCGGCCATGTCGATGTCCGGGTAGCGGACGTTGCCGTTGGCGTCGGCCAAGGGGTGGTCAGGTTGGTAGACAATCCGGCCTTCGCCATTTCCCAGCGGTGTGCTCTTGACGTACACGCCGTCGCCGTTGTTGCCCTCGGCGGCCTCGATGTAGCGTGCCCGGAAAACCTGCCCGTCGGTCCTGGACGCGTTGTTCATGTTGGCCAGGTTGTCGGAGACTGCATCGAGCCATTTGCGGTGTACCGTCAGTGCGGAACCGGCGATTCCGATCGCGTCAAACGTCATCAGTTGGTCCTCAGTGCGGTTCGGAGGGACGTGAATTCGCCGGTTGCTGCCCTTGAAGCGAATTGGTAGCGCAGCACTGTGTCAATGTTGGAAAGGGTTTCCGTGTCCAGGTTGACGTTGTTGCCGTCGGTGCGGGTGGGCTCATCGGACGGGCTTATGGACGCTTTGACGTTGCCGTCCCCGGAACGTACCGAAGCGGCCAGCTGGTCTTCGAAGGACACCCTTTTGGCCTGGTAGTTGGGCGTGTTGACGTTCGCGATGTTGTTGGCGATGGTCCGCTGGCGCAAGGCGAGCGCGTCCAGGGCGCTGGCCATGGCGACGGAAGTCACGGATTCAAGCACAAAGTCCTCACCTGCTGGTGTCCTAAGGCCAATCCGTGGCCATGCATCGAGCGATCCCTGCTCAGCAACAGTTATCGGCAGCGCCTGCGAACCCGTTAGGAGAATACTTCCACTTATTTTTAGCGCTGCGTCGGTGCGGCTTTCCCGTCCACGCTTGCCGTCAGTTCGTCGATCCGGTCCAAGGCTTCGCTGAGCCGGCTGACCGTGTCCCACAGCCTGGGGTGCTGCTCCCGGACTTCCTCGAGTTCGGCACCTGCTGACGTGAGCGAACCGAGGTCGAAGCTGACATTGGTCCTTGCCCCGGCAATCGCAGCCCTGAGCGCCCCGAACGCCACCACGACGTCGGCGATGAGCGCCGGATTTCCGTGCGCAGCCAGCCAGCCAAGGTCCTCGATGGCGTCCATGGCTTTCCCGCCCAGGACGGCGGATGCTTTGGCCGCATCAACCGATGCCCGGTGGATGGCGTCGTCGCGTTCCGGTCCTGGATCCAAGCGGAAGGCAGCGCCGAACGCCTTGGATGCGGCAGCGTCGTCGTCGGCCAGCCGCAGTGCGGTCCGACGCAGTTCCTTCGCCCGCCCATGCAGCGCCGCCAACTCGGACTCCTGCTCCTCCTCAGCCTCCGTATATCCGGCCACCATCGAGGTCAGCGAGGCAGCGATGGCCAGCATCACTCCGGTCCCGGCACCGCCGCCAGGCGAGCCTGTTGATTCGGCGAGGGCTTCCGTCCACGCTTCCACAGTGGCTGCCTGAGTTGTCACTGACCCGGAATCATTCATTGCACCAGTCTGCCCTCTGGCTTCCCAGCAAGTGCGGATTTCGCGTCGATACACTGGCCGTACCGACGACGTCGAAAGAAGGGCAAACCCATGACCATTGACCTCGAAGAGCTGTACAAAGACCTGCACACGAATCCTGAACTCTCATTCCAGGAAGTCCGGACCGCAGGGATCGCCGCGCAACACCTCCAGGACCTTGGCTTCACCGTGCACCGCAACGTGGGAAAGACAGGCGTGGTGGGGGTGCTGGAGAACGGCCCCGGCCCGGTGGTCATGCTCCGTGCGGACATGGACGCTCTTCCAGTCAAGGAAGCCACCGGCCTGGACTACGCGAGCACAGCGACAGGCGTCGATCATGAAGGCAAGGACGTTCCCGTCATGCACGCCTGCGGGCACGATGTGCACGTGACCTGCCTGGTGGGGGCTATTGAAACACTGGCCGGGCAGCGGCAGGAATGGCAGGGCACCCTGATTGCGGTGTTCCAGCCCGCCGAGGAATGGGGTGGGGGCGCACAAACCATGGTGGAGGACGGCCTCTACGACCGCGTCCCGAAACCCGATGTCGTCCTGGGCCAGCACGTGGCCCCGTTCCCGGCCGGATGGTTCGGCATCCGCCCGGGCGTCACCATGGCATCCGCGGACTCCCTTAACGTGACCCTGCACGGACGCGGCGGCCACGGCTCCCGCCCCGAAACCACCGTTGACCCGGTCCTTATGGCTGCCGCGGCCACGGTCCGGTTGCAGGGCATCGTTTCACGGGAACTCGCCGCCAGCGACTCCGCAGTGGTGACGGTGGGACAAATCCATGCCGGAACCAAGAACAACATCATCCCCGAGACCGCGAGCCTTGGGCTCAGCGTGCGGTCCTTCAGCAACACCACCCGGGATAAGATCCTGGGTTCCATCGAACGGATTATCCAGAGCGAAGCAACGGCTTCCGGTGCTGCCAAGGAGCCGGAGTTCCATTACGAAGAGCACTTCCCCTTGACGGTCAACGATGAATCGGCCACGGCTAAGGTAAGGGCTACGTTCCAGGCGACCTTCGGCGAGGGTCACATTATCGATCCGGGTCCGGTGTCTGGCAGCGAAGACGTGGGAGCGTTGGCCAAGGCTGTGGATGCTCCCCTGGTCTTCTGGTTCCTGGGCGGAGCCGATCCTGCGCTCTTCCAGGAGTACGCCACGACGGGCCGGTTGCCGGAGGATATCCCGTCCAACCACTCCCCCTACTTCGCGCCGGTGATCCAGCCAACCCTGCAGCGCGGAACGGAAGCACTGGTCACCGCGGCCCGTGAATTCCTGGGGTCCTCCGCCAGCTAAGTCAGCCGCGCACGTCGAGCAGCAGTGGCCTGTCCGACGCCGACCCCGAAGGAACGGCGTCGATGGCACCCAACTGCGTGCCGGCGTCGTGCTTCAACCGCGTAAGGATAGCGACCGCGTCCGCCTGTGCATCAAGGACCCGGCGGGCGCGCTCGGCCAAGGCGGCGGGCAAGGGTCCCGCGTCGGTCGGCGGCGCCCACGGCCCTGCGGGACCGCCCGAAACGGCACGGGCAATGTCGTGTTCAAAACTGTCCAGGATCGCGGACCAGGCCTCAAGCGACTCCAAGGGCCCTGCCCGACGCAGCAACTGACCCAGCAACGGCCCCCGCAACGGAACCAGCCGGGGTGTCAGCCGACAAGGCAGCCGAGGCTTCGTGCCAGCCTTGGCGGAGTGGCTCCAGAAGCCCGATGCACTCCTTGGTCCGTTCCACGTCCCGGTAAATGTTGGCGCCGATCAGGGCTTCCATGGAGTAGTCGTAGATGCTCGCGAGCGAGGCCGCGCCGTCCCAGGCATCGGTCCGCAGGGTGGAGCGCAGTTCAGCCACGATCGCCTGGGCGTGCAGCAGGTTCTCCCTGGCGGTGTCCCAATTGCTGCTTTCCTGTGCCAGTTGGGCACGTTTGAGGTCCAGCAGGAGCCGGTCGTAAAGCATGGTGAGCAGACGCGCCGGGGGTGCCGAGAGGACGGCGTCGTCGTTGTACCGGGAAAGTTGCTGGGCGCGGAGAGTCATCATGCTCCTGAGGACTGCTTGGAGAGGCTGGAAATTTGGCCGGACAACCAGGCCGACTGGGACTGGAGGCCGCCGAGCAGCACCTCCATATTCGTATAAACGGATTGGAGCGTGGCGCGGCGGGTAATGAGGCGCTGATCCCAATCCGCGATCCTGTTGCCGAGGTCGCGCACTTCGGATTCGCGGCCTTTGATCAGCCCGGACACTGCGCCCGTGTACGGATCAGACGCGGCGGTGGCTGCCTCGGCGAGCCTGGCTGCCAACCCCTGGACGGCGGCTTGCGTGGCGGCGGGGTCTGCGGCGAGTGATTTCGCGAACTTGTCGGCGTCGAAGGTGAAGTCGCCGGCCTTGGTGATGTTGATTCCGTACTCGGAGGGCGACTTCCCGTCGATAGGCCGGGACAGTGCTGTGAGTACTTGGTCGTTGACGGCGCGGACAGTGCTGTTGCCGGTGAAAATTCCGGCTTTGGTCACTGTGGCGCCCTTGGTGTCCGTGGTTTTGGACACTGAAGAGTAGATGGCGATGAACCCCAGAACGTCGTTGACGGACTTGACCAGGTCCTCGGCCTTCTTGGTGATTCCGGGAACGTCGCTGTCCACGGTCACCGTCACCGGGCCCGTGGTCACAGCCGAGGCCGTGATGGAGACGCCGGGAAGGACATCCTCAAAAGTATTGGTAGCGGAGCTAAGGACCTGCGCGGCGGGCGTGCCGGCATACAGCGTCGCTTTCGCGTCCTGGGCGGACTTCACGACGGCGGCAGTCGGCTCCGTCATCAGGTCCACCGCGGTGCCGTCCCCCACTTGCGCGGCCGTCCCCCGGTAGGCGGTGAAAGCACCTGCTGCCCCGGCCGTGGTGGCAGTGAGCTGCAGCCGGTAACTGCCGTTGCCGGCCGGGACCTTCACGGCGTGTGCGCCCGCTGATGCTGCGTTGATCGCCGAAACCACGTCATCCAAGGAAGTCCCTGAGGGAGCAATCTCGGTCTTCTTACCCGTGGAATCGACGATCGTCAGCCGTTCAGGCACCCCGGCGTTGGACGGCCAGGCGGACATGGCTGCCGTGACGTTGACCTGCGTTTGGGCCAACTGCGTCACGGTCAGGTCGATCGATCCGGCGGTGGCCGCCGTCGTGGTTTTCGCGGTGATGGCAGGTGAACTGCTGGTTGCGGTGAACAGGTTCAGGGCACCGGCAGCCGTCCCGGCAACGGCGAGGTCCTTCAGCGCGGTGAGTTTGGTGTTGAAGGACTGCAGCGTGGAAATGATGGTCTGGTTGGACGCCAGCTTGGTCTTGAGCTGGGTCTGCGGCAGGGCTTCGACGGACATCAACGAGTTGATGATGTCCGTGGTCTTAAGGCCGCTGACAAGGCCGTCGATAGCTGTTCCCACGCGGGTCCCTTCCGGAAGGCTCGTAAAGCAAAGGTGTCCGACGACGGCCGGCCAGGATGGGGCCTGGCCGGCCGCCGTCAGCTCATGCGGCTAAATGCTGTGAAGGCTTAGCGCAGGAGGGACAGGACACCCTGGCCGGACTGGTTTGCCTGGGCCAGCATTGCGGTGCCGGCCTGGGACAGGATGTTGGCCTTGGTGTACTTGACCATTTCCGCGGCCATGTCCGTGTCAGCGATGCGGGACTGTGCTGCCTGCAGGTTTTCACCGGAGACGGTCAGGGTCTTGATCGCGTGGTCCAGACGGTTCTGGTTGGCGCCAAGGTCCGAACGCTGTGCGGAGACCGTGGTGATCGCTGCGTCGATAGCGGTGATCGTGGTCTGTGCAGCACCGTTGGTGCTGACGTCGAAGCCGGTGGCTCCCGCGATGCCGTCTGCCGAGGACAGGGTGCCCGTAGCCGTTGCGACGTTACCCAGAGTCACGGCAATGGTGTCATTGGCCGTGCCTGCAGTGCCCACCTGGATGTTCTTGGAACCGCCCTGGAGCAGGTTGATCCCGTTGAAGTTGGTGGACTGCGTGATGCGGTACAGTTCCTTGCCCAGCGAGTCAGCTTCCTTCTGGATGGCCGCCCGGGCGTCACCGTTGTTGGTGTCTGATGCACCCTGGACTGCGAGGTCGCGCATGCGCTGCAGAACGGAGTGGACCTCGCTAAGGGCACCTTCAGTGGTCTGGATCAGGCTGATGCCGTCCTGGGCGTTGCGGGCGGCAACCGTGGAGCCGGTGACCTGGGACTTGAGGCCTTCCGAGATGGCAAGGCCGGCTGCGTCATCGGCAGCACGGTTGATGCGCAGGCCGCTGGAAAGCTTTTCCATCGACTTGGACAGGTTGTCCTGGGTGGCGTTCAGGTTGCGGTACGCGTTGTTCGCCATCAGGTTGTTGTTGATCTGCATGCCCATGTTGGTTTCCTCCATGATGTGGACTTACTGTGCAACAGCCCATCCGTGGGCCGTCACACAGCACTATCGACTGGCGATCGTGGGGCCGTTAGGAAAAATCCCAAGGAAAGATTCAGGGACCTTCCCGCCTAACCCCTGCCAGCCGGCGGCCGATAGCTAATGGGGAGTTGGCGGGAGGTACGCCATCACAACCGCACCCGATACCGACCAGAACTGGAGTTGACCCCCTGTGGCCATCCATGAACTGTCAGCCCTGCTGTGGCGCGAGCGCGAACTTCTCGATCTCCTGACCTTCAAGCTCGAAGAAGAGCAACTGCTCCTGACAGCAGGCAAGTCCCGTTGGCTGCCCCACGGGACCAGGGAAGTGGAGCAGGTCCTGGAGCGCGTTTCGCAGGCTGGCCTGGCCCGCACGGTGGAGATCGCCGCGGTTGCTGCGCAATGGGGCGTATCCCCGGATTGTTCCTTGGCTGAGCTCGCCGCAGCCGCGCCGGAGCCCGCGTGGGCCGAGGTCCTCACCTCCCACGTCACCGCGATGCGCCAGCAGGCAGCGGCCATCAAGGAACTCCGCGACGCCAATGAGCAGTTCCTGCGTGCGGCCGTCCGTTCCACCCAGGAAACACTCGCCGACCTGAAACCCGCGGCGGGAACCTACGACTCCCACGGCCGGACCGGGGACCAATCGGCCGCGCACCTGGTCGACCGGCAATTCTGACCGCCCACCCAGCGAAAAGGACATCTTCACGTGAGCACTTTCGGCGGACTCAACACGGCCTACCGTGGCCTCACCGCAGCGCAGCAGGCCATCAACCTGGCGGGCCAGAACATCGCCAACGCCACCACCCCCGGCTACACCCGTCAACGGCTGGACCTGTCGGCCATCGGCGCACCCGTCCCGGTTGGGCTGAACCCGGCCACGGGCCAGGCCGGCCAGGGCGTCTCGGTGGACGGTATCGCCCGGCTCGGCAGCAGCTTCCTGGACGCCGGGGTTCGCAGGACCGGGGCCCAGTCCGGTTTCGCGGGGATCCGGTCCACGGAACTCCAGCGCCTCGAAGATGCACTGCAGGAACCCGGCCCCCACGGGATTTCGACGGCGTTGCACACCTTTTGGGCGTCATGGCAGGGGGTTTCGAACCACCCGGGCGAATCCGCTCCGGCGTCGGTCTTGCTCGAAGCGGCCGCCACCCTTAGCGAAACCGTCTCAGCTGGTTACAAAGCGCTCGACGCCCAGTGGAGCCGGGTTCGTGGAGAAGCCTCTGCCACTGTGGACGAACTGAACGCCACCGCAGGCAAGGTGGCCGAATTGAACGCCACCATCCGCTCGGTCCTGGCCTCCGGGGGTTCCGCGAACGAACTCATCGACACGAGGAACCAGATGACCGAGGCCATAGCCACGCTGGCAGGTGGCACCGTCCGCGAGAATCCGGACGGCACTGCGGACGTCTTCGTCGGAGGCAACGCCCTGGTGTCCGGGACCTCGCACCGCGCATTGACCCTGGCCGGACAAACCTCCATGGGCGGCCCCGGACAGCCGGTGCAGCTGGAGTGGGCGGACCGTACCGGCCTTGCGGTAGACCTCGACGGCGGCCAACTCGCCGGAGCTGTCTCGCTCCTGGCTCCCGCGGCGCCGGGAAGCAAGGGAGCCGGAACTGGCGGCGCAATCGCCGAAGCTGCAGAGGCTTACAACGCCTTCGCCACCCAACTGATGAACGACGTCAACGCAATCCACCGGACGGGCCAGACCTCCACGGGTGCCGGCAACCTGGACTTCTTCACCAGCACGCCCGGCGTCCCGGTGGCACTGTCCCTGCGCGTGGTTCCCACCAATGCCGCGGGAATCGCGACCGGCGCACCCGATGCCGGCTCCTTGGACGGCAGCATCGCGGATGCGGTGGCCCAAATCGGTTCGAAGCCGGGCGCGCCTGACACCTTCTGGAATGGAGTGGTGGCAGGCATTGGGATGGCCTCCAAATCAGCCCAGCAGCATTCACAACTGGCAGACGCGGCGAGTGTCGCCGCCGTCGGGCAGCGTTCGTCAGCCGCCTCGGTGAGCCTTGATGAGGAGAACGTCGCACTCCTCGCGAGCCAACACGCTTACCAGGCCGCGGCGCGCGTCATGACAGCAATCGACGAAGCCCTGGATGTCCTGATCAACCGCACCGGATTGGTGGGAAGGTAAGCCATGCTCAATCGCGTCACCAACCAGATGATGTCAGCTTCCGCGCAGCGGAATCTCCAGACCGCCCAATCCCGGCTTGCAGAGTTGCAGGAACGGGCCCAGACACTGAAAAACATCAGCCGCCCTTCCGACGACCCCGCCGGTGCCGCCCAAGCCATCGCAATGCGCGCACAACTCAGTGCGGCCACACAATACGGCTCCAACATCAGCGACGGCAATGGCTGGCTCGCGGCTGCCGATACCGCTTTAGGGCAGTCCACCAACATCCTCAACCGCGTCCGGGACCTCGTCATCCAGGCCTCCAACGGCACCCTCAACAGCAGCGCGAAGGAGGCCATCGCCGTCGAGATCGAAGGCCTGGGCAAGGACCTCCTGACCCAGGCCAACACGCAGTACCTGGGCCGCAACGTCTTCGCCGGCAACTCGGACACCGTGGGTGCGTTTACGAACACAACTCCGCCAGCGTTCGTGGGCACGGCCGGCGGGTCCGTGGAACGTCGCGTTGACGCCGCCCGGACTGTGCGCGTGGATTCCGACGGCGGAGCGATCTTCGGCGATGGCGCCGGCTCTGTTTTCGCCCTGGTGAGTGACGTCGTCGCCGACATCCGTTCCGGCGCGGACCCCAATGCCCGGCTGGCCGCGCTCGGCGACCGCATCAAAGCCGTGATCGACGGCCGCTCCGATGTTGGCATGCGGCAAACGCGGCTCGGGCAGGCCCAGGACTCGCTGGAGGGGATGAAGGCTACGCTGGAAACTCAAAGGTCGCGTGTCGAAGACATGGACTTGGGAAAGGCAGTCATGGATTTGAAATTGCAGGAAACCAACTATCAGGTGGCACTTGCCGTCTCGGCCAAGGTGCTCCAGCCGACGCTGATGGACTTCCTCCGATGAGCACGGCACTGGCGTTCGACACCCTGACTTTCGCCTCCCCCATGCCCGGGCTGGAATCGGCCGAGGGGTTCTCGCTGCGCCGCATCGCCGGAGCAGAAGGACTCTACGCCCTGGAAGTGGCTGAGCCGCGCGCCCGGATGTTCGTAGCTGACGCCTCCGTGTATGTTCCCGATTACGAGCCAGCCATTCCCGCGGCGTCGTTGGATGCGCTGGGCCTTGCCAGTGTTGCCAACGCAACCGTCCTGGTGGTGGTCAACCCGGCGTCGGAGAAGACCACCGTGAACCTGATGGCACCACTCCTGGTCAACGCGGAGGGCACGTGCCTCCAAGTGATCCTGGACGGCGCCGTGTATCCGCTCCGGGCAGAGCTGGCAGGCTAGGAAGATTCGCGTCACAGCGTTTTTATAGCGGGTCCCGCGCAGGGCGATCCCGCGCAGCGGCGGTCACGCGCAGCGGAAAGGCGCTGCCGGAGCAGCGCCTTTCAGTGGATCGGTTCTTCGGGTCAGTCCAGGACGGCGCCTAGACCTTCTCGCGGATGCGGTCGATCTTCGGTTCGGAAACCTCGATTTCCCTGCGACGGCGGGCCAGGAAAGTCCACAGTGTTCCTTCCGTCCGCGGACGGCTTTCTGCGGGTGCTTCCGTTTCCTTCACTGGCTCAGACGTGTGCGTCTCGGGCTTGCGCGCGGAGTCCTTCTTCGTGCGCCGCTCGAAGTCGTCATAGTAGGCGTAGCACATACGCAACCTCCTTCAACGGCTGTCCTTCAATGTTCCTCGCTCTTGGTCTCTGAGTCGACCCTTTTGCTCACATTCGGACAGCCAACCGGGCAGCTTCCACGGCCAGCGTGGTCTCTTCGAGCATCAGGTCCGCGTTGATGGCAGCCGCGGCCATGGTGCCGGATGCCGCGGAAGCCATCACTTGGCCGGTGAGGTCGGTAACGTTTCCGGCCGCCCACACCCCGGGGACGGAGGTAGCTCCACCGGGCTGGCTCACTTCGACGAGGCGGCCCACCCCCATCGGGTGCTCCACCGTGGAAATACCCAAGGACTCAAGGACGCCGGATCGTGCCTCCACCCGCGGTCCGGCCACGAGGGCGTCCACGGGAACCACCTTGCCGGATTCCAGGACCACGCCGGCCAACGCATCATCGGAAACGTCAAGGGAACGGACTTTGCCCTCAATCACGGTGATGGAACGGGCCGCGAGTTGTTCCCACTGCTCCTCAGTCGGCTCCACAATGTCGTTGAGGAACAGCGTGATGGAGGGGCTCCACTGGCGGAACAGCAGTGTTTGGTGCAAAGCCATGGGGACGGATCCCAGGATGCCGATTGCCCTGTTCCTGACTTCCCATCCATGGCAGTACGGGCAGTGCAGGACGTCCTTGCCCCAGCGCTCACGGATCCCTTCGACGTCGGGCAGGATATCCACGACGCCGGTGGTGACCAGCAAGCGGCGGGCGGCCACGGTACTGCCGTCCGCCAGTTCCACCTCAAAGGCGGGCTGGGCTGCGGTGCGCGGTTCCGCCGTCGTACGCTGTTCCCCGGTTGGGCGCGCCGCTACGGCTTCCCCGCCCACGACGTCGGCCCCGTAGTGGATTGCCTCATCCCGCCCCAGACTGAGTAGCTCCGTGGGGTTGATTCCATCGCGGGAGAGGAAGTTGTGTACGCCGGCCGCCGGCGCGTTCCTGGGCTCGCCGGCGTCGATCACCAGAACGGATCGAAGGGCGCGGCCCAAACTTACAGCCGCACTTAACCCAGCTGCGCCACCACCAACAACCACTACGTCGTACTGTCCGGCCATCCGGCTGTTTCCTGTTTCCACTATACCTCCACGTCATCGGAGCGGCCCTGCGCCGCTCCTTCCATGGTTTGGCACATCATCGTGAACAGCAAAGAAATTTGCCAGTATGGCAAACTGATCCCATGGCTACAGACTTCAGCTCCATGCTCGACGCCGTTGGTCCGCGCCTGAGGGCGATGCGGACGCAGCGTAACGTGACCCTCGCGGAAGCTTCGGAAGCCACGGGCATCTCGGTCAGCACCCTCTCCAGGCTGGAGGGTGGCCAGCGGAAACCCACGCTGGAACTCCTCCTGCCCTTGGCGCGCCTCCATCAGATCCCGCTGGAGGAGCTCATTGACGCTCCGGAAACGGGCGATCCCCGCATCCATCTCAAGCCGCACGTCCACCCCTGGGGCACCGCCCTTCCCCTGACCCGACGACCGGGCGGCATCCAGGCCTTCAAAATGGTGCTCCGAGGTGCCACGGGCAAGGAAACCCCGGAACCCCAGTCACACGAGGGCTACGACTGGATGTACATCCTCAACGGCCGGCTGCGACTGGTCCTGGGCGGGAACGACTTTGTGCTGAAGCCCGGCGAGGTGGCCGAATTCGATACGCGGACGCCACATTGGTTCGCGAGCGCCACCAAGGACCCGGTTGAGCTGCTCACGCTCTTCGGTCAGCAGGGCGAGCGGATGCACGTGCGGGCACGCCCGCAGCGCCAGGGCTAGGACGCGAGCCTTTCGCGTTCGCCGCGACGGACGGTCCCGGGTTCGGGCTGGTTGATCTCGGCCCACACCTCATCCAGTGACAAGCCAAGGACCTCGGCGATTGCGGCCACGGTGGGGAACGCGGGGGTTGCTACCCTTCCGGATTCGATCTTCCTGAGGGTTTCAGGGGAAACCCCTGCATCCAGGGCAGTTTCGAGCATGGACCTCCCTCCCCTGGCGCGTCGCAAAAGGGCGCCGAGACGCTGTCCGCGTTCGGCCTCTGCGGGTGTGAGGGGCAGCCTGACCATGGATCCAATTCTAATACCGGGATAATATGGCCGGGATAGTTATTGGTAATCCCGCGAAAGGCCCTCCATGATCGAGATCCTGACCCCCGCCGAACTGCTCCGGGCAAAGGACTCCGGCGCCCTCGTCGCCAATATCCTGCACACCCTCAAGCAACGATGCGCAGTGGGAACCAACCTCCTGGACATCAACCAGTGGACCAAGGAAATGATCCTCGAAGCGGGCGCGCAGTCCTGCTACGTCGACTACGCACCGTCCTTTGGCCGGGGACCCTTCGGGCACTACATCTGCACTGGGGTCAATGACGCCGTCCTCCATGGAAAGCCCCACGGCTACGCCCTGGCCGACGGCGACCTACTGACCCTCGACCTCGCGGTTTCCCTTCGGGGCATCGCGGCAGACGCCGCGATCAGCTTCATCGTGGGCGACTCGAAGCCCGCCGAAAGCGTGGCGATGATTGAAGTGACCGAGCGCGCCCTGCGTGCCGGGATTGCCGCGGCCCGCCCGGGGGCCCGGATCGGCGACCTCTCCTACGCCATCGGTTCCGTTCTCACCGAGGCCGGGTACCCGGTCAACGTCGAATTTGGCGGGCACGGCATCGGATCCACCATGCACCAGGACCCGCATGTACCCAACATGGGCCGGCCCGGACGCGGATACAAACTGCGCCCCGGCCTGCTGCTTGCACTTGAACCGTGGGTCATGGCGGACACGGCACAGCTCGTCACCGACGCGGACGGCTGGACCCTGCGCAGCGTCACCGGCTGCCGCACGGCACACAGCGAGCACACCATCGCCATTACCGCCGACGGTGCGGAAATCCTGACCCTGCCAACCCTCGGCGGCTAACCCGGACGATCGGGGCGGCGAAGTCACATATGAATGGGATTCATTTGGGCCTTGCGCCGGAGCGTGACACAGGCCATACTAAATGAACGCTATTCATTTAGTGACTGTCGTCTCACCGGAGTACATGCCACCATGATTGAACTTTCCCGCCTCGAAGGCCCCACGTCCTTGGCCAGCACCACGCAGCAACCTTCGGCCATCTAGAAAGGGCCCCATATGAGCCAGACAATCCGCCGCAGCAGCGTCGATGCTGCAGAGTCGCACAACATCAGCGGCAAGGGACTGAAGACGGGGCAGTTGGGGCTCCTCGCCGTCGTCGTTCTTGGCATTTCAACTATCGCCCCGGCGTATACCCTCACGGGTGCGCTCGGACCCACCGTCAACCAAGTCGGGCTCCAGTTGCCCGTTATTTTCCTGATCGGGTTCATTCCCATGATCCTGGTCTCGCTCGCATACCGGGAGCTCAACGCTGACTCCCCGGACAGCGGCACCACCTTCACCTGGGTCACCAAGGCCTTCGGCCCATGGGTTGGCTGGATGGGCGGCTGGGGCCTGCTCGCAGCGAACATCATCGTCCTGTCCAACCTGGCGGGCGTCGCCGTGGACTTCTTCTACCTCTTCCTGGCCCAGGCCACCGGCTCACCCGAGCTTGCGGACCTGGCCTCCAACAAACTCCTGAACGTTGCAACCTGCTTCGTCTTCGTGGCACTGGCCGTCTGGATCAGCTACCGCGGCCTGCACACCACCAAAATCGTTCAGTACGGCCTGGTCGGTTTCCAACTGCTGGTCCTGGGCCTGTTCGTGGCCATGGCGTTTGCCAACTGGTCCACCTCCGAGACCGCGATCCCCTTCAACTGGGACTGGTTCGACGTGACCAAGGTGGAAACCTTCGGCCAAATCGCTGCAGGCATCTCGTTGTCGATCTTCGTGTACTGGGGCTGGGATGTCTGCCTCACGGTCAACGAGGAAACCGCCAACGGCAAGAAGACTGCCGGACTGGCAGGCACGCTCACCGCTGTCATCGTCCTTGGCATCTACCTGCTGGTCACCATCGCCACCATGATGTTCGCCGGTGTAGGAGATGCAGGAATTGGCCTGAACAACGCCGAGAACCACGCCAACGTCTTCACCGCGCTGGCCTCCCCGGTCATGGGTCCGTTCGCGATCCTCATGTCCCTCGCGGTGCTGTCGTCGTCCGCGGCATCCTTGCAGTCCACGTTTACGTCGCCGTCCCGCAGCCTGCTGGCCATGGCGCACTACGGTGCACTCCCGGAGCGTTTCAGCCACATGAGCAAGAAGTTCTCGACGCCGGGCTTCGCCACTGTCGCTGCGGGCGTCCTGTCCGCCGGGTTCTACGCGGTGATGCACGTGATCAGCGAGAACGTCCTCAACGACACCATCCTGGCTCTGGGCCTGATGATCTGCTTCTACTACGGGCTCACGGCCATCGCCTGTGTTTGGTACTTCCGCAACAGCGTGTTCTCCAACGCCCGGAACTTCTTCTTCCGGCTCGTCTGCCCGCTGCTCGGTGGCCTGGGACTCTTCGTGGTGTTCATCCAGACCGCAGTGGACAGCTGGGATCCGGATTTCGGCAGCGGCTCGGAAATCTTCGGTGTGGGCCTCGTGTTCGTGCTTGGCATCGGAATCCTGGCCCTCGGTGGCGTGGTCATGCTTGTTCAGGCCCGCATGCGTCCCGGGTTCTTCCGTGGCGAGACCATCCGCAAGGACACCCCGGCACTGGTAGTTCCGGAGTAGCCGGTCCGCACGGCTCGCGTTACGCCGAGTTCGTGGGAAAGCGGCCAGCTCGCAGGGAAGTTTCCCGCGAACTGGCCGCTTTCCCACTTTATGGAGGGCCAAGGGCCGACCGATCACCAGTGGTGGGCGACATCCACTACCAGCCGGGACCCGCCGTCGGGCCCGTCCAAGGTGAGAACCCTGAACGGAAGCCGCGCACGGACCCCCAGCCCAATGCTCGTGGTTCCTTCGAAGCTGCCGGCGAAAACCACCTGCCGGAACGTCTGGTATCCCGAAACGTTGGACAGTTCCGCCTTGGCCGCGGGTTCATAGGTGGGCTGGCCGGCCTGGTTGTACGACGGCGCCGTCACAACCACCTGCAGGTCCGCGTCCCCCAGCACCGGGATGGGGAAGCCGGTCGGGTCCTGGGTCACCACCGGAACATACTGCACGGAGTAGCCGGCAACCTTCCCGGCCATATCGATCACCAGGCGATCGAAGCACGGCTGTTGGCCGGTGCGGACGCCTGTGACCTTGGCGGCGCTCATATCGGGATCGGCCTTGGCCAATGAACCCCACGAGATGCCGCAATACGTGGCGGCCAAGGCTGGTCCCGGCGCCATCAGACCGAGTCCGGCAATGGCCATGACGGCCGCCAAACCCGCTCCCAATTTCCTCATTTTTTGTGCCCCCTTCAGGCTACGTTGATACTTCAACATTAGGAGGGTGGGAGGGGCTTGGGGCGGGTTGTGGCCGCTTCGGCACGCAACCGTTAAAGGGTGCGCCGATTGGTTACGGGCGGGTCATGACAAGGTCCCGCGGGCCGTGTTTTCAGGCCGGAAACGGGGTCTCCGTACCTTGGTTCGTGATCGAAGGTAACGAGACCTCGGCGTTATCTAGCCTTCGCAGTCCTTGCAGTACTTCAGGCCGTTCTTTTCCAAAGCCACCTGCGAGCGGTGACGGACCAGGAAACAGGATCCACAGGTGAATTCGTCGGACTGCTCAGGGACCACAATGACGGTCAGCTCTTCACCCGAAAGATCAGCCCCGGGAAGGTCGATGCCTTCGGCCGTGTCGATGTCCTCAACGTCGATCACGGCGGTCTGGGCACCGCCGCCACGGGATGCCTGGAGGGCCTCAAGCGATTCAGCGGGAGACTCTTCTTCTGTCTTGCGCGGGGCGTCGTAATCAGTAGCCATTGGGTGTTCGCTTTCGTTGCTGCATAGTGCCCATTCCGGCACCTCAGTGATGCAGTTTAGGGCATGCTACCCGCAAATTACGAAAAGTGTGCCCAACGCAACAGTCCTTGGCTTTCCGATGCCCCCAAAGGCTAGATACCGGGCCTCGAAGCGTGGGATTGAATGGCCTGCGAACCGGCAACTGTGACCCCGCTGAGCGCCGGCAACCACGTCAGATCCGCGGCGTCGGATCCGGGGCTCCCCGACTCGGGCCCGGCGCAGTCCATCACGTAGGCGGCTTCAATGACGGAGCCCAGCTTGGCGAGCGCGGTGGCGGCCCAGCTTCCAAGAGTCGATGCGATCATGCCGCCACGCTATCCACCGTGTGGTCCGGAGCGGTTTCAGGTACGTCACGGGCTTGTTAACTGTCTGGCGCCTCCCGTGGTCACTCTGCCAGGGCCTGCTCCACGATGTACTCCGCGATGGCCATCGACGACGTCGCGCCCGGGGAAGGCGCGTTGCGCACCATCACCGTGTCCCGGCGTCGTGCAATGACAAAGTCGTCCACCAGCGAACCGTCACCGTTCATGGCCTGGGCACGCACTCCACGGGTACCCGGCAGGACGCTGGCCCCCTCGAGCGAGGGCACGAAGCGCATTGCCTCACGGATGAACTTCTTCCTGCTGATGACGGTCTGGAATTCCCGGGCAGCAGACGGCACGTTATGCCAGGCGAAATTCCAGAAGCCCGGAAAGAGTGCGTAATCCAGGACGTCCCGGACATTGACGTTTTTCCACGCGTAGGATTCACGACCAAAGGAGATAAATGCATTGGGACCCAGCATCATTTCGCCGTCTATGCGTTTGGTCAGGTGCACGCCCAGGAAAGGATGCTTCGGGTCCGGCACCGGATAAATCAGGCCACGCACCTTCTCCCGGGCTTCGCCCCCGAGAAGGAAGTATTGCCCGAAAAAGGGCACGATCCGCGGGGTTGGGGGCTCTCCGGTTGACTTGGCGAGGCGATCGGATTGGAGGCCGGCGCAAGTAACCACCAGGTCGTAATGTTCGTCACCGTCCTTCGTGGACACCGCAACGCCGCTCCCCTGCTGTTCCAGCGACGTCACCTCCGTCCCAAGGCGGATGGTCCCGCCCGCTGCGTGGACGTCGTCGGCGAGCGCCCGGGTGATGGCTGCGTAGTCGACAATCGCCGTTTTAGGCGAGTGCAAAGCAGAAAGCCCGACGGCGTTTGGCTCCACCTCGGGTATCTGGTCACCGCGCAGCATCCGCGCTCCGGGCACCCCGTTGGCCGTGGCGCGGGCGAGAATGTTGTCCAGGCGTTTGGACTCCTCCGGTGTCTGGGCAATGACCAGCTTGCCGCAGGCCTCGTAGGGAAGGCTCTTGGCGGCGCAGAATTCCTGGAGCAGCTCCACCCCACGGCGGCACAACCGCGCCTTCAACCCACCGGGTTCGTAGTAGAGGCCTGCATGGACCACCCCGGAGTTGTGCCCGGTCTGGTGGGCAGCCAGGTGGTCTTCCTTCTCATACACGGTGACCTGGACGTCGTCGAGGGTGTTGGTCAGTTCCCTGGCCACAGCGATGCCGATGATCCCGCCGCCAACCACTGCGGCGCGTTTGATGTTTCGCGTGGACATGGCACTCCTCGTCGTTGGGGTCGGTCCGTGTCAGTCACAGCATGTCATGTCCGGCGCATCGGAACTCGGAGGCGGGCACGCAAAAGGGGCGGCACACCGGGTGCCGCCCCTTTCATTGGAGCGTACTGCTTGGTGCTCGGCTGACTAGGCAGTCGGCTGGTCGAAACGCTGGCCGGCCGGGTTGGACGGCAGGAGCGCAAAGATGAGCAGTGCCAGGCCACCAAGGCCCGGGATCAGGCCGAGCAGGACGAGCCAGCCGCTGAAGTTGCCGTCGTGGAGACGGCGCACCAGCAGCGCGATGGACGGGATCAGGACAGCCAGGTAGAAAACGACAATCAGGATGAGGCCGACGACTGCGCCCGGCCCCGGAACGGAGGTGCCGTTGGCGCTGACGGTTGCGCCTGCGGCTCCGAGGATGCCGGTGAGGAGCTGCAAGACGAAACCGACGACGCCCAGGACCAGGGCGACCCACCAGTATTCACTGCGGCTGGCGCGGCCGTTGAAGGCGGTGTACTTCTTGAAGAAACGGTTGACTGCTGCGCCGATCGGGGCGCCGTAGTAGGGAGCCCACAGTGGCGGCTCGCCGCCTTGGGCGGCGTAGGGCTGGGTCTGCTGAGGTTGCTGCGGGTAAGAGCTCATTAGTATTTCCCCCGGGTAGGTTTGAGGCGCTCAGGTGATGAGTCGTGCCTTATCGTAATGCCCCGGGAGCCAATAAGGCAGTTTGATGGACAAAGTTAACCCGGATTTAGCCTGTTGACGGATTATTTCCCCCCAACCCTCACTCACAAACCACCCCCAACCCCCAAACCCTCACTCACAAACCACCCCCAACCCCCAAACCCTCACTCACAAACCACCCCCAACCCCCAAACCCTCACTCAGCATTCCGTGGGACGTGAGAGAGCGTCCCCACCAAACGGGCGGGACGTGAGAGAGCGTTCGGTTCAAACGGGCGGGACGTGAGAGAGCGTCCAGGGGTGGGGACCCCTATTGGGCGAACTGTTTCCGCAGGTCCATCTTGCGGATTTTCCCGCTGGCCGTCCGCGGCATCTCCTCGACGAAAACCACGGACTTGGGGATCTTGTACCGGGCCAGGCGCCCTTCCAGATGCGCCCGCAGTTGATCCTCCGTCAAGGTCCTCCCCTCACGCAGGGTGACGATGGCCCGGGGCACTTCGCCCCACTTTTCGTCGGCAATACCGATCACGGCCACGCTCCCCACCTCAGGCAGCTCCGCTATGGCAGCTTCCACCTCCGCCGGGTAGATGTTCTCGCCTCCGGAAATGATCATGTCCTTGAGGCGGTCCGAGACGAACAAGAAGCCCTCTTCGTCCTGGTGGCCCATGTCGCCCGAACGGAACCAGGAAGAGTCCGCGTAGCTGTCTGCGGTGGCCTCGGGCCGGTTCCAGTACTCCTTGATGACGTTGGGGCCGGAAATCTGGATCTCGCCGACAGCGCCGAGAGCAGCAACACCGCCCAGTGGATCAGCGATCCGCACATCCGTGAAGAAATGCGGCAACCCGGCGGATCCGGCTTTCTCCTTCGACCGGGACACCGGCAGCATCGTCGCCCCGGGCGCGGTTTCGGTCATGCCATAGCAACTGGTGAAGCCGATGCCGCGCTCCTCATACGCGTCCAGCACCCGCTGCGGAACGGCAGAACCGCCGCAGGTGAGCTTGTCCAGGGAGCTGAGGTCCGCCGTCGACCATTCCGGATGGTCGCAGAGCATCTGGAAGGTGGTGGGGACGCCGTTGAGCGTGGTGACTTTATGCTCGGCCACCAGTTCCAGTACCCGCCCGGCGTCGAATTTTGCTTCAAGAACCACGGTGGCGCCCTTGAGCAGCATCGGCAGCAAGCCCATGTCCAGCGACGCCACGTGGAACAGGGGCGAGATCATGAGGGCCACGTCGTTGCGGTTCAGGTCCATGTCCACCACGGTGTTGATGCAGTTCCAGGTGATGTTGCCGTGCGTCAACAGCGCACCTTTT
Organism: Arthrobacter sp. LFS091; assembly: GCF_047977885.1. Lineage (NCBI taxonomy): Bacteria > Bacillati > Actinomycetota > Actinomycetes > Micrococcales > Micrococcaceae > Arthrobacter > Arthrobacter sp. LFS091. The sequence continues at coordinate 277,630 of NZ_JBFPFP010000008.1, forward strand.
GGCTTGCCCGTGGTGCCGGAGGTGTAAAGGATCATGGCGCCGTCGTCCAGGGTCACCGCCACATCCAAGGGCGTGTCGCCTGCCGCGTCAATCACGTCGCCGTAAAGCTCGACGCCGGATGGCAGCTCGTCAGCGGAACTGTCAGTGCCGTCGTCGGGCGCCACCACAAGACGGTGCGTTACCACTGTGTCTGTCACGGACGCGGACGCCACGACTTCCAAAGCGGAAGCGTTGACCAGGAGCCGCGCGCCGGAGTCTTGCAGTTGGAACTGCAGTTCCGGGGCAGCGAGCCGGGTGTTGAGCGGCACGAAGATGGCCCCGACCAGCCCGCAGGCAAAGAAGGTCTCCACGAACGATGGGTGGTTTTCGCCAAGGTAAGCCACCCCGTCCCCTTTGCCCACGCCGCGGGCGACAAGTGCATTGGCCAGGCGATCGGTGCGGGTAGAGAGTTCGTCGTAGCCCAGGATCCGGCTGCCGGAGACGAGGGCAGCTTTGGCCCCGGACTTTGCCCGGCGGCGGTGCAGCCAGGATCCAACTCCGTTGTTGTCCATGGTCCGTACTCCTAACTGACCGATGAAAGGTCGTTGTTCTTAGACTCCCGCGTGAGCAGGATGAAGACAATCGACACCAATGACATTGCCGAGAGGAAGACCACCACGGGGACGATGCTTTGCCCGGCATCCTTGTAGAGGCCAGCCACGATGCCCGGGGTGAAGCCGGCACCTATCAGGGTGGCCAGCTGGTAGCCGACCGCCGCACCGGTGTAGCGGTTGGTGGTGCCGAACTGCTCCGAAACAAACGCGGCAAGCGGCCCGTAGAGGGAAGAGTGCAGGATCAGGGCAACAGTGAAGGCCAGGAAGATCAGGGCGATGTTGCCCGAGCTCAGCATCCCGAACATGGGGAACAGGTACAGGATGAACAGGGCCAACCCGGTGACCATCACTGGACGTCGTCCGAAACGGTCGGACATTCGTCCTCCCAGGAGGACGAACAGAATGGAAATAGCCGAGGCTCCCGCGAAGGCATAGAGCACGCCTTGCTGGGGTGCGCCCTTGGAGACCGCGTAAGTGACGGAGAATGTGGGCAGCACTACCTGTAGTCCGAACCCGGCGGCACCGGCGAACATGATCATGATCAGGGCCTTGGGACGCCGCAGCACTTCCAGTAGCGGGATCTTGCGCTTGGTTCCTTGTGCGCTTTCCTTGGCCACCGCTTCAGCGAAGATGGGGCTTTCGGAGACCCGGAGCCGCACGAACATACCGACAATCAGGAGCACGAACGACAGCAGGAACGGCACACGCCACCCCCAGGCAAGGAAAGCATCCTGCGGAAGGGCGGAGAAGATGCCCATAACCACCGTTCCCAGCACGGCACCCGTCGGTGCACCGGCGTTGACGAACGACGCAGCGAACCCTCGCCGCTTGGGGTCTGAATGTTCCAGCGCCATCAGCGCGGCGCCGCCCCATTCACCCCCGACGGCGATGCCCTGGCAGACGCGCAGGACCACAAGGAGCACGGCACCCCAAGGACCAATGACGTTCGCTCCCGGGATCAGCCCGATCAGCGTGGAGGCAATGCCCATCATGGCCATCGAGACGATGAGCATCCCTTTTCGCCCGATGCGGTCGCCGAAGTGGCCAAAGATGATGCCACCCAATGGCCGGGCGACATAGCCGGCGGCGAAGGTGGCGTAAGCGGCGACCACGCCAACCCATTCGTCCGTGCCGGCAAAGAAGACTTTGGGGAAGGCAACGGCCGCGGCTGTTGCGTACAGCAGGAAGTCGTAGAACTCGATGGTGCTGCCCAGATAGCTGGACAAGATGACCGTGCGTGCTTCTTTGCGCTTTGCGGCCGTGCTCGATGTTGCGAGCGCAGTGTGTCCTGACATGGCTGTTCCTTGGGAGAGGAGGGATATTGCTGGTGGAGGGTTTATTTGTAGAAGCGTGCGAGGAATTCAGCTACGACGGCGGGGCGTTCCTGGCCTTCGATTTCGATGGTGGCGTTGACCTTGATCTGGGCGCCGCCCTTGACTTCGCTGACTTCGGCGATGGTGCCGTTCATGCGGACTTTGGAGCCCACCTTGACCGGTGAGGTGAAGCGGACTTTGTCCAGGCCGTAATTGACCTTGGTGGTGACCCCGTCCACGTCGAACAGCTCTCCCCAGAACGGGATGATCAGGGAAAGCGTGAGGAAACCATGCGCGATCGGGGCACCGAAGGGGCCGTCCTTGGCGCGTTCGGGGTCGGTGTGGATCCATTGCTGGTCGTCCGTGGCGTCGGCGAAGAGGTTGATCTGCTGCTGGGTGATTTCACGGTAATCAGTGGTGCCGAGGTCCTTGCCGGACATGGTGAGCAGGGTGTCGAAATCGACGACGAGATTGGGCATCTTTGCCTCCTGTGTTGTTGTTTGAAGAGATTCAGCGGGTGAAGGCACTCTCGCCCGTGAGGGCGCGGCCGATGATGAGGGCGTTGATTTCGTGGGTGCCCTCGTAGGAATAGACAGCTTCTGCGTCGGCGTGGAAACGCGCGACGTCGGCGGCGAGCGTAATGCCGTTGCCGCCCACCACTTCGCGGGCCAGGGCGACGGTTTCGCGCATCAGAAGGCTGGTCTGCATTTTGGCGAGCGCCGAGTCCTGGTCCCGCACGATCCCTGCGCTCTGCTGTTCGGTTAGACGCACCACGAGCGACAAGCTCGCAGTGAGGTTGCCGAGCATTCGGGCCAGCTTCTCCTGCACCAGTTGGAAGGAACCGATCGACCGGCCGAACTGTTGGCGTTCCTTGACGTACGCCAGTGCGGCTTCGAACGCTCCGGCCTGTATCCCGGTGGCGATCCAGGCAACGTCCGAGCGCATGGCGCGCAGCATCGCCGCAACGTCCTTGAAGGAGTTCACGTTGCGAAGGCGCATGGCTTCCGGGACGCGGACACCGTCCAGGGTAATGTGCGCATTCTGCATCATCCGCAGGGACGTCTTGCCCGTGATCTTCTCCAGGCTGACGCCGGCGGCGGTTCGGTCCACGAGGAAGGCCTTGACCTGTCCATCGGCGACATCCCGGGCGAACACACACAGCACATCCGCAGTTGAGGCGCCCCCAATCCAACGTTTGGCACCGTCCAGAACCCATGTTCCGCCGTCGGAATCTTCTTCAAACCGGGCGGTGGTGGCCAGTCCGCCGGCAATGTCCGAGCCGTGTTCCGGCTCGGTCAGGGAGAAGACACCCTTGAGTGAAAAATCCACAACCTGCGGCATCCACTCTTTCTGTTGTTCCTCCGACGCGCCCACCCGGATCGCCGTCCGGAACAACCCGGCCTGCGCGGTGTACCAGGTGGCCAGGGAAGCATCGGTCCGTGCGAGTTCGAAGATCCGGAACCCCTGGTAGATGCCCCGGGCTGGAGCGTCGAAGGGTTCCATCAGGTCAAGATCGATCAGCGGTTGGGCCAATTGCTGCGGGAACTCCCCCCGCTCCCAGTACTCGGCCAGGAGCGGCTTGGCCTCGGCGTCCAGGAAGCCGCGAAGCCGGGCCAACACCTCCCGCTCTTCAGTAGCGAGGAGCGCTTCGGCGTCGTACCAGTCCCCTACTGCGTAGAGCCGTTGTTCCAATGCGGTGGTGGACATCTCAACCACCGAGCCCTAGCAACCGGACGGCATTGTCCTTGAGGATTTTCGGCCGGACCTCGTCCTTCAACGGCAGGTCCGCGAACGCGCCCAGCCATTTCTGTGGAGTGATCAGCGGGAAGTCCGTGCCGAACAACACCTTGTCCTGCAGCACACTGTTGGAGAGCCGGACCAGGGATTCCGGGAAGTACTTCGGCGACCAGCCGGACAAATCGATGAAGACGTTGGACTTGTGCGTCGCGATCGAGTTCGCCTCGTCCTGCCACGGCACCGAGGGGTGGGCCATGATGATCTGCAGCCCCGGGAAATCCGCAGCGACAGCATCGAGCAACAACGGGTTGGAATAGGCCAGCTTGATCCCGAACCCGCCGGGCAGCCCGGCACCCATGCCGTTCTGGCCCGTGTGGAAGACGCACGGCAGGCCCAGTTCCTGGAGCGTCTCCCAAAGCGGGTAGAACTGCTCGTTCGACGGATCGAAGCCCTGCAAGGACGGGTGGAACTTGAAGCCACGGGCGCCGAGCTCAACAGCCTGGTGCTTGGCACCGGCGATTGCGTCCTCCCCCGTGCGCGGGTCCACGCTGCCGAAGGGAATCAGCACGTCGTTGTTCCGCGCTGCGCCCTCGATGAGTTCCGGGATGCTGTTGGGCTCATGCTTGAGTTGGGTCCGTGCATCGACAGTAAAGACGACGGCGGCCATGTTCAGTTCGCGGTACACCTCGGCGATCCTGTCCAGCGACGGGGTCCGGTCCTCCGCTTTGAAGTACTTGGCCGAGGCCTCCGTGAGCGCATCAGGGAGCGATCCGTGGCCGCAGCTGTCCACTTCGAGGTGGACGTGCATGTCGATCGCATCCAAGGCAGCCGCGTCGATGCCCAGTTCGTAACGGGTGGCCATGATCAGCGGGCCTCAGCCTTGGCCGGTTCGGGCTGCAGTTCCTCGGGCAGCGGCAGGAATTCCTCGCCGTAGCCCTGCAGGTTTTCCTTGCCGAAGAGCGTGCCGGCGCTCTCCTGTAGTGCGTCGTAGCTCCAGCCGCCCTCGCGGTATTCGGTGCTGGCAGCGGTCGGGTGGGTCCAGACCTGCAGCCGGTCACCGCCGGCGCCGATCGCCTGGCCGGTAATCCCGGCAGCTTCGTCGGAGGCGAGGAAGGCAATCAGCCCGGCGACGTCGTCGGCCGTTCCGAAACCGAGGTCGTGGCGGAAGAAGGACGGCATGGCCTCGCCACGCTCGTCGGCTTCCACGGCCTTCTGGAAGTACGGGACCGTCTTGGTCATCGCGGTGGCGGCCACCGGGATCACGGAATTGACCGTCACGCCGGCCCTCTTCATCTCCAACGCCCAGGTCCGGACCATGCCTACGATTCCGGCCTTGGCGGCGGCGTAGTTGGTCTGTCCGAAGTTGCCGCGCTGGCCCGTGGGCGATCCGATGGTGATGATACGGCCCGCGATGTTGTTTTCCTTAAAGTACGCAAACGCTTCACGGACGCAGGTGAACGTGCCTTTCAGGTGCACGTTGATGACCAGGTCGAAATCCTCGTCGGTCATCTTCAGCAGGCTCTTGTCCCGCAGGATGCCGGCGTTGGTGACCAGGATGTCCAACCGCCCGAACGTATCGACTGCGCCCGCCACCAGCGCTTTGGCGGCGTCTGTGGTTCCCACGGGGACCACGACGGCGGTGGCCCGGCCGCCGTCGGCCTCAATCTGCGCGACTGCTTGCGCTGCGGTCTCGGCGTTCACGTCATTGATCACGACGGCGGCACCTTGGCGGGCGAGCTCCCTCGCGTAAGCGAGTCCAAGACCCTGTCCGCTCCCGGTGACGATTGCAACCTTGCCGTTCAAGCTCATGGCGTGCTCCTTCGCATGCAGTAACCGGCCGGAGCCGGTGGGGCCGATCCCACTGCGGCGTGAGATCCTTGTCATGATCAATGAGAATACGGATCATTTAAAAAGTCAACGATTGTTTTTCATTACTATTGGAGTTGTCATGGGACCGCAAAGCACCGAAGTGGAAACCCCGCGCCTGGCCGCCGCCAAAATCGGCAACGATGTGGGCCTGCTGCTGGCCAAGCTCCACGCCACCGGTTCCCTCCTGAACAACAAGGCGCTGGCGGACTACGGCCTTCGGGAACGGTCGTTTTCCGTGCTGACACTCGCCTGCAGCGGACTGGAACCTACCCAGCGCGAGCTGGCCGATTTCCTCAGCCTGGATCCCAGCCAGGTTGTCAGCCTGGTTGACGACCTGGAACACCGAGGCCTGGTCAAACGCGCCCAGGGTAAGCAGGACCGACGCGCAAAGATCATCGTTTCCACCGCCGAGGGCCGCCGGATCCACAACAAGGCCCGGGCGGCACTTGAAGTGTGCGAACAGACGCAACTTGAGGGACTGAGCGAGGACGAGAACCTGCAGCTCAGGGCGCTGCTCAAGAAGGCGCTGTGGGGGTAGGCCTGCATGGACATCTGCACAGCGCCCACATAGGACGATATGCAACTGTCCATTTCGGGGGTTCCGTGGTTGTGTCAGGATCAGGAATCATGAACTTCCCGCTCTTTCACGATCCCTTCCAGGGCGCCGTCGCTGTTGACGCGCAGCCCGTTCGGGACCCCCAAATTCGCCGCCAATCGCACAACTCCAGCCGCGCGGAGCGTCCGGCAGTCCACGGATCAAAGCCGATCCGCAGTGCCCGCCAACGTGAGGTCGCCAAAGTCGCAGAGGACCTCCGGGCCCTCATGGCCAGTACCGCAGCGAAGCAGTAGCGGCTCGCGTTAGCAGGCATCCGACGCGGGTACATTTCCAGCATGGGTATCCACATAGGTACATCCGGCTGGAGTTATGACCATTGGGAGAACGTTCTCTATCCGCCCGGCCTTCCGACTGCCAAGCGTTTAGCTCACTACGTGGCGCGGTTCAACACCGTGGAACTGAATGCCAGCTTCTACCGTTGGCCCCGCGACACCTCGTTTGCCAGCTGGCGGAACCGGCTGCCTCCCGGTTTTGCCATGTCGGTCAAGGCCCCGCGAGGCCTCACGCACGCCAAGAAACTGTACAGCCCGGAAGTCTGGGTGGAGCGGATAGAGCGCTGCTGGCACGAACTGGGCGACAAGAGGGCCGTGCTGCTGGTCCAACTCCCGCCCGGTTTCGCCCGTGACGACGCCCGGCTCGACTACTTCCTGGCCGCCCTGCCCCACTGGATCCGCGTCGCCGTCGAATTCCGGCACGACAGCTGGGACCACCCCGAGGTGTATGCGCTGCTGGAACGCCATGAGGCCGCGTACTGCATCATGAGCGGAGCCAACCTCCCCTGCATACTCCGGGCCACTGCGCCGTTCGTCTATCTGCGGCTGCACGGCCCGGACCACCAGCATCTCTACGGTGGCTCGTACTCCGATGACGACCTCCGGTGGTGGGCCGACCGGATCCGGGAGTGGGGCGACGCCGGCAAGGACGTGTACGCCTACTTCAACAACGACGGCGGTGGTAACGCCGTGCGGAACGCTGAAACTTTGCGGTGGCTGCTTGAGGCGGGATGACGCTCGCTTCCGCTGCTAGCCCAGGCGGCCGCGCACGATCTCGCTGACGGTTTTACCGTCGAAGCGTCCTGCCACCTTGGCGGTAACGGGCTTCATCACGGCTCCGATGGACCGCATGGAAAGCTCCTGGCCGTCCGCTTTCAGGTCAGCAATGGCCTCATCGACGATTGTTTCCACCTCTTCGCGGGTGAGGGCCTGAGGCAGGTAGGCCTCGATGATCTCCGCTTCAGCCACCTCTGCAGCGGCACGGTCGGTTTCGCCGGCCTCAGTGTAGATGCGGGCGGTGTCGCGGCGCTTGGCAGCTTCCTTCTGCAGCAGCGAGGTGACCTGGGCGTCGTCGAGCTCCACCGGCGTTTTGCCGGACTTCTCGCGGGTGGTGATTTCGCCCAGGACGTTGCGCACGGTGGTAAGCGCGACCTTGTTGCCGGCCTTCATGTGGTCCACGACGTCGGCCTTCAAGCGTTCTTTGAGTGACATGATGCTCCTTGTTTGGGTGTCCTCCTGCTATCTTCCCAGTTCGGCGCCCAGCGGTGCACTCAGGTGTTCAGGCAGTCCCGGGTGGAGCCTGCTCAGGTGGGTCCTTCTCGACCGGTCCGCTCACCACAACCTGGGCCGGGCTATGCAGCAGGTAGCCGTTGAGCCAGGAGAACAACGCACGCGCCTTCTGCTGGAGTCCGGACAGCAGGGCGAGGTGCACCAGCAGCCAGGACAGGAAAGCGAAAGGCCCCTGCAACTGGTGGCGTTTGCGTCCGAGCTCGGCCACGGCCGCGCCGCGGCCCACCATCGCCATATACCCCTTGTCGAAGTAACTGAAGGGCTTTCGCGTGCCTCCCTGCAGGTCAGCGACGATGTTGTTGGCCGCCCACTTGCCCGCTTGTTGGGCGACGGATCCCAATTGGGGCAGCTTGGCTCCGGTGGAATCGGTGATGTTGGCGGCATCCCCCAGGACATAGACCCCGTCAACGTCGGGCGCGGTCAGGTCGGGATTAACATCGATGCGCCCTCCCCTCCCCTGGGTGAGGCCGGAGTTGGCGATCAGGTCCCCGGCTTTCAGGCCGCCGGCCCACACAACAATCTGTGCAGGCACGGTGCTGCCGTCCGCCAACGTCACACCATCCTTGCGAACTTCAGTGACCCCGACGCCCATGTGCAACTGGACCCCGATCTTGGCCAGGTGTTCCGTGGCGTAGCTTTGGGATTTGGTGGAGAACATGTTCAGGACACTCGGAACCATGTCCACCAAATGCACTTTGCACCGCGCAGCAAGGCCTGGCGAGAAGTACTTGCTGACAACGTATTTGACGTTCTCTGCCATGGCCCCGGCGGTCTCTACCCCGGTAGGGCCACCGCCCACCACTACAACGTCCACGGATCCGTCGGGGCTCCTGTCGGCCTGGTCCAGTAACCGGGTGAGGCCTGTACCGAGTCGGGTGGCATCGGTGACCGAGTACAAGGGATATGCGAACTCCTCCGCGCCGGGCGTATTGAAGAAGTTGGGGACGGCTCCGACGGCGATGACCAGGACCTCTGCGCGCAGGGTTCGGCCCTCCGCTGTGGTGACGGACCGCTCTGCCGCATCCACGGATTCCACCTTTGCTGTCAGGACCCGGACGGACTTGAAGCGTCGGAAGACCGAGCGGAGGGGCCGGGCAATGGCCGAGACTCCGATTTGCGAGGTCGCCAGCTGGTAAAGGAGCGGCTGGAACTGGTGGTAGTTGTTCGAATCGATGAGCAGGACGCGAATGCCCTTTCGGCCAAGCTCCTTGGCTGCTGCAACGCCTGCGAATCCGGCACCGACCACAATGACTTGGTATGAGTCCTCCATGCGAGCAACTTACTTCACAGGTGGCCCATGCGACAGGGGTCGACGGCGGACACCTCACGTTTAGTCTCTGGTCCGGTGGGTACGCAGTGGGTAGGGTTCTGAATTCGGCAAAGCACGCGGAAAGGTGATCTTTAGTGAAAGAGGACGGACTGACAGACGCTGTGCAGGAGGCCGGGGCTGTTGAGTTGCTGCTGATAAGGCACGGTGAGAGCGAAGGCAACGTGGCCGCAACCGAGGCGCACCTGGCCGGAGCGGAAATCATTGATGTACCTGCGAGGGACCCCGATGTGAACCTGTCCGGGACCGGGCAAGAGCAGGCCAAAGCCCTGGGTACGGCGTTGGCCAGGATCGCAGAGGAGCTGCGGCCCGATGCCGTGGTGTCCTCCCCCTACGCACGCGCCCGGCAGACAGCGGAAATTGCGGTCGAAACGGCGGGTTGGCCCGTGAAAGTGCTCACGGACGAGCGCCTGCGTGACCGTGAACTGGGAATCCTGGACAGGCTGACACGTCGTGGAGTGGAGAGCCGGTACCCGGATGAGGCCGAGCGGCGGCTCTGGCTCGGCAAGCTGTACTACCGGCCGCCGGGCGGCGAATCGTGGGCGGACGTTGCCCTGCGGCTGCGCTCGGTCTTAGACGAACTCAACACCCTCGCGGCAGGCCACCGGGTGATGTTGGTCTGCCATGACGCCGTGATCCTGCTGATCCGCTACGTCTTGGAGGGCATGTCCGAGGACGAAATCCTGGACCTTGCGGCGAGTACATCGGTACTCAATGCCTCGATCACACGCTATGTCCGTCCCAGTGGTGCGGGCCGTTGGGAATTGGAAAGCTTTAACGTGGCCGACCACCTGGCCGAGCAAGGCGTGACGGTCACAGAGCACTCCGGAGACGCCAGTGTCCACCCACAATGACCACAAAGAGCCCACTCTGGTAACCCCCTCCCTGCTGCGTGACTGGCCATTGCCGGCACCGGGCGACAGCAAGTATTCACGGGGAGCAGTGCTGGTCATAGGTGGGGCACGTGCCACCCCGGGCGCGGCTCTGCTTGCCGGCACCGCCGCCCTTCGCGCGGGTGCAGGAAAAATATCGTTGGCGGTCGCTGAATCCGTGGCTGTGCAGGTGGGCGTTGCTTTCCCGGAGTGCGGGGCGCTGGGCCTGTCGGAAACAGATGACGGATCCTTGACCGGTGAAGGCCTGGACCGGATATCTTCCTATCTGGACGGTTCGGACGCGGTTCTGATCGGTCCTGGCCTGGACGATCTCGAGCTGGCTGAGACGATGCTGCGGGCGCTGCTGGAGCGGGAGGAACTTAGCGGTGACCCGGACGGCGACGGCGGCCCCGCCGTCGTTCTTGACGCTTATGCGCTGGGGGCGCTGACCAAGCTCGAAGACCACATCGGGCCGTGGCGTGGCCGGCTGATCCTCACACCCAATCCCACGGAAGCCGGGATCCTGCTGGGCCGGGACGTGGACACTCTGGAAGGGGCCATTGTGGAGATCGCCCAACGCTTTGACGCCGTGGTCAGCTGCCAGGGCTACATTGCGGGTCCATCCACCCCGGACGCGGACACGCCCGGACTCTGGAAAATCACCACAGGCTACGGCGGGTTGGGGACATCGGGCAGCGGGGACGTCCTTGCCGGTGCCATTACCGGGTTGCGGGCCCGCGGAACCAGCGACGCTCAGGCTGCGTGCTGGGGCACGCACCTCCACGCGGCTGCGGCCGATCGCCTGGCCAGCAAGCTCGGTCCCTTGGGCTTCCTGGCCCGCGAGCTCAGCGACCAACTCCCTGCCCTCATGCTGGAGCTGAACACCTGACGCCGGTCCCGCCCCAGCCAAACTACGCCAGTCTCAGCAGCTCGTGCTCCACCACCGCAGTGCGGGACAGGGTCTTGTAGCCCTCCTGCTCGAACAGGACTGTGATGACGTCATCCTCGTGGCGCATCACCAGGCCCTGCCCCCACTCTTTGTGGATCACCGTTGATTGAAGCGGAAACGGCTCATCAGATGCGGTGGACACGTGGTCCGTACCAGCCGGAGGCTCGGCGCGGCCTGCCGCCTCGGTGCACGCATCACAATTGCCGCACGGCTGGGGCAGGTCCTCGCCGAAATATCCCAGGAGGAACTGGCGCCTGCATCCGTCCGTCTCAGCGTACGCACGCATCATGGTGAGCCGGGATTGGTCTACGCGCTGCCGGGCTTCGGCCAACTCCACCGCCCGCTCCACGAAAGCGGGCAGCTTGGCTTTGGACGTGAGCCGGACGCCACGTTTTCCGGGGGTTACGGCACTGGCCTCCTCGAGCTGGCTTACCAGCGCGGTGACTCGCCGCGGCGGGAAGCCGGTGAGCTCTGCAATGGCGCTCTTGGGAGCTGGCGACTTGGCGTTCTTCACCACGGTTAACACCGCGAGAAGAGCCTCGGGGTCCGGCGAATGGGTGCCGAAGAACTTCCGCAGCCCCAAGTCCTCCTCCCGGTAATGGAGGATGGCTGAGGCGGGCTCCCCGTCCCTGCCAGCACGTCCGATTTCCTGATAGTAAGCATCCAAGGACTCCGGGATGTCCGCGTGTACGACGAACCTAACGTTTGCCTTGTCGATGCCCATTCCAAACGCTGTCGTGGCCACCACAACGTCCAGTTCGTCATCCAGAAACTGCTGGTGGATGCGTTCGCGTTCGGAGGCATTCCTGCCCGCGTGATAGGCCTCTGCACGGAGCCCGGCCTCGGCTAGCTTGCTGCTGTACTTTTCCGTGTCCTTGCGTGTTGCGGCGTAAAGCAGCCCCAAACCGTCGGTCTTGGCCAATGCGGCGACCTGTTCCACCACGGCCTTACGCTTGCCTTTGTCGTCCTGGTGGCGGACGACGTCGAGGCTGATGTTGGGGCGGTCGAAACCGCGGACCAGGATCAGTGGGTCCGTCATGCCCAGGCGCTCCACGATCTCGTCGCGCACCGGCGGGGATGCTGTGGCGGTCAATGCCAGCACTGGCGGGTTGCCCAAGCGTTTGCGGACATTTCCAAGGTCCAGGTAGTCGGGCCGGAAATCGTGGCCCCAGGACGAAACACAATGCGCCTCATCAACGACGAACATGGTGACGTCCATCGCGGCAATCCGGTCCACCGTCTCCTGCTTGGCCAGTTGCTCCGGCGCGAGGAAGAGGAATGTGGCACGGCCTGAACCCGCCGCCTCCCATGCGGCCTCGACGTCGGCATCACTGTGGGACGAGTTGACCGCGACCGCGGCGCCCTCCCCCAGGTCCTCGGCCAGGCCGTCGAGCTGGTCCTCCTGCAAGGCAATGAGGGGAGAAATCACGACGGCGGGTCGTCCCGTTTTGTTGTGAAGGTACTGGGCCGCCACCTGGTAGGTGGCGGACTTGCCGTACCCGGTGGGCATGACGGCCAGGACATCACGGCCCTCGACCAGGGCACTCATGCCGGCCAGTTGGCCGTCGCGCAAAGTTGGGAGGGAAAAGGAAGACGCCGCAAGGGCGGCGAGGGCAAGGTCATCGGACATTAAGAGGAAAGCTCCGCATAGGTGGTTCCTGCGGCCACTTGCATCAGCCGAGGTAACCAGCCTAGCGCGAGGCGAGGGCCGCCGTCGTCCGCGTCCTTGCGTTTGTGGATAACGACGTAACCCTCGCCCCGCCGCTCCGCTAGATGGGATTCCCGAACTCGCGGATGGTTATTCCGGTGAAGGTGGCTGGGCCACCGTCGGCGTACAGCGAAACGCCGGTGTCACCTTCAGCGAAATGCACCTGCTGCGACACCACTGTGTGCCCGGAATTGACGAAGACCTCCACGCTTTGGGTGTCGACAAAAATCCGCAGGTGCACTGACCGCGCGCCGGCGTCGATGGGCGCGGCAGCACGCGTGTAAGGCGTCAACGCGTATCCGCCCTGGTCTGACGGCGCACGGTCCACGTAGAGGTCCCCACCGTATTTGCCAATATTGGTGTGCCGGGAACCGTCGGCGGAACGCCCCACGGACACCCCAACATTCGCTGCGGCATCCCAGGAAATGTCGAGCTCCAACTCGTACGCCCGGCCCGACCACGGAAGCACTGCGCTTCCGTTCACCGTGCGATCAGGAAGTTGAACGGTGGCTGTCGCGTAGGACTCGAGAGCGGCAATGGGGGCGCTCAACAGGCTGTACCAGCCACCGGACTGGCGCTCCAGCCGAAGCTCCCGGACTACCGAGTTCTGCCCGTTGTAGCCATCCGTTGCATCGGTAGGGACGTCGCGGGCAGCGTACTTCCAGTGTTCATCCAGGCGACGGCGAGCCGCTTTGTTTCGGGCGCTTCCACGGCCGGCCACGTCACCGCGGCGTACCAATCCCACCCCCAATCGAGCCACTGGGGCGTCAGGTTATCGGCTGTGAACATCGTGCCGTTCCAGGAACCAGTCCAGTAGGCGTAGGTCATGGGCCGGCCAATGCTGTAGGCATCCATGCTCGCGCCGAAGATCCAATGCCGGGTGCCGTCGTCGGCGGTCATCTCGTACAGATCGGGGCATTCGATCCCGCCGAGCGCGTGGTTCGGGTAGTCGAAGTTGGAGGTCCACTGCCAGTCGCGCAGGTTGGATGAGGTGTAGAAGGCTGCGTAGCGTGCCCGCCCGATGACACACACCCATTCGTTCCGTGCGGTGTCCCAGTGGATCTTCGGGTCACGGAACCACTCGGCATTTTCGATCTCCGCGGGCGTCGTGGCGGCGCGACCGTCGGTATTCACGATCACCGGGTCCGGCAGCGCTGTGAAGGTAAAGCCGCCATCCGTGGACCAATAGAGGTATTGCTCCTGGTACTTGCGGATCCCGTCCGTGGGCTTGGTCGCGAGGGCGATCACCGCCCCCGCGCCAAAGCCCGCCGTGTTCGCTGTATCCACCACCGCCGATCCTGACCACACAGGAAAATCGGGCTGGAGCGGCATCACCACACCGTGGTGGGTGAACGAGACGCCGTCATTGGTGGTCGCGTGGTCCCATCCGCCCTGGCCGTTGTTGATGCTGGAGTGCAGGTAATAGAGCTGGTAGGCACCGTTGGTGTGGACCGGCCGTTGGGGATCACACAGCCAACCAGACGGCGGTGTCATGTGGTAGACCGCCCTGAGGGAGGGCGCCGCTTGGGCTGTTCCGGCGGCGACGCCTCCCATGAGCAGCGCCAAAGCGCCCGCTCCCGTCCCTTGCAGGACTGTTCGGCGTGAAAATTCGAGCGTCATGAAGTGGTTCCTCTCAAGCATTCAGTGGCATGAGGGCGTGACAAAGGGTCCGGCCAGGGTGTGGCCGGGCGCGCAAAAGCTACGCAGTCATAGGGCTGGAGAACATGTTTCGATGACGGTGACCAGGTCAGCCCGCTCGGCGTCGAGGGAGCGCGGTTTGTCATCGGTAGCTAGGACCATAGTGGCTTCTCGAGGCAACGGTCAAGCGTTTTAGCATCGGAAGAATATTTTGCTAAAACGCTTGATCAATCGATGTGACCTGCGCTACCTTCATGGTGATCAAACGCTTTAGCAGAATGGACATCAGCGCAGATGAAACGCTCAGTCTTCTTCCAGCCCGCCGACGGATGGGTTGGGGACCTCATCCCCTTCGAGAAGGACGGGGAGTTCTGGCTCTTCTACCTTCATGAAGAACGCTCCCACCCCAAGCCCGGAACGGCATGGAACCTGGTCACCACCAAAGACCTCACCCAGTTCGAAAACCACGGTGTCGCCCTGCCGCACGGAACCGAGGATGAACCGGACTTCAATGCCTACACAGGCAGCGTGACAGTCGACGGTGACGGCACCCACCACCTGTTCTACACCGGCCAAAATCCACGAAACCTGGGCCCTGACGGCGCTCCCCTCCAACTGGTCATGCACGCCACCAGTACTGACGGGATGCGGAGCTGGACCAAGCACCCGGAGCTCACCTTCGGCGCACCGGAGGGGTACGAGACCGGCGACTGGCGCGACCCCTTCGTCTTTTACGATCAGGAAAGCGGACTCTGGCGCATGCTCATCGCAGCCCGGCACTCCAAGGGCCCCGAACGCCGCCGGGGTGTCATCGCCCAGTGCGTCTCCCGGGATTTGACGACCTGGGATTATGCGGATCCGTTCTGGGACCCGCGACGCTACATCACCCACGAGTGCCCGGACGTTTTCCAGTGGGGCGACTGGTGGTACATGGTGTACTCCGAGTTCTCCGAATCATTCACCACCAGGTACCGCATGGCCAAAAGTCCCACCGGTCCATGGTCGGTACCCGAGCTGGACAGCATCGACGGCCGCGCCTTCTACGCTTCGAAGAGCGCCGCCCGCGACGATCGTCGTTTCTTCTTCGGCTGGATAGCCAGCAAGGAAGGCAACGCCGACGACGGTTCGTGGCAGTGGGCGGGCACCATGTCCGTCCTGGAAGCCCGCCAGAACCCGGACGGGACACTCGGCTTCGGTTTTGCCGACGAACTCGTGGAGAGCTTCTGGGAGGACGTGCCCGTAACGCTGCCCGTTCCACTTCCGGCCACCCTGGACGTGCCCGACAACTACTCCGCCATGGTCTCGAACGAGGAACTGCCCAGCCAGTTCTACGCGAAGGCCGTGTTCGACATAGCGCCCAACACCACCGAATGCGGACTGCTGCTCCGGTCAAGCCACGACGGCGACCAGTCCTACGTGCTGCGCCTCGAACCCAAACGGGGCCGGCTGGTCCTCGATCGTTGGCCCCGTGAAGTGACCGGCGATGCCCAATGGCAGGTGTCAGGCGATGTGCCCTTCGACATCGCCTTGGAACGACCCTGCCACCTCGCCGCAGGCAAGCACACGCTCGAGGTGATGGTCGACGGCGACACGTGCGTCGCCGTCGTCGACCGCCAAGTGGCGCTGAGCGCAAGGATCTACGACCGCCCCACCGGACGGATCGGCGTCTTCGCCGGCGAAGGCGCGGTCACCGTGGCCGAACTTGAGATACGCCAACGCACCGACAACTGAATAACCCCAACCCATCATTCCGACCAATCAAGGGAGATTGTCCCCATGAAGAAACTTTTCCGAGCCGCAGCCGTTGCGGCTGCCTGCGCGCTGGCGCTGACGGCGTGTGGTGGCGGCGGCACCGCGGGCAACCCAACTGACGTGAGTCCTACCGGCGAGATCAAGCCCCGCGAAATTTCCTGGCTGCTGTCCCGGCCCGCCGACGGCGCCGTCATCAACATCATGAAGAAGCTCGCCGATGACTACGCCAAGGACCACCCTGGCTTCGCGCTGAACCTCATCACCACCCCGGACCGCCCCTCTTACATCCAAAAGCTCGAAACGTTGGCCGCCGCGAACAAGCTCCCTGAACTGTTCGACACGGACGCCACCCCCTTCGCCCAGCAGCTGGCCAAGCAGGGCAAGATGGTTGACGCCGACAAACTGCTCAAATCCTTGGGGGTCTACGACGACTACCGCCCCGGGGCCCTGGACTACCAGCGCTTCGACGACGGCTCCCTGTACATGATTCCGTTCCAGTTCGAGCTCGAATTCATGTGGTACAACAAGGCACTGCTGCAAAAGGCCGGCGTTTCCGTTCCGAAGTCCCTCGATGACATCCCTGCCATGTGCACGGCGTTGAGGAAGGCCGGCATCACCCCCATTGCTCTGGACGGACAGGACCAGTGGCCGTTGGAACGCTACGTCGCCTACCAGCCGTTCCGTGAAGCCGGGCCGGAGTTCGTGCAGAAACTGAAGAAGGGCGAGGCCTCATTCGCCGACTCGGCCGGGAAAAAGACGGTGGGGTGGCTGGCCGAACTTGGCAAGGCCAACTGCTTCCAGGACGGATTCTCGGCCCAAGGCTATTCGGACGCCCAGAACCAGTTCACCTCCGGCCAAGCAGCCATGTACAACATCGGAACCTGGGAACTCCCCAGCCTTGCCACCGACAAACTGAACCCTGCCGTGCGGAACGACATCGACTTCTTCACCCTCCCCACCACAGAAGGAGCGGTAACGGCCGCGAACGAGTACGTCTCACCGTCGGGAATCGGCATGGCCGTGAACTCCAAGACCTACGATCCGCTGGTCAGCGACTTCCTGAAGTTCGCCCTGGGGAAGTATCCGGCGGAATACGCCGCAACCGGCGCCCTGTCCCCCACCACCACCGTCCAAACCGCGGTGCCAGCGAACGCCACACCGGTGTACAAGAAGGCCCTCGACGCTGCGAACGGCCTCGGGAGCAAGCAGGCCATGCCGTGGGACACCCAACTGGACCCAACCACCAACGGCAGGTTGCAGCAGGAACTCGTCCTCCTTGTGCAGGGAAACATCACCCCTGAACAGTTCACGCAAACGATGGACGACGCCATCAAGCAGAACGCGCCCAAGTTCTTCAAGTAGACACACATGCGGGGGGCTGCAAAAGCCCCCCGCACCGAAAGGCCCACCATGCTTCCCAACAGGTCAAGGACATCAGTCCTGGTATTCCTGCTCCCGCCCCTCCTGCTCTATTGCGCAGCCGTGCTTTTCCCGATCCTCCAGTCGTTGTTCCTGAGCTTCTTCTCGTGGAACGGCATCAGCGACATGGAGTTCGTCGGACTGGCAAATTACGTCAGGATGCTCACTGCTGATGACATTTTCTGGCGCTCATTCTTCAATGCCCTGCTTTACCTGGCTATCTGCCTGGTCCTGCAACTCGGCGGCGCGCTGGTGGTCGCCAGCCTGTTGACCTCCCTGCGTCGCGGCCGGGAACTCATCAAGACCCTCTACTTGCTGCCCGCGGTCATCTCGACCGTAGCCATTGCGTTTCTCTTCGTACGCATCTACTCGATCGACCCCGTGGGCCTGCTGAACCAGTTGTTGCACTGGGTAGGCCTGGGGTCCTTGGAGCGGGCGTGGCTCTCTGATGTGAACACCGTCCTGGCAGCAGTGTCCGCGCCCGAAGGCTGGCGCTTCACGGGTCTCTACATGCTCATCATCTATGCGGCCCTCATCGCAGTTCCCAAGGAGCTCGAAGAAGCCGCGGTCCTTGACGGCGCCTCCAAGTGGACGCTTTTCACCAAGATCCGGTTCCCGTACATCCGCCCGGTATGGATCACCACCACCATCATGGCCACCACCTATGGCCTGCGCGGGTTCGACATCCCCTACCTGATGACCAACGGAGGCCCGGGTCAATCGTCCGAGCTGCTGACTACCTACATGTACAAGACAGCATTCACCAGTACCGATTTCGGGTACGCAAGCACCATCTCCGTGTTCATCGTGATCGAGTGCCTCGTCGCCGTCGGCCTCATCCTGTTCATGCTCAAGCGGAAGGCAGACTCATGATCGCCCAGACAGCCCCGGCCACTAACCGCACCGCCCCACCACCGGCACCCGTTTACAAGCCGCGGCGCCGCAAGCCCAGCCTCTACCGGACCCTGTCGCGGGTCCTGATCATGCTCATCGTGATCGTCCAGGTCTACCCTCTGGCATGGCTGTTCCTCACCAGCCTTCGCACCGAACAGGACTTCGCCACGGGAGACCCGTTCGCGCTTCCCGGTTCCCTCACCTGGGAGAACTACGCCCGCGCCTTCGAAACGGGAGACCTGGGCCGGAATATCCTCAACAGCTTCATCGTGACCATGGGCGCCAACCTGCTCATTGTCTTGTTCGGAATGATGGCCGCCTACGCCATCCAGGTTCTGGGCTTCCGTTTCAGCCGGTTTGTTCGGGGCCTGTTCCTGGTCGGGATTATTGTTCCCGTCCAAATCGCACTTGTCCCGCTCTTCATCGATTACTCAACCGTGAACCTGCTGGATACCTATCAGTCGATGATTATCCCGCTGGCCGGATTTGCCCTGCCGATGTCGGTTTACCTGTTCTCATCCTTCTTCGAATACATTCCCCGCGAAACCTATGAAGCGGCTTCCTTGGACGGCGCCGGACCATACCGGATTTTCGGTCTCATCACCCTGCCGTTGTCATTGAACACCGTGGTCACAGTGGTCCTGGTCAACAGCATCTTTATCTGGAACGACTTCATTTTCGCCAACACGTTTGTCCTTTCGGAGGAACTGAAAACTATCCCGTTGGGCCTGCAAAACTACATCGGCGCCATGGGCAAGGTTGACTGGACGGCCACCTTCGCAGCAGTGTGCGTAACCATCACGCCATTGCTCCTGGTTTTCCTGGTGCTGAACAAGGCCATGATCCAGGGCCTTGAAAGCGGGGCGACCAAGGGATGACGGCATCCACGGGCGGATATACTCCTGGTGGAGGACAGATGATTTCGCAGGAGAAAAATCCGGGCAACGCGGCCACCCCCGACGTTCCTGTCACAAGGGACCGCGTACATCCAGTGACCCTCCGCGAAGTGGCAGAAGCAGCCGGCGTTTCCACGGCCACAGTTTCCCTGGTGATCAACAAGAAAAAGAACGCGCGCATCGCAGACGAAACGCGCCGGCGCGTCAACGACGCCATTCGGCAGCTCGGATACCGTCCCAATGCGATGGCCAAGAACCTGGTCAGTGGAACCTCGAAGTTCATCGGGCTGGTAGCCGACGGAGTTGCTACCACCCCCTTCGCCGGCCAGATCATCCACGGCGCACAGGACGAAGCCTGGAAACACGGGTACGCGCTCCTGATAGCCAACACCGAGGGCAACGTGGACCTGGAAAAAGACGCAATTGCCATGATGCTGGAGTACAAGGTCCGCGGCATCCTGTATTCCACCTGGTTCCACCGGCCTACCGAGGTTCCGTCGACGTTGCGGGAATCCGATTTTGTCCTGGTCAACTGCTTTTCGCCGGATTCGCCGTCTGCCCGGGCTGTGGTTCCGGACGAGGCCCAGGGCGGGCAGTCGGCAACGGAGATCCTCCTCCGCGGAGGCCACCGCCGGATCGCCTTCATCAACACCACCACCCCTGCTCCGGCAAAGGACGGACGGCTCGCCGGCTACCGTGCAGCGCTGGATGCTGCGGGCATACCGTTCGACCCTTCACTGGTTCTGGAGGCTTACCCGGACCAGGAAGGCGGCTACGGCGCCACCGGCGAGCTCTTGGAACTCGACGTGTCCGCCGTCTACTGCTACAACGACCGGATGGCCATGGGCCTGTACGACGGCCTGCGGGAGAACGGCCTGTCCATCCCGGACGACATCGCGGTGGTGGGGTTCGACAACCAGGAAGTCATCGCAGCACACCTTCGGCCGCCGCTCTCCACCGTATCGTTGCCCCACTACGAGCTCGGGGCGGCGGGCGTCCGTATGCTGCTGGGCCTTGAGGCAGCCCCGGAAGGTGCTGCTTTGAAAATCGAATGCCCGGCTGTTGAGCGTGCCTCCGTCGCCGTTCACTCGGCGGCATAGACACGGGTATCCGCCTGCGACTTGGCACGTACACCTCCACGTGCCTAAGGTAGAAATCGTAAGCCTACTTAGCTTTTCCGTCCGAGTTCCACGATGAAGGACCAGGAGGACCACCATGACTGACCAGTACACCTTCCGAAACCCGGTCACCGCCTACGAGCACATTTCCCCGCCAAAGCAGCACCAGCCTGAGCCCGGCCTCGACGCAGAACTGACGCCGAAGGCGGACCTGGGCGAAGAAAGCTACCGGGGCACGGGGCGGCTGGAAGGACGCAAAGCGATCATCACCGGGGCCGACTCCGGCATCGGAGCCGCTACCGCCATCGCCTTCGCACGCGAGGGAGCCGACGTCGTCCTTTCCTACCTGCCCGAAGAGGAAGAAGACGCGGCCCGGATCGCCAACCTCATCGAAGCCGCAGGCCGCAAGGCCGTCAAGGTTCCCGGCGACCTCAAGGACTCAACCACCTGCCAGGAACTCGTGGACACCGCCATCGCTGTGTTGGGCGGGGTGGACATCCTGGTCAACAACGCCGGCAAGCAGGTGGCCCAGAAGGACCTCGCCGACATCACGGACGAGCAGTTCGACCACACGCTGAAGACCAACGTGTACGCGATGTTCTGGCTGACCAAGGCCGCACTCCCGCACTTGGAGCCAGGCTCAACCATCATCAACACCACCTCCATCCAGGCCTACAACCCCTCGCCGACGCTGGTGGATTACGCCACCACCAAGGCAAGCATCAACAACTTCACCAAGGGCCTGGCGCAGCAGCTTGCGCCCAAGGGAATCCGCGTGAACGCGGTGGCTCCAGGACCGATCTGGACACCGCTGCAGGTCAGCAGCGGTCAGCCGAAGGAGGAACTGCCCGAATTCGGCCATTCGACTCCCCTGGGCCGCGCCGGCCAACCCGCTGAGCTCGCCCCGGCGTATGTCTTCCTCGCCTCGCCTGAATCCAGCTACGTGGTGGGCGAAACGCTGAACGTCAACGGCGGCAACCCCACCCCGTAGGACCGCTCTAACTGAATAACGACGCCGGTGCCTCCCCCTTGCGGGGAGGCACCGTTGCGTTTGGCGCGAGTCTTGAGGTTTTCCTGAGGGACTGTTGCGGGTTTGCAGGATTGGTTCTTGAGGGTGGCCCGGCACAGTAGTTCTTGTCAGCCAGAGAGGCTGGAACGAAGAACGGCCGGCCGGTCTCACGGTGGCCTACCGAAAGGACACTGATTCCCATGGCCATCAGCCTCAAGACCACCTCCGGCAAGATCCTCGCTTCCGTCGCACTGGTCGGCACCGCAGCCGCCGTCGCCGGCATGGGAACCTACGGCGCGTTCACCTCCTCGACCTCCGCCTCACAGGCCGTCACCGCAGGAACCGTCACCATCGCCCTGGGCACCGGCGCCAACAACACCCTCAACGTCCCCGTCGCGGGCCTGCTGCCCGGGGACAAAGTCGAAAAGCTCGTCACCCTGGCCAACACCGGCAACTCCGATCTGAACAACGTCACCCTCACCACCTCCGCCGGTGCCACCGGATCCCTGCTCACCACCGACACCACCAACGGCCTGCAGCTGACCATCGAGAACTGCTCCGTTGCCTGGACCGGCACCGCCGCCCCCTACACCTGCGCCGGCACCAAGACCACCGTCCTGGCCTCGGCCCCCGTCATCACCGCGAACAAGGTCCTGAACAACCTGACCTCCCTGACCAGCACCAAGACCGACAACCTCAAAGTCACCACCGCGTTCCCCACCACCGCGGACAACACCTTCCAGGGCGCCACCTCCACCATCGCCTTCTCCTTCACCGGCACCCAACGCACCGAAACCACCAAGTAACCAACCACCGCACCACCAAGCTCCGGGGACCGGCCTGTTTGCCCTTCAGGCCGGTCCCCGGTCCACACCCGAAAGGAAGTCCAGGAATGAGCGCACCGCGAAACAACCGTGAAGGCCTCGACCTGGACCGGCTCCGCAGCCTCGCCGATGACCTCGGCGACCCTGCCCCGGCGTTGCGGTTCCTGACCAAGTACCTGTCCATGCTTACCGGCCGCGTTGAACGGATCGCACGGGCCGTGGAACAGGGAGACGAGGAAGAGACCACCAATGCTGTCCTGAGCCTGAAGATCAGCTCAGCGATGGTTGGGGCGATCGAAACCGAGCACCAATGCCGGGCCATCGAATCCATGATCAGGGAAGACCACTTCGACTACGCGGCCGACGCGCTTCCAGCCCTCCGGCAGACCGCGGACCGCTGCGTGGCAGCCCGATCTGACCTCATCAGCGCGGCCCACGCCTCCATGACGCGGCACGGTGGATTCTTCCGGGCCTGAAGGGCCTGGCACTAGTTGATGATCTCCCCCCGCTCGTCGGCAAGGATCGCGCCCAGGCGTTCCTTCCAGGCACTCAGCGCCTCCGGGGTCAGACGGGTCCAGTCGGTCACTTCGCCGATCACGCGGAGTGGAGCGGTGCTCCGATACGAACGGGTGGGGTTGCCCGGAAACTTCTTGTCCGTCACGTTCGGATCATCCTCGAAGGGTCCGGTCGGTTCCACAGCGTAGACCCGCGGCTCACCCTCCCCGGCTGCGAGCTCAGCGGCAAGTCCCGCACCGTCCCTCAGAGCAGTGAAGTAGATGTGGTTCATAATCACTTCCGGACGGTAGTTGGACCTGAAGCCCGCCCTCAGGAGGTCTCCCTCCCGGAGATCTGCCTTGGTGCCATGGAAGAAGGGGCCGTCGTCACGAGGTTGGGTCACGGGACCACCCTAACCCCGCGACACGAAGCTCCGTAGCGTTCAACCGGGCTGAGGCGGATCGGTCCGCCCTGACCACTAGGCTGGCCGTATGCCTTCGCCGTGGACATTCCTCATTGCATTGCACGCCATCGCCGCAGGCTACGCGCTGATCTTCGGCGCCGTGAACCTGCTCCGCCGCAACAAAGGCAGTGTGGCGCACAGGATTCTGGGCCGTATCTGGGCTGTGGCAATGTACGTAGTGGTGCTTACCTCCTTCGGGATCCGGACCATTGACGGCGGGTTCAACTGGCTCCATGCTCTCTCGGTTCTGACTTTCTGCACGCTGACCGTCGGCTTATGGTCGGTACGCAAAGGCAACATCCGAGCCCACCAACGCTTCATGACCGGAAGTTACTTTGGCCTTGTCGGAGCCTTTATCGGCGTGGTGGCCGTCCCGGATCGGCGGCTCCCCCAGATGGCTGTTCACGACCTCGCGGCCCTCACCCTGTGGGCTGGAGCCCTCGCACTCACCGCAGGACTCACCGTTGCCGGCCTGCTGCAATTGCGCCCAGGACCGGGGCCCAGCCCAGCATCCGGGAGCAGGGATAAAGTGGCACGGTGAACTTCGCCGAAGCGCCCGACGGCACCGGACTCGCCTGGACGTCCGAGGGCGAAGGCGAGCCACTGCTCCTCATCGCCGGACAGGCAACGGCAATGGATGGTTGGGGCCCGACGGCGGAACTCCTGTCCCGCTTTTACCGCGTCATCCGCTTCGATCACCGAGGGATTGGACGGAGTGGGCGGGGTGACGCCGATCGGTACACCACGCGGCTCCTCGCCGAAGACGCAGCAGCTGTCCTCTCCGCCGCCGGAGCGGACAACGCACATGTGTACGGCCACTCAATGGGTGGGCGCGTTGGGCAATGGTTGGCCATTGATCATCCGGAGACGGTCCGCACCTTGATCCTCGCCGCCACCAGTGGCGGCAAATGGCCGGATCCAGCAACCCAACCCGACAGGGATGCCCTCGAAGCGCTGGTGGGCGGCGACATGTCCCGGCTCGAACCGCTCTTCTTCGACGCCGACTGGGTCCAGCGCAATCCTGACGCGACGCATGCTTTCTTCAATTCCCCGGCCTCGGCATGGGCCAAAGCCCGGCATTTCAGGGCGAGCCGGGACCACGACGCGTGGAGCGCACTGGGGTCCATCAAGGCACCCACTTTGATACTTCATGGGACTGTTGACCGGCTCACCCCATTGCCCAATGCCCTGCTCCTCCGCCGGCATATTCCCCGGTCAGTGCTGGTGCGGGTGCCCGGCGCTGGTCACGGTCTCCATTTGGACCGCCCCGAAACAGTCGATTGGATCCGTCAATTCATCGCCCGCACAACGTGAACGCAAGCCTCCCTGGCTGCGCGGCTTATCCGACCGGCTGGAGTTTAGGATCCTCACCGAGTTGGCTGGTGGGCACTTTGTAGGTTTCCCTCAGGCGGACCATGGATGTTGGTTCCCTCCCATCATCCGGTTCAGGCAGAAGCGTTGGTCCGCAGCGGTCGTAGACGTTCGACTGAGCGCCGGCAACATGAGAACCAGGGACGCTGATATTCTCATTTCACACTCACTATGAGAAAATCAGGGTTAAACCTTCTCAAAGGAAACCATGGACTCCCAGGCTAGACACCCGCACGGCATCCCTGCCGGCGGACAGTTTGCCGCAAACCCGCACGCCGAACCAAGCGTCTCCCTGTTCGACGGCGCCGGGGGCTGGCCGGCAATTGGCTATGAGGAGCATCCGTGGGAAACCGACCCCAACCGTGGCGCCTCCCGACGGCAGCGGCTGCTGGCCCGCGGACCCTATGAGGCCGCAGTCGCTCCCGAGATCGCTGGCCTGGATCCGGCCATTGATTCCCGAACCCAGGCGTTGGCAGAAGCGGCGACAGTGGAGATGGTCCGCTTCGACTCTGAGCTGGGCCGGGATACCACACCGTTCGCGGCGCTGCTACTGCGCAGCGAGTCCGCCTCCAGCTCCCAGATTGAGAACCTGACCGCTGGCGCCCGCAAGATCGCCCTGGCCCAGCTTGGTGACACCTCCAGCACAAACGCCTCACTGATCGCCTCCAATGTCAGGGCCCTGCAGGCTGCGATCGACCTGTCCGAGGACCTGTCAGTGCAGAACATCGCGGTCATGCACCACGCCCTGCTGAACGCCTCAGACGAAAACATCGCCGGTGAGTACCGGGACGCGCAGAACTGGATCCGCGGCAACTCCCCACACACGGCCGAGTTCGTCCCGCCCCACCCGGATCGGGTGATGCCGGCAGTCGAGGACCTGGTGACCTTCATGCAGCGTGACGACATCCCGGCCCTGACCCAAGCGGCGATCGCGCACGCCCAGTTCGAAACCATCCACCCATTCGCCGACGGCAACGGCCGCACCGGGCGAGCCATCGTCAGCGCCCTGCTGCGTGCTAAGGGCGTCACCGAGAACGTCACCGTGCCCGTGTCCTCGGGATTGCTGACCGATACCCGCCTGTACTTCCACGCACTGGGCGCCTACCGCGAAGGGGACATCCAGCCGATCGTGGAGCGCTTTGCCGAGTCCGCTGTCCGCGCCGTCGACAACGGCCGGCAACTGACGACAGACATTGAGGCGGTAGAAGCAAGCTACAGGGAACGCCTGGCGGGTGCACCCTCATCCGTCCGTAAAGTCCTGGACCTGGTACCAAAGGAGCCGGCACTGACGGCTGAAATGGTCGCCGAACACACTGGGGCCTCCATGGCCACCGCCTACCGGGCAGTGGAACGGCTGGAACACGCGGGCGTCTTGGCATCCGCCGGAAAAATCCGCGGCACCCGGGTTTGGGTGGCTCCGGACATCATCGCAGCCCTGGACGCCTTCGCCGACCGGGCAGGACGCAGAAACAGGCATCGATAAAGACCGGACGCGTTCTACAGAGCAGCAGAAAAACCCCTCCATCCCGGCAAGCGCCGGAATGGAGGGGTTCGTGGAGCCCCCTGTCGGATTCGAACCGACGACCCCCGCTTTACAAGAGCGGTGCTCTGGCCAACTGAGCTAAGGAGGCGAAACAACACAACAGCGCCGCCGAAACAACGCTAGACAAGGTTAGCCCACACCCTCCCCCGCAACGAAATTCACACGCAGGGCGGTACCACGAGACTCAAAACAAACAGCGGCCGGTCACCCAGCAAGGGGTGACCGGCCGCCGTCGTAATTCAAGGAAGGCTTAGCCCTTTGCCGTGATGGCGGTCTGGATTTCAGCGTTCAGGTCCGTGGAGCCGTCCCACTGCTTGCCGTCGACAAAAACGGTAGGCGTACCCGTGACGCCGATCGCTGCGGCTTCCTGCGTAGCAACCTTCACCCAGGGGCGGTACTGCTTGCTGTCGACGCAGGAGTCGATGTTTGCCGCACCTACCTCGGTGGCCATGGCCTTCAGGTCCTTGTCAGAGATGCCTGCGCTGCCTTCAGCCGGCTGGCGCTCAAAGAGGAGGTTGAAGAAGTCCGCGTACTTTTCCGGGGAAGAGTTCACCACGCAGGCCGCAGCGTTGGCCGCCCGCGAGGAGTAGTTGGTGGTGGACTGCTGGTCCAGGAAGCCAAGAGCGCGGTATTCGAGGGAGATTTTTCCATCGTTGCGGAGCTTGGTCAGCGAGTCACCGTACGTGGTCTCGAAGCGCTTGCAGACGGGGCAGATGAAGTCGATGTAGGCAACTACCTTGACCGGCTTTCCGGCTTCAGCCTCGCCACCGGGAACAGTTACGGTTGCGGGCTTGCTGGCCAGCGGAGCAGGAACGTCGGCGACGTTGACGGTGGCGGGTTCGGACTTCACAACCTCGCTGTTGGCCAGCAGGGTGACGCCGCCATGGACGTTGCCGTTGGCGGGCGTGGGGCCGTTGTCGGCAATCGGCGCGTTGTTCTGGACGTTGCCAACAACCACGAACGCCACCACCGCGATGATGACAACGATGGCAACCACGATGCCCCAGCCGACCAGAAGCTTGTTGCGCTTCTCTTTCTTCAACTGCTCTTCGCGGATTGCGCGCGCTTTTTCCCGTGCCTGGGCGGTGCGCTCAGCCTTGGACAGGCGGGATTCGTTTGCGGGGCTCATCAGTTCCTCGGGTTACTCGACGTCGTAGTGAATATCTAGGGCAACGGGGACAGTTTACGGGAGCGAACTTGGAGCTCTACCGCACACCCTCCCGCCCGGTTGTTGAACGATCAACTGCCCGTGAAGATTCCACTAGTAGGCTGGGAGTTGAGTCACAGCAACCCCAGGGAGCGTTAATGCAGGAACCGGCAAGCGAAAAACTCAGTACCGAACAAGCCCCCAAGGCTTCTCCAACCAAGAAGCCTACGGCCAGCACGTTCGATTTCATGGTGGTCTCCAACAGGTTGCCTGTGGACCGTTGCAGCAGCGACGGCAACGACGACGGCGGTGACGGCTGGCGCCGTTCGCCCGGCGGCCTGGTCACGGCCCTGGCCCCCATGATGACAAAGTCCGACGGCGCGTGGGTGGGTTGGCATGGGGCCCCCGACGAGACGGTGCGGCCCTTCAGCCACGAAGGCATGGACCTGGTCCCGGTCCAGCTCAGCAGCCACGAAGTTGAACTGTATTACGAGGGCTTCTCTAACGCGACCATCTGGCCGCTCTACCATGACGTCATCGCCCCGCCGGAGTTCCACCGTACGTGGTGGGACTCCTACCGGACGGTCAACAAGAAGTTCGCCGACGCCGTCATCCGCCACGCCGCGGACGGCGCCACTGTGTGGGTCCAGGACTACCAGCTCCAGCTGGTGCCCCGCCTGCTGCGTCAGGCGCGGCCGGACCTGAAGATCGGCTTCTTCAACCACATCCCGTTCCCTCCGCCGGAAATTTTCGCGCAACTGCCCTGGCGCCGCGAGATCATCGACGGCCTGCTGGGGGCGGACCTTCTGGGCTTCCAGCGTCCCAGCGATGCCGGCAACTTCATGCGCTCCGCACGCCGGTTCCTGGGCGCCAGCGTCAAGCAGCAGCAGGTCCACGTGAAGGGCCCCGACGGCGAAGTCACCCACATCGCCCGGGCCCAGGCCTTCCCGATCTCCATCGACGTGGACCAGATCCGGCAGCTGGCAAGCAATCCGGACATTATTGAGCGTGCCAAGCAGATCCGCCGGGACCTCGGCAACCCCAAGACCATCCTCCTGGGCGTCGACCGGCTCGACTACACCAAGGGAATCGGGCACCGGCTCAAGGCTTTCGAGGAACTCCTCGCTGACGGGCAGATCAAAGTCGAGGACGCCACGCTCATCCAGGTGGCCAGCCCCAGCCGCGAGCGCGTGGAACAGTACAGGCTGCTTCGCGAGGAAATTGAAGGCACCGTCGGTCACATCAACGGCACCTACGACACCATCCAGAACACAGCCGTCCGCTACCTGCACCACAGCTACCCGGTGGAGGAGATGGTGGCGCTGTACCTGGCCGCCGACGTCATGTTGGTGACCGCGCTGCGCGATGGCATGAACCTGGTGGCCAAGGAGTATGTGACCGCCCGCGCCGATGACAACGGGGCGTTGGTGCTGAGCGAATTCGCCGGCGCCGCGGACCAGCTCAAGCAGGCGTTCCTCATCAATCCGCACGACATCGATGGCCTCAAATCAGCCATCCTCCGCGCGGTCAACCTCGAGCCCAAAGAGGCCCGCCGTCGCATGAAACTGATGCGGAAGCAGATCCTGGATCACGACGTCGATCACTGGTCGGCCGAGTTCCTGGCCGCACTTGAGGAAAAGGTGGTCCGCGATGACAGCTGAAAAACTGTCCTTGAAGCCCGAACTGCTAGACGCCATCCGCCGCATCGCCAACACCGAGCAGCTCCTGGTGGCCCTCGACTTCGACGGCACGCTCTCCCCTCTCGTGGACCGGGCAAAGGACGCCCGGCCACTCCCGCGGTCCGCCGCCGCTTTGGCGGAACTCGCCGAACTTCCACGCACGACGACGGCACTCATCTCGGGCCGGGCACTGGACAGCTTGCGGCTGGTCGCCTCCCCTCCGGCCGCCACGCTGCTGGTTGGGAGCCACGGGGCCGAGGTCTGGTTGGGCGAAGGCTCCCACGGTTTGGAACTGGACGACGAACAGCGCACAACGCTGGCTGCAGTTCGTGATGTGCTCGAGGAAATCGTGGAGACGGCTCCCGGGACGGTGCTCGAAGACAAGCCTGCCGGTGTCGTCCTCCATACGAGGATGGCAGAGGACGACGTTGCCGAGGACGCTGTGGAAGCCGCTACGCGCGTGCTCCGCGAATATGCAGGTGTCTATTTGAAGACGGGCAAGCGGGTGCTGGAAACCTCGGTAGTCCACGCTTCAAAGGGTGAGGCTGTGGAGTTCCTCCGGCAGGCAACCGGCGCGACGGCCATACTGTTCGCCGGGGATGACGTCACGGATGAGGATGCTCTGGGCCGGCTGATGGGTGATGACGTAGGGATCAAAGTCGGCTTGGACTTCACCCAGGCGCAGTACCGCGTGGAGGCTCCAGTCCACATGGCGGAGCTGTTGGAGGCGCTACTGAGGGAGCGTCGCCGTGTGGTCGCTAGGCCCGACCGGTGACCAACGGCACATGTGACCTTTGTAACATTTAGGTCTTTCATCCAAAAGTCTGACATACTCTTGGATGTGATGTGACGCACAGTACCGTGCGACGTCACACGATCCTCCCCGGCCAATGGCCGGGGAGTTCAACTGAAGAAAATGAACCATTCACAACGGATCGTCCGGCACGTACCTGCCGGTGAAGGGATTGATAACTGTGGCTACAGTTACTTTTGATAACGCTACGCGTCTGTACCCGGGCACAGATAAGCCCGCCGTCGATAAGCTCAACATCGACATCGCCGATGGCGAATTCCTGGTCCTCGTTGGACCCTCCGGTTGCGGTAAGTCCACCTCGCTGCGCATGCTCGCAGGTCTTGAGGACGTCAACGCAGGCCGCATCCTCATCGGCGACCGCGACGTCACGGACGTTCCGCCGAAGGACCGCGACATCGCAATGGTCTTCCAGAACTACGCCCTCTACCCGCACATGACTGTTGCGGACAACATGGGCTTCGCCCTGAAGATCGCCGGCGTTTCCAAGGAAGAGCGCGCAGAGCGCGTCCGCGAAGCCGCCAAGCTCCTCGACCTCGAGCAGTACTTGGACCGCAAGCCAAAGGCACTCTCCGGCGGTCAGCGCCAGCGTGTTGCCATGGGTCGCGCAATCGTCCGAAACCCCCAGGTCTTCCTCATGGATGAGCCGCTTTCCAACCTTGACGCCAAGCTCCGCGTCCAGACCCGTACGCAGATCGCGTCCCTGACCCGCCGCCTGGGCGTCACCACGGTTTACGTGACGCACGACCAGGTCGAGGCCATGACCATGGGTGACCGCGTGGCTGTGCTGAAGGACGGCCTGCTGCAGCAGGTTGACACCCCGCGCAACCTGTACGACCGCCCGCAAAACGTCTTTGTTGCAGGCTTCATTGGCTCCCCGGCCATGAACCTGCTGGAACTGCCGGTAGTCGACGGCGGCGTTCAGTTCGGTGGAACGGTCTACCCCGTGCCGCGCGACGTCCTCCAGGAAGCACACGGCCAGACGGTTACCGTTGGCTCGCGTCCGGAAGACCTGGAGACCGTCGGCAACGGCGAAGGCCTCCAGGTCGAGGTTGACGTCGTTGAAGAACTCGGCGCCGACGCTTACGTCTACGGCCACACCATCCTTGATGGCAAGAGCCACGACATCGTCGCCCGCGTCGATGGCCGTCGCCCCCCGATGAAGGGCGAGTCCATCTTTGTTCGTCCGCAGTCCGGCCACGTCCACCTGTTCGACACCAAGACCGGCCTCCGCCTGGGCGACTAAGTCCCCACCGGCGCTGACGCGTCTGTACGTTCCGCATTGTGATAGCGGCCCGACCCCTCACGGTCGGGCCGCTCTCGCGTTAACCTTTCTCCCAGGAAGAACGGCATGAACACGACAGATACCCTGATCCCCCGCCCCTCGCACGTCGAACACCTGGACAGCCCTGCCTTCACGCTCTCCCCCAAAGCCCGGATTGCGGCAAGCGATCCTGCCGTGCCCGTCGCTGAGCAGCTTGCCTCGCTCCTGCGTCGCGGCACCGGTTTCGAGCTGCCCATAACGGAGGACGCCCGCCCCGGTGACATCGTCCTCGAGCTGGTGGACATGTTCGACGGCGGCCCGGAAGCGTACTCGCTCACTGTCACCAGCGATGCCATCCGGCTTTCGTCCTCCACTGATGCCGGCCTGTTCAACGGAGTGCAGACACTGCGGCAGCTTTTCCCCGCATCCATCGAGGGTACGGAGTCGGGCGCCGATGGCGCCTCGGTGATTCCCGCCGTCGAAATCGCTGACGCGCCGCGTTTCGCCTACCGTGGCCTCATGCTGGACGTTGCCCGCAACTTCTTCACTGTGGAGGAGGTGAAGGAGCAGATCGATGTCATGACCCAGTTCAAGCTGAACGCACTGCACCTGCACCTTACCGATGACCAGGCGTGGCGCATCGAAATCCTGGAGCCCAAGGAGAATCCGTCCGGGCTGGACTACGCCAACCTCACCCGGCTGGGCGGCACGGGCGCCGTCGAGGTCCCCACGGCCGTGCCTGCGCGCGGCAACTCCGGCTTCTACACCCAGCAGGATTTCCGGGACATCCAGGCGTACGCCGCCAGCAAGAATGTGCTCGTGGTGCCGGAGATCGACCTTCCCGGGCACGTCAACGCCGCCCTCGCAGCCATCCCGCAGCTCAACCCGGACGGCAAGGCCAAACCCATGAGCACCACGGCCGAGGTTGGCTGGTCAACCCTGAGCGCGGACGTGCCCGCCACCTACGAGTTCGCCCGCGAAGTCCTCGGACAGCTCGCCGACATCACAGTAGGCCCGTACCTGCACATCGGTGGAGACGAAGCCCACGTCACGGCCCACGAGGACTACGTCGCCATGGTGCAGCAGTTTGTCCAGATAGCCGCCGCGACGGGCAAGGCCGTGGTGGGTTGGAACGAATTTGCCGCCGTCGAGCTTCCGGAAGGTGCGGTGATCCAGTACTGGCACGGCGATCTGGAGGCCACCGTGCGACAGGCCCACAACAGCGGAACACCGGTCATCATGTCCCCCGCAGCGAACACCTACCTGGACCAGAAATATGATCCGGAAAGTCCTGTTGGGTTGTCGTGGGTGGAAGGCGGCCCCTTTACCTGGTCCGAGTATTACAACTGGGACCCTGCCCAGGGCGGCCTGCACGACGAACAGATCCTCGGCGTCGAAGGCCCCCTGTGGTCTGAGACGGTACGGAACAACAAACAGGCCCAGTGGCTCCTGTACCCACGGGCGGTCTCACTGGCGGAAGTGGCCTGGTCCGGTCAGGAAGTCCGCAACGCCGGTGACTTCCGACGTCGGCTCGGCGCCTTGGGTGAGCGGCTCACGCGGCAAGGCGTCGTCTTCCAGGAAGCGCCCGACGTCGAATGGTCGGCGAAGCCGGAGTATCCCTTTTCAGGCGCGATGACCGCCAGCGACCCCAAGTACGGAACAATTGAGGCATGAGCGAGCAAAACGGAGCCCAGTGGCACGACGAACCCACCGACTACGGGCAGATCGGCAAGCTCCCCAGGACTGAGGCAGCCAGCGCGCAGGACACCGCACCGCCGGCCAGCGTGATCGGTTCGCTGAACATCACTGCTGCGGCAGCCGATCCCGAGCTGCTGGACCTGCCGTGGCACATCGCCCTGGAGGACTGGCCAACCGAGAACCTCGCCGCCCTGCCCCGCGGTATTTCCCGGCACATCGTCCGCTTTGCCCACCTTGGCGGCTCGGTCATTGCCATCAAGGAAACCTCAGAACACGTCGCCCGCCACGAGTACCACATGCTCCGTAAGCTGGCACGGCTGGACGTTCCCTGCGTGGAACCGGTGGCCGTCATCACCGGCCGCACCACCGCGGACGGGCGTCCGCTGAACCCGGTGCTGGTCACCCGGCACCTGAAATTCTCCATGCCCTACCGCGCGTTGTTCTCCCAGATGCTGCGGAAGGACACGCTGACCCGCCTCATTGACGCGCAGGCGCTGTTGCTGGTGCGACTGCACCTGGTGGGTTTCTATTGGGGTGACGTGTCACTGTCCAACACGCTGTTCCGCCGCGACGCCGGCGCTTTCGCCGCTTACCTGGTGGACGCGGAAACGGGTGAGCTTTACCCGGACCTTTCCATGGGCCAGCGTGAATATGACCTCGAAATCGCCCGGGTGAACATTGCCGGTGAACTGATGGATCTGTTGGACGGTGGGCTGATCGAGGAAAAGGTTGACCCGGTAGCCACCAGCGAGCTGATCATGGACAGCTACCGCCGGCTCTGGACCGAGCTCACGGAGAAGGAGTCCTTTGAGCTCGGCGAGCGTTGGCGCGTGGGTGCGCGCATCCGCCGCCTCAACGAGCTGGGCTTCGACGTCGAGGAATACGCCATCAAGACCACGGCGGATGGCTCCA
Source organism: Arthrobacter sp. LFS091 (assembly GCF_047977885.1). Lineage (NCBI taxonomy): Bacteria > Bacillati > Actinomycetota > Actinomycetes > Micrococcales > Micrococcaceae > Arthrobacter > Arthrobacter sp. LFS091. The sequence continues at coordinate 311,109 of NZ_JBFPFP010000008.1, forward strand.
CCATCCAGCTCCAGCCCAAAGTGGTCGACGCCGGCCATCACCAGCGGCGGTTGCTCCGCCTCACGGGCCTGGACGCCCAGGAGAACCAAGCCCGCAGGCTGTTGAACGACATGGACCAGTTCCGCGCCGACAACAACCCGGAACTGGATGAGGAAATCAGCGCCCACATTTGGGTCAGCCAGATCTTCGAACCCATTGTCCGTTCCATTCCCCGCCACCTGGCCGGGAAGCTGGAGCCGGCAGAGGTGGTCCATGAGGTCCTGGAGCACCGCTGGTACATGAGCCAAAAGCAGGACAGGTACGTTCCGCTGGCGGAGACGGTGCAGTCCTACCTGGACACCGTGCTGCAGCACCGCCGCGACGAGGCAGCCATCATGCTGAACCCGGATACTGAGTTGTTGAAGATCCTCGAGGTCGAAGTGGAGGAATCAGGCCGCTACGACGACGAGGATGAAGACGAATACCCGGACGCCGACGACTAGTGAAGCTTTAGGGCTCCAACGTCTCGGCGAGCCCTGACAGGACCGGTTCGCGGCCCAGTTCGATGTGCGAGTACGCCAGGGAGTAGGCCAGGTCCGGCCGGCCTTTCAAGATGGCGTTGCAGAGCTCGGTGTGCTCGTCGCGTTGGAGTTCGTTGCTGCGGTTGTGCGCCAGCCCGAAAATCCACCGCATCCTGCCGAACAACGGCTTCACGGACTCGATCAGAAGGCGGTTTCCGGACAAACGGACAATTTCGGCGTGGAGTTCGGCACTGATCACGGCGACGTCTTCGGTCCGGTCCTCATCGATGGCCGCCGTGGAGGCCTCCATCAGCTCCTCCAACCGGCCGCCGTCGGCACCTTCTGCCACCCGGGTGGCAGCCATCCGGGCGGCGAACGTTTCCAGGCACAGCCGGATGTCGAACAGTTCGTTGACGTCGGTGAGGGTCAGCTGCCGGACCACGGCACCGCGACGAGGGAACGTCTGGACGAAACCGTCCTGTTCCAGGCGTTGGATGGCTTCGCGCACCGGAATACGCGAGACGTTGTAAACCTCGGAGAGTTCGCGTTCGCGTAAACGCACGCCCTGGGCATACGTGCCTGTGACTATGCCCTCGAGCACCAGTTGATAGACGTTCTCGGCACGGGCCTCATCGTCGCGGCCAGTTCCGGTTTCCGGCATCGCCTCAGCCACTGTCAAACCTTCCTTCACACCCTTGCACGCCTCGTGTGCCGGACGGCGCCGGTCAGCGTTCCAACCGAGCATACACGGGAGGAAACAGCTCATTGGCCGGGCGGTTCAGGGTGTCCCGAACGGTGTAGGCCTGGCGCATCTTGTCGAACAATTCCTGGCCCTTCAGGCGCCAATAGTCCAGGTCCACCCCGTCGATCACACCGTCAGCCATGATGGTTCGACCAGCCACCACGGACAGCACAGCCTGGCGGGCTGTTCCGTTCAGGATAAGCGTCCGGAGTGGATCGTCGTGGACGCCGTCACGGATGTCTCCCAAGGAGAAGGCCACCAGGTCCGCCTGGGCTCCGGGCTCCAACCGGCCCAGGTCCGGGCGGCGGAGGGCATGCGCACCACCGAGCGTGGCTGCGTCGAAGTATCCCGCAACGTCACCGGCGTCGTTGGCTCCGGCGAGGATTTTCGCGAGCTGCACCCCGGCGTCGATTCCGCGGATCATGTCCGGCGGGAAGGAGTCCGTGCCCAGCGAAATGTTGATGCCCGCTTCCGTGTAGGCATTGAAGGAGTCCAGTGCGCTGCCGTAACGCATGGACGTGAGCGGGCAGTGGATGATGCTTGCACCGCTGTCGGCAAGCGTTGCGAGGTCGCCGCGGTCCTCGCCGAACACGGCCGGGTTGCGGTCTGTGTAGGTGGCATGCGGAATCAGCAGCCGTTCGCCCAACAGACCCACCTGTTCAAGGAGCTCCAAGGGCGCCACTCCATGCCGGTCCAGGATGAGTTGGCGTTCCATCAGGCCCTGCAGGGAGTGAAGGCGCACCAGGATATCCCTGTCCGCGGATACCGCCGCCGTTTCCTTCAGCAGCCCTACGTCCAGTGTTTCGATCCGGCACGGGAGCAGGACGCCAGTCACCAGAGGGTCGTTAAGTTCCGTCGCATGGTCGATGAAGCGCAACGCATCGGCAAAACCCTCACGGCTACGCTCGACGTCGAACATCACCGAACGTTCGCCGCTCGCCAGGACGACGTTCACGCCCGAGCGGTACGCAGGACCCAGGAAGCCGCGCAAGCCCAGGCGTCGGCTGGTGTCGGCCATTCCCACCAGCTCATCGAAGGGCTCGGCCCATTCGGAGTGTACTTCGGAGGCGATGGGCATGTAGGTGGTGATGCCGTGCAGGATGAGCTGGATCAGCGCGTACTCGCGGATTTGCTGGCGCTCTTCGGGAGTAAAGACGTCTGCGCGGCGGTTCCGGAAGTAGTCCTCCGACCACTGGTGCCCTTTGGCGTGTTCCGGTCCGGCCCAGCTGTCCAGGATGAGGTGGTCGATGTCCGTGAGCGCGTCGAGGTCGATCAGGCCGGGCATCAGCACGGCGTCACCGAGCTGACGCTCTTCGTCCACGGGTCCGGTGTAGTCATGGCCGACGTACTCAATGGTGGAGCCGTCATACACAACGCAGGCGTCTTCAAGGAGGACGTGGTGTCCGTTGTGATAACCCAGCACGTAGCGGGCGGTGACCTTGGTTGGCACGGGCGGCTCCTCGTTGTTCCTGTCCTCTGCGTACTCAGCGCGAGGATCTCTCTGGTATTCCAAACAGTACATTATTTGTGATTTACATCGCATGAATCCTGCTCTAATCTATTTTGGTATACAAGAACTCCGGAGCACGCTCCTCGGATGATGAAACGAGCAGAACCGTTGACCCAGTTACAGTCCATCGAACCGAACACCGGCAGCCCGCCGCTTCCTCGGGCAGCGGCGGGCGAGTCCAAAGCGCCTGCCGAGGCGCGCTCATTGCTCGCCACTGCTTGGATGCGGATCCGCCGCAGCAAGATCGCGCTCCTCAGCCTGTGCGTCGTAGTGGCCATCATGGTGTTCGCCATCCTGGCTCCCGTGTTGAGCGCGATGTCGGGAAACGACCCCTTTACGTCGAACACCAGCCCCGAGGTGCTGGATGACTTCCAAACACCCGGGCTTCCGCTTCCCGGCTACATGTACCCCTCGGCACAGCACTGGTTGGGCGTGGAGCCTGGCCTGGGCCGCGATCTCTTCGCCAGGCTTGCCTACGGCGGCCAGGTTTCCCTGACCATCGCCTTGCTCTCCACCGCTGTCTCGGTCGTGCTCGGAACGGTCCTGGGCGCGGCGGCCGGCTACTTCGGTGGCAAAACGGACGCGATCATCAGCCGCATCATGGACCTGTTCCTCGCTTTTCCCCATCTTCTCCTGGTGCTGTCGCTGACGCCCATCCTTCAGTCACGGCTCCGGGATACCCCGCTGGGCGAAGGGAGCTTCCTGCCCATGGCCTCGCTGGTGATCATCCTTGGCTTCTTCGGCTGGGCCTACCTCGCCCGCATCGTCCGGGGCCAGGTACTCAGCCTCCGCGAGCGCGAATTCGTGGAAGCCGCCAGGTCCTTCGGCGCCTCGCACGTGAGTGTCCTGTTCCGGCAGATCATCCCCAACGTCATGGGAGTCGTGCTGGTCTACGCCACCATGCTGATCCCCACCAACATCTCAGCCGAAGCGGCACTGTCCTTCCTGGGCGTCGGCGTCAAGGACCCCACACCTTCGTGGGGCCAGATGCTGAACGCTGCCCAATCCGGTAACTGGTACCTCAGCGATCCATGGTTCCTGGCCGTTCCCGGCGTCATGCTCATCGTCACCGTCCTGGCGTTCAATCTCCTGGGTGACGCCGTCAGGGACGCACTGGACCCTAAAGCTTCCCGCCACTGAATCCCGCATTCATCCCCGCATCACCACACCCCTCAAGGAGCATCATGAAAACCCCTGCAAGAGCCTTGGCTCTTTCCGTGCTGATCGCCGTAGCCGCCACCGGCTGTGGCGCCGGACAGAACCAGCCCACCAACTCCAACCAGGCCCAGTCAGTCACGGAACTTGCCCCGGTTGTGGTCAAGTCCGGTTTCAACGGCAAGGGCGGAAACATCAACGTCCTGATGTCCTCCGACTTCCAGACACTTGATCCTGGCAACAGCAACTACGTACAGACGGCCAACGTCGGCCAGCTGTACTACCGCACGCTGACGATGGCCAAGGAAACAGCCGGCCAGCCGCCCACTGTGGTGCCGGACCTCGCAACGGACACCGGTAAAGTCTCCGACGACGGCCTCAGCTGGACGTTCACCCTGAAGGAAGGCGTGAAGTTCGAGGACGGTACGCCCATCACCTCCGCCGATATCAAATACGGCGTGGAGCGCACTTTCGCGCAGGACGTCTTCACCCAGGCGCCGCAGGAGTTGAATGCAGCACTCGACGCCGGCGGGTACAAGGGGCCGTACAAGGATCCTTCCGCTGAACTCAAGGCAGTTGAAACACCCGACGAGCGGACCGTGGTCTTCCATCTGAAGAAGCCATTCGCGGAGTTCCCCGCACTGGCTTCCCGTTCCAACACGGCCCCTGTTCCCAGGGCCAAGGACACCAAGCTGGACTACACCAACCACCCGGTATCCTCCGGTCCGTACATGGTGGAGTCCTACAATCGCGGCAAATCCCTGAAACTGGTCCGCAACCCGCACTGGGATGCTGCCACGGACCCCAACCGCTCGGCCCTGCCGGACACCTTCAGCTTCTCGCTGTCGACCTCCCAGGCCACCATCAGCCAGCAGTTGCTGGCCGACTCGGACCCCAATGCCATCACCCTGGACTCCAATGGCGCATTGCAGACCTCGGATTCCGCCAAGCTCGCAGACGCAAAAGTGAAGGATCGCGTGGCCTCCGGGCTGCTGGGCTGCAACGATGTGCTGAGCCTGAACACCCAGAAGATCAAGGACCCCGATGTCCGCAAGGCGATCGCACTGGCTTTGGATCGGCAGTCCATCCTGGTCCAGTACGGTGGCCGACGCTTCGGGGAGCTCACCCAAAGCCCACTGAACGCGAAGATGCGCGGGTACGTGGAGACTGAGCTGGAGCTCGACCCCACCGGCAAGCCGAAGCTCGAGGAAGCCAAGAAGCTCCTGGAGGGCAAGGACTACCCCAAGACCCTCACGTACGGTTACGCGAACAACCGCGACGCTTTCAAGAACACCGGCACCGTTGTCCAGCAGAACCTCAAGGCTTTGGGAATCGACGTGGAACTGGTGCCGATTCCGGCCCCGAACTACTACTCGGTCCTGGCCAGCGAGCAGCTTCCGGATATGGGACGGTCCGGCTGGTGCGGCGGTGCCGACCCTGCATCGGTGCGCACCTCGGCCGATCCGCTCCTGGGGCCGAACAATGACGGCACCAGCTATGGCTTCTCCAACACTTCCCGGTACTTCGACCCCGTAGTGTCCAAGGCGATGTTCGAGCTGCGCAACACTGACGGAACCTCGGAGGAACTCGGTAAGAAGTGGTCCGAGGCCTTCGGCTCAGCTTTGAAGACCTACCCGATCGTGCCGCTCATCCGCACCCACACCAACAGCGTGGTGGGCTCCAATGTCCGCAATGCCCAGGTGGGCTACTTCTTCGGCGGCATCGACCTTTCGATCGTCGGCGTCGAGCAATAACCGGACTTCGAGAAACCAATCGGGCATAGTCCAGAAGGAGAAGCGGGCCGCCTGCATCAGCGGGCGGCCCGCAACCACCACCATGACGACTTTTATTATTCGCCGGACCGGATCGCTGGTATTGCTCCTGGCAGCGGTCAGTTTCATCACCTTTACGCTCTTCCAATTGGGCCCGTCTGATCCTGCCGCGGCTGCCTGCGGCCAGGAATGCACCCCCGAACGCATATCCGAGGCACGGGTCGCGCTGGGCATGGATCAGCCGTTCTTCGTCCAGTACTTCGACTACATCCGCGGCCTCTTCTCGTCACGGATGATCGGTGCCCCCGGCGCCCAGACGCTGTGCGAATGGCCGTGCCTGGGCAAATCGTTCCAAACCAACGAGAACGTAGCCGACATCATTGCCCGTTCCCTCCCCTACACCTTCTCGATGGCCATCGGTGCGCTTGTCCTGTGGACCATCACCGGCGTCGGGCTCGGCCTCCTGGCGGCCCTCCGCAAGGGTTCGCCGGTGGACAAGTTCATTGTGGGCGCAGCCTCTGTTGGCGTTTCCCTTCCCATCCCGGTCACGGGCCTGTTCCTGCTGCTCCTGTTCGTCAACCAACTGCACCTGCTGCCGTTCACCACCAACGAGATCAACAGCCCCTTCGGTCCGCACGGTCCCGGGGCCTGGGTGGCCAACTACCTGCTGCCCTGGATCGCGTTGGCCGTCCTCTTCAGTGCTTCCTACATCCGTGTCACCCGCACCAACATGATTGAGACATTCGGTGAGGACTTCATCCGGACCGCCCGTGCCAAAGGCCTGGCGCCCCGCACCGTGACTTTCAAACACGGTGTCCGTGCAGGCATCACCCCTGTGGTCACCATGCTGGGCATGGACATCGGCCTGCTGCTCGGCGGAGCAGTGCTCACCGAACAGATCTTCTCCGTCCCCGGCCTCGGCTTCACGGCAGTGCACGCTGCCATCGCCGGGGACCTCCCGGTCACCATGGCCATCACCATGCTCGCCGCATTCTTCGTCATCGTCGCCAACGTGGCGGTGGACCTTGCCTATGCCGCCATCGACCCCCGAGTGAGGCTCCAATGATGCAGTTGAACACCGCCCCCGCGAGCGCTCCCGCCAGCGGTACGGCCACCGCGCCGTTCCTGGAGGTCCGGGACCTCAGCGTGAAATTCCCTACGGACGACGGCGTTGTCTCCGCAGTGAACGGCATGGACTTCACCTTGGAACGCGGCCAGACCCTGGGAATTGTGGGCGAATCCGGATCCGGAAAATCCGTCACAAGCCAAGCGCTCATGGGCTTGCTCAAAGGCACGTCCGCGCAGGTCACCGGGCAGGCCATGTTCCAGGGCAAGGACCTGGTGGCGCTCCCCGAATCCGCCATGCGCCAGTTGCGTGGCCGCAATATCGGCATGATCTTCCAAGATCCCCTGTCGGCGCTGCACCCGTTCTATACCGTGGGGCACCAGATTGCCGAGGCGTACCTGGTCCACAACAAGGAGAGCAAAAAGCAGGCCCGGACGGCCGCCGTCGACATGCTGGGAAGGGTGGGCATCCCCAGCCCGGAGCAACGCTATGACGAGTACCCACACCACTTCTCCGGGGGCATGCGGCAGCGGGCCATGATCGCGATGGCGTTGATCTGCGAACCCGAACTGTTGATCGCGGACGAGCCCACCACGGCGCTGGACGTGACGGTCCAGGCCCAAATCCTGGACCTGATGTCCGGACTCCAGGAAGAAATAAACTCGGCGCTCATCCTCATTACCCACGATCTCGGAGTGGTGGCGGAAGTCTGTGACGACGTGCTGGTCATGTATGGGGGCCAATGCGTCGAGTCGGGGCCAGTGGACGGGATCTTCTACGACACCCGGCACCCCTACACCCTCGGCCTGCTCAACTCGATGCCCACCCTCAACAGTGCCCAAAGCCGGCTGAACCCCATTCCGGGCCAGCCGCCGTCGCTCCTTGACCTGCCCAAGGGCTGCATCTTCAGCGCGCGATGCCAATACGCCGAACTCGCCGGCGACGGCGTCTGCGCCAGCCAGCGTCCCGAACTGCGGATCGAGGACGGGCACGGCAAGCGCTGCCATTTGAGCGGCCCGCAGATCATCAGCATCCGGAATTCGCGTTAGGACCCGTCATGGAACATCAGCCAATTCTCCAGGTGGAGAACCTGCAAAAGCACTTCGCGCTGAAAGGCGGCCTCCTTCCCGGCTCCACCAAGGGCTCGGTTAAAGCGGTCGACGGCGTGTCGTTCAGCCTTGCCCGCGGCCAGACTTTGGGGCTCGTGGGTGAGTCCGGGTGCGGTAAGTCGACCACCGGACGGATGGTGGCGCGGTTGCTGGACCCGACCGGCGGCCGGATCGTCGTGGATGGCGAGGACATCAGTGAACTGCACGGAAGGGGCTTGTACAACTTCCGGCGGAAGGTCCAAATGATCTTCCAGGACCCGTTTGCCTCGTTGAATCCCCGCCAAACCGTCGGGACGGCGATCGCGGCTCCCATGGTGGCGCAGAAGATCAACCCGCAAGGTGGCCTGAAGAACCGGGTCAAGGAACTCCTGGACCAAGTGGGTTTGAAGCCTGAGCATTACAACCGTTTCCCCCATGAGTTCTCCGGGGGTCAGCGGCAACGGGTAGGTATCGCACGGGCCATTTCCCTGAACCCTTCGGTTATTGTCTGCGACGAACCCGTCTCCGCGCTGGACGTCTCGGTGCAGGCGCAGGTAGTGAACCTCCTGCAACAGATTCAGCGTGACACAGGCGTTTCTTACATCTTCATCGCCCACGATCTCTCAGTGGTCCGTCACATTTCCCACGACGTTGCCGTGATGTACCTCGGAAAGATCGTGGAGCAGGGACCCCGCGACGCCTTGTTCAGCAACCCCTTGCACCCTTACACCAAGGCCCTGTTGTCAGCTGTGCCATTGCCGGATCCGCGTGCCGCCCGTGAACAGGTGAAGATCCGCCTTCGCGGCGACCTTCCTTCGCCGGCCAATCCACCCAGCGGCTGCGTCTTCCGCACCCGCTGCCCGCTGATCGGCACGCTTCCCGAGGAACAACGCCAGCGCTGTATCAACCAGATTCCCACACCAGCCACACCGGACGCACCCGCCTGCCACCACGCAGGTATGGCTGCCACGGTGCTGTCCGGTGTGCAATAGATTCACTACCAAAGGAGTAAACATTGAACACCCTGATCCGCGCCGTTCGCCCGTGGGGGCATGAGCTCAGCGACGTCAGCATTGATTCGGGCCCAATGGGCGGCCAGATCACCGCCGTCGAACCTCACGACCCTGCCCGCGCAGTTCCGGAAGGCGTCACAGTGGTGGAGGGCCGGGGACGGCTACTCCTCCCGTCCTTTTCCGATGTCCATGTGCACCTCGATTCGACCCGGATAGGCTTGCCGTTCCGCGAGCACACCGGCGGTCCGGGCGTGTGGACCATGATGATGAACGACCGCCTCAACTGGCGCAACGCCGAGGTCCCCCTGCAGGACCGCGTCAACGACACCCTGGGCCGGATGATCGCGCGCGGCACCACCCGCGTGCGCTCATACGCGCAGGTGGATGTGGACTGCAGGCTCGAACGATTCGAGGCGGTGGCAGCGGCCAAGGAGAAGTTTGCGGGTCAGGCATCCGTGGACATCATCGCTTTCCCCCAGGCCGGGTTGTTGTTGGAAGAAGGCACAGTGGAACTCATGGAGGAAGCACTGAAGGCCGGTGCCGACGTCATGGGCGGCATCGATCCCTGTACTCTGGACCGGGATCCGGCCAAGCATCTGGACATCGTGTTCGGCCTGGCCGAGAAGTATCAGGTGCCCATCGATATCCATCTCCACGAGCCCGGCGAGCTGGGCGTGTTCAGCACGGACCTGGTACTCGAGCGCACCCGGGCCCTGGGCATGCAAGGCAAAGTGACCATGTCCCACGCCTACCAACTGGGCAGCGTCGACGAGGCCACTACCCGCCGGCTCATTGACGCCTTCGCGGAGCTGGACGTCTCCTTGGCCTCGGTGGCTCCCGCTGCCGCAGGACAATTGCCCATCCCGCTTCTCACCGAAGCCGGCGTCCGTTTGGGCCTGGGCGAAGACGGCCAACGCGATTACTGGTCCCCTTACGGCAACACGGACATGCTGGACCGTACATGGCAGCTGGCGTTCACGCACGGTTTCCGCAAGGACGAGCTGATCGAGCACTGCCTGGCCATTGCCACCATCGGCGGCGCAAGCATCCTTGACCCCAGCGCTACCCGGCTCAAGGACACGGCTCACCGTCCCGGCGTCGAAGTCGGCGATCCTGCCGAACTGCTCCTGGTGGACGGCGAAACGGTGGCCTCCACGGTGATGGACCGCGGCAAGGACCGTACCGTGATCCATGCAGGCCGTGTGGTGGCTGACCAGTTGGAACTGGTCTAGCCGCTACGAAACCCGCCCTGGTTGGTTCTCCTCACCGTTGAGCGTGAGGAGTGCCGAACCAGGGCGGGTTTCGTTGTTAACGGCTACTCGCTTCGCGCAGTTGGCGCATCATCCAGCGGCGTCCACCACGTCACAGCCGGAGTGACTGTGAAGCGACGGCCTGTGACTTTGCTGGGTGTGATGCGGATGAACTGGTCCTTCTGGCCGGCTTCCCACGGAAACAGCAGGAGCCCGATCGTGTCCAGCACGTCCTGGGTCAGCTTCACCGCGGACGCCCGGCCCCTGACCACGACGCTCCACGCCACGCCGGTTTCGGCGTTGACCCCGTCGGCCTCGATGGCCACCGGGGTGTCGCCAAGGGCCGCGTGGAGCTTGGTTCCTTCGCCGGTCCTGAAGACCAGGGTTCCGTGGTCCACTTTGTAATTCACGGGGAAAATATCGGGGTGGTCGTCCACCCACACAGCCAGCCTGCCAACTGATACGCCGCGCAAGAGCTCCCAACACTCGTTGGTTTCAAGGATTTCCGTAGCGGGGGTGGCTGGCTGATTCGTCCCTGATGCTGAGGTCGTCATATCGCCGAGGATACGCCGCAGAGTGACCCCCCGAAAGGCCCAGCCTGCCACCGGAAAGGCTGTCTTCAGCGCCAGGTGGTTCCACCGACGTCGGACAACGCCTCAGCGAAGAGATCCAGCCTTCGACGCGGGTTGCAGGGACGCCTCGGCCGGTTCGACGCTCACCAGGGGCCCACGAATGGCAAGGAAGCCTGCCCCGGCCAGCACCAGCGCCTCAGCCGCGAGCGCCCAGAACGTCACTTCCCAACCGCCCGTCATGGTGTGAAGCAATCCGGCGCCCAAGGGGCCCAGCGAAGCAAGCGCAAAGCCGAACCCTTGACTCATGGCCGAGAGCCGGCCCGCTGATTGCGGCCCCGCCGAGCGGATCACCACCAGTGCCATGGCCAGGCCAAAACCAGCGCTTTGCACAACCCCGAGTATGCCGACCATGAGGAACTGCAGCCCTACAGGTGCAACCAGCACTCCCACGAGTGCGAGGGCCACGGATATTCCAAGTCCGGGCGCCATGACCCGCAGTATCCTGGGCCGGCCCGCCAGGACAGGAGCAAGGAGGCTGGCCGGCAATCCAGCGAGGCTGAACCATGCCAGCAATGCCGCAGCTTCCGAAGGCGAGAGCCCCCGGGATACCAGGTACACAGCCAGCCATGAGGTGATGGCGAAGTAGAGCATGGCCTGCAAACCGAAGAACGCCGTGACCGCCCATGCTGTGCGCTGCTTCCTGAGTGGGCTGGCCGAGCCAGATACTGGGCTGGCTGGACCAGGCACCTGGCTGGCTGTTCCGGGCGACGGGGGTGTCGACGTCGTGCGTCCTCCGGAGCGGTGGATCAGGAAGGCCCCCAGCAGGGCCGGCACGGCCCAGGCGGCAAGTGCCGACGGCAGGCTTCCGCCGAAGGCCTGCTCCAGTGGCTGGACCAATCCGGCCCCAAGTGCTGCACCCAGTCCAAATCCCATGGTGCAAAGGCCAGTCCACCACCCCGTGCCCCTGTTGGATTTGACGATCTGCGGAACCAACACGCTGGCGCTCATGATCGCCATGCCGGCCAGGAAAGTGCCCGGGAGCAAGAGCGCTGGCACGGTCGCACGGAGGATCAGCGCTGCAGCCAACGCCAGGAGTGCCACGGCTACGGCCCGTCCGGTTCCCAGTCGGCGAGCCAGCCACGGCCCAACGGGTCCCGAAATCCCGAAAGCCAACACCGGCAACGTTCCCAAGAGCGCAAGCAGCGAAGGATCGAGTCCATAAACCCCGTGCACCTGGTTCATCACCCCGGCCACCGTAGTAATAGCCGGCCGAAGATTGATGGACACCATCACAAGTGCGAGCAAGATCAGGCCCGTCGTCGCCCTCGAACCCAGACCCGGTCCACCCACCCGGTTTTCACGCACGCAATCCTCCTCATAACGCCCTTGGTATACCAAATAAGAATATGAGCAGAATCAACGAATGTAAATGCCAGAAACGATGTGACCAAAAGATGAGAAGCACAACTTTGGAATACCAGAGCGGGGGTGTGATGTGGCGGCAACGCTGCCGGCGCACCCCCAAGGGGCCCGAAGGCCCGGAACGCGGCAGCGCGCGTCTAAGGGAGGAACGACCGAGCGCGCAGAGCGTTCCGGGCCTTCGGGCCCGGCCCGCCCGGTACGCTCCGCCCGGCCGGTACGCGCCGCCAGCCGGTTCCTAGATAGCCTTCCCCGGGTTCAGGATCCCCTGCGGATCGAACAGCTCCTTGATCCGCCGCTGCAGCTCCCGCACGGACTCCGGCTGCTCAAGTCCCAGCCAGCGCAGCTTGTATTGCCCTACGCCGTGCTCACCGGTGATGGTTCCACCCATCTGGAGCCCCACCCGAATGGACTCGTCCAAGGCTGCGTTCAGGCGCTGCAGGGCGTCGGTGTCGGTGGCGGGGTCCACCCGGTCCATCCAGAAGGTGGGGTGCAGGTTACCGTCGCCGGCGTGGGCCACTACCTTGAGCCGGACCTGGAACCGCTCGGCCATCGCTTCAAGGGCGGCTACGAAGTCCACCAGCCGCGATCGTGGGACGGCAATGTCTTCGCCTACCCGGAATTCGTCGTCCACCTCGACGCCGCGGCTGTTGCGTCGCAGTTCCACCAGCATTTCGGCTTCGGCGCTGGCTTCGGTGGTCACGGTGGCGCCGCCCTCGGCGAGGACCTGCCGTACGACGTCGGCCTCCGCAGCAGCACCGAAACCGTCGGTCTGGATGAGCAGCAGGGATTTGCCGCGTTTCTGGAGGTCTCCCCCGTGCAGTTCGTCCAGTTGCACCAGCGTGCCGTTGTCCAGAAGTTCCATGATCGCTGGCTGGACCCGTGCCCGGCCTACAGCGAGGACGCCCGCGGCGGCGCTGCGGAAGTCCTGGTAGAAGGCGGCGATGGTGTGGATTTCGCGCGGCAGGTATTTCAGTCGTACTGTCACGCCCACCACGATTCCCAGTGTTCCTTCGGAGCCCACCAGCAGGGCGGTCAGGTCGTAGCCCGCGACGCCCTTGAAGGTCTGGTGGCCGGTGTGCATCAGGGAGCCGTCAGCCATGACGACATCCAGTGCCAACACGGAATCACGCGTTACACCGTATTTGGCGCAGCGCAGCCCGCCCGCGTTCGTGGCCACGTTGCCACCGATGGTAGACATTTTGTAGCTGGCGGGGTCCGGCGCGTACATCAGTCCGTGTTCGGCGGCGGCGGCGTTCAGGTCGGCATTGATGACGCCGGGTTCGACGACGGCGGTCTCGTCGTCGGGGTTCAGGTCCAGGATGCGGTTCATCCGTTCGAGGCTCAGGACGATGCACCCTTCGGTGGCGTGCGCACCCCCGGAGACACCCGTTCCGGCGCCTCGGGCGACGATCGGAACCCGGTGTGCGGCGCAGGTGCGGACGACGTGTTGCACGTCCGCCACGGACTCAGCCCAAACGACGGTAAGAGGCAGGTGCCGTTCCAGGAGGGGACCCTGGTCGGCTGAGTAGGTGCTGAGGGTTTCAACGTCCTGGGCCAGATTGCCGGCGCCCAGGCCTTCTGCGAGGTCGCGCAGGAAAGCCCGCTGCGCTGGTGATGGCTGGGCTGCTTCGCCTTGGCCGTGTGTGCGTTTCTGTGGTGTACCGGCCATGGCCATTTCGTCAGACAAGGTGTTCCCTTCACACGAGCACCGCGGACACGCCAACCCGGCAGTCTTCGCAGTGTTTTCTGTGCTCATAGTCTAGCCAGCGGACCCGTGGCCTTTTTGGCACAGCCAGGCTAAATCCCTCGGCCTCCCACGATGACATCTGTAAGCGTTTCCATACATAGCCCCGAACTTACTCCTTCGAAAATCCGCACCACTGCGCCTTGCTGTGGGTGACGCGTTCATAAAAGTGGAAGCGCTTTCAATATTCCGGGCTGTCTCCTACGATGTGTCCATGTCCGTTGATTCATTGCTCTCAGTTGAGGCCTACGAGCCCACTGCTGCATTCACGCAGATAACCCCAGTCCACAACGCCTCCGACGCCCACGGTTGGTGGCGTTCCGCCGTCATCTACCAGATCTATCCGCGGTCCTTCCGCGACCTCAACGGGGACGGCGTAGGAGACCTGGCTGGCATCACGGAAGAACTGGGGAAGCTTGCAGCTTTGGGAGTGGACGCCGTGTGGCTGTCGCCGTTCTACCGTTCGCCCCAGAGGGACGCAGGTTACGACGTGAGCGACTACTGCGACGTCGACCCGCTGTTTGGCACCCTGACGGACTTTGACGCACTGATTGCCGAAGCCAACAGGCTGAACCTGCGCGTCATTGCGGACCTGGTTCCCAACCATTGCTCCGACCAGCACGTAGCGTTCCAGGCGGCACTCCAGGCCGGACCTCATAGCCCCGAGCGCAACATGTTCATCTTCAGGGACGGGCTTGGTCCCGACGGCAACGAGCCGCCCAACAACTGGCAGTCGCATTTTGGCGGCTCGGCCTGGACCCGCATCATCGAAGCGGACGGGCGGCCAGGACAGTGGTTCCTGCATCTTTTCGACTCCTCGCAGCCGGACTTCAACTGGGACAACCCTGCGGTCCACGCAGAGTTTGAACGCGTGCTCCGTTTTTGGCTGGACCGCGGTATTTCCGGCTTCCGTGTTGATGTTGCCCACGCCTTGGTCAAAGCCGCAGGCCTTCCCAACTGGGGCGGCCGCGCTGATGGCAACAGCTCGGACGGCTTCCCGGGCCAGGATGCTCCCATGTTCGGCCAGCCCGCACTGCACGACATCTACCGGCGCTGGCGCTCCATCCTGGAGGAATACGGGCCGGACCGCATCCTCTGCGCCGAAGCCAATGTGGACCCGCTTCCGCGGCTGGCGCTGTGGGTCCGCCCCGACGAGATGCACCAAGCCTTCAACTTCCCGTACCTGCATGCCGGCTTGGACGTCTACCGCCTTCGCCACACCATCACTGACTCCCTGGTCTCGCTGGATGCTGTCGGGGCCCCGAGTACTTGGGTTCTCTCCAACCACGATGTTGTCCGGCACGTTTCCCGGTTCGGATACGACGGACCCGGCCCCCGCGATGGTGATGGCATAGGGCCTGACGACGTACAGCCCAACGAGGAACTCGGACGACGGCGGGCTGCCGCGGCCACCATGTTCATGCTCGGCCTTCCGGGCGGCGCCTACCTTTACCAGGGTGAGGAGCTGGGCCTCCCCGATTCCATCACCATCCCCGCCGCGCTTCGGCAGGACCCCACGTTCAGCCGGACAGGCGGGGCCCGCATCGGCCGCGACGGCTGCCGTGTGCCGCTGCCGTGGCGAGCGGCGAACGCCAACGCCGGCTTCGGGGACGGCAAGGATCCTTGGCTGCCCCAGCCCGAGTCCTGGCCCACACTGGCGAGGGACAAGCAGGAGTCCGATCCGGCGTCGCACCTTAACCTGTACCGTGCATTACTGGCCGAAAGGGCCGCACTCCGACTCGGTGAAGGATCTTTGGCCTGGGTGGAGGATTACTGCAGCGGCTCGTCACTCGCGTACCTCAACGGAAACATCCTGGTGGTCATGAATACGGCACACCAGCCCATGCCGATGCCGCCCGGAGAGCTAATCCTGCGCAGCTCCCGGCATGTAGGCGCGGAACCAC
The DNA here is from genome assembly GCF_047977885.1 of Arthrobacter sp. LFS091. NCBI lineage: Bacteria > Bacillati > Actinomycetota > Actinomycetes > Micrococcales > Micrococcaceae > Arthrobacter > Arthrobacter sp. LFS091. The sequence continues at coordinate 326,847 of NZ_JBFPFP010000008.1, forward strand.
AGGCTGCTGATCAAATAAGCTCGGGAGAGACAGTCTGGCTCAAAGTCAGCTAAATCTTTTTCAAGGAGCGGGATGACCGGTATCAAGGACGTTGCCGAGCGCGCAGGTTTGTCCGTGGCAACAGTTTCCCGGGCCCTGAGCGGTAAAGGCAGCGTATCCCCTGCCAGCCGCGAACGTGCCCGGGCCGCCGCCTGCGAGCTGGGTTTCGTTTTGTCCTATCCCGCGTCCAGCCTGGCGTCCGGCCGGACCCACAACGTTGGCCTGGTGGTGCCCTCCGTCCATCGCTGGTTCTTTTCAGCGGTGGTGGAGGGCGCATCAGCAGCCCTGTTGGAGGCGGGCTACGACCTCACGCTCTACAACATCGGCGAGAATGCGGCCCACCGGCAGAGTGTCTTCAACGATTTCCTTCTGCGCAAGCGTGTGGACGCGGTCATTGCGGTCTCCTTGGAACTGAGCGAGAACGAACTCCGGCAACTGCATGCCGTGCACCGCCCGATCGTTGGCATCGGCGGGCCATTGCCTGGAGCCTCCACCATCAGGATCGACGACACGGCCATTGCGCGCCAGGCCACCAACCACCTTCTAGGCTTGGGGCACACCAGGATCGCCCACATCACCGGTCATGAAGCCTACGATCAGGACTTCCATCTGCCGGGAACCCGCCGCACCGGTTTCGAAAAAGCAATGAACGACGCCGGATGTCCGGTCAGGCCCGAATGGATCGTTTCTGCGGACTTCACCATAGAAGGCGCCTATGCGGCCGCCCGGCAGTTGCTTGCCGGCGCGCCGGAACGGCCAACCGCCGTCTTCGCAGCATCTGACGAAATGGCGATCGGCACCATCCTGGCTGCACGCGACTTCGGTTTGCGCGTCCCGGATGACATCTCGGTCATGGGCATCGACGGACACGACCTTGGGAACGTCCTGGGACTGACTACCATCGACCAGGATGCCAAGGGTCAAGGGGCACTTGCAGTCCGTACCCTCCTTGGGGCGATCACCAACGGCACCCCTCTCGTCGCAGCGGACACGCAGCACCCCACCAGGCTCGTTGTGCGCACCAGCACCGCTGTTCCACCGGCCGACACGAACTAGCTGTACTTGCCCTCTGTCCCGCCGTCTACAGCAGCCGTTCCATCACGAGCTCCAGCTTGGCCGGATCCTGCGGATAGGGCCGGCTGGCACCCGTCAACTCGAATCCATGGCGGCTGTAGAACGCTTGAGCCCGGGCATTGTCCTCATGGACTCCCAGCTCAAGACGATCGGCCCCCAAGGACTCCCCTGCGACCCTGCACGCCGCATTCAAAAGCTCATCAGCCAATCCCAAGCCGCGATGTTCAGGGGCCACGTAAACGCTGATGAGCATAGCTACCGGCGCCAACCCAGGATCCTGCGGGTGCTTCAACACCACCCTCATCAGCCCGTAAAGCCTGCGATCGTCTTTGCCCCCATCCGCAACCAGCGTGACGTTGCCATCCCCGCACATTGAGGCCGCTCGTTGCTGCCATTGGGTATCCGTCTGCCGACGTGCCGCATCCAGGTTTTCGACGTAAGCCATGGGGGTGTCAGCAAGCATCTCCAAGCGAATGTTCTTCAGCAACAACCAGTCATCGGCGCGGAGCCGGCGGACCCTAGGCAACGGCTCCGCCCATGAATCTCACGTAGCGCTGCAGCACGCGAGGCCAACCCTCAGCATAGGAAGCCCGTGAAGCCGCAGGGTCCTCGGCGCCTTCCCAACCGTCGTGGACCAGACGGACCTCTGTCCCGTCATCAACGGCACGGAACGCAACACGGATCTCCGTGGACCACAAGGGTGTGCTCGCCGGATACCAGCTGGCATGGAAGGAGAGGGGAGGCTGCCAGTCGTCAATGGTGCCCCAGACAGAGGTGCGGCCGTCCTCGGCTGTCTCCAGGATCAGGTTCTCCTCGAACTCCACATGGGAACCGAGCCCAAAGACGCTCTCCTCCTCCATGGGCCACCACAGGTGGGGGTGGTCAGTGAAGCCTTGGAAAGCATGCGATACGTTCGATGGGACCACCACGGTCACCACCAGGGGCTCAAGCTCATTGCCGGACTGCTCGGAGGGCTCGGGTTCGGACGCGGGATGGCTGAAGAGATTTTCCATGACCACCTACTTTACCGGCGGCTCGAACCGGGGTGTTAAATGGGGGGAGCCCCGACCGTCGTGGTCGGGGCTCCCCTTAATGTGTGTCCGGCGGTGTCCTACTCTCCCACACCCTCCCGGGTGCAGTACCATCGGCGCTGTGGGTCTTAGCTTCCGGGTTCGGAATGGGACCGGGCGTTTCCCCCACGCTATGACCGCCGTAACCTTGTTACCCGTCCCGCCCCCTGGTGGGGGTGGGTGGGAAGTTTTGTGGTTACAACTGTGGTGCTTGGTTGTTATTTTGTTGTGGTTTTGTTCCCGGGGTTGTTGTTCGGGAACCACATAGTGGACGCGTGCAGTGTGTTGTGTGTGGTGTAAGTTGTTGGCCTATTAGTACCGGTCAGCTTCACGAGTCTTTAGTCCTCGCTTCCACATCCGGCCTATCAACCCAGTGGTCTGGCTGGGGGCCTCTCACACATAAATGTGTATGGAAATCTCATCTTGAAGCGAGCTTCCCGCTTAGATGCTTTCAGCGGTTATCCCATCCGAACGTAGCTAATCAGCGATGCACTTGGCAGTACAACTGACACACCAGAGGTTCGTCCGTCCCGGTCCTCTCGTACTAAGGACAGCCCTTCTCAAATTTCCTGCGCGCGCAGCGGATAGGGACCGAACTGTCTCACGACGTTCTAAACCCAGCTCGCGTACCGCTTTAATGGGCGAACAGCCCAACCCTTGGGACCTACTCCAGCCCCAGGATGCGACGAGCCGACATCGAGGTGCCAAACCATGCCGTCGATATGGACTCTTGGGCAAGATCAGCCTGTTATCCCCGAGGTACCTTTTATCCGTTGAGCGACGGCCATTCCACAATGTACCGCCGGATCACTAGTCCCGACTTTCGTCCCTGCTTGAGATGTCTCTCTCACAGTCAAGCTCCCTTGTGCACTTACACTCGACACCTGATTGCCAACCAGGCTGAGGGAACCTTTGGGCGCCTCCGTTACTTTTTAGGAGGCAACCGCCCCAGTTAAACTACCCATCAGGCACTGTCCCTGACCCGGATCACGGGCCGAAGTTAGATGTCCAAAGTGACCAGAGTGGTATTTCAACGATGACTCCACCCGAACTGGCGTCCGGGTTTCAACGTCTCCCACCTATCCTACACAAGCCACTCCGAACACCAATACCAAACTATAGTAAAGGTCTCGGGGTCTTTCCGTCCTGCTGCGCGTAACGAGCATCTTTACTCGTACTGCAATTTCGCCGAGTTTATGGTTGAGACAGCGGGGAAGTCGTTACTCCATTCGTGCAGGTCGGAACTTACCCGACAAGGAATTTCGCTACCTTAGGATGGTTATAGTTACCACCGCCGTTTACTGGGGCTTAAATTCTCAGCTTCGCCACAAGTGGCTAACCGGTCCTCTTAACCTTCCAGCACCGGGCAGGAGTCAGTCCGTATACATCGTCTTGCGACTTCGCACGGACCTGTGTTTTTAGTAAACAGTCGCTTCCCCCTGGTCTCTGCGGCCCACACCCGCTCACGGAGAGCAAGTCTCCATCACGGGGCAGGCCCCCCTTCTCCCGAAGTTACGGGGGCATTTTGCCGAGTTCCTTAACCATAATTCTCTCGATCGCCTTGGTATTCTCTACCTGATCACCTGTGTCGGTTTGGGGTACGGGCGGCTAAAACCTCGCGTCGATGCTTTTCTTGGCAGCATAGGATCACCGGATCCCCCCTTACGGGAGTCCCATCAGATCTCAGGATCGTGCTCGAAACACACAGGAACGGATTTGCCTATCCCTGACCCTACATCCTTAGACCGGGGCAACCATCGCCCGGCCCGGCTACCTTCCTGCGTCACACCTGTTAATACGCTTACCTCCCGGGATCAGGTCCCGCGCTCGGCCAAAACCCGGCACACCACAAGGGTGTACGGGCAGGCTCCGGGCGGTTAGTATCCCCCGCTTGGCATGGGCGGTTTTTCGCCGGTACGGGAATATCAACCCGTTGTCCATCGACTACGCCTGTCGGCCTCGCCTTAGGTCCCGACTTACCCAGGGCAGATTAGCTTGACCCTGGAACCCTTGATCATTCGGCGGACGGGTTTCTCACCCGTCTTTCGCTACTCATGCCTGCATTCTCACTCGTGTAGGCTCCACCGCTGGTTTCCACCGCGACTTCACTGCCCACACGACGCTCCCCTACCACTCCACACCCCTGAACCACGAAGGCTAGGGTACTGTGTGAAATCCACAACTTCGGCGGTGTACTTGAGCCCCGCTACATTGTCGGCGCGGAATCACTTGACCAGTGAGCTATTACGCACTCTTTCAAGGATGGCTGCTTCTAAGCCAACCTCCTGGTTGTCTTCGCAACTCCACATCCTTTCCCACTTAGCACACGCTTAGGGGCCTTAGTTGGTGGTCTGGGCTGTTTCCCTCTCGACTATGAAGCTTATCCCCCACAGTCTCACTGCTGCGCTCTGACTTACCGGCATTCGGAGTTTGGCTGACGTCAGTAACCTTGTAGGGCCCATCGGCCATCCAGTAGCTCTACCTCCGGCAAGAAACACGCAACGCTGCACCTAAATGCATTTCGGGGAGAACCAGCTATCACGGAGTTTGATTGGCCTTTCACCCCTACCCACAGCTCATCCCCTCCATTTTCAACTGAAGTGGGTTCGGTCCTCCACGACGTCTTACCGTCGCTTCAACCTGGCCATGGGTAGATCACTCCGCTTCGGGTCTAGATCACGCCACTACACTCGCCCTGTTCAGACTCGCTTTCGCTACGGCTACCCCACACGGGTTAACCTCGCGACGTAACACTAACTCGCAGGCTCATTCTTCAAAAGGCACGCCGTCACAACTACAAGGCTGCTCCGACGGATTGTAAGCACACGGTTTCAGGTACTGTTTCACTCCCCTCCCGGGGTACTTTTCACCTTTCCCTCACGGTACTGGTCCGCTATCGGTCATTAGGAAGTATTTAGGCTTATCAGGTGGTCCTGACAGATTCGCACGGGATTTCTCGGGCCCCGTGCTACTTGGGATACTCTCCAGGCGGCACAAAACATTACGGTTACGGGGCTCACACCCTCTCTGGCCGGCCTTTCAAGACCGTTCACCTATGCCTGCACATCACACCTCACCGGTCCGGCAGAACCAGCACGGAAAGTCCCACAACCCCGCCCATGCAACGCCCGCCGGCTATCACACATGGAACGGTTTAGCCTGATCCGCGTTCGCTCGCCACTACTAACGGAATCACTCTTGTTTTCTCTTCCTGCGGGTACTGAGATGTTTCACTTCCCCGCGTTCCCCCCACGCACCCTATGTGTTCAGATGCGGGTCACACAATCACCTTGCAGCGTTGTGCGGGGTTTCCCCATTCGGACATCCTGGGATCAACGCTCGGTTATCAACTCCCCCAGGCTTATCGCAGATTCCTACGTCCTTCTTCGGCTCCTAATGCCAAGGCATCCACCGTGTGCCCTTAAAAACTTGACCACACACAAACCGACAAACCCCACAGGGGCCCGCCGGTCTACGATGCATCATTCATATCGAGAGAACCATGACCACAAGGGCCAGGTTCATTCATAAGAAATTGCTGTATAGAAACACACGCATGCGTGTGTCCCTAGATGCTCGCGTCCACTATGTAGTTCTCAAACAACAACCCCATCAACCAGACCCCCCACCACCACAACCCCAAAGGAGCCGCACACGCGGA
>NZ_JBFPFP010000009.1:0-215541 GCF_047977885.1 Arthrobacter sp. LFS091
TTTGTAGGCCAGGACGAGGTCGCGGTCCACGGAGAGGTAGTTCTGGCCTTTGGGGTTGTAGATTTTCGCGGTCGGGAAGAACGCGTCCATCCCGAAGGTCCGGGATTCGTCGGGGACGACGGGCACGAAGCGTGCGCCGAAGTTTTTGTCGCGCATGAGGTCTTTGAGGAGCCTCACGAAGGCCATGGTGGTCGCGGCTTGTTGTTTCCCGGACCCGCGTTTGGCGACGTCGTAGGACTTCGGGTCCGGGAGGGTCACGGGGGTGTGGGTGCGGCGGCGTTCGGGGACGAACCCGCCAAGCTCGGCCCGGCGTTCCATGAGGTATTGGATTTCCGGGGCGTCCATGCCGGGGTGGTAGTACGGGGGCCGGTAGAGGTCCGCGTCGAGTTGTTCGTCGCTGATGGGGATCCGGAGGTGGTCACGGAAGGCTTTGAGGTCTTCCATGGTCAGTTTCTTCATTTGGTGGGTCGCGTTGCGGCCCTCGAAGTGCGGCCCGAGTCCGTAGCCCTTGACGGTTTTGGCCAGGATCACGGTGGGTTTGCCCTTGAACTCGGTCGCTGCCTTATAGGCGGCGTAGACCTTGCGGTAGTCGTGGCCGCCGCGTTTGAGGCCCCAGATCTGTTCGTCGGTCAGGTCCGCGACCATGTCCTTGGTGGCCGGGTTCTTCCCGAAGAAGTGTTCCCGCACGAACCCGCCGGACTCGGCCTTGTAGGTCTGGTAGTCACCATCGGGGGTTTCGTTCATGATTTTCACCAACGCCCCGTCGGTGTCGGCCTCGAGCAGGGAGTCCCACTCCCGGCCCCAGACGACCTTGATCACGTTCCAGCCCGCACCGCGGAAGAACGCTTCGAGTTCCTGCATGATCTTGCCGTTACCGCGCACGGGACCGTCCAGGCGCTGGAGGTTGCAGTTGACCACGAAGTTCAGGTTGTCCAGGTTCTCGTTCGCGGCGAGCTGCAACAAACCACGGGACTCGGGCTCGTCCATTTCCCCGTCACCAAGGAACGCCCAGACCTGCTGGTCCGAGGTGTCCTTGATCCCACGGTTCTGCAGGTACCGGTTGGACTGGGCCTGGTAGATCGCGTTCATCGGGCCGATACCCATCGACACGGTCGGGAACTCCCAGAAATCAGGCATCAGGCGCGGGTGCGGGTACGAGGACAGGGCATGCCCTTCCTTGGACTTCTCCTGACGGAACCCGTCCAGATCCTCTTCGCTGAGGCGGCCTTCCATGAACGCCCGCGCGTACATCCCCGGGGACGCGTGACCCTGGAAGAACACCTGGTCCCCGCCGGAGGGGTGGTCCTTACCGCGGAAGAAGTGGTTGAACCCCACCTCATACAGGGTCGCGGCACCGGCATACGTGGAAATATGCCCGCCCACACCAATATCGGAACGCTGCGCACGATGAACCATCACCGCAGCGTTCCACCGCATATACGCCCGATACCGGCGCTCGAACTCCTCGTTCCCCGGGAACGGCGCTTCCTGGTCCACCGGGATCGTGTTCACATAATCAGTGGTCGTCACCATCGGCACACCCACCGACCGGGCACCAGCACGCTGCAACAACGAACGCATAATGAACTGCGCACGCTCAGTACCCTGCTCGGCGATCAACGCATCAAGGGACTCAATCCACTCAGCAGTCTCTTCCGGATCACGATCAGGCAGCTGGGCAGTCAACCCGCTGAGGATGTGTGAGGTCTCTTCTCCTACAGCCACGTCCAACCTCTCTTCATTGAATGTCTGGGCGCTTGCTCTGTGGGGGCGCTCAAGGAATTTCGTATTGTGAGAATAAAATTCTGCAATTCGAGATTACGTCTGTCGATGGGCAGCGTCAACACGGATCGCCTGTCCGCAACAGTCAACTGGCAATCCTGTCGCCAGGCAACCAAATGTGACCCTGCATACACCGGGAGCACCTTGACCATGAGTGACCTGCGTCATAGAGTGCTTTCACTATTCAATAACTAGTTTCCGCAATGTGGAAGCAGTACGAAGTGGAGATCCACGATGCAGACGACTTCATCAGTCGGCGTCACTGAGACTCCGGACGAACCGCAGGGTGGCCCCAACCATCGTGTGGTTGGCAATACAGAATTGTGTGCAATCGCGTCCGAAGCATCAGGCCGTACCATCAGCCCAAGCCTTTACAACATCGACCTGGCCCCCACCAAGGCCAAAGGCCGAAAGTGGACCAGCTACAGCATCTTCACCCTCTGGGCCAACGACGTCCACAGCCTGGGTAACTATGCTTTCGCCATTGGTCTTTTCTCGCTCGGATTGGGCGGGTGGCAGATCCTGGTGGCCCTGGGGATTGGTGCGGTCCTCCTCTTCGCCCTCCTGAACTTCTCCGGGTTCATGGGCCAGAAGACCGGCGTCCCTTTCCCCGTGATGAGCCGCATCAGTTTTGGCATCCGCGGTGCGCAGATTGCCAGCTTGATCCGCGGCGCCGTTGCCGTGGCGTGGTTCGGAATCCAGACATACCTGGCATCCGTCGTCCTGCGCGTCATGCTCGTTGCCATGGCGCCAGGCCTGAAGGACCTGGACAGCAACTCCATTCTGGGACTTTCCACCTTGGGCTGGTTGTCCTTTGTGGCCCTGTGGATCGTCCAGCTTGTCATCGTCAGTTTCGGCATGGAAATGATCCGTAAGTACGAGGCGTTCGCGGGTCCGGTCATCCTGGTCACCATGGCCGCCATCGCTGTGTGGGTCTTTGTCGAAGCCGGTGGAGCCATCCAGTGGTCCGGGATCAAGGGCCTTGAAGGTGGCGAGATGTGGTTGACCATCTTCGCAGGCGGAGCCCTGTGGGTTTCCATTTACGGAACCTTCGTGCTGAACTTCTGCGACTTCACCCGCTCGTCCACCACCAAGAAGTCGATCGTCAAGGGCAACTTCTGGGGTATCCCCATCAACATGCTGGTCTTCGGCGCCATTGTCGTGGTCATGGCCGGCGGGCAGTACAAGATCAACGGCACGGTCATCGAAAGCCCCTCCGATATTGTCCAGAGCATCCCCAACACGCTCCTGTTGGTGCTGGCATGCCTGGCGCTGCTGATCCTCACCGTGGCCGTGAACCTGATGGCAAACTTCGTGGCGCCGGTGTACGCACTGACCAACCTCTTCCCGCGGCACCTGAACTTCCGTAAGGCAGCCTGGGTCAGTGGCACCATCGGCTTGGTCATCCTGCCCTGGAACCTTTACAACAACCCGATCGTGATCGTGTACTTCCTGGGCGGACTTGGCGCCTTGCTCGGCCCGCTGTTCGGAGTGATCATGGCCGACTACTGGCTGGTACGCCGGGGTAAGGTCAACGTCCCCGAGCTGTACACCGATGATCCCAAGGGTGCCTACTTCTACAAGCGCGGCGTGAATCCAAGGGCCATCATCGCTTTGATCCCGGCCGCCGCCATCGCCGTTGCCATAGCGTTCATCCCGGCGCTGGCACCAGCAGCACCCTTCGCGTGGTTCATCGGAGCAGGCGTCGCCGCCCTCACGTTCTTCGCAGTTGCTGACAAGAAGCAACGTCACGACGACGTGTCCGGTGAGCCGATCGCCGTCGCAAGCACCCACTAGCAACTCAGCACCAAGGCCAGGCCCATCCTCATGGGCAGCCGGACTCCGGTCCAGTTGCCCCGGGGGTGGGCGTCGCCGTTGAAAGGATTTCCATGCGCATCCTTGTCGCAAACGTCAACACCACCCAGTCCATGACGGACTCCATCGCCGCCCAGGCGCGGGCGGCGGCTGCTCCGGGCACCGAAATCATCGGCATCACACCCCGCTTCGGCGCCGATTCCTGCGAAGGAAACTTCGAAAGCTACCTTGCAGCGATCGCCGTCATGGATGCCGTGGTCAACTATCCCGAGCCCTTCGACGCCGTCATCCAGGCCGGCTATGGCGAACACGGCCGCGAAGGCCTGCAGGAACTCCTGGACGTGCCCGTCGTCGACATCACCGAAGCCGCTGCCAGTACGGCGATGTTCCTCGGCCACAAATATTCGGTGGTCACCACCCTTGATCGCGCGGTGCCGCTGATCGAGGACCGCCTCAAGCTGGCCGGCCTGGACGCCCGCTGCGCCTCTGTCCGGGCCAGTGGCATGGCAGTGCTGGAACTCGAGGAGTACCCCGAGCGGGCCGTCGAAGCGATCGTTGGCCAGGCCGAAGAGGCCGTCCGGAATGACAAGGCCGAGGTCATCGTCCTTGGCTGCGGCGGGATGGCGGGGCTGGATGAGCAGATCCGCCAGCGGACCGGGGTTCCCGTGGTGGATGGCGTAGCCTCGGCCGTCACCATCGCCGAGTCACTGGTCCGCCTTGGCCTGTCCACGTCCAAGGTGCGAACCTACGCCACGCCGCGCCCGAAGACTGTCATAGGCTGGCCGATAACCGCAGCCCGGCATTCCACAGACCAGCCCGAAGCCGCACGCTGACGCTGCCCAAAGCATTTTCCGAAAGGCAACAAATGACTGAGTCCAGCCTGCCCGCCCACCCGAGGATCGCCGTCGTCACCGGGGCCGGTTCCGGCATAGGGCGGGCGGTCGCCCGGCTGATGCTCGCGGAGGGTTACCGGGTGGCGCTGGCCGGCCGCCGGGAGGCGCAGCTGCTTGAGACTGCGGGCGATCATCCGCACGCGCTTGCGGTTCCTTGCGACGTAACAGCGCCCGACGACGTCGCCCGCCTTTTCGCGGCGGTTCGCCAGCGCTGGGGCCGGGTTGATGTGCTGTTCAACAACGCCGGTATCTTTGGTCCTGCGGGCGACGTCGGTGAGATCAGCGTGGACGAATGGGAAGCGACCCTGCGGGTCAATGTCACCGGTTCCATGCTGTGCGCGGCTGAAGCGGTACGCACCATGAAGGCCCAGGAACCCCAAGGTGGGCGGATCATCAATAATGGTTCCATTTCGGCCCATTCGCCCAGGCCGCGGTCCGTTGCCTACACGGTCACCAAGCACGCGATGACCGGCCTCACCAAGAGCATTGAGCTCGATGGGAGGGCTTTTGGCATTACGTGCGGGCAGATCGACATCGGCAATACCCGGACCGAGATCATGGACACCATCGGCGTGGGCTCCGGTGCCCTGCAGGCCGATGGAACCCGCAAGGTGGAACCGATGTTCCCGGTGGACGACGCAGCCCGTGCCGTGCTGATGATGGCCAACATGCCGGCGTCGGCCAGTGTTGGATCCCTGGTGGTCACGGCTGCCGGCATGCCGTTCGTGGGCCGCGGCTAGCGAGTTAGGGACGCCCGTCCGCGGCCTTCCAACCGATTGTGACTTCCATAATATGGAAACTCATTTTCCCCTTGCGGAATGATGTGACCCGGCTTACATTGAAAACATCCCCCCAAAACGAGGGGCTGTTCCCAAACTGATTGGTTCAGATCAATGAAGATCCCAGACTCCGCGGCGCTGAAGGCGAGTTCGGCCCCGCAGAAGAAAAAGCGGCTGTATCAGTCGCTCTTTTTTCAAATTCTGATCGCCGTCGTCGCAGGTGTGCTCATCGGTCATTTTTGGCCGAATATCGGGTCCGCCCTCCGGCCACTGGGTGATGGATTCATTCAACTCATCAAAATGATCATTGCCCCGCTGATTTTCCTCGTGATCGTCACGGGGATCTCGGCAGTGGGCGACGTCAAGGCGGTCGGAAGGGTTGGGGTCAAGGCGCTCCTGTACTTCACCGGTGCCACGCTTTTCGCCCTCGTTTTCGGGCTCATCGTAGGAAACATCGTCCAGCCGGGTGCCGGGCTGAACATCGATCCCTCAACGCTTTCCCAGGAGGCGCTCGACGCGAAGACCGGCCACGCAGTCCCCAAGGACGCGGCCGCCTTCATCCTGGACGTCATTCCTTCAAGCGTCATCGGTGCCTTCGCCAGCAACAGCCTGCTGCAGGTCCTGTTCTTCTCCGTCTTCTTCGGCGCTGCAATCGTCGTCATCGGCCGGGAACGTTGCTTGCCGGTCATCAGCCTCATGGAGACTGTCCTGGAGCTGATCTTCAAGATCATGTCCTGGATCATGAGGGTGGCCCCGATCGGTGCCTTTGGTGCCATGGCCTTCATCATCGGCCAGTACGGCGTGGGGACCTTGGGAACGTACGCACTGTTGATCGCATCCTGCTACGGAGCGGCGATCATCTTCATCGGCTTGCTGTTCCTGGTGGCGTGGGGCTTCGCCCGGGTTCCGCTGTGGCAGTTCCTCAAGTACACCCGCGAAGAATTCCTGCTGGCGCTTGGCACGGCATCCACTGAAGCCGTGATGCCGCGCATCATGACCAAGCTGACCAACGCCGGGTGCTCCCGGGCAACCACCGGCCTGGTGGTTCCCACCGGCTACTCTTTCAACCTCGACGGCGCCGCGATCTACCTTTCGATCTCACTGCTGTTCCTGGCCCAGGCTTTCGGTCACAACCTGGACCTCGGCCAGCAGTTGGCTGCCCTTGGCGTGCTGCTCCTGACCTCCAAGGGAATGGCAGGTGTCCCGGGCTCATCCTTCCTCGCACTTTCCGCAACCGCTGCAGCCTTGGGCATCTTCCCGGTCGCCGGTGTGGCACTCCTCCTCGGCGCCGACCGCCTCATGGATTCCATGCGCGTCGTCGTCAACCTCCTCGGCAACTGTGTGGCAACGTTCGTCGTCGCCAAATGGGAGGGCCAATTCGACCGCAGCGTCATGGTCCGCGCGTTCAACGGTGAGATCACCAATGAGGACACCGCAATCATGCTCGGCAAGGAAGATGTCTTTGAGCAACAGGAACTGGAACGCATCAGCAGCGGCCAGAACCCGTCTCCGAAATTCCGTGGCGGCCCCACCTCCGATGAGATCCCGCAATTCGAGATGAGCAAGCCGGGCAAATCACAGGACCCGATCTGCCCCGACTGACGTAATAGGTGATGCCCTCCGGAAAGCTCCGGAGGGCATCCTCCATTTAAAGGGGCAGCAAGCCGGAAAGATCGGCGCGCAAGCCGGAGGCTGTCACTTTGTGTGACGACACCGCATCCGCCCACGAGATCCGGCCCGTCACCAGCGAAAGCCAGGTGTCGGCGTCGCACTCAATGACGTTCGGGGGAGTGCCTCGCGTGTGGCGGGGCCCTTCAACGCACTGGGTCACGCCGAACGGCGGCACCCGGACCTCCACCGAATTGCCGGGCGCGCGGGCGGTGACTTCCTCCAGCGAGTAGCGGACCGCCGTCGCAATCAACGTGCGCGACGGCGGCGTCCCGGCGTCGGCGGTTGTCCCACCGGCGGTTTCGGAACGTTCGACGGCGGTTTGCCAGGTTGCCAGGGCGGCGCGGCCTTCTTCGATGTTGACTCGGCGTCGTGCAACAGCCATGGGTATTTCCTTATCCTGTGCGGGTTTAGTCGAGCAGTGCGGAGACGGCATGGCCCAGGCGGATCCTGCCTACCGCACGTCCGCCGCCGAGCACCGGCTCCACTACGCGTTCCAGGACGTTGGAAACCGCGGGGATGTCCACTGCCCCGCTGACGGCAAGCAGCGTCAGCCCAACCAGGGTGGTGGCACGGAGGTTGCCGTCCAGAACCTTGACCGCCACGGTAGCGCCGGTGGGCGTTGCCAGGACAAGGACGCCCTCGGCGCCGATCTTCGCCAGGACCTCCAGTTCCTCCATGACCACCGTGTTGGACTCGCCCTTGCCCTGGACGGCCCAGGGGTAATCCAGCATGGACGTGGCGATGGTGGCTGCGCGGGCGTTGGAAGAGGAGTCGCCGGGCGACTTGGCCAGCTTGGAGTAGGCGCGCGCAAGACCGGTGAGCGACAGCGCTGCTACCGGCGCGCCGCACCCATCGATGCCCAGATGGGAGATCGTCTCTTCGCTGTATTCCTCTATGACGGAACGAACGCGCTGCTGCAGCGGGTGGTTCGGTTCGAGGTAGCTGCGGAGGTCCCAGCCGTTCTCGGTGCAAGCCCACAGGAAGGCTGCGTGCTTGCCGGAGCAATTGAAAGCGAGCTTGGATTGGCCCCGCTCGGACCGTACCAGCCAGTTACGGGCCGTCTCATCCTGCGGCCACGCCGTGGGGCAGTGCAGGTTTTCCTCGCGGACGCCGGCGGCCTTGAGCATCCCTTCCACCACATCCATGTGTTCCAGGGAGCCGGTGTGGCTACCGCACGCCACGGCCACCTGCGCGCCACGCAGCGGGACGCCGGACTGCATGGAAGCCAACGCCTGGAAAGGTTTGAGGGTGGAGCGGGCGAAAACGGGGGCATCGATGTCACCCAGCCGGGTCACTACGGAACCATCACCGGCCAGGACCACGGCAGCACCAACATGCCGGGACTCGATGAAGCCGCTGCGTTCGATCACTGCCAGTTCCACTGCGGAGTCTACGTTGAAGGTTTCGTGCGAACTCATTGGCATGCAGTAAGTCTATGGGGCGCCGTGGTTACTGGGGTTCTCTCGGGGTCCGGTGCGTGACACAGCTTAGGATGCTCGCCCTTCACAAAGTACCCTTGAAGCCGTGAAGGTACTCGTCATTGGCCCAGGCGGCCGCGAACACGCCATTGTCCGCTCTCTGCTTGAAGACCCGAACGTGTCGGAGGTCCACGCGGCCCCGGGCAACGCGGGCATCAGCAAACTCGTTCCCACCCACGCGATCGACGGGAACAACCCGGAAGCCGTGTCTGCCCTCGCCACCAAGCTGGGCGTGGACCTGGTAGTCGTAGGACCCGAGGCGCCGCTGGCTGCCGGTGTTTCAGACGCTGTACGTGAGGCCGGGATTCCGGTGTTCGGTCCCAGCAAGGAAGCGGCCCAGCTGGAGGCCTCCAAGGCTTTCGCCAAGCAGATCATGGCCGAAGCCAACGTTCCCACGGCCATGGCCCGCGTTGCCACCACCGCAGAAGAAGCCGCGGACGCCCTGGACACTTTCGGTGCGCCGCACGTGGTCAAGGACGACGGACTGGCTGCCGGCAAGGGTGTGGTTGTCACCAACGACCGCGACGAAGCACTGGCACACGCCCAGGCGTGCTTCGATGCCGGTGGAACCGTGGTCATCGAGGAATTCCTTGACGGCCCTGAAGTTTCCCTGTTCGTCCTGTGCGACGGCCGCACCACCGTTCCGTTGTCCCCGGCGCAGGATTTCAAGCGCATCTTCGACAACGACGAAGGCCCCAACACCGGCGGCATGGGTGCATACACCCCGCTTGAGTGGGCGCCCGAGGGCCTGGTCCAGGAAGTCATCGACCGCGTGGCGCAGCCCACCGTGGACGAGATGGCCCGCCGCGGCACGCCCTTCATCGGCGTGTTGTACTGCGGCCTCGCCCTGACCTCCCGTGGCACCCGCGTCATCGAATTCAACGTGCGTTTCGGCGACCCTGAAACCCAGGCGGTCCTGGCCCGCCTCAAGACCCCGCTCGGCGCGCTGCTGCTGGCAGCTGCCAAGGGCGAACTGGACACCGCCGAAGAGCTGCGCTGGTCCAAGGACACGGCAGTCGCCGTCGTGGTTGCTGCCGAAAACTATCCGGACGCGCCCCGCACGGGTGACCGGATCCGTGGCCTGAAGAAGGTTGACGAATTGGACGGCGTCCACGTGGTCCACGCCGGAACCAAGCTGGATGATGAGGGCAAGGTGGTTTCCGCTGGCGGCCGCGTCCTGGCCGTTGTGGCGCTCGGTTCCGATCTGGTGGAAGCCCGCGAAAAAGCGTACGACGGCGTGGAGCTGGTTCAGCTTGAAGGCTCGCAGTTCCGTACGGACATCGGAGGCAAGGCCGCCCGCGGCGAAATCCGGGTTCCCTTCGCGGGTACTGGAACCATCCCGAAAGTGAAGGCCTGACATGACCGATTCCCTTCCCACCGGCGGCCTGGAAACCGAGGCCCTGCAGCTTCCTGGTTGGACGCACGTCTACTCCGGCAAGGTCCGTGACCTCTACGTCCCGGCCGACGAGTCCATCACCGAAAAAGTGGGCCAGGAATGCGTCCTGGTGGTCGCCAGCGACCGCATCAGTGCTTACGACCACGTGCTGAGCAGCGAGATCCCGGACAAGGGCCGTGTTCTGACCCAGCTGAGCCTGTGGTGGTTCGACCAGCTGGACGTCGAGCACCACGTCCTCGCTTCCACCGTTGAGGGCGGCGTCCCGGCCGAGGTTGAAGGCCGTGCCATGATCTGCAAGAAGCTGGACATGTTCCCCGTGGAGTGCATCGCCCGCGGGTACCTGACAGGTTCAGGCCTGGCCGAGTACAAGGCATCCGGCACGGTGTGTGACATCCCGCTGCCCGAAGGCCTGGTTGACGGCTCGCGCTTGGAGAAGGCGCTGTTCACGCCCTCGGCCAAGGCCGAGGTTGGCGAGCACGACGAAAACATCACCTACGACGACGTCGTGGCCATGGTGGGTGACGACATCGCCGCCCGCCTGAGCGAGCTCACGTTGAAGATCTACACCCGCGCCGAGGAGATCGCACGCGAACGCGGCATCATCCTTGCCGATACCAAGGTGGAGTTCGGGATCGACGCTGCCACCGGCGTGATCACGTTGGGTGACGAGGTCCTCACCCCGGACTCTTCACGTTTCTGGGATGCATCCACGTACGCGCCGGGCCAGTCCCAGCCGTCGTATGACAAGCAGTACGTCCGAGACTGGTTGACCTCGGCGGAGTCGGGCTGGGACAAGTCCTCGGACACCCCGCCGCCGGCGTTGCCCGCCGACGTTGTTGAGCGCACCCGCGCCCGCTACGTCGAGGCCTACGAAAAGCTCACGGGCCGCACCTTCGCGTAGCCCACCCAACTGGGGGACAGCACCTGCTCTACTGAATATGCAGTAGAGCGTGTGTTGTCCCCTGGTTTTTTGGTTTATCAGGCCTGAGAATGTTCCGGGTGTGTTGCAGCGGCGCGGCGCTCGGCGAGCCGGATCTCCAGCACCGCGTCCATGGCCTGCTGAACCCGATCCGAGGCTCCGGCGGCACTGAAGTCGTGCTGGGCCTCTTCCAGGTAATGCAGTGCCTCGGTGGTTTCGCCTGCGGCTTTCAGGGACTTGCCCAGCAGCAGCGAAACCTCGCCTGCAGTGTGCCGGGCCAGGACTTTGCGGTCGGCGTAAATTTCGCGCAGTTTCTCCACCGCAGCGAGGATGTCGCCGGTCAGGTAGAGCCAGCGGGCCCTGATGAAAGCCACTTCGAGCTGGTCTGTCTTGTTGCCGCCCACGATGGACAGGGCCAGCTCCGCACGCTCGATGGCGGACAGTGTTTCCGGCTCCACAATCCCGGAGGACAACCGCACCGCGGCCGAAGCCTTATTGAACCGGGCCCACAGCTCGATGTCGTTGGCGGGGGAGAGGAGCTTGGCTGCACGCTCGTGGTGCTTGATGCCTTCCACATAGTCGTGGCGCATGAACGCTACGTTGCCCACAACCCACGCGACCTCGCCGGCAAGCTGCGACATGGAGTGCTCGTCCATGTGCTCAATCATGGCCAGGCAGTACGTCCATGCCTCGTCCAGCTTGCCGCTCTCTGCGAGGGCACCGATCAGCGCGCGGTGCGCACCAATGATGAGAGTTGAGCCCTTGGGCAGCTGCTCACACAGCTTGACCGCTTGCTTGGCATGCTCGACGGCGGTGGCCAGCTGACCTTGTCCGTGGCACACAGCGGCAAGCATCTGCCATGCGCGCACTCCCAGGCCTGCCGACTCCGTGGCCATGGGGTGTTCCAGGAGGTGCTCAACAATCTGCTGGCATTCCTTGAGGTGGCCTTGCTTCATCACGCACTCGGCCTGCATGTAGGTCATGTTCCACCAGGCGCTGTTGTTCTTGGCTTCAAGGGCGATCTGCGCTGCGGTGGCGGCGTGGCTGGCTGCGAGTTGGTAGTCGCGGAGGTCCCATGCCTGCCGGGCGTAGAGACCGGCCAGGACATATTCCGCGTCGCTCACGGAGACGGGCTGGCTCCACGCTTCCAGGGCTTTGGGAGCAAGTTCCAGCCGCCGGGCAAGCTCTTCGATGACCTCGGCAGTGGGTTCCCGGCGTCCAGTCTCCAACAGCGAAATGTAGCTGGGCGAATACAGGTTCTTGCCGAGCTCGGCCTGCGTTAACCCACGTTCGAGCCGTTCGGCACGTAGCTTCTCGCCGAATCCGTTTCCCACGGGGTTCCTCCTACAGGTGTCTTTTGACCAAAACCTTGACAGTCTCTGTGGAAAACATTTTACAATGTATGTCAACAGGGACCACGCAATTTCCGTAACGAATCCGACTCGCATTGGGGAAATACCATGTTCAAGAAAATCATCGCTTCAGCGGCTTTGGCAGGCGCGCTGTCGCTGGCAGTCGCGGCTCCCGCAGTCGTCTCCGCTGCTTCGGCAGGAGACTCCAGCACGGTAAGTGCTATCGGCAACTGGCCCGATCCCATGCGCGTGGCGGCGCCAACTAAGTCAGCGGATACCACGTACACGCCGATGTCCATTGGCAACTGGCCGGATCCAATGTAAATCCAGTGTAGTGAAGAAACCCCCGGGGCGTGACGAGCGAGGCCCCGGGGGTTTCTTCTTGCCCTCGTTTGGGCAAACAAAAATGGCGCCGATTTCTCGACGCCATTTTCGTGTTTGGTCGGGATGACAGGATTTGAACCTGCGACCTCTTCGTCCCGAACGAAGCGCGCTACCAAGCTGCGCTACATCCCGATCCGCTGCGAAAGCAACTGTTCAAGGATAGCTGAATAGCCCCGTGATGCGAAATCGAGGACCGGGTGTCGCTCCTCACAGCATCCAAGCAAGGAGGGCTACACCAGCGAGTCCCGCCAAGCCCCGTGCAGTTGGGCGAACCGGCCACCGCCGCTGATCAGTTCGGCGGGTGTTCCGTCTTCCACAATTCGCCCGTCGTGCACCACCAGGACCCGGTCGGCTGTTTCCACGGTGGAGAGTCGGTGGGCGATGATGATGGCTGTACGGGCTCCTCTGCCACCGGCCACTCCCTCCAACAAGTTGGACAGCCCTTGCTGGACCATGCGTTCCGAGGGGATGTCCAAGGAAGACGTTGCCTCGTCCAGGATCAGCACGGCTGGTGCCGCCAGGAAAGCGCGGGCAAAGCCAATGAGTTGGCGCTGGCCTGACGACACACGTCCACCACGCTTGTTGACGTCAGTGTCGTAGCCTTCGGGGAGGCTCATGATGAACTCGTGCGCCCCCACCGCTGCGGCGGCGGCTTCGATTTCAGCACGGGATGCTTCGGGCCGACCCAAAGCGATGTTGTCGGCCACCGATCCGCTGAACAGGAAAGCCTCCTGGGTGACCATCACCACGGCACGGCGGAGATCGGTGGTGGCAAGGTCCCGCAAATCGACACCATCCAGGGTGATCGCTCCCGACGTGACGTCGTAGAAGCGCGCCACGAGCTTGGCCAAAGTGGACTTTCCGGCACCGGTCTGCCCCACCAGGGCCACGGTCTGTCCGGCGGGGATATGCAGGTCCAGGCGCGGGACAACAATGCTGCCGTCGTTATAGCCGAACTCCACCTCGTTGAAATCGATCTCGCCGCGGGGGCTCTTCAACGGCACGGGGTTCTTTGGCGGCCGCACGGTTGGAACTTCCTCCAACAGGCCGGACACCTTCTCCAGGGCCGCCTGGGCACTCTGGAACGAGTTGTAGAACATGGCCATCTGGTCCACCGGCTGGAAGAAGCGCTTCGTAGACAGGATGAGTGCCAGCAGCACGCCAACGGCCAGGTCGCCGTCCAGAACCCTGAAGCCGCCAAACAGCAGCACAACGGCCACGCAGACGTTGCCGATCAACACCAGGCCGGGCTGGAAAATGCCGTTGAGGTTGATGGACCGGACAGTGTTCTTGCGGTAATCCTCAGCCAGCTGGCCGTACTGGGCGGCGTTCTCGCGCTCCTTGCGGAAGGCCTTTACGGCACGGATGCCGGTCATCGTTTCCACGAAATGCACGATCAGCCGTGCTGAAACCACCCGTGATTCGCGGAAAGCTATCTGTGAGTGCTTCTGGTACCAGCGGGCCAGGAAGAACATGGGGACGCCGGCTGCAAGCATGATCAGGCCACTGCGCCAGTCCAACGCAAAGACGGTGACGGCTGTGAAGACCATGAACAGCATGCCGGAGGCGAGAGAGCTGACACCGGAATCCAACAGTTCCCGCAGCGCCTCCAGGTCGGAGGTCTGCCGGGCGATGATGCGGCCTGAAGTGTATTTCTCGTGGAATTCCAAGCTCAACCGCTGGGTATGCCGGAACACTCGAAGTCGAAGATCGAGGAGCATCGCTTGGCTCAGCCTGGCCGTGGACGTGACATACAGTGCCGTCATTCCAGCCGTCGCAATCGCCGCTGCCAAATACAGCGAACCGGCCAGAACCAACGGTCCGTTATCGCCGGATTGCAATGCCGGCAGCGCATGGTCGATCCCGAAAGCGATCAGCGCAGGCCCGGCCACGCGGGTGAGCTGCGAGACCACCACCATCACGATCGTCATCCAGAAACGCAACCGTACCGGGCGGATCAGCGAGGCAAGCAAGGCGAGGGACCGGCGTCGTACGGCTTTGCTGTCCGCTTTGGTGAGGTGCGTGTTGTCCTCGTTGGCGGTTCCAAATGTTGTGGCGCTCACCGGCGGGCCTCCTCAGCTTCTTCGAGCTCGTCCAGTTCGGTGTCCAGGTCCTTGGGACCGGCATCCAGGCTGGCGATGACGTAACGGTAGTGGTCGTTTTCGGCCAGCAGTTCCGTATGGGTCCCGACGGCGGTAATGGTTCCGTTTTCGAGCAACGCGACCCGGTCAGCCAGGGCCACGGTGGAAGGCCGGTGCGCGACGATCAACGTCGTAGTGTCGCGGAGGACCTCGCGCAAGCGGGCTTCCACGCGTTCCTCGGTATTCACGTCGAGCGCGGAAAGGGGGTCATCCAGGACCAACACTTTGGGTTTTGCGGCGATGGCCCGCGCCAAGGCGATGCGCTGGCGCTGGCCGCCTGACAGGCTGAGCCCTTCCTCGCCGATCAGCGTGTCCACACCGTCCGGCAACGAGTACGCGAACTGTGCCTGGGCAACGTCCAAGGCTTCATCCAGCGCTGCATCACTGGGATCCGGAGCGCCAAGCAGCACGTTGTCCCGCACGGAGCTGGAAAACAACGTGGTGTCCTCGAAAGCCACTGCCACGATCCTGCGGAGCTCGTCAATGTCGTAGTCCCGTACATCCACGCCGTCGATGGTCACGGCGCCCTCGGTCACGTCGTACAAGCGCGGGACCAGCTGGAGCAGTGCACTCTTTCCGCTGCCTGTGATCCCCACCAGGGCCATGGTCTCACCCGGGCGGATATCAAGGGTGACATCGTGCAGCAGGCTGCCACCGTCGTCGAACCCGAAACCCGCATGCTCAAACCGGAGGGCGCCCTTGACGGCTTCCGGCACCACGGCTTTGTTCGGGGAGGTGATGGTGTTTTCGGTATCCATGACCTCGAAATGGCGATCCAGCGCAGTCTTGGCCGTCAGTGCCATGGCCAGCAGCATCCCGGAGAATTCCACCGGCGTTGCCACCACAGCGGCGGTTGCGAAGAACGCCACCAGTGAGCCAATGCTCAGCTGCCCGCTGGCCGCCAGCATGATGCCGACCACCAGTCCGACGCCCAGGGCAAGCTCCGGCAGCAACGTAACCACCAGGGTGAACCCCGCTTGCTGCTTGGCCTTAGCGATCTCGGTCTGGCGCAGTTCCTCGGCTTGGCCGTTGAAGTTCTCCAGCGCTTCCCGGCTGCGGCCGAACGCTTTAAGCACGCGGATGCCGTGGACGGATTCTTCAACTGTGGTGGCGAGGTCGCCTGCCTGGTCCTGGCTGAGGCGTGCCACCAAGCTGAAGCGGCGGCGGAAGCGGAAGGAATTGATCATGATCGGCACAGCAGCGGCGAGGAAGATCAGTGCGAGCTGCCAGCTCATTGAGAACATGACGCCGACGCCAATAATCACGGTCAACGTCGTGACAACCAGCATGATCGCGCCGAACGCCATCCAGCGGCGAAGGAAGCTGAGATCCGTCATGGCCCGCGAAAGGAGCTGGCCCGAACCCCAGCGATCGTGGAATGCAACTGTGAGCTCCTGGAGGTGCCCGTACAGTGTCACGCGCATCCTGGTCTCAACAGTGGTGGCCGGGTTGATGACGAACTGGCGGCGCAGCGCCACCAGCCCGGCTTCGGCAATACCCAAGCCAAGGATCACGACGGCGGCAATCCAGACTGCGTCCGTGGAACCGCCCGGCTGCAGGGAGTTGTTGACGAGTACCCGCAGCACTTGCGGGATGGTCAAGGCGACAATGCTCGCGAGCAGGGCGCAGATGAGGCCCATAAGTAGTCGGGGGATGATGGGCCGCACATGGGGGTACAGGCGGCCGACGGAGGTGAAAAATGAGGTTTGCTTGGACATGCCCGCTTCTCAACAGCTGGATCTTCAGATGGTGCGGAGGTAGTTTCCCGTAGCAACTACCCTATGCCATGCCGTGATTCGTTTCACAGAAGCGCGGAGGTCCGGTGAAATGTTTGACCCAGTTATTGAGGATCGTAATGGTGGCCCGGGGTTTAGCTGCGCGCCGTGAGGGTCAGCAGGACAGCTTCCGGGCGGCACGCGATGCGGACCGGTGAGAAGCGCGAGGTGCCGATGCCGCCGGAGACGTTCACCGGCGTCGTGAATCCGTTGCTTTCCCAGTCGTGGAGGCCCTTGGCGCGCCAGGTTGGCAGGTCGCAATTGGAGACCAAAGCGCCGTAGCCGGGGATGCAGATCTGTCCGCCGTGGGTGTGGCCGGCGATGATGAGGTCTGCTTGGGCCTGGGTGAAGTGGTCGAGTACACGCTGATACGGTGCATGGACGACGGCGACCTTCAGGTGCGGGCGGGCGTCCTGGTTAACCGTGCCGCGCGGCCAGCCCGCGTAGCGTTCGCGCTTCAGATGGGGGTCATCGACCCCGGAAAAATCGAAACGCAGGCCATTCAACACAACAGACTGGGCACGGTTGGTGAGATCGATCCAGCCACTCATGCCAAACGCGGACCTGAGCTTGGGCCAATCCAGCTTTTTCGGCTCATTCTTCGGCTTGGAAGGACCGCGGAAGTAGCCCGCAGGGTTCTTGATCCTCGGCGCATAGTAGTCATTGGATCCTGGGACGAAGACGCCCGGGAACTCCAACAAGGGCCTCAGTGCCTGGACCAGGGGATCGATCGCTTTTGCGTGGCTCAAGTTGTCGCCCGAGTTCACAACCAGGTCAGGCTTGAGCTCGGCGAGGGACTTCAGCCATTCGGCCTTTTTCTCTTGGCCGGGCACGAAGTGGATGTCGCTCAAGTGCAGGACTTTGAGCGGACCGAAGCCCTCCGGGAGGATGGGAAGGGTCTCGTGGCGAACCTCGAATTGGTCCTTCTCCCACCAGCCGTAAGCCGCTGCAGCCGCGCCTGCCGCTGCGCCGATTGCTGTGGTGACGGCGAAACCGCGCCCGACACTGCGGACGCGGTTTGCCAGTGAATCTCCGAACGACACCTGGTTAGTCCTTGCCCGGACCGTTGCCGTTGCCGTTGTTCCCGTTATCTGTAGCGGGAGGCGCGTTCTGCGTGGTGGGTGCCGGCGTAGTTGTGCGCTGGGGCGCTGCACCACCCAGAAGGTTGGAAGGCGGTGCTTGGAACGGGTTGGTTCCGTAGGCCGGAGCCACGGACAGCATGTAGTTGGTGAACTGCGGACCAGCGATCATGTAACCGTCGATGGATGGGTAGAACTTGCCGTTGACGGTGATGTTCCGGCCCGGACGAAGCTGGTTGTCCAGCGGATCGCCGAACCAGGAAGCAGTTGCAAGGCCGGTGGTGTAACCGACAACCCAGGTGGAGCCGTTGGAGTCGTTGGTACCGGTCTTTGCGGCAACGGGGAAGTTGTTGCGCGTTGAAAGCGCGGGCCGGATCAGCGAACCAGAACCAGCGTTGAGCACTTCCTGCATCGCGTAAGCCACACCGCGGGCAACCTCGGGCTTGATGGCGTCCTTGCAGTTCGATGATTGGGCCGGCAGATCAGCACCCGATTGGTCCTTCACTGACGTGATGGCAATCGGCTCGCAGTACTTGCCGTCAGCAGCGAACGTAGCGAACGCAGCGGCCATGGTCAGCGGAGCCGTCTGAGTAGAACCAATCAGGTTGGCCAGCGTGGTCATGGTGACCTTGGGGTTCGGGTCCGTGATCTTGCCGTTTTCATCGCGGGCCGGAAGTCCTCCGTGGATGCCGGTAGCGTCAACGATGCCTTGGATACCGCAGAGGTCCACCTGTGATGCCGACGCGAAAGTGGCCGTGTTGATGGAGTTCATGAGGCCGTACAGGACGGTCATGTTCTTGTAGTAGCCATCGTCGGAGTTCTGCAGGTCGAAGCTGCCGGGAACGCTCTTGTCGTAGAAACCATTGACCGGCGTTGGACAAGTGTTCCGCCAAGGGAAATTCTGTGGGTAGGTCCGACGGGACGCGTTGATGGTGGTGTTCATCGACTTGCCCTCGTTCAGCCATTCAGCGAACGTGAAGGGCTTCATCGTGGAACCAGGCTGGAAGCCGCCGATGCCGTTGAGGTCGTTGCCATTGGCGTCCAAAACATCAACGTTGAAATTCTGGGTCTGATCAAACTTGCCCTCTTGGGGCAGCCACACGGTGTTTTGGGCCATGCTGACAATCTGGCCGGTGCCCGGCTGGACGGAGGTGATGGAGGCGCCCCACTTGTCCGGGTTCGCGCCTGCCGTAGCGTCAACCTGCTGCTGGGCCACTGCCTGTGCGGTGGGATCCAGGGTTGTCTTGATGGTGAGGCCACCGCGCTGGACGCGCTTGATGCGCTCTTCCTGAGTGTCACCGTAGGCCGGGTTGTTGAAGAGCAGGTGCAGCACGTAGTCGCAGAAGTACGGGGCCATGGTGGCGTAAGCGCAACCCTGGCGGGCCGGGGTGACCTTGGTGGTCACCGGCGTAGCCACAGCGGCGTCGTATTCGGCCTTGGTGATCTTGTTCTGGTTGACCATCGCGGCAAGAACCAGGTCACGGCGGACCTTGGCGTTGTCCGGGTTGGTGATCGGGTCAAAAGCGGATGGGCTGTTGACCAAGCCCGCCAGCAGTGCAGCCTGGGGGAGGGTAAGGTCCTTGGCCGAGGTGCTGAAGAAGAATTTTGCCGCAGCTTCGATGCCGTACGCGTCGCGGTTGAAGAACACGATGTTGAGGTAGCCCTCAAGGATCTGTTCCTTGGAGAACTTCTTCTCCAGTGCGATGGCCAGCTTCATTTCGCGAAGCTTGTCGCCCACGCCCTTGTTAACACCGTTGAGCTTGACGTCGGAGTCGTTGCCCGAGGCCACCAGTGACTCGTTGATGACGTTGTTCACATACTGCTGCGTGATGGTGGACGCACCCTGCTTGTTGCCGCGCGCGGTGCTGACGATGGCTCGCAGGATACCGGTGGTGTCGATGCCGCCGTGCTCGTAAAAGCGGCTGTCCTCGATAGCGATGACAGCGTTTTTGATATACGGGCTCATCTGGTCCAGCGGAACCTTGGTCCGGTTCTCTGCGTAGATCGAGGCGATCGGCGAACCGTCCTTCGCCAGGATCGTCGTATTCTGGCTGGGCGGATCCACCTGGAGTTCCGCCGGCAGAGTGTCAAAGAACTGGATTGAACCGCTTGCGGCACTGCCTGAGACGGCCGCGGCGGGGACCAAAAGGCCCGCTACCAGGACGCCACAGATCGCACTCACGCCAAGGAAACCTAGAATCTTTCCGAGGGTGGTGGCAGTGTCGAATAGTGGGTTCTTGCGAGTCACCATGTTTTCCACTTTACCGGCAAGGGCTAGGCTTTCTGTCATGACCAAATGGGAGTACGCCACGATTCCGCTCATTATCCACGCCACGAAGCAGATCCTGGACCAGTGGGGCGAGGACGGCTGGGAGCTTGTTCAGGTCGTCGGTGGACCCGATGGCAAAGGCCTTGTTGCATACCTGAAGAGGGAGAAGCAGTAACTATGACCACCCCCGCAGAAACCACGTCTGCCGCGGAATCCGCCGCCCCGACGTCTGCCGTTGAGCAGCGGATCGCCGAGCTCGGTTTGACCCTCCCCGAGGTCGCCGCCCCGGTAGCTGACTACGTACCCGCCGTTGTCTCCGGCAACTACGTTTACACGTCCGGACAGCTGCCCTTTATTAATGGCAAACTCGAAGCTACGGGCAAGGTCTCTCTCGGCGAGTTGGGTACCTCCGATGAACCCACCGTCGACCCCGAGGACGCCAAGCGCTACGCCGCCGTATGCGCCATCAACGCCCTTGCGGCCGTCAAGAGCGTCATTGGCGATCTCGACCGCATCACCCGCATCGTTAAGGTGGTCGGCTTCGTTTCGTCCGACCCCACGTTCACCGGCCAGCCCGGCGTCATCAACGGTGCGTCCGAACTCCTCGGCCAGGTTTTGGGCGAGGCCGGCAAGCACGCACGTTCCGCCGTCGGCGTTTCTGTGTTGCCGCTCGACTCTCCCGTAGAGGTCGAGCTCATTGCTGAATTCAGCTAAGGAACCGGTTCACCCAATTGCCGCAGCTTGCACGCCGTCTGTTCGTTCTGCCCCCCGAACTCGAAGGGGCAGCACGAAACTGGCTTGATCTCGGCGAGCGGACCCCCAGGGCCGCCCGCTACGCCTCATCTGTTGTCCTTTTGCGGGACTCGCCCACCGGTCTGGAGACCTGGCTTGGTTACAGGCCAGGATCTTCGCCGTTGGGTGTTGTCGCTTTCCCGGGCGGTTCCTTGGACCCGTCCGACGACGACCCCGTGGGTTGGTTGGGCCCCTCACCCCAGCATTGGGCTGAGCAGATGGGAACGGACGACGTCGGACTCGCCCGCCGCCACGTGGTGGGCGCCATCCGCGAACTCTTTGAAGAGACCGGCGTCCTGCTCGCTGGGCCGGACGCCTCCTCCACAGTTGAGTCGAACTCCACGGTGGACTGGATGCGGGCCCGGGAAGCAGTAGCGGCGCAGGAGAAGTCCTTCACCGAGATGCTGTCCAAACGTGGACTCTCGCTGCGGACCGATCTGTTGAAGCCCTTGGTGAATTGGCTGAGCCCGGACTTTGCGCACACCCGCTTCAACACCCGGTACTTCGCCGCCACGGTCCCAGTGAACCAGCAGCCTTCGATCCTTGGAAGCAAGGGTGTCTGGGGCCGTTGGGTGTGCGCTGCCGAGGCTATCTCCCTGCGGGACACTCCTGCGCTCGGCGACGAAATCGGGCAGCCGAACACGGTTGGGCTCACGTTGGGCCAACTCCTGGTGCCTGGCTCCGAAATCAT
The DNA here is from genome assembly GCF_047977885.1 of Arthrobacter sp. LFS091. Classification (NCBI taxonomy): domain Bacteria; kingdom Bacillati; phylum Actinomycetota; class Actinomycetes; order Micrococcales; family Micrococcaceae; genus Arthrobacter; species Arthrobacter sp. LFS091. Next base: position 21,217 of record NZ_JBFPFP010000009.1, read on the forward strand.
GCTCGAGAAAATGGCCGCCGCTAATGGCTGCATCGCGTACCTGAGCTACAAGCGCAAAGCCCACGTGTACCAGGCGAAGCTTGTGGACGAGGGCGGAATCCTGATGCTCGAAGTCGAAGCCGCCAAGACCATAGCCGGAGAGCCCCAGCGCGAACGCTGACGAACGCTCATTCACGTTCCGCCTGCTTGAGCCCAACGCTCACTCAGGTTCCGCCTGCTTGAGCCGAACGCTCATTCACGTTCCGCCTGCTTGAGCCCAACGCTCATTCACGTTCCGCCTGCTTGAGCCGAACGCTCACTCACCAAGGCAACAAAAAGCCGCCCCGGTCATCAACCGGGGCGGCTTTTTTGAATGCTCTAGCGGGAGCGCTGGCGGAGGCGCTGCATGTCGAGGATGACCACGGCGCGTGCCTCGAGGCGGAGCCAGCCGCGCTGGACGAACTCGGCCAGTGCCTTGTTCACGGTCTCGCGGGAAGCGCCAACCAGCTGGGCGAGTTCTTCCTGCGTGAGTTCGTGGGCAACCAGGACACCGTCGGTGGCCGGGCGGCCGAAGCGGTCAGCCAGGTCCAGGAGCGCCTTGGCGACGCGGCCCGGAACGTCAGAGAAGACGAGGTCCGAGAGGGAATCGTTGGTGCGGCGGAGGCGGCGGGCCAGGGCCTGAAGAAGCTGCGCGGAAACCTCGGGGCGAGTGCGCAGGAGCGCGTTGAGGCTCTCGTTCTTGAGGCCAGCCAAGCGGGTCTCGGAGACGGCTGTGGCCGTGGCGGTGCGCGGGCTGGGGTCGAACAAAGCCATTTCGCCGAAAAGCTCACCCGGGCCGAGGATGGCGAGCAGGGACTCGCGGCCGTCGGGGGAGGTGCGGCCGAGCTTCACCTTGCCGGAAACGATGAAGTAGAGCTGGTCACCCTGGTCACCTTCGCGGAAAACGGAAGCCCCGCGTGAAAGGTCCACCTCGGTGAGTTCGTCCGTCAGCAGGCGGAATGCGTCGTCGTCAAGGGTGGCGAAGAGGGGTGCGCGGCGCAATACCTCGATGTCCATGAAATCTCCTGAGTATAAGTTTCGGTCGTGGCGCTTCAGCCATTGTTTCAGAATTTTTGGGCTTCTGTGACGTACTTGGCATGCGAAACGCTGAAACGGCGCGGCTTTGGGGCGTTCAGCACCCATCTCTGGCCAGTAATCAGTCCAAATGCGTCATCCGGCGTGATGTGACTAACGGTTGGCTGTCAGGGTCCGCAACTAGACTTGTCGCTACCCGGCTATGAGGAGCATTGGTGTTTGGCTTGACGATATTGGATTTGGCATTGATCCTGATGCTGCTCTCGTACCTGATCTACGGCCTACGCAACGGCTTCATGGTCACGTTGGGCGGAATTGCCGGTTTCGTGGTGGGTGCCATCGCTGCCTTCGTGGCGGTCCCGCTCGTCAGCGGCTGGGTGAGCGACAGCGGCTGGAGGCTTACCGCCACGGTGGGTGCCGCCGTCGTACTTATTGCTGTCGGCCATGGGCTGGGAACCATGATTGGGCGCCGAATCCGCCACGCCGTGCGGATCAAGCCCCTGCACGCGGTTGATCGGCTGATCGGCGGCCTGGTGAGCGTAGTGGTCGCGGCGCTGGTGATGTCCATGCTCGCGTTCAGCATCAGTTCGCTGGGCGTGCCGTTCGTGTCGCAGCAAATCGCGGAGTCGCGAGTCATTCGTTCCATCGACAATCTGACGCCGACGCCGGTCAAGAGCACCATGGCGCAACTCAGGTCGACGGTGATCGGCGATGGGATTCCCAAGCTCATCGAGGGCATTGGGCCCGCCACCCCGCTGACCATCCCGAACGAATCAACCGACACTCCGGCGCTGAACAAAGCCGCCCAGTCTGTCCTGAAGATCGCCGGCACGGCCTACGAATGCGGGCAAAACCAGACCGGTTCCGGATTCGTGGTCTCGCCCGGGCGCGTCGTCACCAACGCGCACGTCGTGGCGGGCGTATCGCAGCCCGTGGTGGAGATTCCCGACGGCGGTGCGCTGCCGGGTCGCGTGGTCTACTTCGACTCTCAGCGGGACATCGCAGTCCTGGCCGTTGACGGCCTTAGGTCCGCACCGTTGCCGCTCAGCGCCGACCTGCCAGACGGCTCTTCGGCGGCTTTCGCAGGGTACCCGCATGGCGGTCCGTTCCAGTCGAAACCAGCGACTGTGCAAGGTATTTCCACCATTCTGGTTCCGGATATTTACGGCAATAACCCGTCACCGGAGCTTGTGTACAAGCTCGCCGGCGACGTCCAGCCGGGGAACTCGGGCGGGCCACTGCTGACGACGCAGGGGCAAGTGGCGGGGCTGATCTTCGCCAAGACAACCACTAATGACGCACTTGGTTTTGCACTCACCATGGAAGACCTGGAGCCCGTTGCAGCTCAGGCTCCCGGCCTCAACAACGCGGTTTCGGCCGGCCAGTGCACGCGTAAGTAGGCCATCGCTTTCTCACATCCCGGCCGTCTTTGGCCAACGCTCTCTCATATGATGGCGGTTTTTGAGGAACGCTCGCTCACCTGGTGGGCGGAGTTCCCTGAGACTTCTGCCCGGCTATAGATTGGGAGCCATGACTGAAGCCACTCCCGCCACCGAAGCCGGTCGCGGCACCATCCTTGTGATCAACGGCCCCAACCTGAACCTCCTGGGTACCCGGGAGCCCGAAAAGTACGGCACGTCCACGTTGGCCGACGTCGAGCAACTCGCCATGACAGCCGCGGCCGCCCATGGCCTCACCGTGGATTGCGTGCAGTCAAACCATGAGGGCGACCTTCTCGACGCCGTCCACGCAGCGCGAGGAAGTGCAGTGGGCATCGTGATCAACGCCGGAGCGTACACGCACACTTCCGTGGCACTTCGTGACGCCCTGGCGGCGGTGCAGCTCCCCGCCGTCGAAGTCCACATCACCAACGTCCACCAGCGCGAGGAGTTCCGGCACCACTCGTACCTGTCGGGCGTTTGCCAGGCGATCATCGTGGGTGCCGGCGTACTCGGGTACAAGCTGGCCATCGACTACCTGGCGGACGCGGTACAGAGCACGCGGTAGGTGAGCGAGCGTTCCCGGGAAACCCTTCGTTGGTGAGAGGGGATCCCCGGGAACGCTGCGGTAGGTGAGAGAGCGTCAGAGGGCTGTGAGGCGCAGCAGGATGGCGTGCTCCGGGTTCAGGACGGGCATCGGAAGGCCCACTTCGCCCAGGAACCGGCCAGTGGCTTCCGCCCCGGACGCCAACCAAGGCGCCGCCTTCGCTTCGATGAACGTGTGCTCGTAGTCGGCGTCACCAGGTGTGGGGAAGATTGCCTCCACCCGGTATGAACGCGACGGATCGAGCCCCGGGAGCGCTACGCGACCCACCTGCTCGGCGAAGCCCGTTCGCGTCTTCACGACAGCAAAAAGCGCGGCCGTGGCTCCTGCGATGCCGCCGTCGTGGATGTCCGCAACAACGCCGTGCACCATCAGCGACTCGTCCAGCGCATCGGCGCGCACCACCCGTCCGCTGTGGATCAGGGCCCGGTGTTCCTTATACAGGCCGATGAAGCGCTTGAGTTCCTCGCGCTCCGCGCCAGTGACGGAGCGGACGTCCCATTCCATGCCGAAGTGTCCGAAGAGTGCAGTGATGGCGCGGAAGGAGAGGTCGTGCGTCCGCCCAGTGGTGTGTGATGTGGTCGGTCCGATGTGTCCGCCCACCAGCTCGGGCGGAACCACGATTCCCGTCCATCGCTGAATTGTCTGCCGTTCCAGTGCGTCGTTGCAGTCAGATGCCCAAATACGGTCGGTACGCTCAAGGATCCCCAGGTCAACGCGCGCACCGCCGGAGGAGCAGCTTTCGATCTCTACGCCGGGGTGTGCCGCATGGAGCGCGTCAAAAAGCCGGTACGCCGCCAAGGTCTGTTCGTGGACTGACGCCCGGCCGGCATGCCCATGCTCCAGGAGATCCCGGTTCTGGTCCCATTTGAGGTAGCTGATGGTGTTCTCACGCAGCAAAGTGTCGATGCGGTCGTAGATGTACTGCCACGCTTCCGGGTTCACCAGATCGATGACGTGTTGCTGCCGCCACTCGAGGGGCAGCCTGCCGCCGTCCTTGTATGAATCAGCGGAGGGGCCAACAATCCACTCGGGGTGTGCCCGGGCTGCGTCGGAATCAAGGTTGATCATTTCCGGCTCCACCCAGAGCCCGAATTCCATGCCCAGGGACGTCACGGCATCGATGAGCGGCGTCAGACCGCCGGGCCATATGGTCTCATCGATGTACCAGTCGCCCAGCCCGGCCCGGTCGTCGCGGCGCCCGCGGAACCAACCGTCGTCGAGCACGAAACGCTCAACGCCAAGGTCGGCAGCAGACTCAGCGAGCTCGACGAGTGCGTCCAGGTTGTGGTCGAAGTAAACTGCCTCCCACGTGTTGAGGACTACTGGACGGGGCTTGCCGGAGAGCGCTCCCACGTGGTGGGGGCGCGAGCGGAACCAGCTGTAGAAGGCTGCAGAGATCCCGTCCAGACCCTGGTCCGAATAAGCGGCAAAGAGCGCAGGAGTGGTGTAGCTGTCACCGGGTTCCAGGACTACTTCAGCCGGCCCCAATAGTTCAGATCCGCCGATCATCGTGCGCCCATCAGCGACGCTGTCCGCGAACTCCTCATGGTTGCCGCTCCAGGCCAAGTGCGTAGCCCAAACCTTGCCGTGCCTGTTGCCGAAGCCGGCGGTTCCCGCGGCGAGCAGAAGCGACGAGTCGTGCCCTGTACGGCCGTGTCGCCCGGTGCGGACCCACGTTCCCTGCTGGATCGCCCGGCGCTGCGGGTGACGTTCGCGGCACCAGCGCCCCGTCAGGTCCAAAAGCTCGACGGCGTCCGGCGCCACCGGGAGCATCGTCGCCAGTTCATCCACTTGGAAAGGTGACGGGCCGTCGTTCGTGGCCGTGTGCCGCAGTTCGAGGAGCCCGCCCGGGTGCAGGGTGAGGTTGCTGGTCACGGTGATACCGGCATCGGGATCTGCCTGGACGATGGCCGCTGTGGTGCCGTCCGTCGTCGCGCTCACTACGCGAAGGCTGACTGAGAAATCAAAGCCGGGTACGCCGTCGGTAATTCGATGGCCGCGAAGTCCGGGCCTGCCCTGCCACGACGACGAAGCCTGGGGGAGGAGCCCGGCGGGGACGTTGGCGTCGATCGAAGACGGAGGGATGGGCTCGTTGAGGATGGCCAGGTCCGGAAGGGTGTCGCCCAGGTCAGCTCCCCAGTGGCTTATCTCAGCCTCGCCGCGGTGGGTGCTGATCACCAGGCTGGTACCTGCGGAACGGAGATGGAGCGGGTGCATGTGTGAAGTCGCTTTCATATCGGATCGTATGGGGTGTTGTGTGGCCCGCTCTGCGGGATTCGCGAAGGAAATAACGCGCAGAGCAGGCCTCACAACGAGTGGGTGAGAGCGGGTTGTCCTACTTGAAGAGGTTGTTGACCTGGTTGTTCGCCTCGGTCAGCGAGGAGGCGGGCTTCTTGCCGGCGAGGACTGCATCCATGGCGGGCTTCATGATGCCGTCAACCTTGGCAGCCTTGTCTGCGATCGGGAAGAGGAACGTGGTGCCATCCTTCACATGGGTGGTGAAGGCAGAGACGTCCGTGCCCTTGTCAGCGAAGGCCTTGGCTGCGATCTCAGAGGAACTGGCAATGGCCGGGAACACAACGGCCTTGCTGGCCACGACATCCTGGCAAGCGGTGGACCCGAGGTATTCCACCCACTTGATGCTGGCTCCGGGGTTTTTGGTGCCGGCCCAGACGGAGTCGGCCAGACCATTGAACATAGACGCGCGCTTGCCGTCGGTGCCCTTTGGAGTGGGTGCGAAGGCCGTTTCGATGCCCTTGTAGGTCTGGTACTGGCCGATCAGCCAATCGCCGTTGGTGTTGATGGCAGCCTTGCCGGCTCCGAAGCTGTCCGGCATGCTGGCGCCGACGGTGGTCTCCAGCTTGGGCATGTAGCCCTTGTCCACCAGGCCCGCCCACCAGGCGATGGTTTCCTGGAAACGGGGGTCGTCGTAGTTGAACTTGGTGCCCCACGGATTCTTGTCGGTTGCGGTCCAGCCCGTGGTCGCCGTGAGGAAGCTCCACTCGGTTTGGCCTTGGCCCGCACCGCTGCCCGTCAGCCCCAGTCCGTAGGTGGCAACGTTGTTCTTATCAAAGCCCGGTTCGTCGCCGCGCTTGCCGTTCTTGTCCACGGTCAGGTGCGCAATGGTCTTCTCGTAGCTGCCACCGTCCTTGGGGTTCCACTCCAGGTTGGCCATCTGCTCGGCGGTGATCCCGGCAGCGTCGGTCATGGCCTTGTTGTAGAAGAGGCCTACGGTGTCCCAGTCCTTCGGGAGTCCATAGCGCTTGCCGTCCTGGCCGACCCAGAGCTCGGGGAGGCCCTTGGTGTAGGCGTCCAGCTTGATACCGTCTTTCTCCACAGCCTCGTCCAGCGACAGCAGCTGTTTCTTTGCTGCGTACTCCGGGTACTTGGAGAGGTGGTTGGTGAAGACGTCAGGCGCTGTTCCGGCCACGAAGCCGTTGGTCAGCGTCGTCCAGTAGTCGTCCCACCCGCGCTGGGTGATCTTGATCTTGATGTCCGGGTTGGCCTTGGTGAAATCGTCCGCGCATTGCTGGTACGCCGGGAGCTGATTGGCGTCCCAGAGCCAGTAGTTGATGTCACCCTTGGCTTCGGAAGAAGCGGGGGAGGAGCCGCCACAGGCGGACAGGGTCAGGGCGATGGCGGCGGCAGCAGCGGCGACGCCGAGGGTTTTCTTCATAGCGAACCTTTCGGGGATGAATTTGCAGAGGGTGCGGTTATTTGATTCCGGAGAATCCGATGGAGTTGACTACCTTCTTGCCGAAGGCGATGAACAGCAGGAAGATCGGCAGCGCTGCCACGAGGGTCCCGGCCATGAGCCCGGACCAGTCGAGGGCGCCTTGCGGGGACTGCGACTTGAAGACACTCAGGCCAACAGTGAGGACACGGACGTTCTCGTCCTGGCCCACCAACAGCGGCCAGAAGTATTCGTTCCACTGGCCGATAAAGGTCAGCAGCGCCAGGGTGGCGATGGGGGCGGCGGCGTTGGGAAGCACAATCTGGAAGAAGATGCGCAGGTGCTTGGCGCCGTCGAGCATTGCCGCTTCCTCAACTTCGCGGGACATGCTCAGGAAGAACTGCCGCAGGAAGAAGATGGCGAAAGGGGTCATGAACAGGAAGGGCAGGGACATCCCGGCCATGGTGTTCAGCAGCCCGAGGTTCTTGATCATCAGGAAGTTGGGCAGGGCCGTGAAGATCGGGGGAACCATCATGGTGGTCAGGAAGACGGCGAACACTTTGTTCCGGCCTGGCCAACGCAACCGTGCGAAGGCGTAGGCGGCCATCGCGCTGAAGAACACCTGGCCGGCCGTGGTGATGGTGGCGAAGATGATGGAGTTGCGCAGGTAAAGCCAGAAGTTGATGGCCGCACCGGAGCCGCCGTCGGCTATCGCTTCTTCGGTGGTTTGCAGGCCAAGTACGCGTTTGAACGCGCCCCAGCTGAAGTCAGCCGGGAGGAGGTTTCCGGCGTTGGAGGCCAGCGCGCTGTTGCTCGACAGTGCCGTCCGCAGCATCCACAGGAACGGTGCGATGGTGATGGCGAGGGCGACGGCGACCAGCACCCACGCGCCGATCCGGCGCCAGTTGAGGGGCTTCTTGCGGTCTTTTCGGGTCAGGGTTGACGTAGTCATGGCGGTGTCCTTGGTCCTTTTCCGGCTTAGTCCAGGTCCGATTCGTTGCCCTTGAGGAACTTCATTTGCACGAAGGCCACAAGGGCGAGAATGACGAACAGGATCACGGACAGGGCGGAGGCGTAGCCGAAGTCGGACTCGCCAAAGGCTTTCTGGTAGATGTACATCTGGATCACGCGTGAGGCGTTGACGGGGCCACCGTTGGTGGTGACGGCGACGGTGTCGAAGACTTGGAAGGAACCGATCACGGTGACCACCAGAACCAACACCAACACGGGGCGGAGCAGCGGCATGGTGACGCTCCAGAACGTCCGGGTGGGGGACGCGCCGTCGAGGTTGGCTACCTCGTAGAGGTGGTTCGGGATGGATTGCAGCCCGGCGAAAATCAGGAGCGCGGTGTAGCCCATGTGCCGCCACACGTTGACGAACGCGATGGTGGGGATGGCCCATTGTTCGCTGCCGAAGAAGGCGACGCGGGGAAGGCCAACCCAGCTCATGATTTCGTTGACAATGCCCAGTTGGTAGTCGAGCATCCAGAACCAGAGCAGGGCGACGATGACGTTGGCCACCAGGAATGGGAGCAGCAGTGCTCCACGGATGAACGTGGACTTGGCCACCCGGTGCATCAGCAGGGCCAGTCCCAGCGCTATGACCGTCTGGAAGCCTATGTTGAGGGCGACGTACTGCAGGGTGACGCCCATGGCATTCCAGAAAAGTTCGTCGGCGAAAATGGTGGTGTAGTTCTTGATCCCGATCCATGTGGGCTCACCCAGGATGCTGTACTCGGTGAAGCTGAGGTAGATGCCGCGGATGGTGGGGATCAGAAAGAAGGCTACGAAGCCGATAACGGCCGGGAAGATAAAGAACAGGGCGATTTTCAGGTCACCGAGACGGCTGGTCATGCTGCGTTTGGCTGGTTGAAGCTTGCGTCCGTGGTTGCTCCTGGAACGCCCCGAAGCTTTCCCGGGTTGCTTGGTTAGCGTGGTCATCGTCGACCCTTTCCTGACTGTGATGGGGGTAACAACTGTTGGCGAATCTACACGAGTAGATTCGGCAAGCACAAGACATGACTGCAAAATGTGGTCAAAAATGTTCGGATCTGTTCTTTCTGTTGACTCGTGTAGATCACGGTGGAAGACTCATGTGGAACCCAACAAGGGACGCTTCGCAAGCTGCGCCTGCAGCTTCAGGAAAGGCAAACAATGACGTTTTCGATCGGTGTTGTGGGTGTCGGGCAGTTCGGCAGCCAGTTCGCGCACTTGTTCAAGCTCCACCCGGGCGTCAGTGCGGTTTACGCAGTGGATGAACTCCCCGAACGTGCAGCTGCAGCCCAGGAACGCTGGGGCCTGGACGGCGTCAGGGGCAGCTTCGAGGAGTTGTTGGAGTCCGACGTCGATGCTGTCGCCATCTTCACGCAGCGGTGGACCCATGGGCCGCTGGTCGAGCGTGCTCTGCGCGCAGGGAAACACGTATATTCAGCTGTGCCGATGGCCATTTCCGAAGAAGAAATCGCCCGGATCATAGAGGCCGTACGCGAGACCAAGCTTGTCTACGCCATGGGGGAGACCAGCTACTACAACCCCGCCACGGTCTTCGCCCGACAACAGCATGCGGCAGGCAAGTTTGGCCGTATCTTCTACACCGAGGGCGACTACGTTCATGACATGGACCTGGGGTTTTACGAGGCCTATCAGTACAGCGGCGGAGAGCGGTGGAAGGAAACCGCCAGCTACCCACCCATGCTGTACCCGACCCACGCCATCGGTGGAGTCCTCGGCGCTGTACCGGGGCACGCGGTCAGCGTCAGCTGCATCGGCGTGAAGGACCAGCGCGGTGACGGCGTCTTCGACAAGGACGTCAGTATGTTCGCCAACGACTTCTCCAACGCCACTGCGCTGTTTGAAATGAACGACGGCGGCGCGATGCGCACCAACGAGATGCGCCGAGTGGGGTACCCCTCCCATATCCGGGAATCGCGCTTCCGTTTCTTCGGCACCGAGGCCAGTTTTGAGCAGCTCGCCACCACCACCGTCTGGCAGGACAAGTCTTCCGTTGAGGACGTGTCCGAGCAGGTGGAAACCAAACCGACCATGTCCGCAGACGATCCCTCCCTTGCAGATGTAGCACCGGAGCTGCGGGATGCTTTCATCTCCGGGCTGGCCCCGGTACATGACCAGTCCAGGCTTCCCCAAGAATTCCTGGGAGCCCCCAACGGGCATGAAGGCAGCCACCAATTCCTGGTGGATGACTTCGTGACGGCCGTGAACGACCGCAGCCTCCCACCCGTTAATGCTTGGGTTGCGGCCCGGTTCACGCTGCCGGGAATCATCGCTCACGAGTCTGCGCTCCGTGGCGGGGAGCGCCTTCCCATCCGCGACTTCGGTGATGCCCCCGTGGAGTAGCTAGCATTTACCCCATGACACCTTCGGCGCTACAAACCTCGCGCGGCCCGGTAACACGCAAAGACGTGGCCCGGTACGCCGGGGTGAGTACCGCCGTCGTGAGTTATGTGGTGAACGGTGGGCCCAAAAACGTGGCCCCAACCACGGAAGCCAAGGTTCGCGAGGCCATCCGTGTCCTCGGATACCGGCCCAACGCTGCCGCCCGTGCCCTGAAGCTTGGATCCAGCGAGACCATTGGAGTGGTGGTTCCTGATAACACCAACCCGTTCTTTACTCAGCTGGCCCACGCCGTGGAGGATGCGGCCGCGGAACTTGGCTTTGGCATGGTGCTCACCAACTCGGACGGCAGCCTGACACGCGAACGCAAGAACATCCGCACCTTGGCTGCCCGACAGGTGGACGGGGTGTTCCTGGCCAGCTGCGTGTTCGATCCCGACGTCACGGAGCTTGAAGCCTCGGAGATCCCTTCCGTGCTCTTGAACAATGCAGGCTCGCCGCCGGGTTTCGCCAGCGTTGGCGTGGACTTGGAAGCTGGCGGCCGTGCTGCTGTCCAGCACCTGATAGGCCATGGACACACGAACATCGGCCTGGCCATCGGCACCAATACCGGCAATCAACTGGACGGACGCGAAGTGGGATGGCTGGCCACGCTGCGTGAAGCGGGCCTGCCGGATGGTCCTATGCTGCACAGTCCGTTCACCCGGCCTGGCGGCTACGAAGTGGGCAAGCGATTCCTGTCCATGGCCAACCGGCCCACTGCGATCTTTGCCAGTAACGACATGCAGGCCATCGGAATCCTCCGGGCCTTCCACGAGGCCGGAGTCCGTGTGCCCGAGGACATGGCGCTGGTGTCCTTCGACGGGTCCTTGGATTCCGAATACAGTTGGCCCGCACTGACCACGGTGGCGCAGCCGGTCCAACTGATGGCCGAAGCCGCCGTTCGTGCGTTGGTGGGCAAGGGGCGCGCGGAGGAGCCGCAACACCACATCCTTCCCACCGAGCTGATCATCCGGCAGTCCTGCGGCTGCGACTAGCACCCTCCATCACCGACTCGCCTGTTTGGCCGGACGCTCGATCACCTTTCACGGCCCACTGAGAGGGGTTGGTCGGGAGGGGCCATCGGTGGGAGGGGGCTAGGAGTCCATGCTCGCGTAGCGCTCCGGGCGGGACAGCACCTGGCCGATCTGCGCCGTACCCGCAGCGACGGCCAAACGCACCAGCAAGAACCCTGCCGCGAACACTCCGCAGATGGTCACAAACACCACGGGCTGGGTCAGCAACACGGCACCCGTGAGCGGGAGGACCAGGACAGCTGCCGCTGCCGCCGAAATGCCTGCGACCAGGAAGAGCGGCGACATCACGGCCTTGACCCTGGCCGCCACCATCAGCTTCCGCGGCATTCCCACCCGGTCCAGTGCCACCAGCATCGGGGCCCGGTCGAGCACGGCCGCGGCCTGGTTTACGCCCGCGGAGCACGCCACCATGAGGAACGAGCCCAATAGGGTGATCATCACACCGGTGTTGATGTCCCGCACCAACAAGGCGGTTTCATCGCCGGCGCTGCCGCCCATGGTGTCCGCCACGGCCATGCCAACCCCAACAAACACACCCACAAAACTGGTCATCGCGACGCCCCCAACTTGCCGCCACGATTCCTTGGGACTTTCCAGCACGGTCCTGGCAGCCAAAAGTTGCTCAGGACGTTTGGCGCGCTTGAGCTGCGACGATGCCCGCAACCGCAGGATCCACGGGCCCATGAGGTTCAACGCCAGCAACGCCAGGCCAAAGCAGCCACCCATGACTCCGATGATCACGATGAACGCGCCGAAGCTGCTCAGCATCCCCATCGCCACCACGCCGATGACCACAACAACAGCGGCGATGAGTCCGCGAACCCAATGGGCGCCGTCGGCCGTTTGCCTTGTCCGGACACCCAAAGGCGTCACCACAACCTTCCGAAGTCCAAGGGCCGCACTCGCTGCTGCCAGAACGCAGACGGCAAGAACGCAGCCGAGGATGGAGGGCACGGAGAGCCAGGCGTGGCTCGCTATGGCTTGGCCGCGGAACTGGATCAGGCCGAGGAACGGTGCAACGCACGCGTACAGCCCCGCGCCCGCCAGCGCTCCGACCGCCGCGAGCACTGTCGACTCGATGACGGTCATCCATACGACGGTGGCGCTGTTCGCGCCCAAAAGACGCAGGGAGGCCAGGCGGTCATCACGACGCCGGGCGGCCAGTCGGGCGGCCGAGGCGCCAAGGGTCAGCAACGGGATGATCAGCAGCACCATCGCGACGACGGCCAAGGCCTGGTAGGTGCCGGCGATGTCGTCGGTCCAGGACCAGAAAACCTGCGAGCCGCCTGCCACAGTCAGCAGCAGTGCGGTGACTGTGCCGAACGCAAGAACAGGCAAGCCGGCGTCCCGAAGGCCCGTTTCCCGCAAGCTGCTGCCATTGCTCCGGGCGAGATAGGGGGCGAGGCGTAGCGCCATGGTGAGGCTAGACATTGAAGGCACCTTTGAAGTTGGTTGCTGCGGGCGCGGCTGGGGTGGAGGGTCCGCCAGTGTCGGCCACGATCCGGCCGTCCCGCAGTTCCACGACGCGCCGGCAACGGGCAGCGACGTTGGGATCGTGGGTAACCACCAGCAGGGTCCGGCCATTTGCTGCAACAGAACCCAGCAGTATGTCCAGCACTTCGCTGGACGTGGCTGAATCCAAGGCTCCAGTGGGTTCATCGGCAAAGACCACCCGCGCGCCGGTCACTTGGGCCCGGGCGATGGCGACGCGCTGGACCTGGCCGCCGGAGAGTTCGCCCAGGCGTCGCTGTTCCATCCCGCCGAGGCCCAGTGCGGCCAGCCATTCCGCGGCCCGGGATTCGGAGGTGGCCCTGTCAGTGCCGTTCAGCATCAGCGCGAGGGCCACGTTTTCGATGGCCGTCAGCTCAGGAAGGAGCATGCCTTGTTGGAAAACGAAGCCGAATTCTTCCCTCCGGAGCCGCGACAACGCAGCGTCACCCAAGGTGTCCAGGCGCAGCGGCGACGAGGGAGTGTTCAAGGTGACCGAACCGGCGTCGGGCCTCAAAATCCCGGCGAGGCAGTGCAACAGAGTGGTCTTGCCCGAACCCGAGGGTCCAATGATCGCAATGGATTCGCCGGTGTTCGCAGTGAAGTCGACGTGGTCCAGGGCGAGGCTGCCGGGATAGTGCTTGGTGAGCTGCTGGGCGTGGAGGATGGCGTTCATATATCCAGCATCCCGAAACGGGACATCTCCCCGCGTCAGTCCACCGGTTGAACTCCACGGCCAGCCATCCACCCGCGGTATGAGAGCCGGCCTAGCTGTGTTGGGTCTCCGCGATCCGAAGCTTCGCCACGTTCTCTTCCAGCACCCGCCGGGCGTCTTCACCCAGCAATGAGTCTGTGATGAGTTCGTCGGCCTCCTCCAACTGGGCGATCGAAGCGATGCCCACGACGCCCCATTTGCTGTGATCAGCCACAACTACCGTGCTCCGCGCGGAGGCCATGAACGCGCGGTTGGTCTCGGCTTCGAGCAGGTTGGGGGTGGTGAAGCCCGCTTGGGCATCCATGCCGTGAACGCCAAGGAACAGGACGTCCAGGTGGAGTTGCTTCAAGGATGCGGTAGCAATGGGTCCCACCAACGCGTCCGACGGCGTCCGCTCGCCACCGATCAGGATGACGGTGGAACCGAACCGGGCAGGACCGGAGGAGGCGCCGTGATGAAAAAGGTCGGCGATCCGGACAGAGTTGGTCACGACTGTGATGCGGGGACCGTTGACGAGTTCCTTCGCCAGTGCCCAGGTGGTGGTGCCGGCGCCGAGACCGATCGCCATGCCTTCCTGCACCAGGGAAGCCGCTTCTACGGCGATCGCGTGCTTCTCGGCGGTCAGCTGCGTGGACTTGAGCTCGAATCCGGGTTCGTGGGTGCTGGCATCACCTGGCAGTTTGGCGCCACCGTGGATTCGCTCCACCCGGCCGGATTCCTCGAGGGCTTCGATATCGCGCCGCACGGTCATGGGGGAGACGCCAAGGAGTTGGGCGAGGTCAGAGACCCTTACGACGCGTTCGCGCTGGACGGCGTCGATGATGGCGGAGTGGCGTGCTGCCTGAAGCATCAGGGCCTTTCTGGGAACCTCGTCAAAAGTGGGGCTGGGTCTGGCTCCAGTCTAGGCCGCGGGACTCGCCGAGGCCGGTAAGGCACCACGCCCAGCTGGAACGCACGACGGCGCCACTCACCCCGTGGGGCGAGCGGCGCCGTCGTTGATCCTGGTCGGGCTACTTGCGGAGCGACTCCGCGATCTGGGTCATGATGCCGGGGTCTGCCAAGGTGGTGGCATCGCCGGTGTCGCGTCCTTCTGCGATGTCCTTGAGCAGGCGGCGGACGATCTTGCCGGAACGGGTCTTGGGCAGTTCCGGCACGATCAGGAGCTGCTTGGGCTTGGCGATCGGTCCGATTTCCTTGCCCACGTGGTTGCGCAGTTCCAGCACGGTTTCGTCGCCGTTGTTCACGGCGTCACCGCGGAGGATGACGAACGCGACGACGGCCTGGCCGGTGGTCTCGTCAGCGGCGCCCACCACGGCGGCTTCGGCGACGGACGGGTGCGAAACCAGGGCGGATTCGATCTCGGTGGTGGAGAGGCGGTGGCCGGAGACGTTCATGACGTCGTCAACGCGGCCAAGGAGCCAGACGTCGCCGTCCTCGTCCTTCTTTGCACCATCGCCGGCGAAGTACATGGCCTCGAACCGGGACCAGTAGGTGTCCTTGAAACGCTCGGGGTCGCCCCAGATTCCGCGAAGCATGGAGGGCCACGGTTCGCGGACCACAAGGTAGCCGCCTTCGCCGTTGGCCACCGAGGCGCCGTTCTCATCCACGACGTCCACGGCGATGCCGGGCAGCGGAACCTGCGCTGAACCGGGCTTGGTGGCCGTCACGCCGGGCAGCGGTGCGATCATTTGCGCGCCGGTTTCGGTCTGCCACCAGGTGTCCACGATCGAGGCCGGGTGTTCCTTCTTCTCGCCGTTCTTGCCGGCGTTCCCGCCGATCACGTCCCGGTACCACATCCACGCTTCGGGGTTGATGGATTCGCCCACGGAGCCCAGGACACGGATGGAGGAGAGATCGTACTTGTCCGGGATCTCACGACCCCACTTCATGAACGTCCTGATCGCGGTGGGGGCGGTGTAGAGGATGGAGACCTTGTACTTCTCCACGATCTCCCACCAGCGGCCCTGGTGCGGGGAGTCGGGCGTGCCTTCGTACATGACCTGGGTGGCGCCGTTGATGAGTGGCGCGTAGGTGACGTACGAGTGGCCGGTGACCCATCCGACGTCGGCCGTGCACCAGTACACGTCCGTTTCCGGGTGGAGGTCGAACACGGCCTTGTGGGTGTAGGCGCCCTGCGTGAGGTAGCCACCGGTGGTGTGCAGGATGCCCTTGGGCTTGCCGGTGGTGCCGGAGGTGTAGAGGATGAACAGCGGGTGCTCGGAATCATGCCCGACGGCGGTGTGTTCGGTATCTGCCTTGTCAACCGTCTCGGACCACCAGAGGTCGCGGCCTTCCACCCAGTTGACGTCCTCGCCGTTGCGCTTGACCACCACGACGTTCTGGACAGTATGACCTTCCTTGGAGAGGGCTTCGTCCACGGCGGGCTTGAGCGGGGAGGGCTTGCCACGGCGGTAGGTACCATCGGCAGTGACAACGAGCTTGGCTTCGGCATCCTCGATCCTGGAACGCAGGGCATCTGCGGAGAACCCGCCGAACACCACGGAGTGCACGGCACCGATCCGGGCGCAGGCAAGCAGCGTGATGACGGCCTCGGGAATCATGGGCAGGTACACGGCCACGCGGTCGCCCTTGGCCACGCCGAGGGCTTCGAAAGCGTTGGCGGCTTTCTTGACCGCTTCTGTCAGCTCCGCGTACGTGTAGGTGCGGGTGTCGCCGGGTTCGCCTTCGAAGTAGATGGCAACGCGGTCGCCCAGTCCGTTCTCCACGTGCCGGTCCAGCGCGTTATAGGCGGCATTGACCTCGCCACCGACGAACCATTTGGCAAACGGAGGGTTGGACCAGTCGAGGGCTTCAGTGAAGTCCTTGTCCCAGGTCAGCAGCTCGCGGGCCTGCTTGGCCCAGAACGCGGGGCGGTCCGCCTCAGCCTCTGCGTAGGCGTCAGCACTTGCGACGGCGTTGGCCGCGAACTCTGCCGACGGCGCGAACTTGCGGTTCTCGTGAAGGAGGTTTTCAAGGGCCTCGACGTGTGTGGATCCGGTGGTGTCCTGGGACATGGTGAACCTCATTATTCATCGATCTTTGCTTCGCGGATCCTTTCCATAGGTCCGTGCGCGAGCCGTTCCCCGGCGTCGCGCAGGTCCCGCGGAAGGTCCGCAGAGTGCTGTCCGCCAACAACACTATCTCTTTGGAAGGTCCTACGTGTGCGTGGTCACAAACCCGGCCGTGAGCGGCGCACATTTAGCGCCGAATGGCGGCTGGTGCCGTGAGGAACCGTTTACATGACGACGACGGCGGGCCCTGGCTCACGCTGTTGGGGCGGGAGTTTGGCGGCGAACACTGTAAGGGACCTTGGAGTTTGCTGTGGGCGAAGCCGTATGACCGTTTTCCGCTGGAACCCTGTCAGTGGGGTGGCATAGGCTGAAGAAGCCTTGGAACCCATCTTCTGGCGTGTCCGGTTTCCTGCAGATTCCTGCGGAGATAACCGGGCCGGACTGTCCAAGGCGCCGCCGTACGAAGGAGAAACAGATGAACCAGCTGAGCCCAGGCCCGCACGACTCACAACCGACGGGACCGGACACCACGGCTGGAACGGCCACCCCTGCAAGCGGCACCGCTGACGGGAAGCCGTCGAAGTTCGACGCTGTCGCCGGTCCTTTTACCATCCGGGACCTCACCGTGTTCGGCTCCACCCTCCTGATGTTCGTGGCATCCCTCCTGCCGATGTTCGGAGAGCGCTACAACCTCTGGAACCTTGGGAACCTGTTCTTCCTGCTGCTCGGCATCATCCTGCCCTTGGTCGTGACGGCACTGTTCGTAGCCCGCAGGTTGCAGCCAAAAACCGTTGTGCGCATCGGCTCCCTGTCCATTGACCAGTTTGCGTCGGTCACGGCTTCCTTCGCTTTCCCGCTGTTCTTCCTGACGATCGCCGACTCCTTCAACGGTGGTGTGCTGCTGGGGTTGGTTGGTTCGGTGGGCCTGCTGGCTGCGACAGTTCTTGGCCCTCATCTTCCGTGGCTCTCCGCCGATTTCAAGGGGCGTGTCGAGACGCCGGCGCACGTTGTTGCCCGTGAAGCGGTTGTGCCTAGCCGTAAGCCTGCCGCTCCCAAGGCGCCGAAAGCGCCCAAGCCGGCCGCAAGTCCGTCCACTCCGGGCTTTGAAGGATCGGCTGCCGGATACCAGGCTCCGGGTCCCGTAGTTTCATCGGGAACAGCCGGCGCTGCCGCTGGTTCCAGTGCTGCCGCAGGTTCCGCCGCTGCCGCGGGTTCCAGCCCGTTGGCGCCGGCCGCTTCCGCAAGTACAGAGCCGTCAGCTGCGACCGCGGCCTCCGCCGTCGTTCATTCAGCCGACGCCGGCTCCGGTTCGGCGCCTGCTGCCTCCGGTGCTGGTGCTTCGCCCGCAACACCTGTGGCTCAACCGGCCGCCTCAAACGGCGCAGTTGCGTCCAGCGAAGATGGCAAGGCCCCGGCGTCTGCTCCGGAGCCGGCAACTACCCAGCACGCCGCTCAGCCCGCGGCGCAGCCGGGGCCCGCGGAGGCAGGACCGGCCCAGCCAGCGGCGGCCCAGCCAGCGGCGCAGCAGCCGGCCGCGCAGCAGCCGTGGGCTGCCACGATGGCTACTCCCATCGTTTCCGGTGACACCCGGCGCGTCAGCGACTCCATCGGTGCCACCGTGGACCCGGCAAGCCGTCCGGAGGAATCCGATTCCCCCGCGTATGAGGCCTTCTGGTTCGCTGTCGCACAGCCACGCACGGCGTACGACGAACACTCCGGCGCTCCTTCCTTCACCATCGAACCCGGCGGATGGGTCCTCGCCTTGGAGGACCGCGGCCACGAGTTCCTGGTTCAGGACACTGACGGCAAGGTTGGGGTCCTCAGGGAGCTCAGCAACATCGAACGCGGCTAGGCGGGGACGCCGTGGCCACCGCCGAAGCTGGTTCGCTCCTCGCACTCAAACGCCGGGCACGCAAGATCAACAGGGTTCTCGCCGAGAAGTACCCTTACGCGCATGCGGAGCTGGACTTCCGGAACCCGTTCGAACTGGTCGTGGCCACAGTCCTTTCCGCCCAGACAACCGACGTCCTGGTCAACCAGGTCACCAAGATCCTGTTTGCCCGTTACCCGGACGCACGGACCATGGCTGAAGCGGACCCTTTTGAACTTGAAGCAATCCTTCAGCCCACGGGTTTCTTCAGGGCAAAGGCCCGCAATGTCCTGGCGCTCAGCACCCGTTTGGTGGACGAGTACGACGGCGAGGTCCCGGGTCGGTTGGAGGACCTGGTAACGCTGCCGGGAGTCGGGCGAAAGACCGCCAACGTTGTCCTGGGCAATGCCTTCGGCGTTCCCGGGATCACCGTCGACACGCACTTTGGACGCTTGGCACGACGGTTCGGCTGGACTGCGTCGGACGATCCGGTGAAGATCGAATTTGATGTAGCCGAGCTGTTTGAGCGTCGGGACTGGACCATGCTGTCGCACCGCGTGGTGTTCCACGGCCGCAGGATCTGCCATGCCAAGAAGCCGGCTTGCGGTGCCTGCCCTGTCGCCAGCCTCTGCCCGAGTTACGGCGACGGCGAAACCGATCCCGTCAAAGCGGCCAAGCTGCTGAAGTATGAGCTCGCCCCCGGAAATGAAGCATTGCTGGAACGGTTGCTGGCTGAGACCCATCGGGCCGCGGAAATCCGCATGGAATCGCAAAGGAGGCCCGGGTGACCGCGCTTGAGGAGTTGTCCGCTCTCGTTGCCCGCTACGAGTCCGGGGAGCAACAGCGCTCAAGCCTGTGGGCCCAGCTGCCCGTCCTTGAGGAGACAAACCGTGCCGCCGCTGTCCTGATGTTGTTCGGCGTGCTGGACAACGTGCCCGCAGAATCCGGGCGTCCCATCGCCCCGGCCGACCTTGATGTCCTCCTGTTGGAGCGGGCGCACACCCTTGACGACCATCCAGGGCAGGTGGCCTTTCCCGGCGGCAGCGTGGACCCGGAGGACGAATCGGTGGTTGCCGCGGCCCTGCGGGAAGCAGTGGAAGAAACCGGTTTGGATGCCAGCGGTGTCCGTGTGCTCGGTGTGATGCCTGAGCTCGGACTTATCCGCAGCAACTTCCGGGTCACTCCGGTGCTGGCCTGGTGGGATGCCCCATCACCTGTTCGCGTGGTGGACTATGGCGAATCTGCCCAGGTTTTCCGGGTACCCGTCCGGGACCTGCTGGACCCGGTCAACCGTGTCAGCGCCACCATCTCGCGGTTCGGCCGCACGTATACCAGCCCTGGCTTCACCGTTAATGGCGTGTTGGTGTGGGGTTTTACCGGAATGGTCCTGAGCGGCCTTTTCGATGAACTGGGCTGGACCGTTCCCTGGGACCAGAACAAGCTCCACGACATCGATCTCTAGGATCACGGCAACCGAAGGTGCCCTTTATGGGCCCGCGCATTCCAGGCCCGGTTCCTGTTACTTTGCCTTGTCGTAGGAATCGACGACGGCGACACTCACCGGGAACTCCACCGGCACCTGCCCGAACATGAGCAGCTTCGCCGCTGCCGCGGCCTCTTCGATGGCCCTGATGCAGTCGTCCACAGCGTCGTCAGGCGCGTGAACCATGACTTCGTCGTGCAGGAAGAAGACGAGTTCACCGGAAGGCGATCCTTCGGCCCGGAAAGCCCGCAGCCGCCGTCGTAATTCAGCGAGCCAGCACGCCGCCCATTCGGCCGCGGAGCCCTGGACCACGAAGTTGCGGGTGAAGCGGCCGCGTGAGCGGGCCAGGTTGTCCGCCCGTCGCTGCTCCTCCGCGGTAGTGGATTGCTGGCTCCGCAACCAACCGGCCGATGGCGGTGGGCTGCTTCGCCCGAGCCTCGTCGTCACGGTCCGCCCTGCTTCGCCCTCGCGGGCCGCCTGTTCCACGAACCCCACCGCGCGGGGATAGGTGCGCGTCAGCTGGGGCATGAGCCTGCCCGATTCGCCGGTGGTAGCCCCATAGATCGCGCCCAGGAGCGCAATCTTCGCCTTGGCTCGGTCACCACCAAACCCTTGCGCCGCTATACCTGCGTAGAGGTCCTTGTCGCGTGCCGCTTCGGCCATTTTGGTGTCCTGCGCCAATGCCACCAGGACGCGGGGTTCCAGCTGGGAGGCGTCAGCGACGATGAGCTTATGACCGGGATCAGCGTGGACTGCTGCCCGGATGTTGCGCGGTATCTGCAGGGCACCACCACCGCGGGAAGCCCAGCGCCCTGAAACTACTCCGCCCACGACGTACTCCGGGTGGAACCGGCCACCACTTACCCAGGCGTCCAGCCAGGCCCAGCCGTTGGCCGTGTGCAGGCGCGACAGCTTCTTGTAGGCCAGCAACGGCTGGATGGCAGGGTGCTTCGACTCCTGGAGCTCCCACTGCCGCGTACTTTTTACTTCGATACCGTTCCGGTGCAAGGCCCGCATGAGGTCCTGCGGGGAGTCGGGGTTCAAACCAGGGGAGTTCAGGATGCTGCGGAGCTCGACGCACAGGGCCTCAAGTGCTGGCGGCCGGTGTCCTGGTTGGGGCCGTGGACCGAGGACATCCGCCAGGATCTGCTGATGGAGTTCCTCCCGCCAAGGGACACCGGCGTGTTGCATCTCGACGGCGATGATGGCGCAGGCTGACTCAGCGGCGAGAAGCAGTTGGAGGCGCTGCCTCTGCTGCTGGTCCGTGGAAACCTGGGCAACGGCATGCTGTTGGGCCGTGAACTCTTCCTTGAGTTCAGCCAGGCCGGCTTTCGGAGCTGAGGTGACGATGTCATCGAAGAGGGCGCCTTGGTCGCCTGGCGGGGGCGGGGGTTGCAGGACGCGGGGAGGTGTCGCATCGTCGTCCTGAGTGAGCTTCACGGCGTTCTTGGCGTAGTCCGTGTGGGCTGTGAACTCCGAATGGGCCAGGATCGCCCCGCACAAGGCCAGATCGTGGCAACGTTCCAGCTCGACTCCGTGAACCAGGAGTTCCGGGTACCAGTCCTGGGCGCGGTGCCACACCCATCGGGGCCGCTGGGTTTCCAGCTCACGCACGACGCCGGGCAGCTCGCCACGGGTGACAAGGCGTGCGTCGGCCGTCGCTTTTCCCGTGGGAGAGATTCTCTGTATGGCTGCGCCTTCCTGGTGGGCGGCGAGCAGCAAATACATGGTTTCCATTCTGCCTTGTGCGGCGGTGTGACGTGGCCTTTCTCCACAGGGCTTGGACCGACCAGTCCTCCACACCGCTGTCGGCGCTGCTTTATGCACATACGGATGATGGGCCCTTCAAGCTGGCGTCTCCTGCAGCCATGGTGGGGTTCATGAGCAAGCACGATCGAAGGCAAAAACGAACCGGGAGCCAGGATGTCGAGGTAGGTGCCAACTGGCTGCCGCAGGATTCCGTCGAAGTCCTCCTCGTATCCAGTGATAACTACCTTCAAGAGGAGGCCAAACGAATCGTTGCGGCCGCAGGGGGAAGCCTGCGGACCGCGGCGGATGTCGGGGAAGCCCTCCACGGGTGGGACAGCGCCGCCGTCGTCCTGGTGGGCAGTGACGTGCGGGAGTTACCACCGCGGCGAAGAGCGCCGACGGTGCTGCTGGGCAGGGCCTCGGACGGGGACGGGCTGTGGAGGTTGGCAGCTGCCCTGGGAGCGGAACGGGTGGCGGTACTGCCTGAAGCAGCTGGCTGGTTGGCCGAACACCTCAGCCTCTCCGGGTCTCCTGACCCGGGCGGGAACGTGGTGGGTGTCATCGGCGGCAGCGGCGGGGCAGGTGCCACTACCACCGCGATCTGGCTTGCCCAGGCAGCCGCCAGCCACGGCATCAGCACCATGCTCATCGACGGAGATCCTTGGGGCGGTGGGCTGGAACTGGCGGTGACGGCAGATGACATTCCCGGCCTTCGATGGCCGGACTTCGCAGAAACCAGGGGAAGCATCGACCCCACCCAGTTCCGGGAGTCCCTGCCGATCGCGGGAGGGTTCGCCTATTTGTCGTGGCCAGGAACACGGGACGCAGTCCCGACTCCCGACGCCGGTGCGGTGGCTGCCGTCATGGATGCCGCGCGCCGGAGTTTCGAGCTCATCGTGGTGGACATTGGGCGAAACGGTGACGGAATGTCGACGCTCGCCTGGGACTGCGACAGGTTGCTGCTCCAAGCCCTGTCCCACCTGAAGTCCGCGGTCGCTGCTGCACGGATCCTGCAAGAACTACCGCCAGTGGATTCGGGCCTGCTCATCCGCGGAAACAGTTCCACATCCGTCGACGCCTCGCTGATTGCGGATTCTTTGGGTTTGCCGCTGGTGGGCCGTGTTCCGGAGCTTCGGGGAGTAGCGTCAGGGACCGAGCTGGGGCGCCTGCTGGAACTGGGCCGTCGTAAACCTGTGAATCGTTTTGCCGCGGATGTCCTTGAACTGGATGGAAAAGGCCAATGAATCGCGTACCCGATTCCGCACGCAGGAGGCATGGCCGGAGGCTGGACTCGGTTCTTCTCGAAACCGTTCGGGAATCAGTGCTCGCGGGTAGTGGGCCCGTGACTCCGTCCACCGTTGCGGCAGCAGTCCAGGCAAGCGGCAGGCTGCTGGGGGCGGCTGGTGCGTTGGAAGCGGCCGAGTCGATCAATGCGGAGCTGAACGGACTTGGCCCCCTCCAGCAACTGGTCCGGGACCCCGCCGTCACGGATATCTTCGTCAACGGCCCGGAGTCAGTATGGGTGGACCGCGGCCAAGGCCTTGAACGTTCAGCCATTCGCTTCGACGACGAGCAACAGGTCCGGTCGCTCGCCTCCCGGTTGATCTCGGCCGGCGGACGCAGGCTGGACGACGGTTCCCCGTGCGTGGACGTCAGGCTGAACGGCGGCTACCGGATTCACGCCGTGCTCCCGCCCATATCGACAGCCGGCACCCTACTGTCCGTTCGCATCCGACGCGAGGAAGTCTTCGCGCTGGAGGAACTGCAGGAGCGGGACATGTTTCCCGAGCACGTGGAGGTAGTCCTTCGCGCCATCATGGCCCGCAAGCTGAGCTTCCTGGTCAGTGGTGCCACAGGCTCGGGAAAGACAACGTTGCTCTCTACTTTGCTCGGGCTCAGCAGTCCGACGGAGCGCCTGGTGTTGATAGAAGACGCGGCGGAGCTCAACCCCGTGCACCCTCACGTGGTGACGCTGGAGTCGCGGCACGGGAACCTGGAGGGTGGAGGCGCGTTGGACCTCGGAGAGCTGGTCCGGCAGGCCCTGCGCATGCGTCCTGACCGGTTGATTGTTGGAGAGTGCCGTGGAGCTGAGGTCCGTGAACTACTGACTGCGCTCAACACCGGGCACACAGGCGGTGGGGGAACCATCCACGCCAACACCGCAGAGGCCGTTCCGGCACGTCTGGTCGCCTTGGGCGCGCTCGCTGGGCTGAACGCGGAGGCCGTCCGGTTGCAGGTTTCGAGCGCCTTGGATGTGGTGATCCACGTGGAGCGGACGCAGTGGGGACGCAAGGTGGCATCCATTGGTGTCCTGGCTGACACCCCTGAGGGCCAAAAGGTAGTGGCTGCGCTCCGACGTAGTCCGTCCGGAATGGAACCTGGGCCAGCGTGGCCGGGACTCGCCGTCCGACTCGGGCTGGACCCTGCCGACCCGAAGAGGGCGGCAACGCATCACGCCCTCCAGGTTCCGGCCCCTTCGACGGTGATGGGCCGGAACGGATGATCGCCGTATTCGTCATCGTCACGGGCTTAGCGGCGTGGGTGAATCTCCGAGGCAGCCGTGCTGACAGCCGGCGGGTCAGGCGCAGCTTGGGAAAGCCGGCCGTGCTGGGTGGGGATTTCCAAGGCTTCACAGTGGGTTTGCTACGCAGGAAGAAGCGCCCGACGCCCCTGTCCCTGGTGGTTTTGGTCCAGCAACTTGCCGCCTTGCTGCGTGGTGGCCGGGGGCCTTCCCGGTTGTGGGAAGAACTCTGGCTGGTCCACGCAGCGCAGCAGGACGAAAACCGCGTCGCACCAACCGAAACGGCGTTGCTTTCTGACAGTTCACAAAGGGTGCTGGCCGCCGCACGTGCAGCGGCCGCCGTCGGAAATTCACCGGCCCACGCCATCCGCAGCTCAGCAGCCAAGTCATACACGGCCCGGGGAAGCAACGAGCGGCGCGTGTGGATGGAGCTCGCCGCGTGCCTGGAAGTAGCAGAAACCAGCGGCTGCCCGCTGGCGGACCTCCTCTCCCGCTTCGCAGCCCAACTCATCGCCGAAGAGGATGCGGAGGCCGCCCGGCAAACTGCGCTCGCAGGTCCCAAAGCGACAGTGAAGCTGTTGTCATGGCTCCCGGTTTTCGGACTGCTCCTCGGGATGGCCCTGGGGGTGGACCCGTTGGGAATCCTGCTGGACAACATCCTTGGTGTTGCAACCTTCGGAGCGGGGCTACTGCTGACCGTTGCGGGCCGCGTCTGGTCGTCACGGCTGGTTGCCTCAGCTGCAGGGGGATACTGATGTCCGGAGTCATGCTGATGGTTGCCGTTCTGGCTTTGGCCTCATTCATCTGTTGGGCCAGACCCGGGCATCATAAGGGCCCGTTGGGAACACCGCATGGAATTCCCTGGGCTTTGGCGGGCACGCCCGGCCCGGAGGCCTCCGATGGGCCGGAGCATCCTCGCTCGCCAACCGACGGTCTCCGCGACACAGCGATGATGCTGGAGCTGGTGGCTTCCATGCTCGACGCTGGTGCGGGCATCGGGCGTGCGTTGGAGCTCATCTCTCGCGCGGCTTCCCCGTCGATCCAGCAGTCGCTGAGACCAGTCGTTGCGGCACTGGCAATTGGAGCCGACTGGGAGACCGCCTGGCGGACTCCCACGCAACCCGCACCCGAAGTGGTGCGGTTGAAAAATGCGCTGGCTTTCGCAGCCATCACGGGTGCTCCGTCGGCATCGATCCTTTATGCCCAAGCGGCCCGGGAACGGCGCGAAGCCTTCCGTGCCGCAGAGAAGCGGGCGGCAGCGTTGGGCGTGAAACTAGTCATTCCATTGGGCCTTTGTTCGTTGCCCGCCTTCATCTGCCTTGGCATCGTGCCCGTGCTGATCGCCATGGTGCCCTCTGGCTGAGCGGGTCAGCCCCTACAGCTACAGCTCCTTGCGGGCCCGTTGTGCCATCGTGACGGCGCTCAGTCGTGCCACCGTCCGCCGTGCCACTGTCCCTCCACAATCCGTGCGAAGCCGGGGTTATCCACTTGCGGGAATCGTTCCCTACCAGCTTCGATCCAGCCACGGAAGAGTCAGGTTTGTCGGCAGAACCGCCGGCATTTTTGAAAGGAAGCAACCATGAAAACACTTCTTCGTGCTCCGTCCGGACGCCGCTCCCAACTTCGCCGAGCAAGTCAGGCATTCGGTACTGCAGAGGAGGGCCATGCAATGGAACCCTTCGGAATCGAGCAGTTCGAACTGGAGCCGTTTATGGATTCCGGATTCGGCGATGTTCCGGCTCCGACCCCTGCAACTGACCTTCACCTCACTGTGCCCTACGGAGTCGGGACACTCAAACGCCGGAGAGGGCGGAACAGGCGTCTCGGGGCTGATGCCCGGGTTTTGGGTTCGGAAGCGGGAATGGCAACTGCCGAGTATGCCATTGCTACGTTGGCTGCCGTGGGCTTGGCCGGGCTGCTGGTGGTCATTCTTCGCAGCGAAGAGGTACGCGGCTTCCTGCTCAATCTGATCCGCACGGCACTGTCCCTGCCATGACGCCAGGGCTGCCTGCCTGCAGGAGTGAGCTCCGCTGGGGCAAACAACAAGGCGCTGTCACTGCCGAGTTTGCCGTCGCTTTGCCGGCGGTGGTGTTACTCCTTGCCCTCCTGTTGGCAGGTGGCGCTGCGGGCGTCACCCAAGTCCGGCTGGAGGAGGCAGTCCGGGCGGGGGCGCGTGCATCAGCAAGGGGTGAGTCCTCCGGGTCGGTGGAAACCATCGTCAAGCGTTTGGCTGGGGAAGCTGCGGTTCCCGGCTTGTCTGAGGAGGGCGGCTGGCGCACGGTCACGGCCTCCTCTCCGGTTGGCGGGGCCTTGGGATACCTGATCCCGTGGAACCTGACGGCCTCTGCGTCGGCCCGGACCGAGTCGGCTTCCCCGTGAAAGCGCCAGTGACGGCTCGCCATCCTGAACCAGGCCAAGTCCAATCCGACCGCGGGGCCGGGACGGTCCTTGCTTTGGCTCTGGGAGCGGTGGTGATGGCCTTGCTGGCAGGGCTGTTGCTTTTGGTCCAGGCTAGCGTCACGGCATCGCGGGCAGCCACTGCGGCTGACCTCGCGGCGCTGGCAGCTGCTGATGCTGAACGGGGTCTTGCTTCGGGAGAACCCTGCGCAGTGGCCGGCGATGTTGCTGGGCGTCACGAAGCCCGGCTCACCTCCTGCAAGGTTCTTGGCGGCGACGAGATAGAGGTCACCACCGAGCTGGCGTATCCCTTCGCTTGGGGTGCTGCCACCGGACGTGCTCGTGCCGGGCCGCCGCCTCAGGCCGGGCCGCCGCCCTAGGGCGGAGCTTAGACGGCGTCCTTCAACAAGACGTCCAGAAGTGTGACGGCGGCTGCCTTGTCCAAGGGGTTGTTCTTGTTGCCGCATTTAGGTGACTGAACACAGGACGGGCAGCCAGCCTCACACTCGCACGCTTTGATGGCGTCCCGGGTGGCCGACAACCATATTTTGGCTTTCTCGTAACCGCGTTCCGCGAAACCGGCACCGCCGGGGTGTCCGTCATAGACGAAGATCGTGGGCACTCCGGTGTCGGCATGCAAGGCGGTGGACACGCCGCCGATGTCCCATCGGTCGCTGGACGCCACCAAGGGGAGGAGCCCGATGGCTGCATGTTCGGCAGCATGCAAGGCGCCAGGGAACTGGGCTTCCACCAGCCCTGCGCCATGAAGCGAACGGTTGTCCACCACGAACCAGACGGCCTTCGTGAACAGGTCCCGGGCCCCGAGCTCAAGGGGTTCCTCTCCGAGGATCTCGTTCGAAATTAATGCCTTGCGCTGGAAGGAAACCACTTGCGTCGTCACTTTGACATCGCCGAAGTGCACAGTGATGTCACCCCATTGGACTGTGCGGGATGTTTCGAGCACTTCGATCTGGGTGACGTCACGGGCCGTGGTGTAGAAGTCGGGATTCACCCGACGCACCATCACGCAATGATCTGCCTCGTTGAGGTCTTCCACCAAGTAGCTTTCTCCTTGGTGCACATAGATGGCGCCGGTGTGGGCCTGGTAGTGGGTCTGCGGCGAATCCATTGTTCCCAGCAGGGATCCGGTTCCGGCGTCGACAATGCTCACAGGTCCGCCGCCGTCGGCCCGGAGGTTGACCATTCCGGCCGCACTCTCGGGGTGGGTCCAGAACCATCCGGCTGGACGTTTGCGAAGGTACCCCTGGGCCACCAAACGATCCAGGAGACCTTCGGCCGTGGCACCAAAGAGCTCCAACTCAGCAGGTCCGATCGGCAACTCGGCCGCGGCCGCACACAGATGCGGACCCAGGACGTACGGGTTTCCCGGATCAAAGACCGTGGCCTCAACGGATACGTCAAAAATGGCTTCCGGGTGGTTGACCAAATACGTATCCAGGGGATCGTCGCTTGCTACGAAAGCCGCGATGGCGTCTTGTCCAGCACGCCCCGCGCGTCCAATCTGCTGGAAAAGGGACGCCCGTGTTCCCGGCCAGCCGGCCACCAGCACGGCGTCCAGACCCGATATGTCGATGCCGAGTTCCAACGCGGATGTGCTGGAGACCCCCAGAAGCTGCCCGGACCTCAATGCTTGTTCCAGGGCCCGCCGTTCTTCTGGCAGGTAGCCGGACCGGTACGCGGCCACCCTTCCCGGGAGGCTGGGGTCGACCTCGTCCAAAAGCCTTTTGGTGATGGAGGAAATGGACTCGGCCCCGCGCCTGGACTTGATGAAGGCAATGGTTCGGACACGGGAGGAGACCAGGTTGGCCAGGATATCCGCGGTTTCGGCCACAGCGGTCCTTCGCTGCTTGGCTCCGTTCTCACCCCTGACGTCGGTCAGTGCGGGTTCCCAGAAAGCCACCGTGGTGGAACCGTGCGGAGAGCAATCTTCAGATACTTCCCTGACGGGGGCGCCGATCAGCCGGCCGAACGAAACTCCGGGGTCCGACGCGGTGGCAGAAGCCGCGATGAATACGGGCTCCGGAAAAGCGGTGCCAGCCCCGTAGTAAGCGCAGATCCGCCGGAGACGTCGCATGAGGTTGGCTACGTGAGAGCCAAAGACGCCCCTGTAGCTGTGCGCTTCGTCCACAATGACGTACCGGAGCCTCCGGAAGAACCGGGCCCACCAGGTGTGGTTGGGAAGAATTCCGAAATGCAGCATGTCCGGGTTGGCCAGGATGAAGTTGGCGTGGTCCCGGATCCATCGGCGGGCGGACACGTCTGTATCGCCGTCATACGTTTCTGCCCTGACTGTGGGCAGCTTCAGCCCGCGTATGGCCGCGAGTTGGTCTGCCGCCAAGGCTTTGGTGGGGGACAGGTACAAGGTGACGGCGCCGTCATCGTGGATCTTTCCCGGATCGGAGAGGACCCGCAGTTCCGATCGGTGGATGGCGTCCAGGGCGGGCAGCTGATATGCGAGAGACTTGCCGGAGGCTGTACCGGTGGCGATGACTACGTGTTGGCCGGAGTGGGCAATGTCGGCAGCCTGGACCTGGTGACGGTACGGCTCCTGGATGCCGAGTGTCCCGTAGGCGTCGACGATGTCTGGATGCACCCACTGGGGCCAGGGCTCGTTGACCGCTTTTCGGGCAGGGATGGTGTGGACATGGCGCAGCTGCTCGGGGTCGGGAGTCCGGCCCAGCAAGGTGATCAGCGAATTTGGTAAAGCCACCGAATCATTCTGTCACTGTTCGTACCGTCGCCCGGCTGGGAGCCGCGAACGGCGGCACGCAGGGGTGCCGCCGTCGTCCATGGCTTCAGGGAGGAGGTGTCAGCTACCCGAAAGGTCCGATCCTTCGGTTCCGCTGGCCGACATCATCAGCACGTGGCCCACGACGTCCCATCCAAGGTGCGAATACAGTTTCTGTCCGTCCAGGGAAGCCAGGAGAAGCCCGTTCTCCACCTGGTGTGAATAGGCCTGGGCCGCGAGGGCTTTCATGATGAAGGTCCCAAGCCCCCTTCGCTGGAAATCCGGTTCGGTGACGATCTTGTCAAAGACAGCGGTTCCGTCCACCACGAAAACACGGCCACTGGCTGCGACTTTCTCGCCGCTGTGGACCACCGCGTGGTGGACGCCGTTCGACTCGGACACTGCAAGCTCCAGGTCGTCATCAGGAAGCCAGGGATCCTCGGCGTCCTGTGTTTCCATGTCCACGATCATCATGGTCTGGGAAGCGGACGTCACCGTGAGACCGTGCTGTTCCGCGAGGAATTTGTACCTTTGGACGTCATTGGTGAGGACCGTCAGGATGCGGGCCGGTGATTCCGCGGTCTTTGCCGCGAGGCCGGCGAACTCTTCATCGGAGGGATCGTGGGCGAAATACTCCCAGTCACCGGTTTTGTCGGCTCGCAGGGCTGCAGGGAAACGACCCTCCTTGCGTTTCTCATAGCCACGGCAGCCGGACCAGCCGGCTACCCAGACCTCCAAGAGGTGCGCAATGTCTTCAACCAAGGCGTCTGGACTCATGTAGAGAGAGTATGCCAGCACCCGGGGAAGCAACAGAGCGATACCAGCCGGAGGAACGTTGCTTATGCAATTGTGACTTCCCGCTGGTAGACGGGCAGCCGGGCGTCAGGAAGGGCCGATTTTACTGCACCAAGTACCCTTGAATAGTGGCTTTGAACCGAATCGTGCTCTTCTATGGATTTACCCCGATTGCCGACCCCGACGCCGTGCGTCTGTGGCAGCGTGCCCTGTGCGAAAAGCTCGGGCTGACCGGCCGGATCCTTATCTCCAAGGATGGCATCAATGCCACGGTCGGTGGCGAGCTCAACAACATGAAGCAGTACGTTAAGACGACCCGTGAGTACCAGGGCTTCCACGACATCGACTTCAAATGGTCGGAGGGCAGCGCCGCGGACTTCCCGCGCCTGAGCGTCAAAGTGCGCGACGAAATTGTGTCCTTCGGCGCACCCGGCGAACTCAAGGTGGACGCCGGCGGTGTGGTTGGCGGTGGCAAGCACCTCCAGCCTGAGGAGTTGCACGCTTTGGTCGACGCCAAGAAGGCCAGTGGCGAAGACGTGGTGTTCTTCGATGGGCGGAACGCCTTCGAAGCGCAGATCGGCAAGTTCAAGGATGCGATCGTTCCGGAAGTGGACACCACCCACGACTTCATCAAAGAACTCGATTCGGGTAAGTACGACCACCTCAAGGACAAGCCCGTAGTGACGTATTGCACCGGGGGCATCCGCTGCGAAGTTCTGTCCAGTTTGATGGTTAACCGCGGCTTCGAAGAGGTCTATCAGCTGGATGGCGGAATCGTCCGATACGGCGAGACGTTCAAGGACAAGGGGCTCTGGGAGGGTTCCCTGTATGTGTTCGACAAGCGCATGCACGTTGAGTTCAGCGACGAAGCCAAAACCCTTGGAGAATGCGTCCGATGCTCAGCACCGACGAACAAGTTCGAGAACTGCTCGAACCCCAGCTGCCGCACCCTGACCCTCTATTGCGCCGACTGTGCTTCCAGCCCCGAAACCCTGCGCTGCCCCGGGGGCTGCGACGCCGCATGACCGGCTGAGCTACAGTTTGCTCACCCGGTAGGCGAAGTTGGCTTCCGACCTGGATCCTACCGTGATGGACAGCACCGCGTCCGTTTCCAGCTGCACCACGTTGACCCGCGCATTTGCGCATCCCAGAGTCAGGTCCACGAGCTCCGCTTCACCCACTTTGACGGCAAACATCACCCGTCGGGTGCCGCGGCATGCCAGCGTCACTGCGTAGGTTCCGCCCGGCAACTGCATCGTCTGCTCCGATTTGGACTCCCCGGCGTTGAGGTAACCACTGCTGGAGAAGAACGACTTCCCTTGGGATTCGGGCAGCGCCGACTTCGCCCATTCTTGAAGCGCATCCCCGGTGACAGTTTCTTCCAGCTCGGGATCGGGCGGCAGAACCACGTTGCCTGCCGTAGCGCTGGGATCTGCCTGCGGGCCGCCGTCGCCGGTGTATTCGCAGCCCGCCAAGCTTCCGCCAAGCGCAATGAGAAGTACGACGGCGGCCCTCGCCGACCGCCGTGCCATCACCGAGCGAGCTGCCTTGCTCCCCATGCACTGACTTTACGCCCGCATGGCTTGCGGCTGAAGGCTTTAGTGCGCGAGGGGGCGGGGCTCGATTAACTGGTTGCGGGAGCCAGGTGATAGGCGAAGATCAGCGGGGCGTCGACACTGCTGGTGGAGATGCTGAGGGGGCCGGTAACGGGCACCTTGATCTTGACGATGTCACGGTTTCCGTTGCATGCGGCGGCCGCGTCGGTGATCTTGTTCCCGCCCGCGGAGACCGCGAAGTAGGCCTTGCCGCTCCCGTCGCACGCCATGGTCAGGGTGTAGGTTCCAGCGGGGACACTTGCCGCTTCCTTCAGCAGCGGGTCCCGGTTCAGTATCTTTCCCGAGTCCTCCAGCACCACACCATTGGCTTCCGGGAGAGCAGTCGCCTTCCACGCTGGGACGTCCGCGTCCGCGATGTTGGCCGGTGCCTGGCAAGCACAGGCTGCCATGAGGACTGCAGCAGTGATGGCAACAAGGCCCGCGTGGCGCCTTGTGGAGGAGAAGTTGAGCATAAACTCAACGCTACCGGCTTCGGACACCGATCTTTGTCCACATAGCGTGGGGCTGGCATCCGCAGCCACGGTTTACCGCACCTACACTTGCAAGGTGACTGAGACAGCTACCTTCTTTACAGCCGGCAACATTGACGACGCTCCGCGCAGCGACCGTCCGGAACTGCTCACGGCGCTCGCCGCTGACCTCCGCGCAATGTCCTACACCGTGGACGGGGTGGCT
Organism: Arthrobacter sp. LFS091; assembly: GCF_047977885.1. Lineage (NCBI taxonomy): Bacteria > Bacillati > Actinomycetota > Actinomycetes > Micrococcales > Micrococcaceae > Arthrobacter > Arthrobacter sp. LFS091. Next base: position 53,485 of record NZ_JBFPFP010000009.1, read on the forward strand.
GAGCTGTTGGGTCAATCCGCGTCAGATGCCCTGGGAAGGGATCAGCTCATCCCCGCATTGTTGGCCAGCGACCGGCTCGCTGTCTCTGAAGATTCGGCGGTGCGGGCGCTGACCACCGTGGTCCGGCTGTGGCTGCTCGCCGTCCCTCAAACCACCGCCGCAATGGAAGACGCTGTCCCCGGGACCGGCGTGCAAGGACTGGTGGAACTGGGGCTGGTCACGGCAGAATCCGGGATGGTCCACGCCAAAGTCGACTTGCGGCCCTACGGCTGGGATGCCAACCCTGACGGCAGCGGGGGCGCTGACCTCTGGGTGGCAAGCGACCTCGCCGCCCACCAGCAGCCGGGCGTACTGAGGCACGACCATGTGCTGGGAATCGGTCGCGCATCGACGACACTTGTCCAAACCACGGTCAGGCACCACACGGAGCGGGCGCTCGACCTGGGTACCGGGTGCGGCATCCAAACCTTTCACTTGTTGCACCATTGCGACCATGTGACCGCCACGGACATCTCCGAGCGGGCCCTTGCCTTCACCCGGTTCAACCTCCTCCTCAATGCGCGGGAGTTGGACCTGGATCCCGACGATTTGGGGAGCCGGGTAAGCCTGCGGTTGGGATCGCTGCTTGACCCTGTGGAAGGGGAACAGTTCGGCTTGGTGGTGTCCAACCCACCGTTCGTGATCACGCCCCGGACTGGCGGCGAATCGCCGTCGGAGCAGTTCACTTACCGGGACGGTGGCCTGCCCGGCGACGAGATCGTAGCTTCCCTGGTCCAGTCCCTGGCGCGTGTCCTCCAACCGGGAGGGACCGCCCAAATGCTCGGTAACTGGGAAGTCACCTCAGGGTCTGACTGGAAGGACCGTCCCACAGCATGGCTGAATGACTCGGGTCTGGATGTCTGGTTCATTCAACGCGAGCAGGTTGGGCCGGAGCAGTACGCGGAAACGTGGCTTCAGGACGCTTCACAAAACCGTGAGGGCGGCCACTATAAGGAGGCCTACGCCGCATATCTGCAGGACTTCGCGTCGCGGAATGTCGAGGGCATCGGCTTTGGCATGATCTGGCTCCGCCGTCCGGTGTCCCCCGAGGGGGCCATCATCAACCGCTTTGAAGAGATCACCTACGCCATCGAGCAGCCGATTGGACCCCACCTCGGCGCCGCCGTGGAACGCGCAGACTGGGTGGCGGCCAATCCGCTGCTGGACGCTCATCTGGTGGTCGCGGAAGACGTCACGGAGGAACGCCACCAGCGTCCGGGAGCAGAGCACCCCGGGGTCATCCTCTTGCGCCAGGGCGCAGGCCTCCGCCGAACCAACTTGCTCAGTACCGAGCTCGCCGGCTTCGTTTCGGCATGCGATGGACAGTTGTCGGTCGGGCAGATCGCCTCGGCGCTGGTAGCCCTCCTGGGCGGCAGCGAAGACTTCGACGAGGGTTCTTTCCGGGAAGGCCTGCTCCGGGAGGTCACCAACCTCGTCCTGGACGGCTTCCTGGTCCCCGACTCGTTCCTTCTTCCCTCGGCCGGGCAGGCCACGGCATGAAAAAGGACGCCGTGCCGCCTGCCGGCCCGCAAGGAAGTGACGCTGACTACACTGATGAAGTGATTGCGAACAACCAGCCATCCCAAGCGTCAGGCGACGTTCCCCGGCGCAAGCGCGCCGAAAAGACGATTGAGATCACCGATCCCAAGGCCATTCGCGCACTTGCACACGCTGCCCGCATCGAGGTCATCTCCGAGCTCTACGCTACCCAGGTCAGCCACACTGCAACCGAACTCGCAGCAAGGACCGGCCTGACCCCCAGCGCAATGAGCTACCACCTCCGTGCGCTCCAAAAGTGGGGGATTGTGGCTCCGGCAGAGAATGCGGGCGACGCCCGTGAACGGCGTTGGAAGGCCGCAGGGACGGACTTCACCATCTCGGGAGGCAGCGTAGCCAGCCCGGAAATCGCAGTGGTTGACCTGGAGCTCGATGCGTTCCGCCGGAGGGCTTCGGCTTTTGCCAGGGCCCGTGGCGAACGCCGCCAGCGGGGTGGCTCCGGCGAAGAGCCTGCTGCCGTGGTTTTGGCGAGCAACCTGCTGTACCTCACCAACCCGCAACGCAAGGAGCTTTCGGACCGGATCCGTGAAATTCTGCGTGAGTACGAACTCGAGGACCCTACCCAAATACCCGAAGGTGCCGAACGTATGGCAACCTTGTGGTCAATGATCCCGGATGACCGCGTAGCACCCGGACAGTAGGAGCCCATCCGGGTCCGCGCACCACCGCCCTGGTTTCCCTGCAACAACGCAGGATTCTACAAACTATGGTGAACTAGGCCAGTATGGGCACCAGCCCAATGACACATTTTTTCTGTAGGAGCACCGTGCCCAGCAAGGCAAAAACCGGCAAGAAACTCGTGATTGTGGAGTCTCCAGCCAAAAGCAAGACCATCGCCAAGTATCTTGGCGAGGGCTTCATCGTCGAGGCTTCGATCGGCCATATCCGTGACCTCCCGCAGCCCTCTGACCTGCCTGCAGAACTGAAGAAGACCTCGCTGGGCAAGTTCGCCGTCGACGTCGAAAACGACTTCAAGCCGTACTACGTTGTTTCCCCGGACAAAAAGAAAAAGGTCGCAGAGCTCAAGGCGCAGCTGAAAGACGCTGACGCGCTTTACCTCGCAACCGATGGGGACCGCGAAGGCGAAGCCATCGCGTGGCACCTCCTGGAGGTCCTGAAGCCCAAGGTTCCCGTTTACCGCATGACCTTCGGCGAAATCACCAAGGAAGCCATCCACCGCGCCATGGACAACCTGCGCGACGTCGATACGGCTTTGGTGGATGCCCAGGAGACGCGTCGAATCCTTGACCGCCTCTACGGCTACGAAATCTCCCCGGTCCTGTGGCGGAAGGTGGCCCGCGGGCTTTCGGCCGGCCGTGTGCAGTCCGTGGTCACCCGCATGGTGGTTGACCGCGAACGTGAACGCATGGCCTTCCGTGCAGCGTCGTACTGGGACCTCACTGGTCAGTTCGGTGCGGATTCCGGCTCTTTCAAGGCCAAGCTCGCCGCAGTGGATGGCTCAAAGGTAGCCAGTGGCCGTGACTTCAATGACAACGGCCAACTCACCTCCTCCAATGTGGTGCACCTCAACGAGGAACTCGCCACGTCACTGGCGTCCGGCCTGGAAAACGCGGACTTCCGTGTTCGTTCGGTAGATACCAAGCCGTATACCCGCAGGCCGGCCGCGCCGTTCACCACGTCCACCTTGCAGCAGGAAGCCGGCCGTAAACTGCGCTTCTCGTCCAAGAGCACCATGCAGGTTGCCCAGCGCCTGTATGAAAACGGCTACATCACTTATATGCGTACGGATTCGTCGGCTTTGAGCGACGAAGCCCTGACAGCGTCCCGGCGCCAGGCAGCTGAGCTTTACGGCCCCGAGTACGTGCCGCAGAGCCCCCGCGTCTATGCCAACAAGGCCGCCAACGCCCAGGAAGCGCACGAAGCCATCCGACCTGCCGGTGACTCCTTCCGGACTCCGGCCCAGGTTGCCAAGCAACTCAGTGGTGACGAGTTCCGCCTGTACGAGCTCATCTGGAAGCGCACTGTTGCCTCCCAGATGGCCGATGCGAAGGGCTCCACGGCCACGATCCGCCTCGGTGCGGTTGCAGCTGACGGCAGGGACGCGGAATTCTCCGCCTCCGGCACGGTCATCACCTTCCCCGGCTTCCTGGCCGCCTACGAAGAGGGCAAGGACGAAAGCCGCGGAGACGACGAGTCCGATGAGGCCCGGCGCCTGCCGAACGTCGCCAAGGGTGACGCCCTGACCGCCTCGGACATCCTGGCCGTGGGCCACGAAACCTCACCGCCGCCGCGCTACACCGAAGCGTCACTGACTGCGGAGCTGGAAAAGCGGGGCATCGGACGGCCTTCTACCTACGCCTCCACCATCTCCACCATCCAGGACCGCGGCTATGTCCGGAAGCAGGGCTCCGCCTTGGTCCCGAGCTGGATTGCGTTCTCTGTGATCCGCTTGCTGGAGCAGCACTTCACCGATTATGTGGACTATGAGTTCACGGCGGACATGGAAGGCGACCTGGACAAGATCGCCAATGGCCAGGCCGCAGGAACCGCCTGGCTTAAGCACTTCTACTACGGCGAAGACGCTGATCCCGGCCTGTTGAGCATCGTGAACAACCTCGGTGAAATCGATGCCCGCGAGATCAACTCGGTGCCGATCGCAGAGGGCATTACGCTGCGGGTGGGCAAGTTCGGGCCGTACCTGGAAAGCTCCATTCCCACCGTGGATGAGAAGACCGGCGAAGTAGTGGAGTCCGCCAGGGCGAATGTTCCTGAGGAACTGGCTCCGGACGAGCTCACCGCAGCCAAAGCCAAAGAGCTCATGGAAACGGCAGCCCCGGAGGAACGCGTCCTGGGCACGGATCCGCACACCGGCCACACGATTGTGGCAAAGAACGGGCGCTACGGCGCGTACGTCACCGAGATCATCCCCGAGATGACCGAGGAACAACTGGCCAACCAGCCCGTGGAGTACTACAAGAACGGCAAGCCCAAGCCGCCGAAGAAGCCCGTAAAGGCCAAGCCCCGCACAGGTTCGCTGTTCAAGTCCATGACAGTGGACACTGTCACCCTGGACGAGGCCCTGCAGCTCATGAGCCTTCCCCGGGTCCTGGGCGAGGACGCCGACGGCAACCCCATCACCGTTCAGAACGGCCGTTTTGGTCCCTACCTGAAAAAGGGTACCGACTCACGTTCCATCGGATCGGAAGAGGAAATCTTCACGATCACCCTGGAACAGGCGCTGGAAATCTACTCGCAGCCCAAACAACGTGGCGCACGGGCAGCCGTGCCGCCTCTTGCCGAGTTCGGTCCTGACCCGGTGTCGGAGAAGAACATCGTGGTGAAGGAGGGCCGTTTCGGGCCCTACATCACCGACGGCGTCACGAACATTACGGTCCCCCGCTCAACGTCCCTTGAGGAACTGACCCGGGAGCGCGCCGTCGAGCTTTTGGCTGAAAAGCGGGCCAAGGGTCCGGTCAAGCGGACCACCACCCGGAAGGCGCCGGCACGTAAGGCCGCAGCCAAGAAGTAACAGCTGCGACGGCCGGGACAGCATGAGCGAATTGCGTCCCGGCCGGCATCGTGGTCGAGTAGAACCATGACTGAACAGACCGTTTCCCCGGACAACGAACCCTTGAACGACCTTGAGGCGAAGCTCGCCATGGCCGAACAACCGGACGCGAACCCGGTGGACGTCATCCTCGCCTTCCTGAACAACGAGGTTTACCTCGTCAGCTCGGAAGCCGTGGACGGCCCTGATTCCTCGGTGGAGCCACTGGTGCTGTCCAACGCTGATGGCCAGCCCGTCCTGGCGGTGTTCAGCCACCCCAGCCGCGTCGACGAACGCTTCCTTGAAGCAGCCCCGCACGTCCTGGGCACCATGGGTTCAGCCATTCTCGGCAACATCGGTGATGAGCTGGGCATGGTCATCAATCCTGGCAGCGAGTTTGGCTTCGAAATCGATCCGGAAGGCATCGCGAACATCCGCCGCGACTTCAAGCGCGCTGATGAAGCCGGCGAGCCCACCGAATAGCGGCCAACCAGATCCCCGAATGCGAAACGACGTCCACAAATTGCTTTGCGGCCTTCGAATCGGGGAATAATGGCAGAATGCGTCTTGGCGTTCTCGACATCGGGTCCAACACCGTCCATCTCCTGCTGGTGGATGCTCATCCCGGCGCGCGCCCGGTAGCTTTCGCTTCCCATAAGCGCCCCCTGTCATTGGTGCAATACCTCGACGGCGACGGAAACATCACCGATGCCGGACAGCATGAGCTCATTGAGTTCGTGTTGGAGGCCTGGGAGTTCGCCGCCACGCACAAGGCCGAGGACCTCCTGGCCTTCTGTACCTCCGCCATCCGCGAGGCCACGAACGGTCCGGAGGTCCTGGCAAGGGTCAAACACGAGACCACCGTGACCCTGCAGGAACTCACGGGCAGCGAGGAAGCGTCCATGACGTTCTTCGCTGTTCGCCGCTGGTACGGTTGGGGCGCTGGGCCCGTCCTGGACCTGGACATCGGCGGCGGTTCGTTTGAAATGGCATATGGAACAGACGAGCTCCCTGAATTCGCCACGTCCGTCCCGTTGGGCGCCAGCCGCCTGACGCGCGATTGGCTCCATGACGATCCCCCCACGGCCAAGAGCGTCAAGGAGCTGCGGCGCTATATCCGTTCCACGTTGAAACCGGTGGTCCGTCAATTCGACGACCTCGGGCGGGCCAACCTGGTTGCCGGCACGTCCAAGACGTTCCGTTCACTGGCACGGATCGCGGGGGCAGCGCCCAGCGCGGCAGGCCCCTATGTGAAACGCGAACTGCATGCGGCTGATCTGGGGCTGTGGGCACAACGCATTTCGGCCATGACAGTGGAGGACAGGCTGTACCTTCCCGGAGTATCGGACGCCCGGGCACCCCAGTTGTTGGCCGGCGCCCTGGTTGCCGAGGCGGCCTTGGAGCTCTTTGAGTTCCCCAGTATGGTGATCTGCCCCTGGGCCCTGCGCGAAGGCCTGATCCTTCGCCGCCTGGACCAGCTGGTGTTCGAGGACGCCCTGGATCCTGCGCCGCACGTGGGCAAGCGCAAGAAGGACAAATCCAAGAAGAAGTCCAAAGAAAGTGGCAAGACCACGGACATTGACGAGCCTCACCCGGTCAAGGAATTCCCGGTCCCGGTAAACACACCATCCCCATCACCCATCCCAGCCCCTGTGGCAGGCGGGCTGGCCTCCTGAGATGAGTAACGACGTCGAACCTGAAGTGAATGACCGCCAGATCCCGGTGGCGCTGTCCAGTGCGTCCGTTTATCCGCTGAGCGTCCACGACGCCTTTGCCGTGGCCCAGGACCTGGGGTACGAGGGCGTGGAGGTGATGGTTACCAACAACGCGGTGAGCCAAAACCCCGACGCCCTCATCCAGCTGAGCCACCGTTATCACCAGAAGATCGTTTCCATCCACGCACCCACCCTGTTGTTGACGCAGCAGGTCTGGGGTTCGGCGTGGAGCAAGATCGAGAAATCGTGCCAGATGGCAGCGGAGGTTGATTGCGACACCGTGGTGGTGCACCCGCCATTCCGCTGGCAGTCCAATTACGCGGAGAACTTCGTGGAGGGCGTCCGGGAAATGGCCGAAACGTACCAGGTGCGGATCGCCGTGGAGAACATGTACCCATGGCGGGTGCGCGGCCGTGAAGCTGTGGCGTACCTGCCGCACTGGGACCCGCTGGGCCAGGATTACGACGACGTCACGTGGGACTTCTCGCATGCTGCCACTGCCGGGGCCAACAGTCTGGAAGCCATCAAGGCACTGGGAAGCAAGCTGCGCCACGTGCACCTGACCGATGGGTCGGGCTCCGGGAAGGACGAACACCTGGTGCCGGGCATGGGCACGCAGCAGTGCGCGGATTCGCTGCAGTATTTGGCGGCTTCCGGATTCGACGGCGTGGTGGTGGCCGAGATTTCCACCCGTAAAGCAAAGGTAGCGGGGGAGCGCGAGGAAATGTTGGCGGAAACCCTGCGCTTCGCCCGGCAGCACCTCAGCGTTCCGCTGGTACGCAGCTCCGACCAGTAACGGCGTCGGGCTTTCCCGTTCTTGTTCGCCAGCCCCGCCGTACTACGGCCCGGCAGGCGGACGAGGGCGGGATTCTGCTGCTTAAAGGCGAAAGCACCGGCGGCCGAATCGGGAAATGGGGGAAAACCCGCCCGGCCACCGGTGCTTGTGGCGGACATCCCCATGCCCGCCTCATCACTCGCACCCTCAATGAGGTAATAACTACGTTAGGCACCGAGCATGAGTGCTGCCTGCAATAACCTTGGGAGCAAGCTGGGAATGTTCAACCCGTTAGACCCCGTCGGATGCCAACTGCAATGATGGAGCCATGAGCAACCGAATCGCATTCCTTGGCTGTGGATCCATGAACGAGGCAATCCTGGGCGGTCTCCTGGCCGCGGGGGCGGACCCGTCCGACATTGTTGCCACCGTCCGTCGTGCGGAACGCGCGGACGAGTTGGCCCAGCGCCATGGCGTTATGGCCATCGCCGGCGAAGAAGACCCGGATAACAACAAAGTGGCCACCAAAGGCGCCGGAATGGTCATCCTGGGCGTCAAACCGGTTGGCATCCTGGACCTGGCCCGCGAGATCAGCCCAGCACTGGCGAAGGACACCTTGGTGGTCAGCGTCGCTGCGGCTGTCTCCATTGCACAACTCGAAGCCGCTCTGCCTGAGGGGCAGCCGGTCATCCGCACGATGCCCAACACGCCTGCCAGGCTCGGCCGTGGCGTTGTCTCCGTATCGCCCGGGACGCATTGCACCCCGGAGCAACTGGAGCAGGCCAAGAAGGCCCTGGCCGGGGCCGGCACGGTGGTGGAAATCCCCGAAGAGCAGGTTGACGCGCTCTCGGCCATCAGCGGTTCCGGACCCGCCTACGCGTTCTACCTGGCTGAGGCCATGGCTGCAGCCGGCGTCGAGCTGGGCCTGGACCGGGAGCTGTCCGTCATGCTGGCCCGCGAAACAGTGGCCGGCGCCGGCTTCATGTTGGCTGAGCCAGGCGCGGACCCCACGCAGCTGAGGGTTGCTGTGACCAGCCCCAACGGAACCACCGAGCGGGCCATCATGGCTTTTGACGACGGCGGCATCCCCAAGATCATCGCCGACGGTGCCCGCGCCGCAGCAGCCCGGGCGGCAGAGATCACCAAGCAGCTCGGCTGATTCCTAGGGACGCGCGGCGAAGCGCTCCAGCAGGTCCACGTGTCCGGACACGATCAACATGTCGTGGCCGGACACTTTGGTTTCCGGCCGGGCATAGGTAAAGTCTTCGCCCGGGGTTTTGACGCCCACAATGGTCACGCCGTACTTGGAGCGGACCTTGGATTCCTCCAAGGTGAAGCCCACTGTTTCCTTGGGCGGGTACATCTTGACGATCGCATAGTCGTCGTCGAACTCGATGAAGTCCAGCATGCGGCCGGACACCAGGTGGGCGGCGCGTACTCCGGCGTCGGCTTCGGGGTAGATCACGTGGTTGGCGCCGATCCGGGTCAGGATCTTGCCGTGCGAGGGCGTGATGGCCTTGACCCACAGGTGCTGGATGCCCAGGTCCACCAGGTTCACGGTGATCAGCACCGAGGATTCAATGGACGTACCTACACCCACCACGGCAGAGCTGAACTCTTGTGCGCCGAGTTGGCGCAGGGCGTCGATGTTGGTGGCGTCGGCTTCGACCACGTGTGTCAGGACCGGTGCCCATTTCTGGACGAGGGTCCTGTCGCGCTCGATCGCAAGGACTTCGCGGCCCTGCTTGACCAGTTGCTCGGCCGTTGCTGAGCCGAACCGGCCCAGGCCGATGACCAGCACTGGGGCGTTGTGGGCGGGGCGGTTGGCGGCCCCAGTGGTACTAGCCAATGATTGGCCTCTCTTCCGGATAGTGGAACAACTGGCTGCGCTGGCGTAAGGCCAACCCGGCGGCAAGGGTAACGGTGCCGACGCGTCCGGCGAACATCAGCACTGTAAGGACGTAAACGCCCGACGGCGGCAGCTCGGCGCTGAGGTTGGTGCTCAGTCCCACGGTGGCAAAGGCTGAGATGGATTCGAAGAGCACCCTGTCCAGCGAGGCTCCGCTGATGGAGAGCAACAAAAATGCTGCCACGGATACCAGGGTGGCGCCAGCGACGATCACGGAGATGGCCACGCGCATGGTTCCTTGGGGAATGGTGCGGCCATAGACCTTCACGTCGGCGTCACCGCGGGCTTCGGCCATGATGGCGAGGAACATGACCGCAATGGTGGTCACCTTGATGCCGCCTGCGGTGGAAGCCGAGCCGCCGCCTGCGAACATGAGGGCATCGGTGAGGAGCATGGTGGTGGATTCCATGTGGTTTTGGTCCACCAGGTTGAAGCCGCCCGAACGGGTCATGACGGAGGCAAACAGCGAATGGGTGATCTTGTCGCCGAGGTTCATGTTGGCGATGGTCCGCACGTTGTCCCACTCCATGAGGCCCCAGAGAACTGTCCCGGCCGCCAGCAGGATGAAGGAGACCTGGATGGTCAGCTTGGTGTGGAGGTTCCACTTCTTCCAGTTGAGCCCGTTCTGCTGCAGAACCATCACCACGGGGAAGCCCAGGCTGCCAAGGAAAACGCCCAGCATGAGGGGGATGAGGATCCAGAGGTCGGTCTCGTAGGGAACAATGCCGTCGGAGTGTGGCGTGAAACCGGCGTTGTTGAAGGAAGAAATCGAATAGAAGACGCCGTGCCAGACGGCCTGCCAGAAATCCTCGCCGAGCATGATGAAGCGCGGGATCAAGGCCAACGCCAGGGCTCCCTCAATGACCACGGACGTCACAATGACGATCCGGAGGAGGGTACCCACTTCACCGAGGCGGCCCGCGTTGTTCATGGCTTCCTGGGCAATGAGTTTCCCGCGGACGCCCAGCCGCTTGCTGACCATCAGGGCCAGGAGCGAGGCGAGGGTCAGGGTGCCCAAGCCACCAACGAAGATGCCAACCAGGATGACCAGCTGCCCAAAGAACGTCCAGTGGGCTGCGGTGGAAACCACGGTCAGCCCGGTGACGCAAACGCTGGAGACCGCGGTGAACATGGCTTGGTGCAAGGGTGTGACGGTACCGCTGGTCGAAGCGGCGGGCAGGGACAGCAAACCCGTGAAGACAAGGATCACCACCGCGAACACGGTCAGCGCCAGTCGGGCCGGTGAGGTGTTGGCAATGTTGTCGATGAAGTCGCGCACCCGGGTGAAGATCCACAGACCTTCCCGCTCCGGCTGGTTGGGTTGCCAGTTGGTCGGGCTGGTGGACCGCGACTGGCTTTGAGACATGGCGCTCTTCCTCGGTTGAAACAAGCTTTCCTGAGTAGTAAACCACTATTCCTGCGGCGTAACCGGGCGCTGGGCCCCGCCAGCCTCAGGTAGCCTGTTCTGGATGAACTCCGGGCTTGGAACAACTGCTTCCAGCATTACGCGCTCCGCACTGCCAACGACGGTGGTGTGGGACCCAGCCATGACCGCCTACAACTTCGGCCCCGGCCATCCCATGGCGCCGCAGCGGCTCGAGCTGACGGCGCGGCTGGCGGGTTCCCTGGGGCTATTCGACCACCAGCACGTGGCCGTCGAGGCACCCGCGGTGGCCACCGACGTCGAGCTTTACAGTGTTCACAGCCGCGAGTATGTGGAAGCTGTGCGCCGCGTCTCCGCGGACCCCACCCGCCCCGAGGAGAGCCGCGGCCTTGGCACGGAGGATGATCCCGCCTTTGCCGGTATGCATGAAGCCAGCGCGCGCCTCGCCGGCGGTTCCCTGCTGGCGGCGGACACCATCCTGTCCGGTCGCGCCGTTCGGGCCGTGAACTTCAGCGGCGGCATGCACCATGCGGCCCGGGAGCGGGCCAGCGGATTCTGTGTCTACAACGACGTCGCCATGGCTATCCAAAGACTGCTCGACGGCGGTGTGCAGCGGATCGTCAGCATCGACGTGGATGCGCATCACGGCGACGGGACGCAGAGCATCTTCTGGAACGACCCCCGGGTCATGACCATCTCGCTCCACGAAACCGGCCTGACACTTTTCCCCGGGACAGGATTCGCCAACGAGACCGGCGGCCCGGAGGCACCCGGAACGGCAGTCAATGTTGCCCTTCCCACGTTCACCGGTGACGCTGCCTGGTTGCGGGCTTTCCACGCGGTGGTGCCCCAATTGGTGGGGGCTTTCAAACCCGAAGTGATCGTGAGCCAGCACGGCTGCGATTCGCACCGGGACGACCCCCTGACGCACCTGACCCTCAGCGTCGACGGACAGCGCGAGGCCGCGTCCGCCGTCGGGAGCCTCGCCGCCCGCTACTGCGACAACCGCTGGATCGCCACCGGTGGAGGCGGCTACGACGTTACGGGTGTGGTGCCGAGGGCGTGGAGCCACCTGATCGGCATGGTGACCCAACGGCCGGTCCCGCTGAGCACGCCCGTCCCCGAAGCATGGCGCACATACGTGAAGGAAACGTATGGAGTCTGGGCGCCGGAGAAGATGGGCGACGACGTCGACGTGTGGTGGCGCTCGTGGGAGGTCGGCTACGACCCGGCCGATGATGTTGATCGGACGGTCATCGCCACCCGCAAGGAGATTTTCCCGTTGTACGGACTGGACCCCTGGTTCGATTGATCCCCTGCGGGGCAGCGCCCGCGCGGCAACGCGTTTTGCAGGCCGCATCACAACGACATAGGGATGCCTTTTGGCGTATATGTCGCTAGTGTGGGAGGCATGGTGACTGACGACGTATTTGCCGTCATAGCTGAGGCAACCAGGCGCGACATCCTGGTCTCCCTCCGCTCTGGGGATAAAGCTGTAGGCGAACTGGTGGAAGAACTGGCTGCAAGCCAGCCCACTATCTCCAAGCATTTGAAAGTGCTCCGCGAGGCGGACCTCGTCAGCATGCGCGCCCAGGGCCAGAAGCGGTTTTACGCCCTGAATCCCAAGCCGCTCGCCGGTGTGGTGAGTTGGCTGGAAACGTTCGACGTCGGACCCGCGGCTCCGGCCGCCGTCGCGCCTTCCACCGAGGTGGCCGCCGCTGCGCCGGACGCCGCCCCTGAAGAGGCCCCTACCCGTACGGACGCAGTCGGCCAGGCCGTAAAAGTCCATGCCAGTGCGACTCCGGTTTCCTTGGACCTGACGTCCGACGACACTGTTCCCCAGCAGATTGGCCGTACTGTCGGGCGGGCTGCGACGAAAGCCGCCGACCTCCTCGCCAATCTCCCGAACCTCCCCAACCTGCCCAAATTCGGTCGCAAGCGGTAATAGAACTCACGCCAAAGTGATTCCGCTCACATTGTGAGCCTATGTTCACTTCCGGTTTCCTTGTGTTTTCAACGATTTTCTACAGTTGTGTTAACTCCCCACTGAGGGTCATATACGCCCCGGATGGAGATCCCACCTCCTCGGGTGCAACCATGGGCGGGACTGATCGTCCCGCCGCTGGCCGGCGTACTGAGGATAGGAAGACGCATGGATTCAAGGCTCGAGGCTGTCCGGGACACCGTGTTGGCGCGGAACCCGGGGGAGAAGGAATTCCACCAGGCCGTCATTGAGGTCTTTGAAAGCCTCGGTCCTGTGCACGACCGTCACCCTGAGTTCCTTGAGGGCGCTGTCCTGGAGCGCCTGTGTGAGCCTGAACGCCAGATCATCTTCCGCGTTCCGTGGACCGACGATGCCGGCCGCGTGCACGTGAACCGTGGCTTCCGGGTCGAGTTCAACTCCGCGCTGGGTCCCTACAAGGGCGGCCTCCGCTTCCACCCGTCCGTGTACTTGGGAATCGTCAAGTTCCTCGGCTTCGAGCAGATCTTCAAGAACGCGCTCACCGGCATGCCGATCGGCGGAGGCAAGGGCGGCTCGGATTTCGATCCCCGTGGGCGTTCCGACGCGGAAATCATGCGCTTCTGCCAGTCCTTCATGACCGAGTTGTACCGCCACATCGGTGAATACACCGACGTTCCCGCCGGCGATATTGGCGTGGGCGGCAGGGAAATCGGCTACCTCTTCGGGCAGTACAAGCGCATCACCAACCGGTACGAATCCGGCGTGCTCACGGGCAAGGGCATCTCCTGGGGTGGCTCCCTGGTCCGGCCCGAAGCCACCGGCTACGGCACAGTGATCTTCGCCCAGGAGATGCTCAAGACCCGGGGACAGTCCTTCGATGGCCAGCGCGTTGTGGTCTCCGGTTCGGGCAATGTGGCCATCCACGCGATCGCCAAGGCACAATCCCTCGGTGCCACTGTGGTGGCCTGTTCCGACTCCGCCGGTTACATCGTGGACGAAGCCGGGATCGACGTCGCGCTGTTGAGCCAGGTCAAGGAAGTCGAGCGCGGCCGCCTGACCGATTACGCCGCCCGCCGCCCCGGCTCCAACCACGTGGCCGGTGGTTCGGTGTGGGATGTCACCGGCACCGTTGCGTTGCCATGTGCCACGCAGAACGAGCTCGACGGCGATGCTGCCGCCAAGCTGGTCAGCAACGGACTCATCGCGGTGGCTGAAGGCGCCAACATGCCCTCCACCCGCTCGGCCGTGTCGGTCTTCCAGGAGGCCGGGATCCTCTTCGGCCCGGGTAAGGCTGCCAACGCTGGTGGCGTGGCAACCTCTGCACTGGAAATGCAGCAGAACGCCAGCCGCGACTCGTGGTCCTTTGAGTACACTGAACAGCGCCTGACCGAGATTATGGTGGGCATCCACGACCGCTGCGCGGCAACGGCCGACGAATATGGTGCGCCCGGAAACTACGTGGTGGGCGCCAACATCGGCGGCTTCGTCAAGGTAGCCGACGCGATGCTGGCGCAGGGCCTGATCTAGCGCCCCCCTGGTTGGGTGCGGCTAGCGCTGCAGCAGGCGGACGTGGTCCGGGTTCAGGTCGGCCACCTTGCTGACGCCCAGTAGTGCCATGGTGCGGGTCATGTCCTTTTCGAGGATCTGGATGGTGCGGTCCACGCCTTCGCGGCCCCCGGCCATGAGGCCGTAGAGGTAGGCGCGGCCAATCAGGGCGAAGTCCGCGCCCAACGCCAGGGCTGCCACGATGTCTGCGCCACTCATGATGCCCGTGTCCAGGATGACCGCGGCCTGGCTGTTGTCGGCCTTCAGCGCCGATGTCACCTCGGGCAGCAGGTGGAAGGGGATCGGGGCGCGGTCCAGTTGGCGGCCGCCATGGTTGGACAGGATGATGCCGTCGGCGCCATGGTCAACCACGCGGCGGGCGTCTTCGACCGTCTGGATGCCCTTGACCACCAGCTTGCCCTTCCAGGTTTCGCGCAGCCAGTCGAGGTCCTCGTAGGTGAGGGTGGGGTCAAACATGGAGTTGATCAGGTCCGCCACCGTGCCCGTGTAGCGGGAGAGCGAGGCAAACGTCAGGGGCTCGTGCGTGAGGAAGTTGAACCACCAGGCCGGACGGTAGGACGCGTCAAGAACGGTCTTGAGGGTCAATGCCGGCGGAATGGTCATGCCGTTGCGGACATCGCGCAGGCGGGCTCCGGCTACTGCGGTGTCCACGGTGACCATGAGGGTGTCGTTGCCGGCCTTCGCGGCCCGCTCAATGAGTTCCAGCGAGCGGTCGCGGTCCGTCCACAGGTACAACTGGAACCAGTTTCGGCCGTTCGGCGCGGCAGTGGCGACGTCCTCGATGGACGCTGTGCCCATGGTGGACAGGGTGTAGGGAATGCCTGCGGCTTCGGCTGCCTGTGAGCCGGCGTATTCGCCTTCGGACTGCATCATGCGGGTAAAGCCGGTGGGTGCGATGCCGAACGGGAGCCGCGATTCCTTGCCCAGGATGTCGGTGCGTAGATCGATCCTCGATACATCGCGCAGGATGCCCGGGCGGAACTCGATGTCCTGGAAGGCTTGGCGGGCCCGGCGCAGGGTGATTTCTTCTTCGGCTGCGCCATCGGTGTAGTCGAACGGTGCTTGAGGGGTGCGGCGCTTGGCAATGTCACGCAGCTCCCAGATGGTGCTGGCGCGCTTGAGGCGTGCGGTTTTGCTGAACTCCGGCTTCTTGAACTGCATCAGCGGCGCCAGGTCTGAGACCTTGGGTATGCGGCGCTTGAGGGCAGGGGGCTGCACGACGGCGGGTCGCGGCTGGGGTGGTCGGGTCACGTTTTCGTCGCTGCCGGCGTTGGCGGGGGCGGCCGTGAGCTTGGGATCCAGTGTCTCGGTCATGAGGTTCTCCCTTGAAAGTCTGTGGTCTAACCACACTGTAATCCATGTGGTTGGACCACATCAACTAGTATTTCGGATATGCGTACGCACGAGTTGGTCCTGCAGTGGATCGAGAAGCAGCTGTCTGACGGAGACCTCACCCTCGGAGGCCGGCTCCCTGGCGAGCGTGCCATGGCCGAGCAGCTCCAGGTTTCGCGGACATCCGTGCGGGAGGCCGTGAGGATCCTTGAGGCAATGGGGGTGGTCCGCGCTGGCGTGGGTTCGGGCAAGGATGCCGGGACGGTGGTGATCGCGGAGCCGGGGTCCGCCCTGGGCTCAACCCTCCGGCTGCATGTGGCCACCCGCCACCTTCCGGTGGCCGACATCGTGGAGACCCGCGTGCTGCTGGAATCCTGGGCGGCCGAACGGGCCCAGGTCGGCGTTCCCGCTTTGGAGGAAGCTGCCGCGCTGCTGGACCAAATGGATGAGGCCTCGGACATCGACACGTTCCTTGCACTCGACGCCCGGTTCCACGTGGCGCTAGCCCAGGCTGCGGGCAACTCGGTGGTCAGCGCCATGATGGCCTCGCTGAGGGGCGCAATCGAGAACTACGCAAGCACTTTGACGGAAAACCTGCCCGACTGGAACGCGACTTCCACCAGGCTTCGCGCCGAACATCGCGCCATCCTGAACGCCGTGAACAACAACGAAGGCGGCAAGGCGGCCCAGCTTGTGGCGGCCCACATCCAGGGCTTCTACACGGAGGCCGGAGTGGGCGCGGGAGTCCCCCGGATCTAGAGCAACGCGGGGTCACTTAGGGCCCATGATGACCCTCAGGATGGGCCGTAAGTGACCCCGCGTTGCTTTAAGAGGCGGGCTTGAGGGCGGGAGCCGCGGTACTCTTGCGGATCTCCATCCTGGGCGAGAACTCATCCTGCGCCTGGGTGGCAGCCTCCCCGGCTTGTTGGATCTGTTCGCGCATGCGCCGCCAAGCCAGGCTTCCGAGCTCGTTGATGGGCACCGCTGCCGTGGTCAGTGGGGGAGTGGTGTATTTCGCGAACGGGATGTCATCGAAGCCGGTCACGGAGATGTCTTCGGGCACGCGCACTCCGCGTTCGTGGAGGCCGCTGAGCAGCCCCATGGCAACGAGGTCGTTAAAGGCCAAAATTCCCGTGGCACCGCTGGCGATGATGGCTTCGGTGGATTCGTGGCCGGAATCGAAGTTGGAGCCGCCGTCGAGCATTTGCAGTTCTATGTCCGGGTGCCCGGTGCGGAACTGGTCAAGCCCTGCCAGGCGTTGGCGGTTTGAGGCGCTGTGCTCGGGGCCGGAGAGGAACGCCAGGCGTTGGTGGCCCAGGGAGACCAAATGCTGGGCCAATTCCTGGATCCCTTGGCCGTAGTCCACGCTCAAACTGGGCGTATTGGTGGCCACGGTGGTTCGGTTGATGAGTACCAGCGGATGCAGGGTGGGAGCGAGTTCCTCAAGTTCGGCATCCGACATTCGGGGTGCGCAGAGGACCACGCCGTCGCAGCGCCGCCGAGCCTCGCCGGCAAGGATCGCTTCCTCGCTGGTGACTTCGGAGGAGTCGGCGATGAGGACGCGATACCCGTCCTGCGCGGCTGCGATGCTGAGCCCGCGAAGGATGGCCTGGAATGTGGGGTTGGCCAGGTCCGGAACCACAATGCCGATGGTGTCTGTCTTGCCCAGCGCAAGGCTGCGGCCTACCGGGTTTGGTTGGTACTTCAGTTCGGCCGCGGCGGCCCGGACGCGCGCGGCGATTCCAGGGTCCACGGCAGCGTTACCGTTCATGACGCGTGACACGGTGGCGTGCGAGACGCCCGCCTTCTCCGCGACGTCGGCGATCCCGACGCGCCTGTTGGTGTTCCTGCGTGCCATGTGGCCCCTTCCCATTGGCCGCCTCCCGTTTGCTCCGTCGTTGGAGCAATGGTTGACGTGACCACCAGAGTCTTGATACAAAGCTTATAACGCTCTGAGAAAACGCTTTCTCATGATTCTTCCCATACGAAGCCGGGCCGTCAAGCGGTTCACTCCTGCTCTTTGAAAGGGGCATCCACATGGTCAACGTCGACTCAGCCGAGACCCAGACCGCACCTGGCGCAACTACAGCCCAGGACGAAAGCCCCCAGCGAACCCGGATTGCCCTCATCGGCACCGGAGGCCGCTCCGAGATGTACATCCGGGCCATCTACGGGCAGCACGCGGACGTCGCTGAACTTATTGCCCTATCCGACGTCAACCAGGGCCGCGTGCAGTTCTACCAGGACCTCATCAAGGAGCTCGGCGGCGCAGAGCCCGTGGCTTCCTTCGAGCCCGGACAGCTCACCAGCTTCATCCAAGCCAACGGCATCGAGCGCGTCATCGTCACCACGCCCGACTACACCCACGCGGACTACATTGTGGAGGCACTCGAGGCGGGCGCCGACGTCGTGGTTGAAAAGCCCCTGACCATCGACGTCGAGGGTTGCCGCCGTATTACGGAGGCCGTGGCCAAGACCGGCCGCAACGTGGTAGTCACGTTCAACTACCGCTACTCGCCGCGCAACAGTGCGCTGAAAGAAGTCATCCAGAACGGGGTCATCGGCAAAGTCACCTCCATCGACTTCAGCTGGGTCCTGGACACCGTGCACGGCGCTGACTACTTCCGCCGCTGGCACCGAGAAAAGAAGAACTCCGGCGGCCTGCTCATCCACAAGGCTTCGCACCACTTTGACCTGGTCAACTGGTGGATCAACGATGTTCCGGAGCGCGTTTTTGCCTCCGGTGGCCTGCGCTTTTACGGCGACGAGAACGCAGCAGAGCGTGGCTTGGGAGCCCGTCCGGAGCGCGGCACCGTTGATGGCCTTGAGCACGATCCCTTCCGCCTGGACATGCGCGAGGACGAGCGCCTGAAGGCTTTGTATTACGACAACGAGAAGTTCGACGGCTACCTCCGCGACCAGGACGTCTTCACCGAAGGAATCACCATTGAGGACAACCTCGCGCTGGTGGTGGACTACCAGGGTGGACCCACGCTGAGCTACTCGCTGAACGCCCACAGCCCGTGGGAAGGCTACCGCGTCACCGTCAACGGCACCGAGGGCCGGGCTGAGCTTGAGGTGGTGGAACGCGCCGCCGTCGAATCCAGTACCGACAAGAAGACCGTGGTGGACCCGAGCGCCACACCGATCGAGGAAGAGGACGCTGTGCGCCGCAACGGCGAACGCCTGGTGGTCCAGCGGCACTGGGAAGCGGCCTACGAAGTCCCGATCATCAACGGCGAAGGGGGCCACGGCGGCGGCGACAACCTCCTGCTCTCCGACCTCTTCAACGGCCCCGGCATTGACCCGCTGGGCCGCCCGTCCGGCTACATCGACGGACTCCGCTCCGTGTCGGTGGGCATCGCCGGCAACCAGTCCCTTGAGACCGACCTTCCCGTCCGCATCAGCGAACTTGGCCTCGGCGCCGACCTCAGCCGTAGCCAGGGCTGACCGGTTCACTACCCACGCAAGGAACACAGAATGAGCAGGATTTTCATCACCGGCGGCTCCGGCCGGCTTGGCCGCAGCGTTGTGGCCGGCCTCGCCGGGGCCGGCCACACGGTGATCTCAGTTGACCGGGACGCCGTCCCGGCGGAGCATCTGCCGGCTGGCGCTGAGCAATACACCGCAGACTTGCTGGCGCCGGGGGAGGCGGAACGCCTCATCCGCGAAACAGCGCCCGACGCCGTGATCCACCTCGCTGCTATTGCCGTACCTTTCAGCGCACCCGAGGACGTCATCTTCAGCACCAACACCCGGCTCGCGTACGCGGTCATCAGCGCAGCCACCGACGCAGGCGTTCCGAAGATCGTGACGGCGTCCAGCCCCACCGCCCTGGGCTACGGTTCACCGGCCGGATGGCTGCCGCCGTCGTTCCCTTTGGACGAGCAGACGCCGCCCAAGCCATGGAACGCCTATGCGCTGTCCAAGCTGATCGCCGAACAAACCGTACAGATGTTTGCGGCCGCCCAGGGCGAGAAGGTCAGGTATGCGGCCTTCCGTCCGTGCTACGTGATTTCCCCCGAAGAGTGGGAAGGTGCCCTGACGCAGCAGGGGCACACGGTCCGCGAACGCCTGGACAATCCCGCCCTCTCGGCGCCCGCGCAGTTCAACTACGTGGATGCCCGGGACGTGGCCGACTTCCTGGACGTGCTTCTGGACAAGATGGACTCGATCCCGAACGGCGAGGTGTTCTTTGTTGGCGCGAAGGATGCGTTGGCCACCGCGCCCCTCGCAGAGCTCTTCCCACGCTTCCTCCCCGGCAGCGGCCCGTTGACCGAAGACCTTACCGGGACCAGCCCGGCGTTCTCGATCGACAAGGCCCGCGAACTCCTCGGCTGGGAGCCCAAGCGCACGTGGCGGACCGAACTCACTCCGCCCTACGAGGGCCCGGACACCGCAGCATCCGAACAAGCAGCACTCAATGACGAGATCCACGCCGGCCTGGTCCCGGCGGGAGCAACCAAGGAGACACCATGAACTTCGACGGCGTACTGTTCTTCCCCGTCACTCCCTTCGCTGAAGACGGCACCGTAGACGTGGCCTTGCTGAAGGAGCACATCACCTCCCGCCTTCCCTTCGGCCCCGGTGGCGTTTTCCCGGCCTGCGGCACCGGCGAATTCCATGCGCTCTCCCTTGACGAGATCCGCACGGTGGTCACTGCCGCCGTCGAGGCCGTTGCAGGTGCCGTGCCGGTAGTTTCCGGTGCCGGTGGTCCGCTGGGCCACGCCATCGCGGCAGCCAAGGTGGCCGAGGAAGCCGGTGCGGATGCGCTCCTGGTGCTCCCGCCGTACCTGGTCACCGGGCCCACCGATGGCGTGGTGGCGTACGTCGAAGCCATCGCCGCGGCGAGCAGCCTTCCGGTGATCGTGTACCACCGCGGCACCGCCAAATTCACTGCCGAAGCCATCACCCGCCTGACCGCCAACCCGAAGGTGGTTGGCTTCAAGGACGGAATCGGCGACGTCGGCTTGGCCCAGGAAATCGTCTCGGCCATCAACGCGAGCGGACGCAAGGACTTCGCACTCTTCAACGGCCTGCTGACGGCCGAACTGACCCAGGGCGCCTACCGGGGTCTCGGCATTCCCCTGTACTCCTCGGCCGCTTTCGCCATGGCACCGGAGATCGCCAAGGCCTATTACGACGCCTACGTTTCCGGTGACGAAGAACGACGCCACGCGTTGCTCGAGGGCTTCTATGCGCCGCTGGTCCGTCTCCGTGACCAGACTCCGGGCTTCGGCGTCTCCCTCATCAAGGCCGGACTTCGCCTCGCCGGATTGCCGGTCGGCCGCGTCCGCCCGCCGCTGGTTGACCCCTCCGAGGAACAGCTCCTGGAGCTCAAATCCATCCTGGCCAAGGGCCACGAGCTGGCCGGCAGCTGATGGCGGCCCGCATCACGGGCCTGGCCACCCGGCTGATCACGGTCCCGCTGCTGCGCAGCTGGGGTGCAGAGGCGCCAGAGAACCACGTGATCGTCACCGAACTGACTACGGACGACGGCGGCACGGGCCATGGTTTCTCGTGGACACCTACCATCGGTCCCCAGGCGGTCAAGGCCCTCCTGGACCACGACATCGCACCGTTCATTGTTGGTTTGGAAGCGAACGCGGACATTGTCTGGGATCAGCTGTGGAAGCGGCTGCACGAAGCCGGCGGGGGAGGCCTGACCACCATCGCCATGGCCGGTGTGGACCTTGCCCTGTGGGACCTGAAAGCGCGGCAGGCAGGGACCTCTGTCACCGGTCTCCTGGGCCAGCGCCGGGAATCGGTGGAGGTTTATGGCTCCGGAGTGAACCTGCACTACACCGTGGAGCAACTCGTGGAGCAAGCGCACCGCTGGGTTGCCGCCGGGCACAACGCGGTGAAGATCAAGGTGGGCAAACCCGAACTGAGGGAAGACGCCGAGCGCGTCGCCGCCGTTCGGAAGGTCATTGGCCCGGACCGGTTGCTCATGGTCGACGCCAACCAGCGTTGGGACCTGGCCCATACCTTCCGTGCCTTGGATGTTTTGGGGGAGTACGGACTGGAATGGCTGGAAGAACCGATCCGCGCCGACGACCTCTGGGCCTACCGCCGCCTGCGCAAGCAGTCACCGGTGCCCATCGCCCTGGGCGAGAACGTCCACACCATCTACCGCTTCCGCGATTTCATCGAAGCCGAAGCGGTAGACATCATCCAGCCCAACATTGTCCGGGTGGGTGGCATTACACCGTTCCGCAGGATTGTCGAACTGGCCAGGGCCAACAGCATCAGGGTGGCGCCGCACCTGCTCCCGGAGCTTTCCGGACAGCTTGCCCTCACCCTGGCCGAAGCCGTGAGCGTGGAGGACGTGGAGGACGCCTCGTTCGGTCAACTCGGGATCCTCGCCGGGCCCTCCCCGGTACGTCTCCACAACAGCAGGCTCAGCAGTGCCGGCCGCATCGGGCTCGGCTTCGACTTCGCCGGGCAGCATTCGCAGCACCTAAAAGTGCCAGCCCCTGAAAGCAAAGGAAACCGCATTGAGTACAGCAACTCTTGACCTGACCGCCATCACGGACGCCGCAACCGCAGCGTTCAAGGTGACCTCAACGGCAAGTGACGCCGAACGCGCGGCCTGGCTGACCGCCGTCGCCGACGCTTTGGACGCCAACGTCACCGAGCTGGTGGCCATCGCCGATTCAGAGACAAGCCTGGGCACCGTCCGGCTCACCGGCGAGGTAGCGAGGACCAGCGGACAGCTCAGGTTGTTCGCCACAGTGATCACCGAGGGCTCCTACCTTGAGGCCGTCATCGATCACGCCGACCCGACGGCCACCCCGCCCAAGCCCGACCTTCGCCGCATCCTGCGTCCGATCGGACCGGTGGCGGTGTTCTCGGCGTCGAACTTTCCGTTCGCCTTCTCCGTGGCGGGAGGCGACACCGCGTCCGCACTGGCCGTCGGCTGCCCGGTGATCGTCAAGGCCCACTCAGGTCACTTGCGCCTGAGCGAGCGGACCGCGGAGATCGTCACGGAAGCCCTGGCCAAGGCCGGGGCCCCGGACGGCATCTTCGCACTGGTCAGTGGCCGCGAGGCCGGAACAGCCCTCGTCCAGGATCCGGCCATCAAAGCGGTGGGATTCACCGGCTCCATTCCCGGTGGCCGGGCACTGTTCGACCTCGCCACGTCCCGCCCGGAACCCATCCCGTTCTACGGTGAGCTGGGCAGCCTGAACCCGGTGGTCATCACCGCGGATGCCCTGGCCGAGCGTGGCCAGCAGCTCGCAGCGGGCTTGGCCGGTTCCTTCACCATGGGCGCGGGCCAGTTCTGCACCAAGCCCGGACTGGTCTTTATCCCTGCAGGCACCGATTTCGCGTCACAACTGGCCGAGGCGAGCAAGGACAAGCCCACGGCTGCCATGCTTACCGAGCGCATCGCCGAGGCTTACCCGGACGGGCTGCGCAGCGTCGCAGACCAACCGGGTGTCGCCGTCGTCAGTGGCACGGTCCAGCAGGACAGCCTGGCCGACGGTGCCGCGCCCGTGGTGTTCTCCACCAGTGCCGCCAACGTACTGGAACGCCCGGATGAACTGCTGGAAGAGTGCTTCGGCCCCACCACCCTGCTCATCGAATATGCGAACCAAGAGGAGCTGTCGGCAGCCCTCGCGAAGGTGCCGGGGAGCCTCACCGGCACGGTGCACGCCCAGCCCGGCGAGGATGTCTCCGGCTTGGTAGAGCAGCTCAGCACCCTGGCCGGCCGGGTCCTGTTCGATGGCTGGCCTACCGGTGTCGCCGTGAACTGGGCCCAACAGCACGGTGGCCCGTACCCGGCCACGACGTCGTTGTTCACCTCAGTGGGTGCCACCGCTGTGCGCCGTTTCCAGCGCCCGGTGGCCTACCAGGATGCGCCTGAGAGCGTGCTGCACCCAGCCCTGCACGACGCCAACCCGCTTGGTATCCCGCGTCGCGTGGACGGTGTGCTCACCCTGGTTGGCTAGGCACACGCAGAAGGGGCGGGTCACTGTGATGGTGACCCGCCCCTTTCGTATGGGCCCTGCAGGGCTTACGGACGCAACAGGGCTTAGGGACGCAACGTCAGCGGACGACGACGGCCGTCAACTTCCGCGGTCGGCCAACGGTCGTCAACGGTCAGGACACGCAGGCCGGAATCCGTGAGCAACACAGTGTCCTCGATCTTCACACCGGGCCCCGTAGGGTTCCACGTGAAAGGTTGGTTGAGCACGATGGTGTCCGTTACGTCTGCGGTGACCCGGGGATCGCGGCCCGCATAACCGGCGGGCCCACCCTGGTGGTGGAGCGTCCACTGATCGTCGCCAAAGCCGTGCCGCGCGTAGGCAGTCTTGATCTCGGCGAAGACCTCGTTGAGCTGTGCCCCGGGGACTGTGGCCCGGAAGATGTCGGCCTCAACGGCCGCGATGCGGGCCTCGGCGTCGAGCTCCTGCGCTGAGCCGGCGTCGAACGCTACCCAACGGGTGACGTTGGCAACCAAACCGTTCCGGCGTGCGCACACCACCGCCATGGCGCGCCTGCCGATGGGCGAGTGGGTGGCCAGGGGGTGGCGGAAATCGCTCCGATCGGCACCGTTGCAGAGCAGGACCAAGGGCTCAGCCCCAGCCGCGACGATCCTGGCGGCAAGCGCCGAGACCAGCTGGAATTCGGTGGTTTGGGGGGTTGCTGCGGTGAGGACTTCGGTCATGGCAGCCGCAGCATCCGCCGATAGTGCAGCGTAGCGGGCGGACTCGGCTGGCAAGAGCTGCTGGCGGGCCGCCCGCAGTTCGGTGGTCACGGCCGCTTCCACCAACGGGTTCCCGTCGATGGCCAGTCCCGCGGCCGCAGCATGCAGTTGGCCGTACCACGGAACGGTGGACAGGCTAACCCCTTCCGGCAATTCCTCACCGGCGATCCGCCCGGCCTCATTGTTGAATGTCACCAGGTGGTCGCCGGAGCGGTCCACCAGGAGGGCAGCAATGGGATCGCCGGCGAGGCTGATGTGCATCCGGCTGCCGTCCAGGTACCAGGTGAGCGCGGTGTTGGTGGTGAGCAGGAGCGAGTCCCGGCCCGCGGCGTCCAGGATGTCCAGCACGCGGCGGCGTTTCACGGCGCGGTCGGCTACGTTGCCGGGAGCGGTAAGTGCTGTGGTGGGCGTTGTGGACTGTATTGGCGTGGTCATGCCGATTCCCCCAAGGTAGTGATGAGCTGTTCAATGTCTTGTGTTGCCAGGAAGCCGTCCGTGATGAGCACCGTGACGGTCCTGTGGACAGGGTTCCCGGGTTCGGTGGGCACCGGGGCATCCCAGGCCAACGACAATCCGACTCCGGGATAGCCCGAATGCCGCACGAACCATGGGTCCGGCGCCTGTGGTGAGGCAAGGAAGACGAGTGTTGCCGGGTGGCCCAAACCGGGGTCTCCGGTGACGTGCGCGGCGCCGGAGGTTCCGGCGTCGAACGTTCCCGACCACGCCAACCACGGCGCCACGCTGCCGTGCACGGCGTCCTCGCCGCGGGCGTCCGGAGTCCAGATGGTCGCGTCGCTGACCTTGGGCAAGCGCCAAAAGAAGCCGCCGTAACCGCCCTGCGGCCGCCCGTTGGAACCGGGGCTGCCCAGGAGGACCGGATGACCGGTGGCTGACTCAAGCGTGAAATCGAGCGTCAGCTTCCACGTTGAATTCCCGACGGCGGCCCAGCGCCACTCGCGCTGTTCGCGGAGCAGCCGGGTGCCGTCGGGCCCTATCCAGCCCAGCTGTTCGCGCCGCTGCCCGTTACTGTGCTCCGCGGATTCGGTGACGATGCGGCCATGGTCCTTGCGCCAGACGTACGCGCCGGCGTCGCGGGTGTAGGTCCGGCCGCCCCAGAAGTTGACGCCATCCACGTCCTGGAGGGCAACACCTGCGCCAAGGTGCCACACGTGGTCTTCCGGGATGTGGTCGGTGACTACAGTGCCGGCAAGGGTCCGCACCGGGTGCAGATAGGGGCGGGGGGACGAGGTCGGCCGGATGCGGGTCCCGTCCTGGATGGTAGCGACGGGAGCGCCGTTGATCTCCAACGCCGGACCACCTGCTGCAGTCCACGGCGCTCCGAGCTCGGCGAAGGTGGCATGCCCCAAGGCAGCGCGACGGATCAGGGACTCGATGCCGTGCACCACGGGGTGAGCATCGTCGCCGTCGCCGTCCCACGTGATGAAGTCGGGGTGGATCGCTCGGGGCGAATCCGCTGTCCGGATGGCTTCGAGCACTGACACGTAGGCGCCAACCCCACCGAGAGGGCTGAGCAGGTCCTCGTGGGTGCGTGCGGCAAGCAGGTTCTCCAGGAGATCCTTCCGCCCAAACGTCTCAGTCCGGACACCCCCAGGCGTGGTGATCTCCAACCGATCCTCCGTGTAGAAGAGGGTCAGCTGGCCGTCGGTGCCGTACACGGTGACCGACGGTGCGGACTGCTCCGGCGCGCACAACGTCAGTGCACACGTCAATACCGTGCCGTGGGTGGTGCGTACCCGCACCACGGAGGTGTCGTCACTCTGGGTGGCGTTGGCACGGTAAAGATCGGTGTCCACGGATTCGATATCCGCCACGGTCCTTGCCCCGGCCAGCCACAACCCGGTGGCCACTGCGTGCGCCAAGGCGTTGGTGGCCACTCCGTCCACCACGTCCGTACCGTTCAGGCTGCGCTTGCCGGCCCACCGGGACCGTTTGAAATAAGCCTTGGTCCGGAGCCACAAGCCCGTGGCGCTGATGCCTCGCACCTCTCCGATGGCACCGGACCCCACCAGTGCTTCGATCGCGGGGAGGGCGTCCGAACCCAGGCTCTGGAACCCTACCTGGACCAGGCGGCCGGCGCTCGCGGCCGCCGCCATGACTTCCCGGTACTGCACCATGGAGGCCACCGGCGGTTTTTCGAGGTACACGTTGGCTCCGGCGTTGAGTGCAGCAATGGCCAACGGCGCGTGGGTCTGGATGGGCGTGGAGATAATGACGACGTCGGGGGCCGCTCCGGCGGCCAGGAGTTCGTCGAGCGAGGCGTGGATATCCACTCCCGGTTCGAGTGTGTCCTTGGCCGGTGGGTTCGGATCGGCGACTGCCACCAGCTCCAAGGCACCTGCAGCACTCAGCCGATCCAGGTTCTCCAGGTGCCGTTCGCCGAAGCCGTGCACACCCACCAGTGCGACGCGGGGGAGTCGTGTTGGGCCCTCCGCTGTTGTGGTGGCCAATTGTTGCGTCATGATGCTGTCCTAGCGGGGTCAGGTTCGTGGGTTGTTTTGGTGGCCGATAACCGCAGGGCCTTGGTGAGGAAAGCTGCTGCCTCGTCTTGCATGGCTCTGCTGAAGACGTGTGGTTCCTGCCAGAAAGTACCGGTGTACAGCTCCGGTAGTGCGCTGGAGAGGTGGGCGTGGGCGTCGCCCATTCCTTGTTCCGGGAAGAGCTGGTCATCGAGGGCGTATTGGACCAGCGCGCGTGCACTGGACCGGGCGGCAAGGTGCGGCCAGTCGCCCAGCTGGGCGAGGCCGGGGGAGTGCAGCAACCAGGAGTGCGCATCCAGGTACGACGGCAACAGCGAGGCGAACGTGGTCATCATGCACGTCACCACGTAGCTGCGAATTCTGGAATCGAGGGCCGCGAGCAGCATCGCCCGCCCGCCGCCGCCGGAAAAGCCGAGGCACCCGATCCTGTGTTGGTCCACTCCCGGGAGCGAGGAGAGGATGTCCAGCGCCGCGAGATCGTCATGG
This sequence comes from Arthrobacter sp. LFS091, assembly GCF_047977885.1. NCBI lineage: Bacteria > Bacillati > Actinomycetota > Actinomycetes > Micrococcales > Micrococcaceae > Arthrobacter > Arthrobacter sp. LFS091. Next base: position 80,927 of record NZ_JBFPFP010000009.1, read on the forward strand.
GCCACCGTCCCGGCGAGGCTGCTGCCCAGCAGCGTCGCAGCTTTGGCCACGGTTTCCTCGTGGGCGACGGCCGCGGCGTCGTAGAGCGCCGACGCGGAAGGTTTGACGCCGGCCTCCCGCCAGAGCGACTGCTGGCCGCTTACCGCTGTGGCAGAGCGGAAGGGCAGGGGGTCGAGCCCGAAACGACGACTGCCCCACATGAAGGCGTCATGGGCAAGGACCGCGAAGCCCTGTAGGGCCAACCAGGTGGCAAGAGCCCGGCCGCCGTAGAGCTTCGCCTGCAACCCTGGCGGCACGGGGCCGAAGCCACCCGGGAAAGGGCTATCGGCGTCGTGGTCTTCGACCCCGGCAGGAAGCTTCACGAGCCGTTCGGCGCCATACGACTTGATGCCGGCGTGGCAGTGCATCGCGAGGAGTCCCGGCAGCGGGCCGGTGCTCTGGGCTGGGCGCACGAGCCACGCGGACGTCCTCGGCCCGAAGCCCAACTGCCAGGAGAGGCGGGTGGTGATGACGTCGTCGTGCGCTGTTTCGGAGTGGATCGTGTATCCAAGGTCCGGGACGACAGCCGGTATGCCAAGCACGTCGCTGAGTTCCTGGGCGGTGGCCGACCCGGCCCGGTGAAAGTGTGGCGCGTAGCCTGGCCAGTCCTCATACCCGGCCAGCGCACTCGGACGAAAAGCAGTTCCGGCCATGTCAGCGGGGGTCATGGCAGGCGCTGGGGTTGGTTGACAATGGTGTCCTGCCTTATCGATGCGGGAGGGTGTGCGGAGGCGCACGCCGGGCTTCTTCAGCGTGGGAAATCGATGCTGGCGGCTTCGTAAGAAAACGCTTTCTCAAAAATTAGCAAAAGGCTGTACATGGGTCAAGAAAACGTTTACTTTGGTACGGAGCCGCTGAACATCGGGAGTCAATCCCGGTAACTCAGGGGAGTGCCGGAAGATCGACGGCATCCCGGAAGGCAAGCATCAACAGACTCGAACTCCGTGGATGGCCACGATGACCAAAGGAGACCACATGGCCGCTGTAGTACACACGGGGACGCCGCAGGGCGTTCGCGGTCCGGAGAGGGGGAATCCATGAGTGCCATTGGTGAACTCTCAACGATGACCCGCCGCAAGGGCCCCATGACCAAGGAAGAGAAGAAGGCCAACGGCCGCGACAACAAAGCGGCCTACATCTTCCTTCTTCCTTGGCTCGTTGGCTTGGTTGCCATCACGGTGGGCCCCATGCTGATGTCGTTGTACCTGTCCTTCACGGACTACAACCTCCTGCAGCCTCCGGAATGGGTGGGCCTGGACAACTTCGTCCGGATGTTCGGCGACGCACGCCTCCACAACTCATTGCGGGTCACGTTCACCTATGTTCTGGTGGGCGTCCCCCTGCAGTTGGCCGTGGCCCTGCTGATCGCGTTGGTCCTGGACAAAGGTCTTCGCGGCCTGCCGTTCTACCGCTCCATCTTCTACTTGCCGTCCCTCCTTGGTGGTTCCGTCGCCGTTGCCATCCTCTGGAAGCAGATCTTCGGCACCACGGGACTGGTTAACCAGGTCCTGGCCATGGTGGGCATCGAAGGACCCGGCTGGATTTCGGATCCCAGCACAGCTCTTGGCTCGATCATCCTCCTGCATGTATGGACGTTCGGCGCTCCGATGATCATCTTCCTGGCAGGCCTACGCCAGATCCCCAACATGTACTACGAAGCCGCGGAAGTTGACGGCGCCACCACCCTCCAGCGGTTCTGGCGGATCACCCTTCCGCTGCTGAGCCCCATCATCTTCTTCAACCTGGTGCTCCAGATCATCGGTTCGTTCCAGTCGTTCACGCAGGCGTTCATCGTCTCCGGCGGCAACGGCGGACCGTCCGACTCCACCATGTTCTTCACGCTGTACCTGTACCAGAAGGGCTTCGGCCAGTTCGACATGGGTTACGCCTCAGCGATGGCCTGGGTCCTGCTGGTCATCATCGGCGTCTTCACCGCCATCAACTTCATCGCTTCAAAGTATTGGGTGTTCTACGATGACTAAACTCCAGAGCCTTCCCGCAGCAAAAACCACCGAGCCGGGCAAGGCTCCGCGCCGCCGTGAATCTCCCGGAAACCTGGCCTTCAGCCGTAGTGCCCGCGTCAAAGGGTTGGTCAAGCACGCCATCCTGATCGTGGTGGGCCTGGTGATGATCTACCCGCTCCTGTGGATGGTGGTTTCTTCCCTGCGGCCCAATGACCTGATCTTCCGCGAACCGGGCCTCTGGCTGAACAGCCTGGACATGACAAATTACACCGACGGCTGGTCGGCCCTGACCCACCCGTTCGGTCACTACATGATCAACTCGGCGATTGTGGTGCTGGGCTCGATCGTAGGCAACCTGGTGTCCTGTTCCATGGCCGCCTACGCCTTCGCCCGCCTGCAGTTCACCGGCAAGAAGCTGTTCTTCGGCATCATGCTGCTGACCATCATGCTTCCGTTCCACGTGGTGATCGTGCCCCAGTACATCCTGTTCTCGCAGATCGGCTGGGTGAACACCTTCTGGCCCCTCATTGTTCCCAAGCTCCTGGCCACCGATGCGTTCTTCGTGTTCCTCATGGTCCAGTTCATCCGCGGCATTCCAAAGGAGCTTGACGAGGCGGCCCGCATCGACGGCGCTGGACACCCGCGGATCTTCCTCCGCGTGATCCTGCCCCTGATGGTGCCGGCCTTGGCCACCACCACCATCTTCACGTTCATCTGGACGTGGAACGACTTCTTCGGAGCCCTGATCTACCTGACGGACCCGGACATGTTCACAGTCCCCGTTGCACTGCGCGCCTTCGTTGATTCGCAGTCCGCAACCAGCTGGGGATCACTCTTCGCCATGTCCATCGTGTCGTTGTTCCCGGTGTTCCTGGTGTTCCTGTTCGGCCAGCGGTTCCTCATCAAGGGCATCGCCACCACCGGTATCAAGTAGGCCGGCCGTCGACGGCCCGGCCGGTGCGCCGTCGTAATACCCAGCAACTAATACAAGTCGTTATCTTGTAATACAAGAATGTGACTCGTATCATAAACACAACTAAGAAAACGCTTTCCCATATCGCATCAGGATCAATGAAGATCGGAGACAACAGTGCCCGCACAACCCAAGGGTGAAGCAGTCGCCCTCGCAACAACAGGAGCCCCCCGCCGAACCAAGCGCAGGCTCCGCGCCTCGGCCCTCGTCGCGGCAACGGCCGCCGCGGTCCTGGCGCTCACCGCCTGCGGTGGCGGCTCGGAAGCCAAGAGCGCCGACGGAAAAGTGGAGCTTCGCTTCGCCTGGTGGGGCGGCGACAAGCGGGCCCAGGTAACCCAGGCAGCCATCGCGGCCTTCGAAGCCGAAAACCCCAACATCAAGATCAAGCCCGAGTATGGAGACTGGAGCGGCTACTGGGACAAGCTGGCCACCCAGGTTGCCGCCAATGACGCCCCGGACATCATCCAGATGGACGAGAAGTACATCACCGAGTACTCCACTCGTGGCGCACTGCTGGACCTCTCCAAGTACAAGATTGATACATCCAAGCTGGACGCGGCGGCCTTGGATGCGGGTAAGAGCGAGAAGGGCCTGACCGGTATCGCGGCAGGCATCAACGCTGCGACCATCCTGGCCAATCCCGCCGTCTTCAAGGCAGCAGGCGTGGCACTGCCCGATGACAAAACCTGGACCTGGGAAGACTTCGAGCGGATCTCGGCCGAGGTCACCGCCAAGTCGCCCAAGGGCACCTATGGGGCCGCGGCGTATGGAACCGATGAGGCTTCCCTTGGAGTATGGCTCCGGCAGAACGGCAAGTCCCTCTACACTGATGACGGCAAACTGGGCTTCGACCCCTCCGATATTGCCCAGTGGTGGAGCTTCCTGAAGGAACTCAGCGAGAAGAAGGCGGTCCCGTCCGCCTCGGAGGTAGTTGAAGCCGAAGCTGCGCCGCTGGACCAGAGTGGCCTTGCAACCGGCAAGAACGGTCTCGCCTTCTGGTGGTCCAACCAGCTTCCGGCCCTCGAAAAGGCTGCCGGCGGTGAGCTGCAGATCCTGCGCTTCCCGTCCAAGACCGGCAAGGCTGCCGACGCCAAGCTTTGGTACAAGGCCTCCCAGTTCTGGTCCGCTTCCTCCCGCACCAAGCACCCTGAAGAAACAGCGAAGTTCATCGACTTCCTGACCAACAACGTCAAGGCCGGCGAAGCCCTCCTCGCGGACCGCGGCGTCTACCCGAACTCTGATGTGCGTGATGCCATTGCGCCCAAGCTCGCCAAGGCCGATGTCAAGGTAGTGACCTTCATCGACCAGATCAAGGGCGAACTCGGGGATGCTCCGGCCGCACCGCCGAAGGGTGCCGGCGCCATCCAGGAAATCGTGAAGCGCTACACCTCCGAAGTCCTGTTCAACAGGCTCTCCACCGACGAAGCGGGCAAGAAAGCCGTGGACGAAATGAAGTCCGCCATCAGCTAGTCCTTATCCGCGGGAACCGCCCCGGGCGATCATTCGTGATCCGCCCGGGGCGCTTCGTTTAACGCGGGGTTTGCGTCAGTCCTCCGCGATGACGGCGACCGCCCCGGCGGGAACCACGCCCGTGAAGCGGGCCCCGCTGAGCAGCTCGTCGCCGTCGGCCTTGACGGCCTGGTCCTCGCGGCTGTGATTGATGGCGAACAGGAAGCTGCGGCCGTTTTCGGCACGCCGCCTGGTCAGTTCGACGCCGGGTGAGGACTCGGTCACGGCTGTCACCCCTGCTTCTTCGATGAGTCGGGCTGCCAGTGCGTCGATGCCGTCGTTGTCCGGAAGCGTTGCGAGGTACCAGGCCGAACCACTGCCGACGGTGCGCCGGGTCAGTGCGGGCACACCATCGAGCGGGTAGTCGGTGAACGTTGCCAGGACGTCTGTGGAGGCGCCTGCAGATACGTGTTCGCTCCAGACCGTGCCAACAGTTCCATCGCTCAGCGTGACCGAAGCGCCTGGGAAAAGAGGATGGAATTCCTCGCTGCGGACGCCCAGCAAATCCCGAAAAGCGCCCGGGTAACCGCCGAGCCGAACATGGTCACGTTCGTCGACGATGCCACTGAAGTAGCTGATCAGGACGGTAGCGCCACCCTCGGCGGCCGCAGCGATCGAGGCCGCCGCGGCGTCCGTCACGCAGTAGAGCGTGCAGACCAGGATGAGGTCGTATCCGGACAGGTCACCGGAGGGGTGGACGAAGTCCGCAGTCACTCCACGGAGGTACAAAGAGCGGTGGAAAGCGCGCATCGTGTCGAGGTACTTCAGCGAGTTGTTCGGGTGCGAGTCCAGTTCGGAAGCCCACCAGGCCTCGTAATCGAAGACGATCGCAACGCGCGATTCCACCCGGGATCCCTTGACAGGTTCGAGCTTGTCCAGGGCATCGCCGAGTTCCACGACGTTCCGCCACACCTGGGTGTCGCGGCCGGCGTGGGGAACCATGGCCGAGTGGAATTTCTCGGAGCCCGCCTTGCTTTGGCGCCACTGGAAGAACATCACGGCGTCCGCCCCACGGGCCACATGCGCCAGCGAGTTCCGGAGCATTTCGCCGGGCATTTTCGGCTGGTTGTGGGGCTGCCAGTTGACCGCCGACGTCGAGTGTTCCATGAGTATCCACGGATCTCCGCCCGCCACGCCACGGGTGAGGTCGGCGCTGAAGGCGAGTTCGATGGCGCGCTCAGGATCTGCCGCCACCAGGTAGTGGTCGTTGGCGATGACGTCCATGTCCTTGGACCAGTCGAAGTAGTCCAGGGTTTTCGTGGCGCTGGAGACCATGAAATTGGTGGTTGCCGGCACGTTGGGAGTGACTTCGCGGATCACGGCCAATAGTTCCCTGTAGAAGTCGATGAAGGCCCACGAATTGAATCGGACGAAGTCCAGTTGCTGGCCCGGATTGAGCGTGGTGGGGGCCGCTCCGGGTGGGATGATCTCTTCGAATGAGGCGTAGTGCTGGGACCAGAATGCCGTTCCCCAAGCCTCGTTCAGGTCTTCGATGGTGCCGTAACGGCGTTCCAGCCAGGCACGGAAAGCGGCGGCGTCTTCTTCGCCGTGGAACTCCCCAACGTGGCAGCCGAGTTCGTTGTCCACGTGCCAGAGCGCCAGCGCGGGGTGGTCCTTATAGCGCTCGGCGATCACGCGCGTTATGCCGGTGGCATACCGGCGGTAAACAGCTGACGACGGCGTGTAGTGACGTCGCGATCCGCGCTCCAGTCGGATGCCTTCCGCCGTGACGGGAAGGATTTCCGGGTACTTGCGGACCAGCCAGGCCGGCGGTGAAGCGGTGGCCGTGGCGAGGGCTACCTTGATGCCGGCTCCGTGGAGGTTGTCCATGACCTCGTCCAACCACCCGAAGTCGTAATTGCCTTCGCTGGGTTCCAGGAGGCCCCAGGAGAAGATGCCAACGCTGAGGAAGTTGACGCCGGCTTCCTTCATGAGCTCAATGTCCTCGAGCCTGACATCCCGGGGCCACTGTTCGGGGTTGTAGTCGCCCCCGTAAGCGAGGCCGCCAATGCTGTTCCAGACCGAGGGGCTGCGGGGAATAGAGGGGGAGGTCAAGGGGACTCCTTCGTCAGGTTGGCCGAACTGGTGCGGGTGCTGCTGAACGTATGAATGCAGAATATCGGTCAAAACGCGTTCTTTGGAAAACGCTTGCCCAGTTTCCGTATTGCGGCTATTGTATCGATTCAGAACGAGTGTAAGCGAGATCACTGCCACGTTGTAGAGAACTCCACAAGCTTGCACCAACTGAGCAAGGAGGCTCTCATGATCGACAGAAGGAAATTCCTCACCACGGTGGCACTCGGCACCGCATCTGCCGCGTTCCTCTCGGCCTGTGGCCAGTCATCGTCCTCGGGCCAGACCGGTTCCGCGGACAAACCCGTCACCATCACCTACACCTGGTGGGGCAATGACGACCGTGCAGAACGGACCCGCAAGGCCATTGCGCTCTTCGAGACCAAGAACCCGGACATCAAAGTCAACGGCAACTTCTCCGACTTCGCAGGCTACTGGCAAAAGCGCGCCACCGAAGCCGCCGGCGGTGGCCTGCCGGATGTCATGCAGTGGGACCTGTCCTACCTCCGCGATTACGGTCAGCGGAACCAGCTCCTGGACCTCGGCACCGTCAAGATCAACACCGACGGATTCGACAAGTCCCTCCTTCCGTCCGGCCAGATCAAGGGCAAGACGTTCGGCATTCCCACCAGCACCAACGCCTTCGCTGTCTACTACGATCCCGCGAAGCTCGCTTCGCTGGGTATTGCCGAGCCGGACGGTTCCTGGAACTACAAGGAGTTCAATGCCTTCCTCGCCGAGGTTGGGCAGAAGGGCAATGGCACGCTCTTCGGCGGCACCGACTACACCAGTGTTTGGTGGAACTTCAACATCTGGCTGCGGCAGAACAACATCAAGGCCTTCACCGATGAGGGGAAGCTTGGTTTCTCCAAGGACGACCTGAAGAAGTGGTGGAACCTCAGCGCGGACCTGCGCGGCACCGGCGCAATCGTCGGCGAAGACAAGACCACCCAGTTGCTGCCAAAGTCCCCGTTCGGTTCCAACGTCACCGCAACGGAAGTCACCTGGGACAACTTCATGGCCGGTTACCTCGCGGACAGCGGTGCCAAGGAACTGAAGCTTGTTCCCGTGCCCTCCGACGATCCCGACAACTTGGGCCTCTTCCTGAAGCCCTCCATGCTCATGGTGGCCAGCGCCAAGACCAAGTACAAGGATGCTGCGGCCCGCTTCATCGACTTCATGGTCAACGATCCCGAGGTTGGCCAGATCTTCAAGACCTCCCGCGGCGTCCCGGCGTCGAAGACCCAGCGCGACGGCACCACGTTCGAAGGAACCGACAAGTTGGTGGTGGATTACGAGAAGTCCATTGAGAAGTACCTGAAGGACGCTCCCGAGCCCCCCATCGTGGGATTCGGCACCCTGGAGTCCACGTTCAAGCGGGTCAGTTCGGACCTGAACTACGGCAAGCTGACCATCGACGGCGCAGCTGATGCGTGGTTCAAGGAAGCCGAAGACCTCATCAAGCAGAACGCCTGATCCAGGCTTTCCCAACTGACGGACTGATCTTGTGACTCAAAGCCCAACCCTGAGCAGGCGTGCCTCGTCCGCAGCCCCGCAACCGCGTACGTCGCGGCGGCGGGGAGCGGACGCCCGCGCCGGATACACCTTCCTGTTGCCGTGGCTCCTGGGCTTCATCGCCCTGACCGTGGGCCCGATGATTTCCTCGTTGTACCTCTCCTTCACCAACTACAACCTGTTCGATGCCCCCAAATGGATCGGGCTGGACAACTACACCACCCTCTTGCAGGACGAGCGCTTCCTCCAATCAGTGGGAGTCACCCTGCAGTATGTAGTATTCGGAACGCCATTGAAGCTCGCCGCAGCCTTGGCGATCGCGATGCTCCTCAACAGCAAGCGCAAAGGCCAGGGCTTCTACCGGTCAGCGTTCTACGCGCCGTCCCTTATCGGGGCCAGTGTGTCCATCGCGATCGTGTGGAAAGCAATGTTTGGTGACTCCGGTCCCGTCGACCAGGGGTTGTCGTTCTTCGGCATCAACCTCGGGGGCTGGGTGGGCAATCCCAACATGACCATGGGCATGATGATCCTGCTGACCGTGTGGCAGTTCGGGGCACCGATGGTGATCTTCCTGGCCGGGCTCAAGCAGATTCCCGCAGACCTTTACGAGGCCGCGTCCATGGACGGTGCCGGGCCTGTCAGGAAGTTCATCAACATCACCTGGCCCATGCTCTCCCCGGTGATCTTCTTCAACCTGCTCATGGAAACCATCCACGCGTTCCAGATCTTCGCCTCGGCCTACATCATCTCCAACGGTGAAGGTGGCCCTGCGGGCTCGACACTCTTCTATACCCTCTACCTGTACTTGCGCGGTTTCAGCGATTTCCGGATGGGTTACGCCTCAGCGATGGCCTGGCTCCTGGTGATCGTGGTCGGCATCATCACGCTGATCTTCTTCAAGACCTCCAAGTCCTGGGTCCACTACAGCGGTGATTCAAAGTGACAACAATGGCAACCCCCACCCAGTCCACTCCGCCGGCCACGCAGGCTCCGGTGTACAACCCGAAGTCCGAGTCCGTCACGGCCAAGCGGATCAAGAGCGCCATCTTCCACATCGTTGCCTTGGCGCTGGTGGTAATGGTTCTCTACCCGGCTATCTGGATGATCGCTTCGTCCTTCAAGCCGAACTCCGAGATCGGCGGGGCCAACAACGCCCTCTGGTCAGCCAACTTCAGCTTCGACAACTTCGCCACCGCCATGGACGGCATCGGTGGTGTCTCCACGCTGACGTTCTTCACCAACTCTCTGATTCTGGCTGTTGGCGCTGTAGTGGGCACCGTACTGTCCGCCTCCATTTCCGCCTACGCCTTCGCCCGGATCAACTTCCCCGGCCGCGGGCTGTTCTTCGGCATGATGATCGCTACCTTGCTTCTGCCGTTCCACGTGGTGATCATCCCGCAGTACATCGTGTTCCAACAGCTCGGCCTTGTGGACACCTACGTGCCGCTGCTGATCGGTAAGTTCCTTGCCGCGGATGCCTTCTTTGTGTTCCTCATGGTCCAGTTCATGCGAGGCCTCCCGGCCGAATTGGACGAAGCGGCGCGCATTGATGGTGCCGGGCACGCCCGGATCTTCGGGTCCATCATGCTGCCGCTGATGAAGCCCGCGCTGATCTCCACCTCGATCTTCTCCTTCATCTGGAGCTGGAACGACTTCCTGGGCCCCCTGCTGTACCTGAACACTCCCGAGAAGTACCCATTGCCCCTGGCTCTGCGGCTCTTCGTGGACCAGACCCAGAGCTCCGACTATGGCGCCATGATCGCCATGTCCGTGCTGGCGCTCCTTCCCGTGCTGGTGTTCTTCCTGGTGTTTCAGCGCTACATCGTCGAGGGCGTTTCCACCCAAGGACTCAAGGGCTAGGGGAGCGGACAATGAGCACCATTGGCACGTCAACCGGAACACCAGGCATCCCGGTCAACCGTTTTGCGCTGTTCTCCGAAACCATCCTGGCCGGAGTCATTGTTCTCCTCCTCTCCGTTCCTCTGGTGACGGCGCCGGCTGCCTATGCGGCCGGCGTCGCCCATCTGGAAAGGCACCTCAGCGGCAGGGACGATTCCCTGCGCAGCTTGTGGGGGAACTTCCGTAAGGCGCTGCCCGGCAGTTGGAAGCTGGGAATCACGACGGCGACAGCCGCCGTCGTGATTGTCCTGAACCTGCTGCTCGCGCTGGTGGGGCAACTGCCGGGACGGGCTGCGATCCTGCCCGCCACAGTCATTCTGGCGGCCGCCGGTGCGGTGCTCCTGCTGCGCATCACGGCCAATTGGAGTGGCCAGCTGGCATGGAGCGGGGATGAGTACCAAGTGCCCACAGACGTTCCGGGCTCCCAGCGCTGGGCGGCGGCCTATGCCAGTGCGAAGAGCGATTCCCTGCGTGACTGGAGTGGCTCGCTGCTGCTTCTCGCCGCCGTGTTCATGGCAGTTGTCTTCGTCTGGATGCTGCAGGCGTTGTTCGTGATCGTGCCCGGAACCCTGGTGCTCGCGGCGGCCGCCATCAAGATCCGTTCCCACCGAAACTCCAGGCCAACCCGCTGAATCGAGCAGACCTCCCCGTGTCGCCGCGCCCGTTCCCACCGCGCCCCCAATCCACCAGGACCCGCACCGCGCGTGCCCGCTCCACGGAGTCCTGGCACTACCCGCTGCGGCACCACAATTACCGGATCTTCGTCACCCTCTCCTTGGTGGGAAGCGGTGGCGTCTGGATGCAGCGGCTCGCTCAGGACTGGTTGGTCCTCCAGCTCACTGGCAGCCCGGCTGCCGTAGGCCTGGCCGTTGCGCTTCAGTTCCTTCCCATGCTGGTGGTGGGCCCCGTCAGCGGGGTGCTGGTGGACATCTTCCCCAAACGTCGAATCCTGCTGCTATGCCAGTCCGTCGCCGTGGTGCTTGCTGCCGGCCTTGCGGTGTGGAATGCAGCGGGCGGCACGGACGTGTGGGTGGTCTACGCTTCCTGCGTCGCTCTGGGAATCACCAGTGCGATCGACGGGCCGGCCAGGCAGGTCTTCGTCAATGAAGTGGTAGGCGACGCCGGACTGCCGGCGGCCATCGGGCTGAACAGTGCCATCGGGCAACTGGGCGCCATGGCAGGTCCGGCGCTGGCGGGTGTGGTGATTGCCCATGCAGGACCGGCCGCTGCCTTCGCTGCCAACGCGGGACTTGGCGCAGTGGTCCTGGTGCTGATCGGATCCATCCGTCCGAGGGAGCTCCACCACTCCCCGGAACCGCACGGCCATAGGAAAGGCCGCGGCCAGGTCCTGGCCGGATTCCGCTTCGTCCGTGCCCGTCCACCACTTCTCCTCACCATGCTCCTGGCCGGTTTGCTGGGTGCCTTCGGCATGAACGGGCCCGTTGTCCTGGCGGCCTTCGCTGACCGGGTGTGGCACAGCGGTCCGGCCGGGTTTGGCCTCTTCAACACCGTCAGCGCGCTCGGAGCACTGGCTGGTGCCTTGATCGCCACCAGGATCAAACGATTCGGACGCAAGGGGATCGTTGCCAGCGCCGGGCTCTTTGGCCTGAGCCAGTTGGTGGCCGCCCTCATGCCGAGCCAGGAGTCCTTTGTGGTGATGCTGGTGGTGGTGGGCTTCATGACCCTGGTATTCCTCACCAGCGCAGCGACTGCCGTCCAGCTCGAAGCCGGGGCCAGTGTGCGCGGCCGGGTCCTGGCCCTCTACTTCCCCTTGCTCCTGGGTGGTCACGCCTTGGGTGGGTTGTTGGCCGGCTGGCTGACCGAGGATTTCGGTGTCCGTACGGGGCTGGTCATCACCGGTGCGCTGGGCATGGCGTCTGCCACGGTGATCGGGCTGCTGCTGTGGCGCTGTTCCCGTCGAGGTGGCATTTGATGACAGTTACAAGGGCCGGGACTGTCATCAAATGCCCGTTCGCGGGGACGTGGAGCGTGTAATCAGCGGCTGGCTACCAGCTCTTCGATCTGGTGCACGTCCAAGGACCCATCACTGATCCACACCGTGTTGGCGCGCGCCAGGGAGGTGCCCTGGGCCAGTTCCACCGCCGTGTCCCAGGCCAAGGCGGAACCCACTGCCGGGTAACCGTTGCACCGAACGAACCACGGGTCGGGGGACTCCAGGGGCGCGCCGAACACCAAGGTGGCCGGACCGCCGTCGAACTCTCCCGACCAAGCCAGCCACGGCGAAACGGAACCATGCACGGCCGGCTCACCCTCTGCTGTTGAGGAGAAGACGCGTGGCGAAGCATTGACAGGCAGCCGCCAAAAGAAGCCACCGTAGCCGCTGCCCGCGGCACCATGCGAACCCGGGCTCCCCAGCGTGACATCGACGACGCCGGTCAGCTGGGTCTGGATGTCCAGCCGCCACGTGGTGGGGCTGATGAGGCTGCGACTGAAGGTGCGATGCTCCTTGAGAAGCAGGCTGCCGTCGGCCCCGAACCACTCAAGCTCCAGTTCCGTGTAGTCGTGCCCGCGGGTTATGCCAGCGATGTCCACCCGGCCGTGATCGTCCAGGTCAACATACTTTCCGGCGGTCCTCCGATAGCTGCGACCACCCCAGAAGTTGCTGCCGTTCACATCCTGCAGCGCGAATCCGGCACCCAGATGCCAGGCGTGGTCCGACGCCAGGTGGTCGGTCACCACAATTCCGGCCCGGGTAGACACCGGGTGCAGGTAAGGCCGGGGGGAGAGGCTTGGCTGGAGGCCGCTTCCGCTGCGCAGGACGGTAGCCGGGATGGCGGGCTGGGCGGATTGCTGGTCGGCGGGGTCGGCGAACAGGGCCTCGGCGCCTGACGTGACCGGCCGCGCCCAGGACAGACCCAGCTCGGAGAAGGTGGCGTGCGCACGGGTGGCGCGGTCCAGGATGTCCTCGATGCCAGGGATCACGGCGTGTGCTTGATCGCCCGATCCCACCCAGACCACGTTTTCCGTCGGTATGAGGGCCGGCTGATCGGCCGTGCGGATGGCTTCCAGGACGCGCATGAACGCGCCACTGTGATCGAGCGGACTGAGCAGCGGCGTGCCTTCGGACAGGTGCTGCAAGAGGTTCTCGGTGAGGTCATCGCGACCAAAGGTATTCGAGGTTTCACCGTCTTCCGTGCGAACCGTCACGCGGTCCTCCGTGTAATGGAACACCGCCGTTCCTTCCGTGCCGTGAAGCGTCACGTACGGTTCCACAGACTCCGTGGCGCACAGCGTGAGGGCACACGTGATGGGCAATCCAGCGGTGGTACGCATCCGGATCACCGAGGTGTCGTCCGCCTCGATGTCGTTCGCGCGGTAGAGATCGGTGTCTACTACGGCAAGATCCTCAGCGTGCCGTGCACCGGCAATTCGCAGCGCCGTAGCGATGGCGTGGGCCAACGGATTCGTCGCTACGCCGTCCACCACATCAACGCCGTCCAGACTCCGCTTGCCCGCCCAACGGGAGCGCTTGTAATAGGCGCGATCCCGAACCCACCGGCCGGTGGCGGAGATGCCTTTGAGGGTCCCTATTCCGGGAAGTTCGGGTGAGAATTGGCCATTCGCCAGCTTGTCCAGTGCGGCCAGGGCGTGCGAGCCCAGGCTCTGAAAACCGATCTGAACACTTCGACCGGCCGCGCTCGCAGCTTCCTGGAGATGGAGGAAGTCCTTCATGGAGGCGACCGGGGGCTTCTCCAGGTAGAGGTCGGCCTGGGCGGCCAGCACGGACAGGGCCAAGGGTGCGTGGGTCTGGATGGGGGTGGCCACGATGACGACGTCCGGGGAGTGGTTGCCGGCCAGCAGGTCTCCCAGATTCGAATGCACGGCCGTTGTCGCGGGCAGCGTTCCCGGGGCCGGAGGGTTGGGATCGGCCACAGCGACCAAGTCCACCAGGCCCTCCGCCCGTAGCCTTTCGAGATTGTGCAGGTGATGGACGCCGAAGCCATGCACCCCTACCAAGGCGATCCGCGCCAGTGTCGTCCGCGGCGTCGGTGCTGACGGTGGCGTTGCTCCATGCGTTGCTCCATGCGCTGCTCCTTCGCTGCGCAACTGCGGAGCGTCACCGTGGTGTTGGCTGCTGGCGGACTCGACGGAGCGGGCTTCCATGGCTCTCCTCTGCTGGCGATGCGGCGAAGGCGAGTGACGCCGTCGTCCGGGTTGCATTTCATGTGGTCCGGCGGGTTCAGGCTATACCCAGCAAGCGCTTTCCCACTTTCGGTTCAGCCCAGTGTAACCCGCTCCAGGTAGAAATGTAACGATTCAAGAAGTCCCTTGACGCGGTCCATGTGCAGCGTCTAAGTTTTCGGGAAAGCGTTTACTCTGTGATGTGGCCCACCCGGGCCGCACCCACTCAGCCGGCCCACGCCGCCTTCCGGTGCCACTCGAAAGAACCAGTGCCACCGGAACCCTGGGCCTGTTCTGCAACGATGGAGAAAGGGGGAGCCATGGCGTCTGGTGGATTTAGTTTCAAGGCCTACTCACTGTTCGACACGCTCGTCTGGATAGCCTGCCTGAACGTTTTGTGGATCATCTTCACGGTCTTGGGTGGCGTTGTTTTCGGATTCGGTCCCAGTACTGCTGCAGCGCAGCTGCTGGTAAGGGACAAGGTACGGGGCGGTGCCGCACCACTGGTGCGGCGCTTCGCCAGGGAGTATGCCCGGAATTTCGGTAAGGGTAATGCCTTGGGGTTCCCCTTGGTGGCAGTCGGGGTGGCCCTAACGCTCAACTGGGACTACTTTTCGGCAGGATGGGACCTTGGCTCGCAGATCGCCTCGACAGGGTTGTTCATGATGGCGCTGTTCGGGGCGGGGGTAGCTTGCTACCTCTTCCCGATGTTTGCCCGCTACCACCTTTCCGTGCCCCAGTACTTCCTGATGTCGTCCCGCTTCGCCATGCGCCATCTGGCCGGAACCGTAATCCTCGTATTCGTCACGGCAGCCGCCCTGTTCGTATGCCGTTCCGTTCCAGGGCTGATTCCGTTCTTCGGGATCGGAGCGTGGCTGTATGTCACGGGTTGGCTATGCGACCGCTTCTTCACCGCCAACGATGAAGCCATGGCGGGTGCCCTGTCAGCAGATGCGCCCGCGGGGACACCCGCGGCCGGGGCAACGGCAGCTGTTGTGACGAGGGGAGCCGGCATTGCCTGACATCAACCCGGTGCGGCCCGGACCAGGCGGGAACCAGGTCCTCCACCGCCCCCTGGATGTCCAGGGGCATGCGGAGCTTGTTCGGAACGCCTCTGGCGAGGGCACTAATGAAACGTATCAAGGCATGAACGGCGAGCACCTGTGGACCATCAAAAGGTTTCCGGGAGCGTCGTCGGACCATAACAACCCCGAAGAAGTGGAGCAGTAGGAAAATGATCCGTAGAAAACACACGCTGGCCGCCGCCGTCGTCGTATCCGCTGCCTTGGCGCTGACCGCCTGCGGTGGCGAAGCGCCGGCGTCGGACCTTTCATCCGTCAAGATCATGGCACCGTTCCTGGAGGCGCAACCGCCAACAGCCGACGGCGCCGTCCAGAAAAAGCTCGAGGAGCTCACGGGCAAGGACGTCAACATCACGTGGACGCCCAACGCATCCTACGAAGACAAGATGAACATCACGCTGGCGTCCTCCGACATCCCGCATTTGCTGGTGGTCCAAGGCAAGACGCCCGGCTTCGTGAAGAACGCCGAAGCCGGTGCATTCTGGGACCTGACAGACAAACTCAAGGACTACGCGAACCTCAAAACCACCTTCCCGGAGGTCCAGCAAAACGCCAGCGTCAACGGCAAGGTCTACGGCGTCTACCGCGGCCGCAACCCGATCCGTGCTGCCGTGATGTTCCGCCAGGACTGGCTGGACAAACTCGGCCTCAAGGCACCAGAAACCACAGAGGACCTCTACAAAGTAGCCAAGGCGTTCACCGAGCAGGACCCGGACGGCAACGGCCAGAACGACACCTACGGAATCACCATCCCCAAGTGGGGCGGGCTGGGCACCAACAGCCCCTACGACCTCATCGAAACCTGGTACGGCGCCGGAAACCGTTGGGCCGAACGCGACGGAAAACTCGTTCCCAGCTTTGAAACCGAGGAATTCCTTGAGGCCAACCGCTTCATCAAGAAAATGGTGGATGAAAAGCTGATCAACCCCGATTTCGCCACCTTCGACAGCACCAAGTGGAACGAGCCGTTCTTCAACGGCAAGGGTGGAATCATCATCGACGTCGATTCCCGGGCGAGCGTGCTGATCAACCTGTTCAAGCAGGCCAACCCCAACGACTTCCAAAACAAGGTGGGCTTCGTGGGCAGCCTCAAGGGTCCCGACGGCGAACTGCACGCCCACCCCACCGATGGCTACTCCGGTTTCCTGGCCATCCCCAAGTCCAGCGTCAAAACCGAGGCAGACCTGAAGAACGTCCTGACCTTCCTGGACAAGCTGAACAGCAAAGAAGCAGCCGTCCTGATCAACAACGGGATCGAGGGCGTGAACTTCAACGTCGTGGACGGCCTGGCCGCCACCATCAAGCCTGAAACTCCTGAGGGCAAGGCCGTCAATACCGACATCAAGAGCTTCGCCCAGCTCGGAACCAACGTCACCGGCAACAACTTCTACCCCGTCAAGCAGGCCTCCGAGTACGAGCAGAAGGTGTTCGATGACCGTGTAGCCGTCATGGCCAAGGACCTCAAGAGCGCCGTCTACAACCCGGCAGCGGCGTTCGTGTCGCCCACCTATGTTGCCAAGGGTGCCCAACTGGACAACATCGTGGCCGATGCCCGGATCAAGTACTTGGCAGGCCAGACCGACGAACAGGGCCTGAAGGACGCCATCAAGCTGTGGAACACCAGCGGCGGTGACAAGGTCAAGGAAGAAATCAACAAGCTGTGGCAGGACAACAAGAAGTGACCGCGCCGGTTGTTGAAGCCAAGGCCCCGGAGCGGGTGGCCGCCAAGCCGCCCGCCCCGCGGCGGCGTGGGTTCGCCGTCCACTTTGCGCACTACAAGTGGCTGTATCTGCTGCTTCTGCCCGGAGTCCTCTACTTTGCGGTCTTCCGGTACGGGCCCATGTACGGCGTGTCCATTGCGTTCAAGGACTACGTTCCGTTCCTCGGCGTCAACGGCAGCCCGTGGGTGGGTGTCACCAACTTCACTGACTTCTTCGCGAACCCCGACTTCCCGCGGTTGCTCGGCAACACCCTGATCCTTGCGTTCCTGAACCTGGGGATCGCGTTTCCGCTGACGATCATCCTGGCACTGCTGCTCAACGAGGTCCGCCTGTCAGTGCTCAAGCGCACCGTCCAGACACTGGTGTACATCCCGCACTTCCTGTCGTGGACCATCGTGGCGTCCTTGAGCTTCCTGCTCTTTGCCCTGGACATCGGCCCGCTGTTCCAGTTCGTGAACGGGCTCTTGGGGACAAACGTGGATATCCTGTCCGATCCCAACTGGTTCCGGCCACTGATCGTGCTCCAGGAGATCTGGAAGAACACCGGCTGGGGAACCATCATCTTCCTGGCGGCGCTGGCCACAGTGGACCAGGACCAGTACGAGGCGGCCATCATTGACGGCGCAGGCAGGTTCCGGCGCGTCTGGCACATCACCCTGCCCGGCATCCGGTCCACGATCATCGTGATGCTGATCCTGGCCATCGGGCAGATGCTCAATACCGGCTTTGAGCAGATCTACCTCATGACCAACGCCCTCAACCGCAGCGTGGCCGACGTCTTCGATACCTACGTCTACTTCGTGGGCATCACCCAGGGCGCCTACAGCTACAGCACCGCCGTCGGACTCTTCAAATCCCTGGTAGGCATCGTGCTGATCTTTGGCACCAACTGGCTGTCCAAGCGGTTCAACCAGAGCGGACTGTTTTAAATGAAGATTCACAACACCCGCGGCGGCCGGGTTTTCGACGCCGCCAACTACGTTTTCCTCAGCCTGGTCGGCATCATCACGCTGCTGCCGTTCGTCTATGTGTTGGCCGGCTCCTTCGCCAACGAAGCCGAAATCACCCGGCGGGCGTTCTTCGTCTGGCCCGAACAGTTCACCCTCTCGGCTTACGAGTACATCTTCTCTACCCCGGCGTTCACCAAGGCACTGGTCACCACAGTGCTGGTAACACTGGTGGGTACCTTGATCCAGTTGATCCTGACCGTCACCATGGCCTACCCGCTGGCGAAGAAGAACCTGCGCGGCCGGAAGCTCATCATGTCCCTGGTGGTTTTCGCCATGGTGTTCTCCGGCGGCATGATTCCCACGTTCCTGCTGGTCAAGGACCTGGGCCTGCTGAACACCTACTGGGCCCTGATCCTGCCGGCGGCCATCAACCCGTTCAGCCTGATCATCATCAAGAACTTCTTCCAGGAACTCCCGGACGAGTTGGAAGAGTCGGCAAAGATGGACGGCGCCACGGAAATCGGGATCCTCTGGCGGATTCTGTTGCCGCTGTCCAAACCGGTGCTGGCCACGTTCGCCCTCTTCTACGCGGTGGGAATCTGGAACGACTTCATGTCTCCACTGCTCTACCTGAGCGACAACAACATGTGGACCCTGCAGATGTACCTCCGCCAGGTCACCGCAGCGTCCGACCTCCTGGGCGCCGGCAACGTGGACCCGAGCTACATACCGCCCGAGCAAGGCATCAAGTTCGCCGTGATCGTGGTGGCCACCCTCCCCATCCTGATCTTCTACCCCTTCCTGCAGAAGCACTTCGCCAAGGGCATGCTGATCGGCTCGGTCAAGGGCTGAGGCGCATTGAAAGGTACAACCATGAAAATCCTCCTCGCGGGCGACTCCACCGTGGCCGCCTGCCCCAGTTACGAATACCCGATGAGCGGCTGGGGCGCCCACCTCGCCCCCGAAACCTACTGGTGGGGTGCCGTCCACAATTTCGCCAAGGGCGGCGCCACCACGGAGTCGTTCCGTGAGGAGGGGCTCTGGACCCAGCTGCTGAACCAGACCGTGGTGGGCGACGTGGTGCTCATCCAGTTCGGGCACAACGACCAGAAGCGTGAACACCTCGCGGCGCGGACGGGCTACTTAGAGAACCTTCGTCGCATGGTGGCCGAGGTCCGCTCCAAGGGTGGCGTGCCCATCCTGTGCACGTCGGTGGAGCGTCGGTACTTCCTCGCCGGCACCCTGCACGAGACGCTGGGTGAGTATCCCGACGTCGTGCGTGAACTCGGAAGCGAGCTGGGCCTGGACGTCATCGACCTCAACCAGTGGACCCGGACACTGTACGAAGAGCTTGGGGAGGAGAAGTCCAAGGAGCTGTTCTCCCACTTTGCCCCCGGCGAGCATGCGCACTGGGCCGGCGGCCTGGAGGACAACACGCACTTCCACCAGAAGGGGGCCACTATGATTGCCGGATACGTGGCGGGACAGCTGGAAACCCTCGGCTTTGTTGGGGCGCGCGCTTGATCTACTCCAACCCCTTGCGGGGACCTGCTGACGTTCGGACCTGGATCGCGGAGGGTCCGGTCCAGTTCCAAACGTACGACGACGGCGGGCCGGCTTCCCGCGGCGACGGCACCAGCGCGCTGGTCCTCTCGGGCGCCCTTGACGCTGAAGTCCACGGCGACCACGCCCATTGGACCCTGTGGTGCCCGGAAGAAATCCCGGATTCCGTCCGGATCGCCTGGGAGTTCCGGCCGCTGGAGGAACCCGGCCTGGCCATGGTGTTTTTCGCGGCCAGGGGGCACGGCGGCGAGGACCTGTTCTCCACGACCCTTGCTCCGCGGACCGGCTATTACCCGCAATACCACTCGGGGGATATCGACGCCCTTCATGTCTCCTATTTCCGGCACAAGCACGCCTTGGAGCGAGCTTTCCGCACCTGCAATCTCCGCAAAAGTGTGGGGTTCGAACTCGTGGCCCAAGGCGCCGACCCCCTTCCTCCGGCCGGGGATGCCGACGGTTTCTACCAGCTGGAAGTGCTTAAGGACGGGCCACGTGTGGCCTTTTCGATCAATGGCCTGCCGTTGTTCGACTGGGTTGACCCCGGCCCGGAGCCGCTGGGCGGCGGCTACTTTGGGATCCGCCAGATGGCTCCGCTCAAAGCCGCGTACCGCAACCTCACCATCAGCCCGCTCCAGCCGCTACGCCCTGTGACGGCGGGCACTAAACTATGACGTAGGATCTCCTCATGCCTCTTTTTGACCTGCCCCTCGAACAGCTTCGCGACTACACCTCCACAGCTGTGGCGCCGGCTGACCTTGACGCTTTCTGGGACCGCACCATCACCGAAGCAAGGGCCCTGCCGCTGGACGCAGTGTTCGAGCCGGTGGACAACTACCTCACGGTGATCGATACCTTCGATGTCACCTTCTCCGGATTCGGGGGAGACCGCATCAAGGGTTGGCTCCACGTGCCGGCGGATCGTGAACCCGGCGCTCAGCTCCCGGTAGTGGTGGAGTACATCGGCTATTCAGGCGGCCGTGGACTGGTCAACCAAAACACGCGCTGGGCGCAGGCAGGCTACGCGCACTTCATCATGGACACCCGCGGCCAGGGCTACGGCGGTGTCTCCGGCGATACCCCGGATCCGCACCCCTCGGCGGGCGGGGTCAACTATGCCGGCCTCATGACCCGCGGCGCCGACCATCCGGACAACTACTACTTCCGACGGGTCTACGTGGACGCCTTCCGGGCGGTAGAAGCGGCGCAGAACCATCCCGCCGTCGACCCCTCCAAAGTGGTCCTGACCGGCGTGAGCCAAGGCGGCGGCATCACCGTCGCTACCGCCGGCCTTGTGGCCGGACGGCTCGACGGCGTCATTGCCGCGCTGCCCGATGTCCCGTTCCTGCAGGACTTCCCGCGCGCCATCGACATCACCCCGCGCGGGCCCTATCCCGAAATCGCCTCATTCCTCGGCCGGCACCGGGACCGCTACGACTCGATCCTGGCTGTCCTGAACTACTTCGACGGCGTCCACGTGGGCCGCGCGGCCACCGTCCCGGCGCTGTTCTCCGCAGCCCAGATGGACGATATTTGCCCGCCCTCTACGGTGTTCGCGAGCTACAACAACTACGGTCTTGATGCCGGAGCGCCGGAGAAGGACATAGAGGTCTACCGCTTCAACAACCACGAAGGCGGCCAGGAACACCACTGGGTCAGGCAGCTGCAGTACCTGCGCAAGCTGTTGTCATCATGACGGACACGATTTGCCGCGTGTGAAGAACCGTGGTTATGGTGTGGCTATGACAAACCGTTGGTATGCGTATTTTTCGTTGGCTCTGGAGGGGCCCGCGTCTAACTGACACGCATCCAACTTTCCTTCAGAGCCAACAGGGCAGAGATCATTCTCTGCCCTTCGCCATATCCGGCGGGTTCTGAAAAGGGGCCCGCTCCGCATCCCGGACAGGACCCAGACATGACCAGCATCGCCGCAGAATCCGCAGAATCGCTTTCAGCCCCCGACACCGCTGACGCCCCGCAGCCCTCAACCTCCAACTTGCGGGTAGCGCGCTTCGAGCCGCTGCCGGCTCCCCAGGACCTCATCGCTGAGTTGCCGCTGGACGCCCGCTCAGCTGCCGTCGTCGACCGTGGGCGTGACCAGGTCCGCGCCATTATGGACGGCGTGGATGATCGCCTGCTGGTCATTGTGGGTCCGTGCTCCATCCATGATCCCAAGGCTGGGCTTGAATACGCCCGCCGTTTGGTCAGCCAGGCCGAGAAGCACAAGGAAGACCTGCTGATCGTCATGCGGACCTACTTCGAGAAGCCGCGCACCACGGTGGGCTGGAAGGGCCTCATCAACGATCCCCACCTGGACGGCAGCCACGACATCGCTGCAGGACTGCGCGCCGCCCGCGGCTTCCTCAAGCAGGTCACAGCCCTGGGCCTGCCCACCGCCACCGAGTTCCTGGAGCCCATCAGCCCGCAGTACATGGCGGACCTTGTGTCCTGGGGCGCCATCGGTGCGCGCACCACCGAAAGCCAGATCCACCGCCAGTTGGCGTCCGGCCTGTCCATGCCCATTGGCTTCAAGAACGGGACCGACGGCGACCTCCAGGTAGCCATCGACGCGTGCGGTGCATCTGCCGCTGAGCAGGCTTTCCTGGGAATCGACGACGACGGCCGCGCGGCTTTGGTGGCTACGTCCGGTAACCCCGATACCCACGTGATCCTGCGCGGTGGACGCAAGGGCCCCAACTACTCTGCCGACGACGTCGCAGCGGCCTCGGCCAAGCTCGCCGCCAAGGGACTCAACCCGCGCCTCATCGTGGACGCTTCACACGCCAACAGCGGCAAGAGCCACCACCGGCAGGCTGAGGTTGCACTCGAAATCGGTGCGCAGCTGGAAACCGGGTCTTCTTCGCCTGTTGCGGGTGTGATGCTGGAGAGCTTCCTTGTCGGTGGGGCGCAGAACCTGGATACGGCCAAGCAGTTGGCCGGAGAGCAGGAACTCGTCTACGGCCAGAGTGTCACCGACGCCTGCATGGAGTGGGACGTTACTGCCTCGGTGTTGGAGCAGCTCGCAGCCTCGGCCCGGAAGCGCCGGGTGGCATCGGGGGAGTAGGGTCCCACTTTCCGGAAATGCTTTCACATTGGCCCCATCAGCCTCTAGAGTATCTAGCACATGGTTGTTGGATGGCTCAGCATCGGCACACCGTTCTACTGGGGGTGTCCTACTGTCTGAGAGCAAAGGAATATGGGAAATGTCCGCGGAGACTAACTTCTCGAATGCGCGTTTCATGACGGTGGCTGAAGTGGCCGACGTCTTGCGTGTTTCCAAAATGACCGTGTATCGCCTGGTTCACTCAGGCGAAATGCCCGCCGTCAGGTTCGGGCGTTCGTTCCGGGTTCCGGAAGAGGCCGTATCCCAGTACCTTAAGGGTGCTGTCGTGGACGGGCAATCCGAGACCGCCTGAGGCTGCCGCAGTCCGCCCCACGGACCGTGGTCACGGGGTGCCCCTTTGAAGCGGTACTCTGTTAAGGAACGTTTTACGTCAATGTAAGAATCTGTCAGTTGTACTGTCTGCTTCCGCGGATCCGTTCCAACAGACAGGACCTTCTAGTTTGTAAGGAACTTTCGTGGGTTCAGTTATTAAGAAGCGTCGCAAGCGTATGGCCAAGAAGAAGCACCGCAAGCTGCTTCGCAAGACCCGCCACCAGCGCCGCAATAAGAAGTAGAGATACTTCATCAAGCGTGAATGCCCGTTGCCTTTCGAGGTGGCGGGCATTTTTGCGCCCCGGACGCTCGCTCACGTCCCGCCTGTTTCCCCTAGACGCTCTCTCACGTTCCGGCTGTTTCCCCTGGACGCTCGCTCACGTCCCGCCTGTTTCCTCCCGGACCCTCTCTCACGCGTGAGGCCGCGCGAAGCCCGCCCGGACCGATGGGTCTACCCAGCCGTTTCTTAGGGCTCTTTTGATCTGGCGGGTGGCATTCGCGAAGTTGTCCGCGAGGTCCGACTTACCGAAGATGAGCACCGTCCACCCCGCTGCCTCGAATGCCTTGTCCCTTCGCCGATCACTGAGGATCTGTTCCTGCGCGAGGTGATGACCGCCGTCGTACTGGATAGCGACCCGACGCTCGCGGTAGCCGAGGTCGGCTGAAGGCGAGAAAGGATCGTTGACGTAGAGCCGCACCTGTAGTTCCGGGTCGGGAAGCCCAGCATCGAACATAGCCAGACGGAGCGCAGTCTCCGGCGCCGAGTCGGCACCGACCCGCATCAGATCCAGTGCTTCCCTCGCACGGACAACGCCCTGCAGGTTCTTGTGGCGATCCACCATGGTGCGTAGTTCGTGGATGGTCGTGAACGGCGCGTCCCTTTGCTCAAATTCGGGCCTGGGGATGCGAATGAGTTCGTCGCCAACGCTGACCAGTTCATTCAGCGGAAGCGTTCGGGCCAAGTCCAACCAGGTCCTGGAGCGTGTACTGATCCACATGCCGTGACTGAGCTCTATTTCGCCTTCCGAGACCACAACTGTGTGGCCGGTAACGCCTTTTCGCCGCACCGCAGGCAGATTCCGCGGCTTGCTCAGATGCAGCTCATTGGAATCTGACAGCCAAGGTGGGAGTGAAAATCCGTGGATCTTGGCGGCAGTGACATGTGAGATCCAAGCGCCAGGGCTCACGGCCGAGAGCGAGCGAGCAGCCGATTCCAGATCAAAGGCCCAGTCCTTCGGCCGGTATATGCCCTTGCTCACAGCCTCGATACTGACGCGTTTCCAGAGCTGTGGATGGGCGAGGCCGGCGGCCTTGGCCTCCGAAAGTGTAAACGGGGCGGATGCCAGCTTGGAGGGCACGGGTATGGGAATCTGCATACCGGCATTCTGACCCAGATCCCGCTGGAGCTGCAGAAGTTATCCACAGGGACGGGGACCACGTCCTGGGGATGTGAGCGAGGGTTAGTTTGAAGGGGGTGGGATGTGAGCGTGGGTTGGCCTGAAGGGGGTGGGATGTGAGCGAGGGTTGGTTTGAAGGGGGTGGGATGTGAGCGAGGGTTGGTTTGAAAGGGGTGGGATGTGAGCGAGGATCAGATGCGGGGGCCGCGGAACCTGGAGAAGCCCCGCCACAAACCATAGATCGCGCCGCCCACCGTAGCTGCTTTGAGCCCGAGAGTTGCGGCACGGCGGCCGGAGCGGAAGTCGTAGACGGGCCAATTGTTGTCGCGGGCGTGCCGACGCAGCTTCGCGTCGGGGTTAATGACGACGGGGTGCCCCACCATGGTCAGCAGCGGGATGTCGTTGGCAGAATCGCTGTACGCCCAGCAGTGGTCCAGGTCCAAACCCTCGCGGTCGGCGACCAGCTGGACCGCGACTGCTTTAGCGGGTCCGTGCAGGATGTCGCCCACGAGCTTCCCCGTGTACATGCCGTCGTGCACTTCGCCGACAGTACCCAGCGCGCCCGTCAAGCCCAAGCGGGTTGAGATTACGGTGGCCACCTCGATCGGCGTTGCCGTTACCAGCCAGACTTTGCGGCCCACTCTGAGGTGCTGTTCAGCCAGAGCCTTGGTTCCCGGCCAGATCCGCGACTCGATCATCTCGTCGTAGACCTCTTCGCCCAAGGCTTTAATGTCATCAACAGTGATGCCTGCCGCAAGAGTGAGTGCGGAATCCCTTACTGCGTGAACGTCTTCCATGTTCTCGCCGCGCAGCACGAACTTGAACTGCTTCCAAGCAAAACCAGCAGCCTGCGGCAAGGTGAACGCCTTGCGTTCATACATCTTTCGGGCCACATGGAAGAGGCTGGCACCCTTCATCAACGTGTTGTCGACGTCGAAGAAAGCAGCTTCGCCGGTGTGCTTCTGCGCTTTGGCAGCTGCGGCGACAGCGGCGTTCTTCTCCTCGGGCATGACTTGAGTCTAGTCAATCACTGGTACACCTCGCTGTTGGCGCACTGGCACACGCTCCGGTGGGGTGGGATGTGAGTGAGGGTTGGGTTGAAGGGGGTGGGATGTGAGTGAGGGTTGGTGGGGAGGTTACCGTTATCCCATGGCTACTCCCGACGTCGTCCTCCTCACCAAAGCTGACTGCCACCTCTGCACGGAGGCGCGTGCCGCCGTCGAGCGTGTCACCGCAAGCCTCGGCCTGGAGTGGAAAGAACAGAGTATCGACGGCGATCCGCAGCTGCGGGAGCGCTTCGCGGAGGAGATTCCCGTGGTCCTTGTTGACGGTGTGCAGCGGGATTTTTGGAAGATCGACGAGGAACGGCTGACCCGTACCTTGAAGAAAGCCCTGGAGGGCTGAGGGTGCCGTTACCCGTAAGTAATCGCTTTGGTTGAGCCCGCCCGGGGGTCATAGAGTGGAACAACAAAGCGATGCAATGGAGAATACCGTGACTGCGCTGGAACCGTCCGCGGAAGCAACTTCCGAGGACAACGAACCTGCCGCCAAGCAGATCCCACCCGCGGCTGTGGCCCGGATGACTCTCTATTTGCGTGCGCTCAACTCTTTGCTGGCAGAAGGCGTGGAGCGGGTTTCATCCGAAGCCCTCGCCGAAGCCTCCGGCGTGAGTTCATCCACTCTTCGCAAAGACCTCTCCTACGTCGGCTCGTATGGCACCCGCGGCGTGGGCTACGAGGTCCAATACTTGAGCCGTCACATCGCCGCGGCCTTGGGTTTGACCCATGACTGGAAGGTCGCGATCGTCGGTGCCGGTAACCTCGGCAAGGCGTTGGCCCGGTACGGCGGCTTCGAGTCCAGGGGTTTCGACGTTGTCGCTATCTTTGACGCCGACCCTATGGTGATCGGCAACGAGGTGGGCTGGTTGCGGGTCAGCGACTCAGCCGAGTTGGAGCGGGTGCTGGAGCGTACGCACACGAACATGGTGGTGCTCGCGTTGCCGGCCACAGTGGCGCAGGCAGTCTGCGACCGCGTGATCGCCGCTGGAATCCGAAGCATCCTCAGTTTCGCTCCGGTGCTGCTGCAGGTCCCGCCGCACGTCAACCTCCGCAAGGTGGACATGGCCACGGAGCTTCAAATCCTGGCTTACCACGCACAACGGGCGCAGACACCGGGCCAGGCTGTTTAGCCTTCGCCGGGTCTACGCCCGCTGGGTTGCCTTTTGAAGGGCCCGCCGGTTTAGCGGCCGTACGGAGTCTGGTACGGGTTGCCGAACGGCTGGGGCTTCCGGAAATAAGGAGCCGACGCCGGCAGGTACAGCATGACGATTGCTGCCACACCCAGCAGGATCACCACGAGCTGCAGCACGCCGTAGGTGGGGCCGAACTGGAAGAGGCTGGTCAGGCCGAGGACTGAGATGGCGGCGAATACGGTGCCCAGGATCCTTGCCCAGTTCTTGCCCTTACGGACGTTGAAGCCCACCAGCGCGTAGAGGCCCAGGGAGATGATGGCGCCAACGATGGCGCTCACGGAGATGACGCCCCGCATACCCTCCATGGAGCCTGCGGGAAGGTCGGTGCCCTGCTGCGCAGCCTGCTGGTTCATGGCGTTGATGAAGGCGTCAGCACCGGTGGTGGCAAGGAGCAGCGAGCTGATGGCTGAGAGGACGCCGGCTGCGATGATCATCCAGAAGGCGTAGTTGACCATCGGCGGAACCGTAGTGGGGCCGGGCTGCTGGCTCGGCCAGTTGGTGTCCTGGCCATACTGGGGCGCGGACGGGGCTTGGCCGTACGGGGAGGCCTGCTGGCCATACTGGGGCGACTGCTGCCCGTACTGCGGCGCGGCGGGCGGGGACTGCTGCCCGTACTGCGGTGCAGAAGGCGGGGACTGTTGGCCGTACTGCGGTGCCTGCTGCCCGTACTGCGGTGCAGAAGGCGGGGACTGCTGGCCGTACTGAGGTGCGGACGGCTGAGAGCTGGCCTGCTCAGGCTGGTTGGCGTCACCCGGGTTCGACGGCGGGTAGGGAGGGTTGCTCATGGCATTCCTTTGCTTGTTCGACTGCTGGTTCGGCCGCCGGGATCAGCAAAATGACCCTGCCCCCAGCGTGGTTCTGTTTCCACCGTACATCCCGGGTCTGACGCTATAGCCAAACACACGCAGGAATTCCATGGCTACGGCGAAAATCATCATGTGGGCTTACGCCTTCATGATGAAGGCCGCGGGAATCCGGAGGGATTACACCGCGGCCTTCACGTCGGTAGAGCCCGACGACGTAACTGGCGTGGACGCTAGACCTGGCCCTTGACTGCCTTGAACCAGAGCTGCGAGTTGGGCAGCCACATCAAGACGACGGCGACTGCGCTGACCAGGAAGCCGAACCAGTTACCGCCCAGGCCCATGCCGGAACCTCCACCGTTGGCCGCTCCGAAGATGGCGAGCAACAGTGAAACGGCGGCCACGATGGTCAAGGCGAGCCGCGCCCACTCCTTGCCTTCCTTCATCTTCATGGCAAGGATTACTTGGGCAGCTGCAACAGCGAGGGCCAGCAGGAGCAGGACCAGTGCGATCGCGGCGAACGCCGGTGCAAAAGCGAAAGCTGCGATGACGGCGAAGAATCCGATGAGTCCAAACAGCAGGCCCAGGAGTCCGGAGATCACCCAGATGAAGTAGGAAACCTTCAACTCCGTGGGAAGGCCCTGCGTCTTGAACATTCCCGAGAAGCCGCCCTGCGGCATGACGTCGTTGAAATTGCGTGGGCCGTCGGTGGGCATTTCGAAGTGGAACCCGGGCTGGGCGGCACCGGGCTGCGCCGGGCCAGGTTGGGACGCTCCGGGCTGGGAGTATTGCCCCGGTTGGGATGGGGGCTGGTAGCCCTGGGGTGGTTGGTAGGCCTGCGGTGGCTGGTAACCCGCAGGAGGAACATTGCCGGGCTGCGGAGGCTGTGAGCCGGGCTGCTGTGGCTGAGGTGCTTCGTCTGGGGTACTCATGGCATCACTTTAGACCGGTGGTTGAAGGATGCATAGGAAATTCGGAGCCAACTCGCAGCTAATCAGGGGGTATCTGCCGAATAATTGGCGGGTGATCTTCGAGACAGCCAAACGGCGCCCCCGCAGCGTGATGCTGAGGAGGCGCCATCGTGGGGGTCCCGCTATGAATCCCGCCCTTGAGAGTCACACCCGGCGTTGTGCCGCGGGGGTTACGGACAAGGGAAGGATCCGCGCAGGGTACAGGCTGGACTTAGGCGGCAGCCGGTGCGATGAACGCGAGTTCCAGGTTGATGACTACCTTGTCGCTGACCAGGACGCCACCGGCTTCGAGGACTGCGTTCCAGGTGAGGCCGAATTCCTTGCGGCTGATGGTGGTTTCGCCGGAAACGCCTGCGCGGGTGTTGCCGAACGGATCGACGGCCACACCGTTGAACTCGGTCTCGATGGAAACTTCCTTGGTCACGCCCTTGATTGTGAGATCGCCCACGAGGTCGAAGCTGTTTCCGTTGGCCTTGACGTGGCGGGAAACGAATGTGATTTCCGGGAACTTCTCGACATCGAAGAAGTCTTCGCCCTTGACGTGGCCATCGCGGTTGACGTCGCCGGAGTCGAAGCTGGCGGTCTGGATGGTGGCGTTGACCTTGGAGTCGGCCAGGGTTTCGCCAACTTCGAGAGTGGCGGAAGCATCCTTGAACTGGCCGCGGACCTTGCTGATGCCTGCGTGGCGGACGGTGAAGCCGATTTCGCTGTGCGAAGCGTCGAGGGTCCAGGTGCCGGTGGTGACGGAAGCGGGAAGGGTCATCATGGTGTTGCTCCTATGGGTAGTGGAAGGTACTGCGTGCTTGCCCGGCTGAACTCATTGCTTGAAGCGTCAACCGAGCTTCGTGTCTAGTATAAACATGCATATGCATCTTTTATTCCAACTCCACGGAACATTTCTGTAAAACTTTGAGTTCTACTAGCGGTAGAAGATTTCGGATCGCCCCGCTTCTTTGAGAAACTGGTAAACATGCCCCAAGCAACTGTCCATCTGCTTCGCCATGGCGAGGTCCACAATCCCGACGGCGTCCTGTACGGTCGCCTGCCGGAATTCCACCTCTCCGAACGCGGCCGTGAGATGGCCCGCATGCTGGCCGAGCACTTCTCGGCGCAGGTTGCCCAAGGTGCCAAGATCGTACACTTGGCGGCTTCTCCGCTGACCCGCGCGCAGGAAACGGCGCTGCCCACGGCTGAGGCACTGGGACTTGAGATCCACACGGAACCCCGGATCATCGAGGCAGAGAACCACTTCCAGGGACTGCACCCCACCAAGAGCGAGTTCCTCAAGCCCAAGCACTGGTTCTACTTCCGCAATCCCATGCGGCCGTCCTGGGGTGAGCCGTACAAGGAGCAGGCTGCCCGTGTCCTGGCTGCAGTTGAGGATGCCCGCGTCAAGGCCATCGAGTTGGGCGGCGATGGCGCCGAGGCCATCCTGGTGAGCCACCAACTGCCCATCTGGTCCACCCGTTTGACGGCCGAAGGCCGCCGGCTGGCGCACGACCCCCGCAAGCGTGAATGCACCCTCACCTCCCTGACTTCCCTCACCCTGGACCAGGAAGGCAAAATCGTCCGGGTCGAATACAGCGAGCCTGCCGCAGCGCTGCTCCCCGGCGCGGCAAGCACCCCCGGAGCCTAAGGACCATGGACAAGAATCTTTCACGCCGAGGAGTACTGACTGCAGGGGGTGTCCTGCTGGCCGGACTCACCATGGGCCTTTCAGCGTGCGCCCAAAAGGACTCCCTGGCCGAACAGGCCCGGAAGGGCGATAACAAGAACTATGTAGCCGGCGACGGCTCCGTGACCGAGTTCGCCAAGGCTGACCGCTCGGCTCCTGTGGCACTCAAAGGCACACTGTTCACCGGCGCGGAAGTAAAGCCGGAAGACCTGTTGGGCAAGGTCACGGTCCTGAACTTCTGGTTTGCCGCCTGCGCTCCCTGCCGCATCGAAGCTCCGCAGCTTGAAGCCCTGCACCAGGAATTCAAGGACCAGGGCGTCCAGTTCTTCGGCGTGAACCTGCGCGACGAGCAACCAACGGCCGAGGCATTCGACAAGACGTTTAACCTCACGTACCCGAGCTTCAACGACAAGGACGGGGCAGTGCTGCTCTCCGTGTCGGGAATCGTCCCACCAGGCGCGGTGCCCACAACCCTGGTCCTGGACAAGGAGGGCAAGGTTGCTTCCCGCGTGCTTGGCGAAATTGAAAAGAGCACCCTGAAGGCCCTCATCACCTCCGCAGTGGCCGAGTAGAACCGTGAACAGTCCCTTCGCCGAGACCATCCTCAACGGATCCCTGCTGCTGGCTGTGCCCGTGGCACTGCTCGCCGGGCTGGTCTCCTTCCTCTCGCCATGCGTGCTGCCCCTGGTGCCCGGGTACCTTGGCTACGTCACTGGACTGACCGGCGTCGACCTTGAAAAGCAGCGGCGTGGCCGCATGCTGGCCGGAATCGGCCTGTTCGTCCTTGGCTTCTCGGTGATTTTCGTCCTGCTCGGCGGTGCCTTCGGCCAGTTGGGTACCCTCCTGACCGGTCCGCAGAACGCCTGGATCACCCAGGTGCTTGGCCTCCTGGTGATTGTCATGGGCGTGGTGTTCATGGGCGGTTTCGGCTGGCTCCAGCGTGACGCCAAAATCCACGCCAAACCGCCTGCAGGCCTGTGGGGCGCACCTCTGCTGGGGCTCACGTTCGGCCTCGGCTGGGCACCCTGCATCGGCCCGACGTACTCCGCGGTACAGTTGCTGAGCCTGTCCGGCGGTTCGTCGGCGGCCAAGGGTGCACTCCTTGCCTTCATCTACAGCCTTGGCCTGGGCATTCCGTTCCTCCTGATCGCTTTGGCCGTTCGCCGCGGCATGGGCGTCATGTCCTTCTTCCGCAAGCACCGCCTGGCTATACAGCGGATCGGCGGAGGCATCCTGATTTTGCTCGGCATCCTGATGGCCACCGGAGTGTGGGGGACCTGGGTGACCGAGTTGCAGTACTGGTTCCAAAACGACGTGAAGTTGCCGATCTGATGAGTGAGTCCGTGAAAGCCAAGAAGAAGTCGCCTCCCGCTGACCGCGCCACCGCAGAAGGCACAGCAGGCGAAGGCAAACTCCAGCAGGCAAAGTCCGAGGCCGCGCTTCCCGCGCTTGGCTTCAGGGGCATGCTGCGTTGGGCCTGGACGCAACTCACCAGCATGCGGACGGCGCTTTTCCTGTTGCTCATGCTCGCGGTGGGGGCTGTTCCCGGGTCATTGTTCCCGCAACGGCCCGCCAACCCTGCCGTTGTCACCCAATACATTAAGGACAACCCGTCCTACGGCGAGTTCCTGGATGCATTGCAGCTCTACGATGTGTACTCGTCTGCCTGGTTCTCTGCGATCTACATCCTGCTGTTCATCTCGCTGATCGGCTGTGTCACTCCGCGCGCGATCGCCCACTACAAGGCCATGAAGTCGCAGCCCCCGCGCACTCCCAAGCGCCTTTCCCGCCTGCCGGAGTACGGCACCCTCGCATTGCCCGCCGACGCCGGGATCCCGGCGTCGAAGGCCATCAACGATGCCGCTGGACTGCTCAAGAAACGCGGCTACCGCGTCGAGGTCAGGAACGCCGACGGCGACCTTCCGTCCCTGGGTGCCGAGCGCGGCTTCCTGAAGGAGGTGGGCAACCTGGTGTTCCACACGTCCCTGATCGGGGTGTTGGTGTCCGTGGCAATTGGTGGCCTCTTCGGCTACAGCGGCCAGCGCATCCTGGTGGAGGGCGATACATTCGTGAACACCCTGGTGGGCTACGACCAATTCACGCCCGGCACGAACTTCCAGAGCAGTTCCCTGCAGCCTTACTCCATGCAGCTGGACAAGTTCAATGCCAAGTTCGACCGCGAATCACCGGGCAAGGCCGGCCAGCCCATCGACTACACCGCCGAAGTCACCACCAAGGAAACTCCTGATTCGCCGGCCAAGAAGGAAACCCTGAAGGTCAACGATCCCGTTTCCCTGGGCGGAACCAGCCTGTACCTCACGGGAAACGGCTACGCACCCATGGTGACCGTCCGCGACGGCGAGGGCAACGTGTCCTTCCAAGGCCCGGTCATCGCCAAGGTCCAGGGCGACAACTACTACTCCTCCGTGGTCATCAAGGTGCCGGACGCCAAGCCTGAACAGCTCGGATTCGTGGGCTTCTTCCTCCCCACGGCGTTGGTCACCAGTGACGGGATCTCCTTCAGCGGAGCCCCCGAACTGGTCAACCCGCAGCTGAGCCTCAACTCGTTCTACGGTGACCTTGGCCTGGACAAGGGCGTGCCCCAGAACGTTTTTGAACTGGACGTCGAGAAGCTCAAGCCGTTGAACAGCCGCAACCTCGCGGCAGGCGGCATCACCCTGACTCCCGGAGCAACCGTCAACCTGCCCGAAGGCAAGGGCAGCATCACGTTCGACGGCGTGAAAAAGTACATTGGCGTGGATATCCACCACAACCCCGGCCAGTTGTATGCCTTGATTTTCGGCCTCCTGGCAGTCGCAGGACTCATGACGTCCCTGTACGTCAACCGACGCCGCGTCTGGGTACGCACCGGAACCCACGCCGACGGCCGCACCATGGTGGAATACGGCCTCCTTGCCCGCGGTGAAGACCACAGGTTGGCCGGCGAGGCCGCGGCCCTCCGTGAACTCTTTGCCCGGGAATGGAACCTCCCGGAAACGCCTCAGGCACCCCCCACAACAGCAGTCTCTTCCTCAACCTCGAAGGACCAGTAATGCCAGCCATCAACGAAACCCTGGGCCAGTACAGCGAACTGTTCATGCTGTTGGCCGCCGGCACGTACACCGTGGCGTTCATTGCCTTCGCTTGGGACCTGGCGAAAAGCAGCAAGACGTTCCAAGCCGTGGACCTCAAGGCGGCGGCCAGCTCGGCCGGCGAAAAGGTGACGGTAGCAGCTGGTCGCGTAGGTGCAGCCCTGGGCGGCGCCGACGCCGGTGGGCCGGCAGGCCGCGCCGAGCGGCCGACGTCGAGCCTCACCTTTGAGGGCGGAACCGCGGCAGGCGACATGAAGTACGCCGCTGAACGGCGCGTACCCGCGCGCATTGCCGTGGCGCTGACGGTCCTGGGTGTGCTGATCCACGCCGCTGGCGTTATCACCCGCGCACTGGGCGCCGGGCGGGTGCCGTGGGGCAACATGTATGAGTTCCTCACCACGGGTGCTTTCGTGGCTGTCGCCGTCTTCCTTGTTACTTTGATCCGCCGCGACCTGCGGTTCCTGGGCACCTTCGTCCTTGGCCTGGCCATCATCATGCTGGTTGCCGCTTCCGTTTCATTCTGGACCCCGGTGGGCCACCTGGTTCCGGCCCTGCAGAGCTACTGGCTGATCATCCACGTCTCCATCGCGGTCCTGTCCTCGGCACTGTTCACCCTGACTTTCGCCATGTCCGTGCTGCAGTTGCTTCAGTCCTACAGGCAGAAGAACCTCGCGGCCGGTCGCAAGGACAACCTCTCGTTCATGCGGGTGGTGCCAAACGCGTTGAGCCTTGAGAACCTTTCCTACCGCATCAACGCCATTGCCTTCATCGGCTGGACCTTCACCTTGATGTTCGGTGCCATCTGGGCCGAGAAGGCCTGGGGCAGGTTCTGGGGCTGGGACCCGAAGGAAGTCTGGACGTTCGTGATCTGGGTTGTCTACGCAGGCTACTTGCACGCACGTGCCACCCGTGGCTGGACCGGAACCCGCGCTGCGTGGTTGTCGATCGTGGGTTACGCGTGTGTCATTATCAACTTCACGCTCGTCAACACTGTTTTCCAGGGCCTGCATTCCTACTCGGGACTTTAGGCCCATTTCCTGCCTGAGCAGGAAAGATGCCCAGGATGGCCGGTGTCGGCCTCGAAATCAACAAATCGCTGTAGCAACTGAGCCTTTTGCACGTGCTTAGCAGGTGCTAACTTGTTCAGGACCCGCTTGTGATGAAGACCGCAGCGCGGTGCCATGTGAACTTTCGAGGTAGCTATGAGCTATGTTCTCGCCATTGACGTCGGGACAAGTTTTACCGCAGCAGCACTGGCCAGGCCCCACCAGGGGCCGCTATCACCACCGGAAATCCTTCCCTTGGGATTGCACGGCAGCGCCGTGCCATCCGTGCTTTACTACGCCGACGACGGCCGGGTTTTGGTGGGAGAACCCGCCGAGCGGCGGGGGCTGGACGACCCCCAGCGGATGGTCCGGGAGTTCAAACGCAGGATCGGGGATTCCGTCCCCCTTTCCGTAGGGGACAACTGGTTGGCACCCGAGGACGTTTACGCCTCCATGGCGCGGTGGGTGGTGGACCGCGCCGAAGAGCGGGAGGGAAGTTCGCCGTCGTCGATCGTCATGACGTACCCGGCGGCGTGGGGTGCGCACCGCACGTCAGTGGTGCGCGCCGCGTTGAACGTCGCGGGCCTCGAAGCGGTGACGTTGCTCAGCGAGCCTGAAGCGGCCGCACTGCACTACGCCTCCCAGACGAGGGTGGAGGACGGAAGCGTCATCGCCGTGTACGACCTCGGTGGTGGCACTTTCGACACGGCCATCCTGCGCAAGGTGGGTGCGGGGAACTTCGAGCTCCTCGGGCGGCCGGATGGCATAGAAACCCTTGGCGGCGCCGATTTCGACGCCGCTGTCTTGCGTCACGTGATGGGCCACTTGGGCAACGCCGGAGAGGGTTTGGACCCCGCATCGCCGGAGACCTTGGCCGCTCTTTCGCGGCTGAGGCGGGAATGCCGCGAAGCCAAGGAAGCCCTCTCC
This sequence comes from Arthrobacter sp. LFS091, assembly GCF_047977885.1. Taxonomy (NCBI): domain Bacteria; kingdom Bacillati; phylum Actinomycetota; class Actinomycetes; order Micrococcales; family Micrococcaceae; genus Arthrobacter; species Arthrobacter sp. LFS091. The sequence continues at coordinate 115,953 of NZ_JBFPFP010000009.1, forward strand.
ATGGACAGCGAAGCGAGCGTTGCGGTGGCGCTCCCCGGGACACAGCAGTCGGTTAGGCTGGTCCGTTCCGAGTTCGAAGCAATGGTCGATCAGCCTCTCCGCGAGACCGTGGACGCCCTGGAGCGCAGCCTGCGGAGCAACCGTCTTGAGCCTCAGGACCTGAGCGCTGTGCTGCTGATCGGAGGGTCCTCGCGTATTCCGCTCGTGGCCGAGTTGATTTCCGTTGAACTGGGCCGCCCGATAGCTGTTGACGCCGATCCGAAGTCGTCCATCTGCCGCGGCGCCGCGCTTGCCGGTCTCAGCCAGGTGGCAGACGCTGTGGCGGCCGATGCACCGGCTGCGACACCTACGGAACCGGAGGCCACGCGGCCGCGCGTCGTCGCCCGTGTCCCCGTTGCGGGCGTCGTGAAGGCGGCCCCTGGACGTCCCGGCAGGCACGCGCCCCGGCCCCGCGTCCGGATGGCTGCGGCCGCTGCTACCGCCGCGACAGCCCTGGCCATCGCCACCGCCACTGCTGCGCAGAGCCCGGACGGCAACGGACTGCTCGCATCAATGTTCGGGGCTCAAGCCGCTGACGTAATGCGCGACGTCGGTGCCCAGGATTCCGGAACACGTGACGGTGCGTCCGGTGGCGGCCCAGCCGCGGCCGCTCCGTTGACCGGGGCGCCAGCGACGGGACTTGAAGCCAGTGCACGAACAGGTGCCGGCCCGGCCGGGGCGGGAGCAGGAGCCGGAAGAAGCCCGGTGCAGCGGGCGACCGGGACAGGACGTGGTTCGGTAGCGAACGGACCCGCTGGAACCGGCTCCGGTACCTCGGCTGGGGCTCAGGGGCAGGCTGGAGCAGCCGCTGGTGGGACCACTGGCACGACGCCGGGCACTGGGACGGGCACGACGCCGGGGACGGGAACGGGCACGACGCCGGGGACGGGAACGGGCACGCCGCCGGGTTCGGGCACGACGCCGGGGACGGGAACGGGCTCCACACCCACGGAACCCGGTGGCGCGGCGAGTGGCCCTACACCTCCGCCCGCAACGAACCCCGGGACCCCGCCACCGGCCACTGGTCCTGGCACCCCGCCACCGGCAACGGACCCCGGGACACCTGCGCCGCCAACCGGTCCTGGCACACCTCCACCGGCCACCAACCCGGGGACCAACCCGCCACCGGCCACGGACCCTGTGACTCCGCCACCTGCGCCTGCCCCTGCACAGCCGGCTCCCGAACCAACCGCGCCGCTGGGTGATCCGGCCCCGACGCAGGATCCCGCCCCGGTCACCGACCCGCCACCTGTCCCGCCGCCTGCCACCACGGATAACGGCCCGAGCCTGGATACCGCGTCGACCTCGGTGGTTTAGGCATGACGGGGCCAGACCATGCTTCCCAACCCACCACCAGCAAGGACGCAACTCCCGATCGGCCCGACGTGGTCCTTGCCGGACACAATGCGTTGCTCCGGGAGTTGCTCCTTGCGTTGTCAGTAGGCTTCACCCTGCCTGGGCCGCTGCCGGATGACCTGGAGACCCGGGACGGGCTTGAAGACGCAGTGGCAGCCGGTAAGGAAGCCGGGCTGCTTTCTCCGGATGGAACCGTGGTGGGGACCGTCCAATACGCGCTGTTGAACAATGCACCCAAGCCGCAAGTCCGTGCACTGCAGCGGGAACTGGTAGGGAAGATCCTGCAGGAAGAGACGGGCCTGGGTGATGTTGCCCGTGAGCTCGCACGGAGCGGATTGCAGGACCCCCGTGTGGCGGAGGAGCTGGAACGCTGGGCGGACCTGGTGCTGGATGCTGATCCACAGTTGGCCGCCGATCTCTTCGCCGAAGCACTCCTTGCCGGAGCTCCGGAGCTTCCCACCGCCGCGCGGCGGGCCCAAGCCGCTGCAGCTATCGGCGACTTGGACGCTGCGGGAAGAATCGTGGACAGGCTTCTGGCCATGCCCGATGCCCCTGGGCTTCGCCTGGGTGCGGACGTTGCCGCTGCCGTGTGGGCGCACCGCGGCATGCTGGCCCGTAGCGCGGACACTTACAGGTGGGTTGGCCCTGACAGGATCGACGATTCCGCGCCGCTGGCAGCAGTGGCAATGATCGGCGCCGGTGATGCAACCGGCGCCGGGCAAATCCTCGGCGCCACACCGTTGGCGGGTTCGCCTACGCTCTTGGCGGTGGCGCTGACATTGACCCAGCAGGGGCTCAGGCACACCCTGGGGCGGGAACCACAGCGGGCATTGCCGGAACTCATCCGGGCGTCAGACATGATGAACGCGGCTGGCGCATCGATTCCCCTGCCGGAGACCCCTGCGGCATTGGCGGCTCTCTGTGCGATCCACAGTGGGGAACCCGCGGTGGCGGACACGGTGCTCAGTGCTGCCCTCGCCGCCGGCCAGGGCGGAGATGCTTGCAGGCCCAGGCTGTTCCTGCTTCAGGCGTGGTGCTCAATGCAACAGGACAACCCCGAAGAAGCACGCTTGGCCATCAATGAGGCCGTCAAGGCCAACCACTGGCCCTTGGCTCCACGGGATACCTTCCTGTTGGCGGCACTGGAGGTGGCCTTGGCGCGGCGCGGCAGCGAGGTGCACGAACTGGTGCTCGCCTGGGACAGGGCCCGCGAGGCCATGATGCACGTATCCGTTGACCTCTTCAGCCTGCTGCCCTGGGGAGAACTGGCCATAGCCGCAGCGAGGCTACGGGAGACGCGACGAATCTCGCCGTCCATGGACAGTGCGTGGGAGTTGTTGGGCCGCTTGGGAAATCCGCCATTGTGGTCGGTTCCGCTGCACTGGGCGGGGGTGCAGGCCGCATTGCTGGGCGAAAGCCCCGCTGAACTTGCTCCGCATGCTGCGGCATTGGTGCGCGCGTCCGAACACAGCCATCTGGCCTCTGTCCTAGCCGCTGGCGGAAAGGCCTGGGTTTCCGTACTCGCCAGCAGGTTCGAAGCGTCCGACGTCGAAACAGCGGCCCGTGGGCTGGCTGCGGTAGGCATGCCATGGGAAGGTGCGCGGTTGGCCGGCCACGCCGCCGCGCACGCCGATGAACGGCGCGATATGGTACGGCTGCTGGCGTGTGCCAGGGATATCCATCCGCAGGGGGCAACCACCACCACGGGCACCACTGCGGGGTCTTCCGAGCGGGCCGAAGCTGCCGGGCGCCAGGACCCAGGCGCGCCGCTGCCGGATGCGGGAGAGGCCCCAGGCATACCTGACTCTTCAGGCCTGAGCGTCAGGGAACGGGAAGTGGGCCGACTGCTTCTGGAGGGCAAAACCTACCGCGAAATCGGCGAAGCCATCTACATCTCGCCCCGTACCGCAGAGCATCATGTAGCCCGGATGCGCCGCCGGCTGGGTGCCGAAAACCGTTCCGAACTGCTGGTCCGGCTCCGCCTGGCCTTGGGGGAGGGGTACCCACCTCCGTAGTCGGTCACCCCCTCCACCCCCTAACGGGAATGCACCGGATCCCCTAACGCCGGGGTGGCCGGTAGGGGGACCGCCCCCGATGCCCCGCCCCTGGCCCGGGCCATACGTTGAGTGGGAGCCCGGCAAAGGCGCCGGGCCATTTACCACCCACCACAGAATTTGAGGGAGCACTCCAATGCCTACACTCGCACAACAGCTCGTGCAGTTCCTGATGAGCCTGTTCAACGATCCTGACGCAGCCGAAGAGTTCGTACGTAACCCGGAAGCGGCCCTTTCCGCGGCCGGCCTGCGGCACGTCTCCTCGGCAGACGTCGACGCCGCACGGCCCGTGGTCCTGGACTTCGCACCCATCAACGCCCGCTCCTCGTTCGACCGCGAATACAACACTGGCGGCAACCACGCTTCCACCGGCGGCTGGGAAGGCGGTGGCCAAGGCGGCGGTCGCCCCCACAATTCCGGTGGCGGCGACCATGAGCACGACGGCGGTGGGCATGGCGGTGCCGGCGGTGGTTGGGACGGCCATGATGGTGGTGACGACCATGAGCACGACGGCGGCGGGCATGGCGGTGCCGGTGGCGGTTGGGACGGCCATGATGGCGGTGACGACCATGAGCACGACGGCGGCGGGCATGGCGGTGCCGGTGGCGGTTGGGACGGCCATGATGGTGGCGACGACCATGAGCACGACGGCGGCGGGCATGGCGGTGCCGGTGGTGGCGACTATGATGATCACGCCCACGCCGTCCAGCAGCTGATCCATGTGGTGAACAACTACTCGTACACCACCAACATCGACGACCGCGACACCATCACCGACCAGTCGGTCAACCAGAACATCTGGGCCGATGGCGACGTCACGCAGTTCTTCAACCAGGATGCCGTGACTGCTTCGGGGGATGGGGCCATCGCGGCCGGCGGAGACGTGAGGGATTCCGGGAACACGACAACCACCACGACGACGACCCACACCGATGACCACTCCACGGACAACTCGGTCAACATCACGGAGTCGGGCGACGGCGATGTTGAGGTGGGCAACACGGACATCGATGTCAGGGACTCTTTCAACGACGACCACTCGGTAACGAAGGATTCCTACAACACCGACACGGATGTCGACGTCGATATCAAGGATTCCTTCAACGAGGAGACCGACAACTCGGTCCACAACACCACGAACAACGTCTCGGACTCGTTCAACGACAATTCGCAGGACAACTCCGTGGATGTTGATGCGGACATCGATGTTGACATCGCGGACTCCTTCAACACGGACAACTCGTCCACCACGACGACTAACACAACCACGAACACGGATAACTCGAACAACTCCGTCAACGTGGCGGACTCCTTCAACTCCACCGACGTTGATGTGGACGTGGAGGACGTCCAGGTGATCAATGACTCGGTGGTGGCGCAGGACAACGAGTTGACCTATACGGAGGACAACTCCACCACAGTGGGCGATGTGGACGTGGACTACACCAACGTCGAGGACAACACGGTCATCGCCGACAACGACCTCGATGTCGAGTACAACGACATCGACGACTCGATCGTCGTCGCCAAGAACGACGTGGACATCGAGCAGTAACCAGTGCACCAAACGGCGCAGCGAAATGCTGCACCGCGAAGTCCCAGGCAGTGCCCGGCAGGTCGTACACACCTGCCGGGCACTTCGTGGCCTCCCGTCCAAGGGTGGCAGAGCAAAGGACGAATTTGTGGCGGAAACAGTACGTATGACCACACTGGTGGAGCAAGGCATTGCCGTCGTGGGGGAACGGAACGACCTCAGGCGACGCCTGGAAAATACACTGGAGCGGCTCCGGGACCCCAGTGTCCGTGTGATTGTTGTTGGCGAATTCAAGCAGGGTAAAAGCCAGCTGATCAACGCCATGGTCAACGCCCCGGTCTGTCCCGTGGACGACGACATTGCCACAACGGTCCCAACCGTCGTACGGCAGGGGGACCCGGCGTCGGCCGTCGTTCTTGTGCCCCGCCACGGCGGGAGCGCCACGGAAACCGACAGCGGACAAGAAGCCCCCGTGGAGCGGCAACCGATCGGGCTCGATGAGCTTGCAGACTATGTTTCCGAAAAGGGAAACCCGGGAAACGCCAGGAACATCGTGGCGGCCGAGGTCTCGCTTCCCCGCAAAATGCTCGCCTGGGGCCTCACCATGGTTGATTCCCCGGGTGTCGGCGGGCTGGGCTCCTCCCATACGCTCACCACCCTGACGGCACTTCCATCCGCCCACGCCATGGTGTTCGTGTCTGACGCTTCGCAGGAATACACGGAGCCGGAAATCCGGTTCCTCCATCAAGCAATGCGGATCAGCCCCAACGTGCTTTGCGTGCTCTCCAAAACGGACCTCTATCCCAGCTGGCGGCAAATCGCTGACCTGGACAAAGGCCACCTGGAAGCTGTAGCGCCCGGCATCCCGTTGTTCCCTGTCTCCTCCGAACTGCGGTTGCAGGCAGCCAGGCTCCAGGACACAGAACTCAACGAGGAATCAGGGTTCCCGGCGCTGATATCACACCTTCGCACCAACATTGTGGGCGAGGCTGCCAGGCTGCAACGCCGGTCCGTAGCCCACGACGTCCTTTCCGTCACCGAACACCTGAGGCTTGCCCTGCAATCAGAGCTGGGTGCCCTGGAGAATCCCGAAGGCACACCGCACATGATTGCCGGGCTGAAAGCGGCGAAGGAGGACGCCGACGCCCTCCGTAAACGATCGGCCCGGTGGCAGATCACCCTCAACGACGGGATCGGAGACCTCATCGCGGATATGGAGTACGACCTGAAAGACAGGCTCCGCAGGATCCAACGCGAAGCCGAAGCCGCCATCGACCAGGGGGACCCCGGACCGGCATGGGAGCAGTTCACCTCGTGGTTGGAACAAAGTACGGCCGCCGCAGTTTCGGACACTTTCGTGTGGACCAACGAAAGGGCACAATGGCTGGCCCGCCAGGTGGCCGGGCACTTCTCCGAAGACGAGGTGGTGCTGCCAACGTTGCAGGTCTCGGATACGGGAGGCGTGCTGGACCCGGTGGCGGACATCCAACAGATGGAAGACGGCCGCATGGGGGCGGTCCAGAAGATCCTGATCGGGATGCGGGGGTCCTATGGGGGAGTCCTGATGTTCGGGTTGCTGACAGGGCTGTTCGGCCTCGCGCTGATCAATCCGCTATCTGTGGGTGCGGGCCTCATGCTGGGCCGGAAGGCCTACCGCGAAGAACAGGAAGCCCGGCTGAAACGGCGCCAGGCCGAAGCCAAGATGCTTGTCCGCAAGCAGGTGGACGACGTCGTCTTCCAGGTGGGCAAGCAGCTGAAGGACAGGCTGCGGATGGTCCAGCGGGCCACGCGCGACCACTTCACTGACATCGCTGAAGAGCATCACCGTTCCCTCACTGAATCTGTTGCCGCCGCCCAAAAAGCCGCGGCCACCTACGCCGTAGAGCGTTACATGCGGATCAAGGAGATCAGGAACCAACTCAGGGTGGTCGATGCCCTCAGCTCAGGCGCCCGGCAGTTGCTGGACAGAAGCTCGGATCCACAGCAAACACCGTCCACGGTCCCCGCCGGATGATGCCGTCCGGTATTGCTGGAGCGACGGAGCTGCTGGGACTGGCCCGTAACGCTTTCCACGACGACGCCGAGGCACTCGCCGTGCTGGACGAGCTGGATGCCAGGCTTGCCGGGCCACTTCGCATTGCCGTGGCCGGGATGGTCAAAGCCGGCAAATCAACCCTCCTCAACGCAATCATCGGCGAAGAAATAGCGCCCACCGATGCGGGGGAGTGCACCCGCATTGTCACGTGGTACCGCTTCGGGCACACCCCACGGATCACCCTCTACCCCCTCACAGGTGAGCCGAAAGGACTCCCGGTCACGCGGGTGGACGGTCGGCTGGTCTTCACCCTGGGTGAGGTCCGGCCCGAGGAAGTGGAACGGCTGGTAGTGGACTGGCCGGCAGCCAGCCTGCGTGATCTCACCCTGATAGATACACCTGGGATTGCCTCCCTGTCCCAGGAGGTGTCCGCACGGTCCACGGCTTTTCTGCTGCCCGAGGATTCGCCGGCGGCCGCTGATGCCGTCATCTACCTCATGCGGCACCTGCACGCCTCCGATGTGAGGTTCCTTGAGTCATTCAAAGACACAGCCGCTGGCCAATCCGGGACGGTCAATGCCTTGGCCGTGCTCTCCCGGGCCGATGAAATCGGAGCAGGGAGGATCGATTCGTTGATCTCCGCGGCCGTGATTGCAGAAAGGTACAGCAAGGACCAAAACCTCAGGCCCTTGGCCTTGGGAGTGGTCCCAGTGGCAGGGCTGCTCGCACAAAGCTCCAGGACCATGCGTCAATCAGATGCCGAGGCCTTGCAATTGTTGGCACGCATGGACAGGAATTCACGGGAAAGGCTCATGCTGTCCGTGGACCGTTTTGTCCGCGGCGACGGCCCCGGGCAACTCGACCCGGAAACGAAGTCCTCGCTGGTGAACAGGTTCGGCTTGTTCGGCATCCGCCTCGGCGTGGCCCTCATCCGTGGCGGGACCAACAACCCCACCGACCTTGCCCATGAACTGGCACGCCGCAGCGGTCTTGGCCAACTCCTCGACACCGTCGAGCACCTGTTCCAAACGCGGGCCGACGCACTGAAGGCGCGTGCCGCCGTCGTGGGTGTGGAAGCCTTGGTGAGAGGGGCGCCGAAGGAACGCGCGGCACCAGTGGAAGCCGCGTTGGAGAGGCTTCAGGCCGGTGCCCACGAGTTCCGGGAGTTGAAGCTGCTGGCGGACTTAAGGACGGGCGGGGTGGGCCTGGGATCCGAAGCCTCGGCCGAAGCGGAACGGCTGGTGGGCGGGCGAGGCAGCAGCCCCGCGCTGCGGCTTGGCCTTGCCCGCGACGCGGATGACCGCCTTATCAGCGAAACTGCAAGGGATAGCCTTCAGCGCTGGCGGCTGGCTGCGGAGAACCCCTTGACCGAACCGCGCGCGGTGGAGGCTTGCCGCGTCGTAATGCGTAGCTGTGAGGCGATGATGGTTCCTACCGCCGCCGTTCGCTGAGCAGCCAGGATGTGGTGGACGGAAGGAACAGCAGGATCAGGCCAGCCGCCGCCAACACAAACTGCGCCGCCAGCAGCAATGTTGCCAGGACACCTTCAGAGCCTGGCGCCACTACGAAGTCGCGGGTAATGACTGTGACGATCGCGTGCAGGAGGACCACCGGAGCCAGTGCCCATCGCGCCCACAGCCGGCGTTTGAAGAGGACGGCCAGGAGCACTGCTTCCATGGCCATGACCAGCGCCAGCATGGCGAGGCTCCCAAGAAATACGACGGCGGTGGCACCGTCAACCGCTACAGCGTCACCGTCCGGAACCATGGTCCCTATGAGGCCCTTCAGGCGTTCAAAATGCGAATCCCGGGCCAGGAAGCCAGTCACCACAACGCCAAGTCCGGCCAGGAAGCTTGCCACCCACAGCGAGCGGGAGACCCGTGCAAACGTGGGTGGTTTGGTGGTTGCGGCCATCGGCGGCGCACTGGACAGGGTGATCCCGGGGCGGGGTGGCGGCGCGGGTACTGCTGTTGGCCCGCTGGCTGATGGTGTGGTGGAGGGTGACTGCCGTGAACCATCAGCTTGCTGGGCCATGTTTGCCTACTTCAGCTCGTCGGTATCATGCGGATCCGGCTCGCCGTGCTTGGCCTCGCCGGCGGTGAAACCTGGTTTCGCGCCCTTGTTCTTGCCGTCGGGGGGATTCTCTCCGGCTTTGCGCTCCCTGGCTTCCAGTTCAGCCTTGAGCTTTTTCAGGCGCTCATCTTCGGCCTGGTTCCGGCGGCGCGCTTCCAGGTTTCGGAGGAACTCGGGGTCGTCATCGGGGGCAGTGGGTTGGCGACGGACAGGCTGCGCGGCCGGCCTGCCGTAGGGGCGTCCGAAGATGAACCAGAGGATCGCGCCCAGCAGTGGCAGGAGGATCATCACAATGATCCACGCGGTTTTGGAAATCCCGCGGGTCTGGTGGCGGTCCGTGCGGATGACATCCACCAGGGCATAGACGAAGATGACCAGGACTACGACGACACCTATAACGCGGGGCATGCATCAAGTCTAGTCTCCGCAAGGCTTTCACCGGATGCCCACTTTTGGCCGTGATCAGAGTGCAACCATCCGGGCGGCTAAACTTGGATCGTGGCTTTCCTGAAGTATTCCCTCATCCGTCTGGCGCTGTTCGCGCCGTTGTTCGTGCTGTTCGTCTTTTTGGGGGTGGGCTGGTTCCTGGCGGTCATCTTTGCCGGACTGATTGCCTTCGCCATCAGCTACCTCTTCTTCCAGAAGCAGCGTGACGCTGCTACAGCGTCCATGCACGAACGTTTCTCCGGACGGGCCAAGCCCATCCGGACCGCCGGGGAGGTCGAGGATGCTGCGGCCGAGGACGGACTCGTGGAGCAGAACCCGGACATCGCCGTCAACAACGACAAGCGCCCCGGCACCAAATAGGCGTCTTTATACAGCTAACGCCCCTAAAACCGCGTTTTAGGGGCGTTAGCTGTATGAAAACTCAGATGCGGGTCAGGATCAGGCCCAACGAGAAGAGCAGGCTGTATCCCAGGTTGATCAGGCCGGTCTGCTTGAGCACCGGGATGAGGCTCTTACGCTTCTTGCCGTTGATCATCAGCCAGGCCGGCATGAGGCAGGCGGGGATCAGCAACAACACGATCAACATCCACGGCTTGGTGGGTGCGAGGACTACCACCAGGAGGATGGCGACACCCAGCATCAGGACGTAGCTCTCGCGTGCGTGCCTGTCTCCCAGCCGAACAGCCAGGGTCCTCTTGCCCGCTACCGTATCCGTAGGAATATCCCTGACGTTGTTGGCCATCAGGAGGGCGCAGGCGATCAGGCCGGTCCCTATCGCACCGATCACTGCAGCCAGGCTCACCTGCCCGGCCTGCGTGTACGTGGTGCCAAGGGTGGCGACCAGTCCGAAGAAGACGAACACGAACACGTCGCCCAGACCCATGTAGCCGTAGGGGTTCTTGCCGCCGGTGTAGCCCCACGCCGCCAGGACGCAGCCGATGCCTACCAGGATCAGCCACCAGGACTGCGTGATGATTACCAGGATCAGGCCACACACCATCGCCAAGCCGAAAAGGGCGAACGCGGCCCACTTCACTTGCTCGGGTTTGGCCGCGCCTGAACCAACCAGCCTCAGCGGGCCAACGCGGTCCTCGTCCGTGCCCCGGATGCCGTCGGAGTAGTCATTGGCGTAGTTGACGCCGACTTGAAGCAGCAGGGCAACGAGCGCCGCCAGGATCGCGTTCGGCAGCCGGAACGAATGGAGCTCGTACGCCGCTGCCGAACCGATGAGGACGGGCGCGATGGCCGCGGGCAGTGTGCGGAGCCGGGCTCCTTGAATCCATTGTGCAGCTGTCGCCACGTGTAGTACCTCGTGTATTTCGCGGTTGATCGTTCGTCAGGGGTGGGGGGTAAGAACGTGTCTATTGTCCCTGATGCAGGTTGGAAAGCAGTTCAATCATGGCCATGCGATCCGGTTTTCCGTTCGGAAGTATGGGCAAATCCTTGTCAGCAATCACCGTCTTGGGGGCCAGGACACCCAGTGCTTCCTCGCGACGGGCGGTGAATCCCTTCACACCCTCGGGCGAAGGATCAGCCACGGCAACGTACGCCGCCACGGCTTGCCCCCACTCGCGCGAGGGGACACCGGCCACAAAAGCCGCGTTCACGCCGTCGAGCGCTTCGAGCTTGCTTTGGATGTATGAAGCGGAGGCCTTGATCCCGCCGGTGATGATGACGTCGTCGGCGCGGCCCAGCACGGTGAGTTTGCCGTCGTCGGCCAGTTCTCCGAGATCGCCGGTGACATACCAGCGGACGCCGTCCTCCTCGAAGAACGCTGCCTTGGAGGCGCGCGCAGCGTCCAGGTAGCCCGCAGCCACAGTGGCGCCACCGAGGAGGATGCGGCCTTCCAGCTCGCCCTCGCCAATGCGGACCTCGACGCCGTCCAGCGGCTCGCCGTCGTAAACGCATCCCCCGCAGGTCTCGGCCGAGCCGTACGTGGTGACGACCGAGAGCCCCTTGTCCCGCGCAGCACTAAGCAGCTCAGCCGACGCCGGTGCGCCGCCCAAAAGAATCGCGTTGAAGCGGCGCAATAAGGCCAAGGTCTCCGGCGCGGGGGAGTCCAAAAGCCGCTGCAGCTGGGTAGGTACCAGGGACGTGAAGCGGATTTTGTCAGTGAGTTCCCCGGCTGCGGCGGTGAAGGCCTCGGGCGTGAAGCCTTTCGACTGGTCCATCACCCATGGACGCGTACCGGCGTAGAGGGAGCGCACCAGGACCTGGACGCCGGCCACGTACTGCAGGGGAAGGGCCAGCAGCCATTGACCTTCGCCGCGAAGCGCCATCGCCGTGGATACGGAGGACGCTGCGAGGGCGTCAACCGTAAGGACCGTTGCCTTTGGCGCGCCGGTGGACCCGGAAGTCCGGACAACCACGGCTGCGTCCTCGATGCCGGTCTCAACCGGGACTGCGGCTAAGCCGCCGTCTTCCTGGGTGACGATTTCGACGGCGGGACCCTCACCGTGCAGGGCAGCGGCGAGTGCTTTGAGTACGGGATCGATGTCCACGGGCCGGTCCTAGAAGTAGTAGGGGAAGTTGGACCAGTCCGGGTCGCGCTTCTGGAGGAAAGCTTCCTTGCCCTCAACGGCCTCGTCCGTCATATAGGCGAGCCGGGTAGCCTCGCCGGCGAAGACCTGCTGCCCGGCCAGGCCGTCGTCGGCCAGGTTGAACGCAAACTTGAGCATACGGATGGCCTGGGGGGACTGGCGCGCGATGTCGGCGGCGTATTCCAAGGCGACTTCCTCGAGGCGGTGGTGCTCAACAGCCTCATTAACAGCGCCCATGCGGACCATGTCGTCCGCGGAATATTCGCGGGCCAGGAAGAAGATCTCGCGCGCGGCTTTCTGCCCGATCTGGCGGGCCAGCAGCGCCGAACCGTATCCGGCGTCGAAACTTCCCACTGTGGCGTCGGTCTGCTTGAACTTGCCGTGCTCCCGGGAGGCGATGGTGAGGTCGCTGACAACGTGCAGGGAGTGGCCGCCGCCGGCTGCCCAACCGTTGACGACGGCGATAACCACCTTGGGCATGGTCCGCATCAGCCGCTGGACTTCCAGGATGTGGAGACGTCCGGCCCGCGCGGGGTCTATGGTTTCCTGCGTTTCACCGTCTGCGTATCGGTAGCCGTCGCGGCCCCGGATGCGCTGGTCGCCACCGGAACAGAACGAGTGTCCGCCGTCCTTTTCGGAAGGCCCGTTGCCCGTGAGCAGGACCGTGGCCACGTCAGGGGTCATGCGGGCGTGGTCCATGGCCCGATAGAGCTCGTCCACGGTGCCGGGACGGAACGCATTGCGGACTTCGGGGCGGTTGAAGGCGATCCGGACCGTGGGGAGGTCCTTGGACGTGCCGTCCGCCGAACGCTCAACCTGCCGGTGGTAAGTCATGTCTTTGAAGTCATCGAAGCCGGATACTGTGCGCCAGCGTGAGGGGTCAAAGACGTCGGAAACCTTGGCAGGGAGTTGGTTGTTCACAGTCCGAGTCTAGTAATGGCGTCAGCTGATGCAGAACTCGTGGACTTATGTTGGGAGCAATTCGGGTGGGATGGCGTAGATAAGGACCACGGCCATGAGGTTCTTGGCTGCATGGACAAAGTAGGAAAACATCAGGTTCTTTCCGGTCCACACATAAACCGCCACCAGCACCACCGCCATGCCCAGGTAGGGAGCGAGCGCGGAAAGCACCAGTCCTTCCCTGCCAATCACGTGGATGGAAGCGAACACCAGCACGGAGATGATGCAACAGACCCAGATGTTCACGTACCCGGACAACTTGCCGATCAGCAGGTGCCTGAACAGGTATTCCTCAACAAAGGGGCCAAGCAACACCAGCAGCGGAACCATGAGCCACGCCGGCACATGCTGCAGCAGGCCCTGGATACCCAGCTGGTTTTCCGAGGTCTCGGCGGTTCCGAACACTGCGACCAGAATCGCTGTCAGGATGAGCATCACCACGATGGCCAGCGGGACCATCCCCAACGTGAACCACGGCCGGGTGCCAAGAATCCTGAGGTCGCGTCCGGCTACCCGCCAAGCGGACGCTATCGCGAATATTCCGACGCCGGCATAAAAGATGGCGTTGACGGCATAGGATGCGGTGGCCGGGTCGTGGAACAACTGAAGCATCAGCCGTTCGACGGTCCCGCCGGCTACCGTGAAGTAGATGGTGAATCCCAGGTACGCGGCCACGGCCAAGGCATCGAGTGCGGTAAAGCGGTACAAACGTGCCTTGCTGGTGATGGTGCCCATATGACCAGACTAGCTTTGCCGTTTGGCGATTTTCATCCCGCGCTTGGTTGGAAGAACGTCACGACTGGCCGCCGAGGGTCAAAGCGATAAGTACGCAGTTCAGCCCCACAATCAGGGTTGCACTGGTCCAGCCGGCAATTTTCAGGGGGAGGGAGTCCGCGTGGATTCCCATCACCTCACGCTTGCCGGTCAAACGGATCAACGGGATCAACGCGAAGGGGATGCCAAAACTGAGCAGCACCTGGCTGAGGACCAATGCGAGTGTCGGTTCAACCCCGGCTCCCAGGATGACCAAGGCGGGAACCAGGGTAATGACCCGGCGGGTCAGCAGTGGGATCTTTACCTTCAGCAGCCCACCCATGATGGTTGCACCGGCATAGCAGCCCACGGATGTCGACGCCAGCCCCGAGGCCAGCAGCCCGACGGCGAACACGACTCCAATGGTGGGACCCAAGGCCGCTGTAACGGCGGCGTGGGCTCCGGCGATGGTGTCGGTTCCCTCGATCCCGCGAAGGCTGGAGGCCGCCAGCAGCAACATGGAGATGTTGACGATGCCGGCGAGCAGCAAAGCGCCAACGACGTCCACCCGGGTGGTCCGGATCAGTCGGGTGCGGACCAGGGGGTCCTCGGAGAAGCCATGCCGGTCCCGGGCAAGGGCGGAGTGGAGGTAGATCGCGTGGGGCATCACGGTGGCGCCCAACATGCTTGCAGCGAGGAGTACGGTGTCCGGGCCTTCGAACCGCGGAAGCAAGCCGCCCAACGCTTCGCCGGCATCGGGCGGATTCACGAACAACCCCGAGACGAATCCGACGGCAATGATTCCCAGGAGAACCAGGATGGCGTACTCAAAGGAGCGTTGTCCCCGCCTCGACTGCAGTGCCAGCAGCAGCATGGATGCGACGCCGACGATCACTCCACCCGCCAGCAGGGGCAGCCCGAACAGCAGGTTGAGGGCCACGGCGCCGCCGATCACCTCGGCCATGTCGGTAGCTCCGGCAACGATCTCGGCCTGGGCCCAGTAAAGGCGCCGGCGTTTTGTGCCAAGCCGTTGTCCCAGGATTTCGGGCAGGCTCAGTCCCGTGGCCAGGCCGAGCTTGGCGGACTGGTATTGCACCAGGACGGCCATGGCGTTGGCGGCCACCAGGACCCAGACCAGCAAGTATCCGTACTTGGCGCCCGCAGTGAGGTTCGCGGCCACATTTCCTGGGTCCACGTAAGCGATGGCAGCCACGAAAGCGGGGCCCAGCAGCAGCAGGCGGGACCAGACCTTGGCAGGCGTGACGCGTGTTTGCAGGGTTGGTGCAGCCATGGTGGTCCTCATCGTTGGGGGTGCTCTGATAACGAGGATAACCGAAAGTTAGGCATACCGAAAAGTATTATTTAGGCCACCCGTTGACGCCTCTCGGACCACCCGCGGCTTGACTCGACGCGGTACGCCCGGCAGGCTGGAGCGATGAAGTCTTGAGCGCAGCCCCCACTTTCGGCTGCATCCCAGTGCCCACATGGCTGTCTGCCAACCGCTGCGGACTTGCGAGGATCCCTCTTGACTGACCACCTTTACCTTTCCGGCGTTTCCCACAGCTATGGGGACCGCAAACTTTTCAACGATGCCCACCTCGTGATTCATCACGGAGAGCACGTCGCAATCGTGGGCGAGAACGGCGCAGGCAAGTCCACGCTCCTGCGCCTTCTCTCCGGCGTCGAGGCGCCCGACGACGGCTCTGCCGGTTTGGCAGGTGACTCCGGCTACCGCGTGGGTTACCTCGCGCAAACCCACGGCTTCCCCGAGTCCTTGACCGTGGGGGAGGTCATCGATGCTTCCCTTGGTGCCCTCCGCGACCTCGAAGATCGCATCGCGGAGCTTGAGCGCGACCTCGCCGACGCCGATCCCGATGCCTTGGAACTCTACGGAAGCCTGCAGACGGAGTACCAGCTCCGCGAAGGGTACGCGGCCGAGTCGCGGGTGGAAGCAGCGCTGGACAAGCTGGGGCTGGGAGGCTTGGACCGCCGTCGAACGCTTGGATCGTTGTCAGGAGGCGAGCAGGAGCGGGTTGCCCTGGCCTGCCTCCTGGCCGATCCGGCCGAGGCCCTGCTGCTGGATGAGCCCACCAACCACCTGGATGCGGAGGGAACCGCCTGGCTCGAATCGCGGCTGGCCGCACATCGCGGAACCGTGGTGGTGGTGTCCCACGACCGTGTCCTTCTGCGCAAAGTGGCCACCACCATTGTGGAAGTGGACGCTGAGCGCCGCTCTGTGAACCGCTACGGCAATGGGTACGACGGGTACCTCCGCGAAAAGGCGGCCGAACGCGCCCGTTGGGTTCAGCAGTATGAGGGCTGGCTCGACGCCATGGCAGCGGAGCGCCTTCAGGCTGCCACCGTGGCCGATGGCATGGGTTATGGCCGGAAGCGCGACAACGACAAGATGGCTTTCGGCTTCAAGACTGGAACCTGGCAGAGTGCTGCTGCCAGCAAGGTCCGAAACGCGCAGGAGCGGCTCCGCCGGCTGGAAGAGAATCCCGTGGACCGCCCGCCCGTGCCCCTGACCCTGGCGGCGCCCCTGATGACCTCCGGTCCAGCGGCCGTAGAGGCGTCCGAACCGGCCGTGAAAGCCAGCGGAGTCAGCGTCCCGGGGCGTCTGCAGCCCACTGATTTCTCCGTGGAGACGGGCCAAAAGGTGTTGATCACCGGCCCTAACGGCGCCGGGAAATCCACCCTGCTCTCAGTCCTGGTGGGTGACCTGGAGCCGGCCACGGGTGCTGTGGCCATCAATGGCTCCGTGGGGTACCTGCAGCAGGAAATCCATGTGCCGGCGAGGCCCGGCTTGCGGCTGCTGCCTGCGTTTGCCGAGGGTCTGGGCGGAAACATCGACGAACATGCCGAGGGCCTCCTCCGGTTGGGCCTGTTCCGTCCTGCGGAGTTCCACGTGCCTGTCGGCAGTTTGTCCGCGGGGCAACAACGGCGGCTCGCCCTCGCCCGGCTCCTGCTGGGCGGCTACGGGACCATGATCGTGGACGAGCCCACCAACCACCTGGCACCAGCGCTCGTGGAGCAACTCGAGGCCGCGCTCGCTTCGTTCGCGGGAACCGTGGTGATCGCCAGCCATGATCGCGCGCTGGGGGAGTGGTTCGACCGCTGCGCGCGTTCCGAGGCGGGCGCCGGAAGCTGGGTGCGTCGACGGATGGCCGACGGCTTCCTCCTGTAGCGAAGACCCCGCGCTGGCCATCCGCGACCGGGTGTTGTTGCCTGCGTCACGGGCATTCCGGTTAATCCCGTAAGATAGACGGGTTGCGCGAAGCTTCGGCGTTCTGCGTTCTTTGTCACACTTCGGGATCCCTAAAGCGGGAAACCCCGAATTATGTGTGCCAAACCCGCCTGTGTTCCGGCACTGGGCGAAAACACCTACAGCAACACCCCGACCCACAAGGAACAGCTGTGCCGCAAAGTACTCCCACAGATCTCAAGAACTCCCCGGCCTCATCCGGTGCCACGGGTTCGACCCTCAGCGCCGAGGGTTACCAGAAGAGCCTGAGCCGCCGCCACGTCACCATGATCGCCATGGGTGGCGCCATCGGCGTCGGCCTCTTCATGGGCGCCGGTGGCCGCCTGGCCTCCACGGGCCCGGCCCTGATTTTCTCCTACGCCATTGCAGGCGTCATCGCTTACCTGCTGATGCGCGCCCTTGGCGAACTCATCATGTACCGCCAGACCTCGGGCTCCTTCGTGAGCTACGCCGGTGAGATGTTCGGCAAGAAGGGCGCCTACCTTTCGGGGTGGATGTACTTCATCAACTGGGCCATGACAGGCATCGCCGAGCTCATCGCGATCGGCCTCTACTTCCAGTTCTTCTTCCCGAACGTACCCATCGAAATGTCCGCCATTGCAGCGCTGGTGCTGCTGGTGGCCGTGAACCTGTTCAGCGTCAAAGCCTTCGGTGAGTTCGAATTCTGGGCATCCTGCCTCAAGGTCGCGGCCATCGTGATCTTCCTGGCTGTGGGCACGTTCATGGTTGTCACCAACGCCAAGGTGGGCGAGGGGCACGCGTCTGTTGCAAACCTGTTCCATGCGGACGGCGGCATGTTCCCCAAGGGCGGCCTGGTGATGATCCTGGTCCTCAACGCCGTGATCTTCGCTTACAACGCCATCGAACTGGTGGGCATTACCGCCGGTGAGATGGAAAACCCGGAACGCGAAGTCCCCAAGGCGATCCGCGCCGTCGTGATCCGCATTGTGGTCTTCTACGTCGGTTCGGTGACGCTGCTCGCGATGCTGCTCCCGTCCGACCAGTACGTGGCCGGCACCTCGCCGTTCGTTACCGTATTCGGGCAGATGGGCCTGGGCTGGATGGGCGATGTCATGAACATGATCGTCATCACCGCTGCCCTGTCGTCCTGCAATTCGGGCCTGTACTCGATCGGCCGAATTTTCCGCACCATGGCAAACAACGGCCATGCACCGCAGTGGCTCACCCGGATGTCCGCGCGCCACGTGCCGTACGCAGCCATCCTGGCCATCGGCGCCGTTTACCTGGTGGGCATCCTGCTCAACATCTGGCTGGGTGGCTCCCACGCATTCGACCTCGCCCTGAACACCGCCTCCATTGGCGTGATCTTCACTTGGGGTTCAATCTTTGCCAGCCAGATCGCCCTGCGGAAGAAGCGCGGAAAGGTCTCCAGCCTGCCGATGCCCGGTTCGCCGTGGACCAGCTGGTTGGGCCTGGTCGCCCTGCTTGCCATCACTGTGCTCATCGGTTTCGATTCCATGACCAACAAGGAAACCGGCGAGGTCTTCCTGCTTGGCCTGTGGACCCTGGCAACCATCCCGTTCTTCGCCCTCATCCTTTGGCTGGGCTGGCAGAAGGTCAAGAACAACGAGCCCAAGAGCGAGCTCTTCAGCTAACGGTTCTACAGAACGCACGACGGCGGGTGCCGCCTTGGGTGACCAGTTCACCCCAGGCGGCACCCGCCGTCGTTTTTGCTTCCGTTGCTGGTTTCAGTCCGAAAGGTGCTTCGCGAAATGGTCCTCGATACGGCGCCACGCTTCCGGGGCGGAGGCAGGATCGGGTTTGATGCCCATGACCCGCATCAGTGGACGGAGCACCTTCGGGCCAATGGGGGCGTCGTTCATGAAGGCGTGGCCCGCCGTCGGAAATTCCTTGACGTCGTGCTCAATGCGCAGGCTGGTGAGGGCCGCCTCCAATTTCGCTGCCGCTCCGGGCAAGGTCCGATCCTTGCCGCCGTAATTCGCGACCATCGGGCAGGAGCCTTCGAGGGCACTGTGCAGGTCCCGGGGCAATTGGCCGTAGTTCACGGACGCGGCATCAAAACCGTCGTTGGCGGCCAGCAGCGCGAACGCACCGCCCATGCAAAAGCCAATGACGCCCACCTTCCCCGTGCACTTGCCATCCGCCCGCAACCAGGCTTTGGCGGTGGAGATGTCGGTGAAGGCCCGGCCTTCGCCCGCGAGCATGGCGCGCATGGTGGCCACCAGGCAGCGCCGGGGGCCGCCGTCGCTGTAAAGGTCCACTGCCAACGTCAGGTAGCCCGCCTCTGCGAGCCGGTCTGCGTTGCGACGCATCACATCATCCAGTCCGAAGGCCTCGTGGATCATCACCACTCCCGGGAACGGTCCAACGCCGTCGGGCTCAGCCAAGTAGCCCTGCAACGCGGAGGAACCTCCGGACGCCTGGCTCGTCGCGCTCAAATCGATAGTGACCATGGGGGCCTTTCGCTGTGCGTGCAGCGCCATGGAATGCGCCGACTCAGGCCAGTTTTCGCCATCGGAACCGTTCAGGCAAGGACCGGCCGTCGGTTTTTGTCGGCACCCGGGGATAGGCTCGAGGCATGGAACTACCCACCACACTGACGCAGCACATCACCGCCGGACCAACGAGGGTTTGGCCCGGTAAGGCGCACTCTCCGGAACTGCCCCTGACCACCACGCGGGAAACCCTCTGATGCCGGTGGCCAAGGTCGCGGCCCCCAAAATTTCCCCAGTGCGATTGGACGAACTTCGTGACGACGACGCCCCGGACTTCCAGCGGGGTGAAAGGTACGACGGCGTCCGGCTCACCCGCGTCTCTGCGGAGGGAGAGGAACTGAGCGGCGCAGATTTCATCGAGTGCGAGTTCAACAGCGTGTCCTTCAACGAGGCTCAACTGCGCGGCGCCACGTTCAGGGAATGCGTCCTGGCCGAACCCTACGCACCGGTTTTCATGGCTGCCCGGACATCGTGGCAGGACGTGGAGATCAGCAACCCCCGGTGGGGATCAGCCGAACTTTACGAAGGCAACTGGCGTTCGGTCCGCATCGACGGCGGCAAGCTTGATTACGTGAACCTCCGGGGCTCCAAACTTATGGATGTTCAGATCTCCGACTGCATCATTAACGAGCTTGACCTCGGTGGCTGCACCGGGACACGGCTGGCGTTGAAGAACTGCACCATCGGCACCTTGGATGTCACCGGTGCCAAGCTGAAGGACGTGGATTTGCGGACTTCCGAGTTCCGCGGAGTCAACGGCCTGGCCGGTCTGGCCGGCGTCGTGATTGATGACTACCAATTGAGCTTGCTGGCGCCGCTCCTGGCCGGGCACCTGGGGATCCGGGTGGTCTGACCTGTTACGGGATGGTCGGCAGGGGAGCTTCATCTGTTGACCGTCCAGCCGGTCCGTGTAATCTTTATAGAACGAACGGTCGGTAGATTATTCTCGACCGGTCCCTTTCACTTCGCGAAGGATGTTCTCATGGTCGAGGCTTTTCTTGTTGGTGGCGCCCGTACGCCTGTAGGTCGCTACGGTGGGGCGCTGTCCTCCGTCCGTCCCGACGACCTCGCAGCATTGGTGGTCCGGGAAGCAGTGGCGCGTGCCGGCGTCGATCCTGACTCCATTGACGAGGTCATTCTCGGTAACGCCAACGGTGCCGGCGAAGAAAACCGTAACGTCGCACGCATGGCCACTATCCTGGCCGGACTTCCCCTCCACATCCCGGGCATCACGGTGAACCGGCTGTGCGCTTCCGGGCTGAGCGCCATCATCATGGCCAGCCAGATGATCAAGTCAGGTGCCGCGGACATCGTGGTGGCCGGTGGCGTCGAGTCCATGAGCCGCGCACCGTGGGTCCAGGAGAAGCCCACCACGGCTTTCGCCAAGCCCGGGCAAATCTTCGATACCTCCATCGGCTGGCGCTTCGCCAACCCGCTCTTCACCAAGGGAGAGCTCTCCCGCGACGGCAAGATGACCTACTCCATGCCGGAAACGGCAGAGGAAGTGGCCCGCGTCGACAACATCTCCCGTGAGGACGCCGACGCTTTCGCGGTCCGCTCGCACGAACGTGCGTTGGCCGCCATTGCCGGAGGCCGGTTCAAGGACGAAATCGTTCCGGTCACCGTCAAGACGCGGAAATCCGAGACAGTCGTGGATACGGACGAAGGCCCCCGGCTGGGCACCACCATGGACGTCCTTGCCGGGCTTCGTCCCGTGGTCCCCGGCGGCTCCGTGGTCACGGCTGGTAACTCCTCCACCCTGAATGACGGCGCCTCGGCCATCATCGTCGCCTCTGAAGAAGCCATCAAAAAGTTCGGCCTGACGCCGCGTGCCCGCATCGTGGATGGCGCGTCGGCGGGCTGCGAACCGGAGATCATGGGAATTGGCCCGGTGCCGGCAACCCAAAAGATCCTGGCACGCACGGGCCTCACCGTGGACAAGCTCGGTGCCGTGGAACTCAACGAGGCTTTCGCTACGCAGTCCCTGGCCAGCATGCGCCGTCTCGGGTTGAACCCGGATATCGTGAACAACGACGGCGGTGCCATCAGTTTGGGACACCCGCTGGGTTCCAGCGGCTCGCGGATTGCCATCACCCTGTTGGGCCGGATGGAGCGCGAACTCGCTTCCGCAACCGGACCGAAGCTGGGCCTGGCGACCATGTGCATCGGCGTCGGGCAAGGAACTGCGATGCTGCTGGAAGGCGTGTAATGGCACTGAACCCGGAAGATTTCTCCACCCTCCTTATCGAGGAGCGCGAAGACCGGCTCACCGTCCTGTTGAACCGGCCCGAGGTCCGCAACGCCATCGACCAGCAGATGGTCGATGAGCTCCACCTCGTTTGCGCCGAGCTGGAACGGAGCCCGAAGGTCCTGATCATCGCCGGCACGGACGGCGTCTTCGCCTCGGGTGCTGACATCGGCCAGCTGCGCGAACGCCGCCGAGACGATGCCCTCCAAGGAATCAACTCCACGATTTTCGCCCGCATCGCCAAACTTCCCATGCCCGTCATCGCGGCATTGGACGGGTATTGCCTGGGCGGGGGCGCCGAACTCGCCTACGCCGCGGACTTCCGGATCGGCACTCCAAGCATCCGGATTGGAAACCCGGAGACGGGGCTGGGGATCCTGGCTGCGGCCGGTGCCACCTGGCGGCTCAAGGAACTCGTGGGTGAACCAAAGGCCAAAGAGATTCTCCTGGCCGGTGCGGTCCTGCGGGCAGAGGAAGCCCTGCGGATCAACCTCATCACCGCCATTTTCGAGGCACCTGAGCTCATGGACGCGGCCCACAGCCTTGCTGACAAGATCGGTCGTCAGGACCCCTTGGCCGTGCGGATCACCAAGTCCGTATTCCATGCCCCGGCTGAAGCCCACCCGTTGATCGACACCCTAGCCCAAGGCATCCTCTTCGAGTCCCAGGGCAAGTTCGACCGGATGCAGGCGTTCCTCGACAAGAAATCGGCCAAAGCTTCGCAAGACACAGACGCTCCCACGCAGGACAGGACCCAGAAATGACCGACGTTACCGCCCTACCGCACGTTGTTGGAGTCCTGGGCGGCGGCCGCATGGGTGCTGGAATCGCACACGCCTTCCTGACCAAGGGCGCCACAGTGATCGTCGTTGAGCGTGACCATGAAGCTGCCGCCGGAGCCCAGGGCCGGGTGGCGGAGGCCGTAGCCAAGTCCGCCGCCCGCGGCACCCTGGAGGGGACGCCCGAGGAAGCTCTGGCGCGCTTCAGCACCTCCACTGACTACGCCTCCTTCGTCCACTGTGGGCTGGTGGTGGAAGCAGTCCCGGAGGACTACGAACTCAAGGTCGGCGCCCTCAAGGCTGTGGAGGAGCACTTGTCCGCGGACGCATTCCTGGCCTCCAACACTTCCTCGCTGTCCGTCTCCGGCCTCGCAAACGAGCTTCGTCGGCCCACCCATTTTGTGGGGCTCCACTTCTTCAATCCCGTGCCCGCATCAACCCTGATTGAAGTGGTGCTGGGCGAAAAGACGTCTCCCGAACTGGCTGTTGCGGCGAAAAGCTGGACCGAGGCACTCGGCAAGACCGCCGTCGTCGTCAATGACGCTCCAGGCTTCGCATCCTCCCGCTTGGGTGTGGCGATTGCGCTGGAGGCGATGCGCATGGTGGAGGAGGGCGTGGCGTCGGCGGAGGACATCGATGCCGCCATGGTTCTTGGCTACAAACACCCCACGGGACCGCTGAAGACCACTGACATTGTGGGGCTGGATGTCCGCCTGGGCATTGCCGAGTACTTGCATTCAACGCTGGGCGATCGCTTCGCGCCGCCGCAGATCCTCCGTGACAAGGTGGCGCGTGGCGAGCTGGGGCGCAAGTCAGGCAAGGGCTTCTTCGACTGGAAAGACTAGTGCGCAGGGCCGGTTAGGCTAGCCGGGTGACTTCAATTGAACCCATCACCCTGACCGGAAACTTCGTGACGCTGGAACCTCTGGGCCAGGAACACCATGACGGGCTGGTGGATGCTGCCCGCGACGGCGAACTGTGGAAGCTCTGGTACACCTCGGTTCCGGCTCCGGAGGGTATGGCCGCCGAGATTGATCGGCGCCTGGACCTGCAGGCAAAGGGTTCCATGCTGCCGTTCGCCACGCGCTCAAACGCCACGGGCAAGCTCATCGGCATGACCACGTACATGAACATCGACGCCGTGACACCCCGTGTCGAGATCGGCTCCACGTGGAACGCGGTGTCGGCGCACGGCACAGGAACCAATCCGGATTCCAAGCTGCTGCTCCTGCGGCACGCCTTCGAAACGCTGGGTTGCCCGGCCGTGGAGTTCCGCACGCACTGGCTGAACCAGCAATCCCGCGAGGCGATCGCCCGGCTCGGCGCAAAGCAGGACGGCGTGCTCCGGAACCACTCGCGCAGCGCCGATGGAGCGCTCCGCGATACCGTGGTGTTCTCCATCCTGGAGCACGAGTGGCCCGCTGTGCGGAATGGCCTGGAGTTCCGCTTGGCCAAGTACGGCGCCGAGGGGTGAGCTTTCGGCACTATGCGCACGCAAGGTCTTTTCCCTCCGCAGCCGCAGGCGTAATCTAGCCAACACATTGCCCCGGTGCGCGGCCGACTGGTGGGCGAGCCGTGACTTCCGCGCATGCGGAACCGGAGCCCCAACGAGCGGTAAAAAAGGGGATTCACCATGGCAACTCATCAAGCACGACGGCGGCGCACGGCCTTTGCGGGCGGTCTCGCCATTCTGGCTCTTTGTCTGAGCTTCACGGCCAGCCCGGCCACGGCGGCCGCGCCGCCGCTGCCTGACTATGTGGCACTCGGAGATTCGTACACGGCCGGAACGGGTGCGGGGGATTTATACGCGCCGACCCCGCCGGGGTGCTGGCAAAGCAAGGGCGGCTACGTCGATCTGGTTGCAGCCACCGGACAGGTAACCTTGCTGGCCAATCTTGCGTGCCATGGAGCTTTGCTTGTCCCGGGCGGCCCTTTCTATAACGGCGCCCCGTCGGTGGTTCAACAGATTCTCAGCAGGACCGGCAGGTCCGCGCTGGCCAAGGCAGAATTGGTGAGCATCACTGCGGGTGCCGTCGACGCCGGGAGCCTGCTGGCACTACGTGACTGCGCCACCCCGGATACGGCCACATGTGCCGCCACTGTGGCGGGAATCCGCGCCAAGCTGCCCGCGATTACTGTCGGGCTCGCGGGAACATACGCGTTGCTCCGGGCTTCCGCACCGCAGGCAGCCATTGCAGTTATGGGGTATCCGAGGCTTTTCGATCCGACCCGAGGCCCCCTGGTTCTCCCTGGCGTCACTGTGGTCCCGGTGGAAAACCAGGTCCAGGTGAATTCCGCTGTTGATGCCCTGAATAAGGCGATCGCCGATGCCGTCAAGCTCAGCCGGACCAAGGCGGTTTTTATTGATGTGACCCAGCGGTTCCTTGGTCACGCAGTGAATTCGCCGGAACCGTGGATCGTGCTGGCGCCCCCGGTGCCTCCGTCGACCCTGCTTCCGGATGCCAACTTCCACCCGAACGCTGCCGGACACCAGGCTTACGCCGCCGCGCTGCTTTCATCGGTGGTCCCGGCGCAGCCCGTCTATCCGTAGCCTTGGGCTCGCCGGGGGCATCACCTCCGGCGAGCCAATGTGCTTAGCTGGCTCTATGGATTCAGCTCACGAAAGCGTGCACTGGGACGGAGCCGTCAACGCGTGGCGGATCGCCGGTGACGTGTACAGGATGGGCCGCCATGAGTGGGTTACCGAAGCAGGTTGGCAGCAGATGTTCGACGACGGCGTCCGCACCGTGATTGACCTGCGCGCCGATCGTGAACGGACCTCGCGCGACACCGATCCCCAGGTGCCCGAGGACGTGAAGGCGCGTATCGCCGTCGTCCATTGCCCCACGGAAGATCCGGCCCATAGCCGCTTCAGCGAGCTGTTCGGGCCGTATCTCAAGGATCCCGAACAGTACGCCGACTACCTCCAGCTCTTCGCCGAAAAGGTGGCCGCGGTGTTCAAAGCCATCGCGGCGTCGCCTGGCAAAGTGGTGGTCCATTGCTCGGCGGGACGCGACCGCAGCGGTGTGATCGCCCTGATGCTGCAGCGACTGGCCGGCTACACCGACGAGGAAATCATCAGCGGCTATGAGCTCGCGGCCCGCGGTATCAACGAGCGTCATCGCACCCACGGGGCCCCACACGCGCACGACCCCTACCTGCCCGACGACGAGCTGGAGGCCTTGTTGACCCAGCGCCGGACCAGCCTGCGGGCGTTTCTCGACGCGTTGGACCCTGAACGGTACCTGTCGGCACAGGGTGTTACCGGCCCGGAACTGGCAGCCATACGTTCCAAAGCAGGCGGCCGCGGCGCTGCTACCATGCAGAGTTGAACCACTGCCGAACCCCTCTTACCAAAACCCTGGATGGAACCGCATGAGCCATGGCGCCCGCGTCACCATTGTGACCCGTACCAAGAACCGCCCCATCTTCCTCGCCCGTGCGTTGGACGACATCTTCGGGCAGTCCTTCCAGGACTTCGAGCTGGTCATTGTCAACGACGGCGGCATCCCGGCCGACGTCGATCACCTCACCTCCCAGCGGAGCGAGGCTGAGCGGAACCGCATCACCACTTTGCACCACGCGGAATCAGTGGGCATGGAAGCGGCATCAAACGCCGGGGTTAAGGCCGGTTCGGGTGAATTCGTGGTGATCCACGATGACGACGACTTCTGGGCGCCCGACTTTCTCGCCCAAACAGTGGCCTACCTTGACGATCCCTCGCATGCCGCAGAAACCGGTGTGATGGTCCGGACGGAAATAGTCATCGAGGAGCTTGTAAACGGCAGGATTGAGCCCATCCGACGTGAGATTTTCTGGGCCAACATGCGCCAAATAACGCTCGCGGACATGCTCAAGATCAACCGCGCTGTCCCTATCTCGTTCCTGTACCGCCGCAGCCTGCACGACGCCGTCGGCTACTACAATGAGGCCCTGCCCGTGGTGGGTGACTGGGAGTTCCATTTGCGCGTCCTGAGCCACTCGCGGGTGGGATTCCTCGACGGTGAACCCCTCGCCTTCTGGTCACAGCGCCCCGAGTCCGCGGGCCATGATGGGAACAGCATTTTTCAGAAGGCCGCAGAGCACGCTCACTACGATGCCCTGGTCCGGGACCACCACCTCCGCGAAGGGGTAGCACAGAACGGCTTCGGCCCTCTGCTCTATCTCACCCAGGTACTGGCAGGCCAGGAGGAGCTGATCCTGGCGCAGCAGCGGAGGCTGGACGAGACCACAGCCAAGCTGGATCACATCCTTGACCGCCTCGACGCCCTGAACCAGACGGTGGTGACACGGACAAGCGTGGGGGAGTTCCTGAAGAAGCCCATGCTGCTTGCCAAGAAGCTCGGCGGCCGGGCCTAAACGCTCTCTCACGTTCCGGCCGTTTCGGGCCGACGCTCTCTCACGTTCCGGCCGTTTCGGGGTGACGCTCTCTCACGTTCCGGCCGTTTCGGGGTGACGCTCTCTCACGTTCCGGCCGTTTCGGGGTGACGCTCGGTCACGTTCCGGTGTCACATGTGCCCCCACTATCGACCCCTCCAGCGCAACCCCTTATGATCAGCGAAGGGCCGCTAATCGAAGCGGCCCTTCGCACGCTCAAAAGAATATTGGGGGACCCTTGAAGGGTAAATCGCGCGGCCGTTATCGGCTCGCTCTGACACTATTGGCGGCTCTGTTCCTCGGAGCCCTTCCTGCCGGACTCGCATCCCCGGCAGTTGCCGCAGCCACGGGAAGTATCTCGGGGACGGTCACGGTGCCCGCTGGGGTAGACGCGACCAGAATCATGGTCGCCACATTGGCCGGGCCCACCCAAAAGAACGTATGGGCCGATGCTGAGGGGAAGTTCCTGCTCCCCGCGCTGGAGGCAGGCCAGTACAACCTGCAATTTGTAGACACCGCCGCCCCGATGCAGTTGCTTCCCACTTTCTATGGGAACCGGGACAGAGAGCAGTCGACTGTCGTTACCGTGACCGCGGGTTCTGCTATCACCGGCATCAACCAGACGATGACCATGGGAGGAACGATAGCAGGGAAGGTGTCCGTCCCCGCCGGCGTAAACCCAGCGGGCGTCACCGTTATAGCTGAAGGGCCCGGCGGAACCAATTCAGGTGCCGTCAACAACGACGGAACATATGTGGTGAGGGGCCTGGGCACAGGCGGTCACAAGGTTTCCTTTTTCCACTACGGGCAGCCGTCACCTGTACTGAGCACCTACTACCCGGGTGCTTCACGCGACGGGGCCACCTTGGTTCCCGTTACCGAGGGTGCCGGCGTGACCGGCATCAACCAAGTAATGCAGCCAGCAGCCATGATTTCGGGGCAAGTCTCCGTTCCCATGGGGAGTTCCTATGACGGACAGGTCACGGTCGAAGCTGGTCCTGACTTCACCAAGAACAACTTTGTCAGCACAGCATTCATCGGTGCGGACGGAAGATATACCGTTGGCGGGCTTCCAGCTGGAAAGTACAAGCTCCATTTCCGCACCAACAACCAGAAATGGGCAAACATGTGGCACGGTGCGTTCGCCGTTGCCGACAAGTCTCCTTGGGTGTCGGTCGCGGCTGGGCAACAACTCACCGGCGTTACGGATTCCGCGGTCGCTGCTGCGAGCGTCTCAGGTTCCGTCTCGGGTCAGCCAGCTCCGGGACCGACCATGAGCGGCTCGGGCATGAGCATCACCGCAGTCATGCAGGACGGGACCGTGGCAGCGTCGACGGTGATGGAGACTTCCCAGACCACCTACTCCATTCGGAATCTGTTGCCGGGTTCATACAGGATCCAGTTCAACCGCGACCCTGACTTCGTTTCCTCATACGAGGCTCAGTCGTACAAGGACCTTCCTGAATCCAGCGGTACTGCGGGCGCCACATTGGTGACGGCGCAGGCCGGACAAGCCGTTTCAAACATCAACGCGACGGTACGTGCGGGCGGAACATTCACAGGCAAGGTACTGGACTCCCAAGGCCGTCCCTTGGCGAACGCGCGGATCAACGTTTACACCAAGGATGGCTCGTTGGTCACTCGTTTTGACTACTCAATGGCTGATGGGACGTTCAAGGTTACGGGTCTGACGACGGGTCTGTATTTTGTCTCTGCTGAGGAGGGTGCGGAGTCGGGCCCGATTTTCTCTGGCAATGTGACCAATGCGGCTAACGCGCGTTCGATTTCTACTGCGGTTGGGCAGAACACCGATATTGGCACTTTGAGTTATGCCACGGCAACGGAAGGGAAGCAGGGTTTCGACGACGTTCCGCTGGGCGCGCAGTTCCAGGACGAGATTCAGTGGTTGGCTGATAAAGGTATTTCCACGGGTTGGCAGGCGGGCGATGGGTCCAGGACGTATCAGCCTCTGACCCCGGTGAACCGTGACGCGATGGCTGCGTTCATGTACCGCTTGTCGGGGAAGCCTGCTTTCACGGCGCCTGCTGTGTCGCCGTTCAAGGACCTGCCAGTGGGTGCGCAGTTCTTCAAGGAGATCACGTGGCTCGCGGACAAGGGCATCTCCACGGGTTGGGAAGAGGCTGACAAGTCGAAGACATACAGGCCCTTGCAGCCGGTGAACCGCGACGCGATGGCGGCGTTCATGTATCGGTTGGCCGGGGAGCCGGAGTTCACGGCACCCAAGGTTTCACCGTTCGTCGACCTGCCTACCACGGCCCAGTTTTACAAGGAGATCACGTGGCTTGCGGCGCAGGGAATTTCCACAGGCTGGGCTGAGGCGGGAAACACCAAGTCGTTCCGTCCGTTGCAGCCGGTGAACAGGGATGCGATGGCGGCATTCATGTTCCGCTACAACACCAAGTTCGGCTCCATCTAGCCGCATAGGCATGACCAAGGAGGGCCGGTTCCGCGAGCAGTGGAGCCGGCCCTTCGCCGTACCCAGGCGTCGCTGAAAGAAAATTCCTGCTGTACTCTGCCGGGCATTCATGTACCCTGTATATATTACCGAACGGCCGGTCAGTAATGTTGGCACCAGTCCGCAATGACCGTGCCGCTTTCATGTGCCTTGGAAGGACCCGTCGACGATGACCACTACAGCAGTCGCCCCGGAAACCACAGCCGTTGCAACCGTCCCCAGCTACGTCCAGGATGCCTGGTGGACCCCGTCACCCGACGCAAAGAAAATCCCCGTCCGCGATGCCAGCACAGGTGAAGTCCTGGCCAACGTGAGCACCGACGGGCTGGACCTGTCCGCCGTCGTACATTTCGGCCGAACCACTGGCCAAACTGAACTCGGGAAGCTGACTTTCCACCAGCGCGCGCTCAAGCTCAAAGAGCTTGCCATGTACCTCAACGGGCGCCGCGAGGAACTGTACGCCTCGTCGCTGCAGTCCGGCGCCACCAAGATCGACAACATGATCGACATCGACGGCGGCATTGGCGTCCTCTTCACGTTCGGTTCCAAGGGCCGGCGCGAGCTGCCCAACTCGCAGGTGATCGTGGACGGCCCCATGGAGACGCTCTCCAAGGACGGTTCGTTCGTGGCCGAGCACATCTACACGCGCATTCCGGGCGTGGCTGTGCAGATCAACGCCTTTAACTTCCCGGTCTGGGGCATGTTGGAGAAGTTCGCGCCGTCGTTCCTGGCCGGCGTACCCACCATCGTCAAACCCGCCACGCCCACCGGATATGTGGCCGAGGCAGCCGTGCGGGCCATCATCGAATCCGGCATCCTGCCCGCCGGCGCACTCCAGTTGATTTCGGGTTCGGCGCGGACGCTCCTGGACGAGCTCGACTACCGTGACCTCGTCTCCTTCACGGGTTCTGCGTCCACAGCCAAGTCGCTCAAGTCCCACCCGAACGTGGTTCAGGGCGGCGTCCGTTTCACATCCGAAACCGACTCGCTCAACGCCGCCATTCTCGGCCCCGACGCTGTGCCC
Source organism: Arthrobacter sp. LFS091 (assembly GCF_047977885.1). Taxonomy (NCBI): domain Bacteria; kingdom Bacillati; phylum Actinomycetota; class Actinomycetes; order Micrococcales; family Micrococcaceae; genus Arthrobacter; species Arthrobacter sp. LFS091. The sequence goes on from NZ_JBFPFP010000009.1 coordinate 146,390, forward strand.
GGAACTCCGGAATTCGACGCTTTCATCAAAGCCGTCGTTACCGAGATGACCGTCAAGGCGGGTCAGAAGTGCACCGCGATCCGCCGCATCATCGTTCCGCAGGCCCTGACCGCTGACGTCGCTGCCGCCGTCGGCGCCCGCATCAACGAACGCGTAGTGGTCGGCGACCCTCGCGCGGAAGGCGTCACCATGGGCGCGCTGGCCTCACTCGATCAGCTCGCCGATGTTCGCGCTGCTGTTCAGTCAATGCTCGACGCCGGTGGGGAACTTGCGTACGGATCTCTCGATTCGCCGTCGGTCACTTCTGTTGGGGGAGCTGTGGGCGTTGTGGAAGACGGCGCGTTCATGTCTCCGGTGCTCCTGAGCTGGGCCGATGCCGAAGCTGAGGAAGTGCACTCGCTGGAGGCATTCGGGCCGGTCTCATCCGTAATTGGATACTCGGACCTGCCCGATGCGATCCGCCTGGCTGCCAAGGGATCGGGCTCGCTGGTGGCATCGGTATGCACCAATGATCCCGCTGTGGCGCAGGAACTTGTGCTGGGAATTGCTGCCCACCACGGCCGCGTCCACATGCTCAACCGCGAGGACGCCCGCTCGTCGACCGGCCACGGTTCGCCCGTGCCGCACCTCGTGCACGGAGGACCGGGCCGCGCCGGCGGTGGCGAGGAACTGGGTGGCATCCGCTCGGTCCTGCACCACATGCAGCGCACCGCCATCCAAGGATCGCCCAACATGCTGACGGCCGTCACGGGTGTTTGGCACACGGGAGCTGAGCGCAATTTCACTGTTGAAACTGAAGGTGAGCACCCGTTCCGGAAGTCGTTGGCGTCCCTCCGAATCGGAGATGCTGTGCGCTCGGAGCTCCGTGAGGTCAAACTGGAGGACATCACCGCCTTCGCGAACTCCACTGGCGACACCTTCTACGCCCACACCAACCAGGAAGCCGCCGAAGCCAACCCGTTCTTCCCGGGCATCGTGGCCCACGGCTACCTGCTCCTGAGCTGGGCTGCAGGGCTGTTCGTCGAGCCCGCGCCGGGTCCCGTCCTGGCCAACTACGGGCTGGAGAACCTGCGCTTCATCACGCCGGTTGCTGCCGGGGACTCGATCCGTGTGACCCTCACGGCCAAGAAGATCACCCCTCGCGAGACCGACGAGTACGGCGAGGTGGCCTGGGATGCCGTGCTGACCAACCAGAACGACGAAATAGTGGCGACCTACGACGTCCTCACCCTCGTGGAGAAGTAACCCACTCTCACGTTCCGCCGTGTTGAGGGCAAACGCTCCAGCACCCAACCAGAAACGCTTCCACGCCTTAGTGCGCGGAAGCGTTTTGGTTTTAAAGCGGTAGGGCACGACGACGTCACTCGGCTACCGCCGTCGGGCGCTTGAAGGGGGTGGGTTGTGAGTGAGGGTTGGCCGGAGGCCGTCCTGACCGCTGAGGGGAAGCAACGCTCTCTCACATTCCGCCGTGTTGAGGGCAAACGCTCCTGCACAACGACCGCAGCCAGCCGCCGTCGTCGGGCGCCGTGGGGGTGGGACGTGAGTGAGGGTTGGCCGGAAGGGGGTGGGATGTGAGTGAGGGTTGGCCGGAAGCCTTCCTGACCGCTGTGGAGAAGCAACGCTCTCTCACGTTCCGCCGGGTTGAGGGCAAACGCTCGTGCACTATGACGGCAGCCAGCCGCCATCGTCGGGCACCAAGGGGGTGGGTTGTGAGTGAGGGTTGGCCGGAAGGGGGTGGGTTGTGAGTGAGGGTTGGCCGGAAGGGGGTGGGTTGTGAGTGAGGGTTGGCCGGAAGTGGGTGGGATGTGAGGGAGGGTCAGGAGGCCGTGTGGAGGCCGTCGAAGGCCATGGTGATCAGGTCGTCCGCGAGCTTCTCCGGAGACAGCGAGCCGCCGGGCTTGTACCACTCAACGATCGAGTTGATGGTGCCGAACAAGAGCCTGGTCACAGTGCGGGGATCGATGTCCTGCCGAAGCGAGCCGTCCTCGCGGGCAGCGGAGATCAGGGCAGCCACTTTGTGGTCGAAGGCGCGCCGGCGTTCCAAAGCGTCCCGTTCGATCTCCGTGTTGCCCCGCAGGCGCAGCAGCAAAGTTACAAACGGCAGCCGGTCCACCAGCACGGCGATGGTCTGCCTGAGCACAAACTCCAGCCGAGCGTCGGCAGGCCCTGACGTGGCAGAAGGCTCCTCAAGGATCGCCTCCAGCCCGCCCAGTGCGTGGTCCAGGGCGAGCTTCAGCAGATCCCCTTTGGACGGCACGTGGTGGTAGATGGCGGACTTCGAAATCCCGAGGTTTTCAGCCAGGATGCCCATGGACGTTGCGTCGTAGCCGTGCCGGTTGAAGACGTCGACGGCGATGCGGAGCACCGACTGCTGGTCGTAGCCGGGCCGTCCGCGCTTGGTGGTGGTCTCAGTAGGCATGCTGGCATTTTCTCACGATCTCCGCCAACGAAGCGGATCAGCCCTTGGGTCGCAGGTCATAGATGCGGCGCAGCTTGCCATTGGATCGCTCCAGGGAACCGGGCTCCACAACGTCCACCACGCAAGACGAGCCGATGTGGATCTTGATCTGCTCGCGCAAGGTGTGGGCCGCCGTCGTACTGGCCTCGGCGCTGACGGACTCGCGGCGCTCAATGCGGACCGTGAGCGAGTCCATGCGCTTGCCTTCGGGCCGGGTGATTTCCAGCTGGAAGTGCGGGCTCAGCTCGGGGATGCGGAGGGCGATTTCCTCGATCTGCGACGGGAAGAGGTTCACGCCACGGAGGATGATCATGTCGTCGCTGCGGCCGGTGATGCGGCCCATGCGCCGGTGTGCGGGTCGGGCCGTGCCGGGGAGGAGGCGGGTGAGGTCCTTGGTGCGGTACCGAATGATCGGCAGGGCTTCCTTGGTGAGCGAGGTGAATACCAACTCGCCCGGTTCGCCATCCCCAAGCACGCGCGTGTGGTCGAACGGATCGATGATTTCGGGGCGGAAGTGGTCCTCCCAGATGTGGCAGCCGTCCTGTGTTTCGACGGCTTCGCCTGCGACGCCGGGGCCCATGACCTCGGAGAGGCCGTAGATGTCGGAGGCTTTAATGTTCATGGTGACTTCGAGCTCGTGGCGCATCTCTTCGGTCCACGGCTCGGCACCCAACACTGCGTACTTGAGCGAGGTGGAGGTGGGGTCGATGCCCTGGTGCGCCATGGCGTCGGCGATGGTCAGCAGGTAGGTGGGGGTGGCGAGGATCGCGTCCGGCTTGAAGTCCTGGATGAGCTGGATCTGGCGTTCGGTTTGGCCTCCGGACATGGGGATGACGGTGCAGCCGAGGGCTTCAGCGCCAGCGTGTGCGCCCAGGCCGCCGGTGAACAGGCCGTAGCCGTAGGCGTTGTGGACCTTCATGCCCGGGCGGACGCCGGAGGCGCGGAACGACCTTGCCACCAAAGTTGCCCAGTTGGCGAGGTCGTTTTTGGTGTAACCGACCACTGTGGGGCGCCCGGTGGTACCGGAGCTGGCGTGGATACGTGCGATCTGGTCCTGGGGGACCGCGAACATCCCGAAGGGGTATTCCAAGCGCAGGTCTTCCTTGGTGGTGTAGGGAAACTTGCCCAGGTCGCTTAGCTCGCGGAGGTCCGAGGGGTGCACCCCGGCTTCGTCGAACTTGCGCTTGTACAGCGGCACGCGATCGTAGGCGTACGCCACGGTGTGCTGGAGGCGGGTGAGCTGGAGGGCTTCGAGTTCGTCGCGGGAGATGGTTTCTTCACGGTCCAGCACGGGGGCGCTGGCTTTGGAGGCGGGAACGTCTGGAGCTGCCACGGTGTTCTGCGTCATGGTTTTCCTACTTCTTGGAGATGGTGCGGCTGCGGCCACGGAACTCTGCAATGAGTTCGCCGGGCTCGGCGTCAGGGGAGGGGGCGGGGGCCGGGTCGGCCGCGTAGATCTGGATGTCGTACAGGCCGCTTCTGCCGGTACTCGCGCGGCGGTTTGCGACGGCGGTGATTACCTGGCCTTGGAAGGCCGGCTTGATGAAGTTGATGTCGACGCCGGACGCCACCGTGATGTTTGCGGCTTCCTCGGGCGTGGGGTTGGCCGGGTTGCAGGCCAGTGCGAAGGCTGTGTCGGCGAAGGCGAAGATCATTCCGCCGTGGGCCATGCCGAAGCCGTTGAGCATTTCCTGGCGGAGGTGCATGCGGATGGTGGCGTGGCCGTCGTCGATCTTGAGCACCTGGATGCCCATCCACTCGGACGCGTAGTCGTTCGTCAGGATGTGGTGCGATGCACCGGAGAGGGTTGTTTCAACCATGCGTCATTGCCTCCAGCTTTATTTACCGAATGTTCATTAGGTAATCCCAGATCGCGCCAAGTGTCAAGACTGGACCACTATTCACGCGCGACTAGTAGCCTCATCTTCATGCCCGACATTGAGCTCCCCATAGTCACCGACCGACTCATCCTCCGACGCTTCGAAGCTGAAGACCTTGAGCGTTTCTACGGATATCAGTCCCTCCCTGAAACCGCACGCTTTCTCTTCCGCAACGAGTTGACCAAGACACGGGCCATGGAGGTCCTGGGACGGTATGCGAATTTCGAGTTCAAGCAGGAAGGCGACTGGGTTTGCCTGGCCATTGAACGCAAGGACCAGCCCGGGCTGATGGGCGAGATAGTGCTGAAATGGCTTGAGGGGACGGGGCAAGGTGAGCTGGGCTGGATCCTGCATCCGGAGGCCCGCGGCCAGGGAATCGCTACGGAAGCCGCCCAAGCCGTCATGGAACTGGCTTTTGGGACGTTGTCCTTCCATCGCCTCGACGCCAAGCTGGATGCGCTCAACACCGGTTCCGCGGCTATCTGCAAACGCCTGGGTATGCGGCTCGAAGCAACCCTTGTGGACAACTGGCACTACAAGGGCCAGTGGGCCACCGAGAACATCTACGCCATTCTGGACACCGAGTGGCGTGCCCGGAACGGGCAGGCCACCAGCGGTCAGACCGCAGCGCGCGGTGAGGCGCCGACGTCGGGCATTTAGTCCTCGGTGACGGGCCACGTCTTGTGGTGCTTCAGCTGCTCCGTTAGCTGCTCCCCGGGCAACGGCCGGCTGAAGTAGTAACCCTGGCCGCTGGTGCAGCCGATGCCCAGGAGGTACTGGGCTTGCTCGGCAGTCTCGATGCCTTCCCACACGGCATTCAGGCCACAGGCACGGATGAGTTGCAGGACGGCAGCGAGCAGGGCCGGTTGCGAGGGGTCGCTGCCCAGGGCGGAGAGCAGGGTCCGGTCCACTTTGACGGTATCGACGGGCAGCCGGCGCAGATAGCTGATGGACGAGTAGCCTGTGCCGAAGTCATCGATCTCCAGACCAACGCCGAGGCGTCGCAGGCTGTTGAGCGTGTAGCGGTCCAGGTCGTTGCCAAGGATGACGGCGCTTTCGGTCAGTTCCAGCACCAGCAGCGATGGGTCCAGGTCCGCGGATGCCAACGCTTCCCTGACGTCCTCGATGAACTCAAGCCGCTGCAGGTCGGCGGCCGAAACGTTGATGCGCATGCTGAAGTTGTGGCCCGCCGTCAGGGGGTCGCTGCGCCATTGCCTTAACTGCTCGACGGCGGTGCGGAGCACCCAACCGCCCAAATCGGAGATCATGCCCGTTTCCTCGGCAATCGGGATGAACTCGTCCGGCATGACCAACCCGCGGGTGGGGTGGTTCCAGCGGACCAAAGCCTCCACACCCTCGATTTCACGGGTGTCCAAACGGATAATCGGCTGGTAGTAGAGCACCAGTTGCGAACCGGCGATGGCCTCTTTGAGTTCGCCCACCAGCTGGTTCCGCATTTGCCGCGCAAGAAGCATGGCCGGTTCAAACACCTTGAGCTTGCCCCGTCCGTCCGCCTTGGACTCGTACATGGCGATGTCCGCTTCCATCATCAGCTCTTCGGCGCCGTGGCCGGGGTCAGCCATCCGCAGGCCCATGCTGGCCCCGCAACGCAAATGCTGGCCTTCGATTTCCATGGCCCCCACAACGGACGCGAGGATGCGGTTGCCGATTGACGCCGCTTCGGCAGGGGTGACCTCCGGGAGCATGACGGCAAATTCGTCGCCGCCCATACGGGCCACCATGTCCTGCTCGCGGACCGCCCCGCTGATCCTGGCGGCTACAGTTTCGAGGACTTTGTCCCCAATGGTGTGTCCCAAAGTGTCGTTGATCGACTTGAACCCGTCCATGTCCAGCAGGAGGATGGCTGGCCGCTTGCTGCCCTTATGCCCGGTCGCCTGAGCCTCGGCCAGCGCGTTAGCGAACGCTGAACGGTTATTCAAGCCTGTCAAGGGATCCGTCATGGCCATGTGGCGCATCGCCAGGTGTGCCTGGTTGAGCTGTTCCGTGCGGGCGTTGACCCGCTGCTCCAGTTCCTCGTAGATGATCTGGAGGTCCTCGGCCAGGAGGTTGGTACCCATGATCACAGCATCGATCTCATCGCGGGCGTCGGAGACCTTGATCCTGGTGTTCAGGTCGCCAGTTGCCAACCGCACGATACCGTCCAGCAGCAATCCCAAACGGGGATCCTCGTTGGAGATATTTCCTTCGGACATGCTCACCCCCCGTGCGGCTGGCCTCGTCGCTCATCGTCATGCCGCAGGTGTTCGCGAACGGCGACGCTTCGTTCAGGCAATGCGGCCTGTTCGAACAGTGTGGCTGCTTCGTCAAAATTCGCAAGCGCTTCATCTCGACGCCCCAATTCGAGCAGCGTTCGCGCGAGGAGGAAGTGGGCTTCTGCGGAGGTTTGGGTGGCCAAAATGGAGGACCGCGCGCAAAGCGGTTCAAGGATGGCCGCAGCCTGCTGCATATCTCCGCTGAGGAAATGCCAATGGGCCCGGACCAAGGACATTTCCAAGTGGTCCCTTTCAGAGCCACCCACAATGTCCGTGGCGAGCTCGGCCCTTTCAATGCAGCGGAGGGTAGCAGCGTCGCTGAGTTTGGCCTGAAGTCGCATTTCGGCGGAGGCCCTGTTGAAACGGGCCCAAAGATCAACGTCCTTTGAGGGCGACAGCAGCTCTGCCGCCAGGTCGTGATAGCGCCCTCCGTCATTGACGCGGTCTGCAAGGAAGGCAACGTTGCCTATCACCCAGTAGCCCTTGCCCGCGGTGTCCTCGTCCACATCGTCCGTCAGCAGGGTCTCCAAAGCCAGGCACTCCCGCCAGGCGTCATGGAGCAGGCGGCTTTCCGCCAAGGCGGCTATCAGGGCGCGCTGGGCAAGGATCTGGACGTAGAGCAGATCGGTGTCCTGGGCAGCAAGTTTCGCGGCGTCTGCCGCCATGGTCGCCGCCTCCGCCAACCGGCCCAGCCCTTGGAGGGCAACGGCAACCATGGTCCCGGCCTTCGAGCCAAGCTCTGCGGAGGTGGAGGTGAGGGTGTGGTCGTTGAGTTCGGAAGCCAAGGCAAGGAATTCCTCGATCCGACCCTGGTCGCGGAGGCACTCAGCCTGCAGGTAGCGCATGTTCCACCATGCTTCTTCGTCGCCGGCCAGCGTAGCCAACGCGGCGGCGTCACTTGCCAATCGAGCGGCTTCGTCGAAGTCCCGCTCCTTCCATCTGGCGCGTGCCGAAAGCCCGGCGACTACGTGGGCGGCGAGCTGCGGACTTTGCATATGCCCATTATCCATGTCATTACAGAGGAAAAGCTCGTATAGTTTGCCCCGTGACTTTATTCAAGTCACACACAACAAATTCGCATCAGTACGAAAGGGCATAGCGGATGAAAAAATTTGCGGCAACCCTGCTCATGGCGGCGGTTCTGGCAGTAACGGGATTCGCTGCTCCAGCCAATGCCGACTCTTCGCAGGACAGTTCGGCGATCGGATGGTGGCCCAACAGCGTCACCAGCACCAAGACGAACACCACCAGCATCGGTTGGTGGCCAAACTAAACATTGGGGGAGCGCCTCTCAAGGCCATATGACATAAATTGATGCCCTGGGCCGCTGCCCGGGGCATCAGTTTTGTTTCGCCGGATGTCGAGCATTAGTGACGGCGGGACAAATCTCCGCAGGCCCGCATGACAGCGATGTCATACGGATCAAGGCCCTCCAACGGGCAGCTCCACGGACACCGTCGTTCCGGAGCCCAGCGTCGAATCCAACAGGAGCCGGCCCATGTGGCGGCTGATGATGTCGTGGGCAATGGCCAGTCCCAGGCCGCTGCCAGGGACTGCGGCGGACGTTGCGTTGGACGCCCGGTAGAAGCGCGTGAAGATGTGCGGGAGGTCGTGCTCGGGGATGCCCAGGCCGGTGTCGGCGATCCGCACAGTGGCCGCCCTCGCGCCGTTATCGGAGGCCGATACCGAGCTGGTGATGCCCACCCGGCCGCCCTCGGGGGTGAACTTGATGGCGTTGGCAACGATGTTCGTGAAGACCTGCTCCAGCTTTGCTTCGTCGGCCGTCACTTCAATGTCTTCCCCTGCCTCAGTGAATGAGAGGGAAACATGCCGGGACTCGGCAAGTGGCCGCAGCGTTGCCACCACAACTTGGAGCAGCTTGGCGATGTCCACAGGCTTGAGGTCCAGGTTGCTGCCGTCCTGCATGGACACGGTCAGCATGTCCTCGATGAGCCGGCGGAGGCGGTCAGAGTTCCGGCCAATGACGTCCAGCATCTTGGAAATGCCTTCCGGAACCGGGCCGCCGGAACCGTCCTGGATCATGTCCAGATACGCGGTGATGGAGGTCAACGGTGTCCGCAGCTCATGGTTCACCGTGGCCAGGAAATCTGTTTTGGCTTTGTCCAGTTGCCGGAGCTGGTGCAGCACGCGCTGCTGGGCACTGATGAGGTGGCCTTGGATGAGGCCATGTGCCACGTTCCCGGCCACGTGCTGCATCAGCGCGATCTCGGCACGGGTCCAGCGGTGCTCCTCCTGCACGGTGCACAGCAGGATGATTCCCAGGGCCGTGGCGCCTTCGCCAACAGGCAGAAGCACGGTGGAGATCGGGTGGAGCTCGCCGGACCATTCCCGCAAGGCCTGCGCGATTGCTGATTCGGGATCTTTCCTGTGGTCCGAGACCGCAAGGACGTCCGCTTCGGCCCACAGCTTGTTGGCTGCTTCGGCGATGGTTTCTTCGCTGTCTCCCAGCCTCGCGGGAAGGGGGGCCACTCCCGAACCGTTCCATTGTGCGCGGATGTTGGGGACGCGTTCATCCCGGAACGTTGCGAACCAGACGTGGTCCACGCCCAGGGCTTCGCCAAAGCCTCGGACCACGTGGTCGGCGATCAGTTGCGGATCATTGGTTTCCCGGATCGCCGATGACACGTTGCGCAGGCTCTCGCGGAGCGCCTCGATCTCCCCCCGGGAGCGTTCGCGTTCCCTTGACCGGCCGATCAGGGTCCTGACGCGGTGCACCAGTTCCGCGCCCCGCACGGGAGCCAGAACGTAGTCCGCCATCCGCAGGGACTCGATGTCGGCGACGTCCACTGATTCTTCGGCGTCCAGGAGCAGCAGCACCGGTATCCCCGGACTCCGCAGGCCACGGGCCAGACAGCTCCCGACGACGATCACGGAGGGGCTATGGCGTTGGAGTTCGAGGGCCACTGAGGCGCTGTCCGAAGCAGTAGTGACTTCGAAGCCGGCCGTGGTGAGCGCCGACTGGGAAGCAGCCAGGCGCTCCTCATCCGAATCCGCCACAAGGGCAGACGGAGAATGCCCTGCATCGGCAACGGTCTCGCCCACGGAGCCCCTTCCGTTCCAACGTTCTACTCACGGTATTTCCCGATTTGGCAACACCCTACCAGCGGCATTGGGGCTCGCGGCTTCCCGGCGTGAAATGCTCCGGATGAGTCGTGGAAGACACTCTTTACATTGACCACGGGATTCGTCAGCCTTGAGGAAGCCAAACCGGGGTGACCATGTCAGTTCCGGCACGGGCGCCGGACCGCAAGAGGAGCACAGTGGATCAACACGCAACATCGAAAGACCACCAGCAGGTGTCGTTCAAACTTGAACTCGAAGAGCAGGGAATCCTCCGCCTGACGTGGCCGCGCGGTGCCAGGATCCAGGAATCGGATGCCCAACGGGCCATGGACAGGGTCAATGAACTGTGCGGCGAAGACCGGCACCCCATGATTGTTGACATGGCGACGACGGACGACGTCACCCGTGGCGCCAGATCAGTGTTCGCCAAGCCCTGCCAAGCCAATCGAATCGCCCTGTGGGGTGCGTCGCCGGTTGACAGGGTGATTGCAAATTTCTTTCTTGGAATCATGAAGCCTCCGTGCCCCACCAAGTTCTTCACTTCCGAAACAGAAGCCCTGGAGTGGCTGGTGGAGGCATAACGCCACCTATATTTGGAGAATGTTCTCCGCCCTCAGGAAGTACCTGCTGATTCCACGCCTCATCAGGCTCTCCTCCGGCGCACCCAAGGACCCGCTAACGGCGTGGGACCGGTACTGGGGCGACGTCCGCTCGACAGGTGCCGCTGGAGACGTCCTGTGGGACTCGGGCAGCGACCACGAACTCAACGGCTACCTGCCCAAGGTGACACAGATGGACCCGAACCTGCCTGTGGTGGACGTTGGTTGCGGCAATGGAAGCTTCACCCGTCGCCTTGCCCGCCACTTTCCCCTCGCTGTTGGACTCGATTACTCAGCGAACGCAGTTGACCGCGCCCGGCAGGAATCAACGGACATCACGACGGCGTCATTCGCAGTCTGCGACATGACGGCACCCGACGCGGCGGCTACTGTGGCGGCGGCCCTGGCCGAGGCAGGCTGGACGGGCGACGCCAACGTGTTCATCCGCGGTGTCCTGCACGTACTGGACAGCGACGGCCGTGCGGCACTGGCAGCGAACCTGCTGCCCGTCGTCGGGGCCCGGGGCGGGGTTTTCCTGGCAGAGACAAATTTTCCGGGCACTCCGGTGGACTACGTGAGCCACCTCGGAGCTACGAGGAAATCCATCCCCGGACCGCTCGAGTGGGCGATTCGTGGGCTGCCGATGCCCGGCCGCTTCGGTGCCAAGCAACGCGCAAAAGCCTTCCCGGCGGCGGACTGGAACCTGGTGGAGGAAGGCTCAGCAAGCATCGAGACGCGCCCGCTCAGCAACCCTTCCGCCCCTGATGTGATCCCGGGGTACTTCGCACTGCTGCGGGCCCGCCAACGATGAAGGCCCCCTACTTGAGTCCGGCCCCGGGGAGAAGTTCCGTGGCACCTACGGAATCTGCGACGAACGCGTAGTCCCATGCCCGTTCGCGCCACTGGACGTACCTGCCGGATGCTCCGCCGTGGCCGCCGTCCATCTCGATCTTCATGACGATGGGCTCGGACCCGGTGGAAACATGACGCAGTGCCTGCACCCACTTCGCTGGTTCGACGTAGAGCACCCGGGTGTCGTTGAAGGACGTCACGGCAGCGATCTTGGGGTAGGCCACGGCCGCCACATTCTCGTAGGGAGTGTAGGACTTCATGTAGGCGTAGGCCTCGGGGTCCGTGATCGGGTTACCCCATTCCTCCCATTCCAAGGCGGACAGCGGAAGATCAGGGTCGAGGATGGTGGTCAGGGCGTCCACGAAGGGCACCTGGGCCACTACCGCTGCGTACTTTTCGGGGGCCATATTGGCGATGGCGCCCATGAGGAGACCGCCGGCCGAGCCGCCCATGGCTGCTATGCGTGCGGGGTCAACCCAGCCTGAGCCGGCAAGCCAGTCAGTCGCGGCGATGAAGTCGGTGAACGTGTTCTTCTTGCTGAGCTTCTTGCCGTCCTCATACCAGAGGCGTCCCAGCTCGCCGCCGCCGCGGATGTGGGCGATGACCATGACGATGCCGCGATCCAGGAGTGACAAGCGGGCCACGCCGAAGCCAGGATCCATGCTCATCTCATAGGATCCGTAGCCGTACACCAGGCCGGCCGCGGTGCTGTCCTGCTGAACCGAAGAGTGACGCAGCACCGACAGCGGGACCCGGGTGCCGTCGTCGGCCGTTGCCCATTCGCGGGTGGCGACGTAATCGGCGGACGCGTAGCCACCGAGGACCGGGCTCTCCTTGCGGAGCAGCAATTGACCGGCGGGCAACCCGGGCGTGGGCAGGACGAAGTCGTACACACGCGAGGGCGTGAAGTAGGAGGTGTAGCCCATGCGAATCACGGGGGCTTCGTAGTCCGAGCCGGAAACGCCCGCGGTGTACAGCTCCTCATCGAAAGCAGGCTCCACGGGGTCGCCCTGCGCCGCCGTACCGAGCCCTGCAAGTGGCAGCACCTGTACCCTTTCGATGGTGTCCTTGCGAATGGACAGCACCAGGTGCGTGGACGTTACGCCGGCGCCGTTCACGCGCACCTGCTCGGAATGTTCGACGACGGTCCGCCAGTCCTGCTGCTCAAGCGGCTTGTCGAGCTCAGCAGGGTCCACCAGGCTCACCATGGAGTTGATGGCGTCCTTGTCGTGGGTTACCAGGAGGGTCTCGCGGCCATCGAGCAGGAAGGGCTCTGCTTCGTAAAGAATATGTTCGTCACGGGAAATGACGGTGCTGAGGCCGGCCTCGTAGTCGTCGAAGCGGAGCAGCCTTGTTTCGCTGAACTCGGAGCAGCCGATGCTGAGCACCAGGTGGCGACGGTCGGAGGCGAGGTCGAAACCGAGCCACATGGCGACGTCGTCCTCCTGGTACAGCACCTCATCCTCGGCTACCGGAGTGCCCAGGACGTGCGCTTTCACCTGGTAAGGACGCCAGGCGTCGTCCACCACTGTGTAGAAGAGGCGGGTGCCATCGGGGGAGAAAGCCACCCCGTAGAAGATGTTCTCGATGACGTCCGGAAGGAGCTCACCGGTGCGGAGATCCTTGATCCGGAGGGTGAAGCGTTCATCGCCGGCGTTGTCCACGGCATACGCGTAGAGATTTCCGTCCACGGTGACAGCGGCGCCACCGACGCTGAAGAACGGCTTGCCCTCGGCTTCAATGTTGCCGTCAAGGAGGATTTCCTCGCCCGGGAGCTCCACTCCGGCCTCCACTGCCGGCGGAGTCCAGTCCGCGATGGGGTCGCCCGAGTTGCTGGCCCGGACACGGCACTGAATGCTGTACTCCTTGCCCTCCACCGACCGGCTGTAATACCACCAGCCGTCCTTCCTGCTGGGCACGGACAGGTCCGTCTCCTGTGTACGGCCCTTGATCTCACCAAATATGGCTGCGCGCAACGGTTCCTGGTGCGCAGTGACGGCTTCCTGATAAGCATTTTCAGCCTTGAGGTGTTCCACCACCTCTGCCGATTCCTTGTCCCTGAGCCACTCGTAGTTGTCCACGAAGACATCGCCGTGATGCTCGCGGCGAGTGGGTACCCGCTTGGCAACAGGCGGCCCGGCAGTTGTTTCCGGGGCAAGGGTTTCCGGGACGGAGTTTTCCGGGGCGGCCGAAGGAACGGGAGATGCGTGGCTCATGTGGCAACTCTATAGACGGCCTCCGACAACCAACCAGCAATTTCGCTCAGAGCGCCCGGATGCGTTCGCAGCAACGCCAGGAGGTCCACCACGTGGACGGCAAACCGGGATTGGCGTCATGACTTGCAGGGTTCCGCCACTCCATATATTGCGGGCATGTCTTCGTGCCAGCTACCCGGATATTGGAGGCTCAGATGGTTCCGCTGCAATCCCACAGTGTGCACATCGGAAGGAGAGGAGGTCTCCAAGCGCGTCGACATTCAGAGACTTTGCGGCGCTCCCGTGTGGATCTCGAGGTTGTCATCCCGGCTTACAACGAGGCCGCCAGGATTCCAGGCACCCTCCGGCAGACGGCCGATTTCCTGGCTACCCAGCCTTGGTCATCGCGCATCGTTGTGGTGGACAACGGCAGCGTTGATGAAACGGCTGCGGTTGTTCGCAGGATCTCCCGTGAGAAAGGGGGCGTCGTACCCATCTCTGTGGTGGGTTGTTCGCGCCGCGGCAAGGGAGCGGCAGTCCGCCGCGGACTCCTCAGCGGAACGTCCAGGTTCACAGGCTTCTTTGACGCCGATCTGGCCACTCCCCTGGAAACGCTCACTGAAACCATGTCCTATCTGTCCAACGGGGCAGCGGCCGTCATCGCATCCCGCCATGCTCCTGGCTCCACCTTTGTGCGTCCCCAGCACATCGGTCGCCGGGTGGGCGGCACAGCATTCCGGGTCCTGACCCGGTCCAAGGTCAAGGGCATCCAGGACACCCAGTGCGGCTTCAAATTCTTTGAACGCGATGCCCTGACAGCTGCCATGGTGCAGTGCCGCAGCACCGGGTTCGCCTTTGATGTCGAGCTCCTTCTTCGGCTCCAGGACAACGACGCCAGCATTATCGAACTGCCGGTGGCGTGGACCGATGGTGCGGAGTCTACGTTCCGCCCGTTCCAGGACGGAGTTGCCAGCTTTGCCTCGGTGCTTCAACTCCAGAAAGCAACACCATGACCTTTGCTCTACCCGATCTGAACTCTCCCTCCCGGCTCGCGGGGAAGCATCTGCTGGTCCTCAACTGGCGCGACATCAAGCACTCACAGGCTGGTGGCGCGGAGCAATACATGCATGAAATCTCCAGGAGATGGGTGCAGCACGGAGTACAGGTCACCTGGTTCACGGGACGCGACGCCGGTCAGTCGGCGGAGGACCTCATTGACGGCATCCGGATTCTGCGCGGAGGCGGAACCCTCTCCATTTATGCGCATTCGGCGATGCGGCTTCTGCGGACCAGTGGGCAGTTTGATGCCGTAGTGGATTGCCAGAACGGGATTCCGTTCTTCTCTCCTTTGTTCCTCCGGCGGGATATTCCGATCATCCAGCTGATCCACCATGTCCATCAGGAACAGTTCCGTACCAAGTTCTCTCCACCCATGGCCGCGGTGGGCCGGTTCCTGGAAAGCTCAGGGGCCAAGTCCGTGTACGGGCAGCGCTCCATCGTGGCGGTCTCTGCCTCCACGCGGCTGGAACTTCGCAAGCTAGGGTTCACCGGACCGATCCACGTGGTGCCCAACGGCACCATTGATAGCCCGCACGAGGTTTCCGGCCGCGCGCTCAGGCCCACCATCGCCGTCGTCAGCCGCTTGGTTCCGCACAAACGGCTGGACCTGCTGCTGGGACAATTCGCAGTGGCCGCAAGGAGCATCCCCAAACTGCGGATGGACATCGTCGGCGACGGGCCGGAACGGGCACGCCTGCAGCAATTGGCCATGGACTTGGGGCTGGACCATGCGGTGACGTTCCACGGGTACCAGCCCAACGACGTCCGTGACGAACTGCTGGGCAGGGCCTGGCTTACTGCTTCCACCTCGGCCTCGGAAGGCTGGGGATGCTCAGTCATCGAGGCCGCAGCGTGGGGCGTGCCCTGCCTGGGCTTGCGCGTACCCGGTATTAGGGACTCCGTGCTGGACGGCAGGACCGGTTGGTTGGCCGATACCCCCAAAGAGTTTGGGGCGGCCCTGGTCGAGGCGTTGTCGGCCCTGGCCGAGCCTGACGCGGCCAGGGACGTTTCCGTGGAATGCAAGGAATGGGCGAGCTGCTTCACCTGGGACCGCAGCACCAGGCTCCTCACCGGTGTCCTGCTGGAGGAGGAAAAGGCACGACGCGAGGGCGGGGACCTGCGCTCCTTGCACTCGGATCTTTCCACGCTGGTTCGTTTCGAACTCCCTGCGGGGGCGGACCTCAGGGCTGTCCTGCGGGCAACAGACGAAGTAGCGCTGACGGACGACGGCCATATTTCGGTCATGATGAAAGGCCGTGACGAGTTCGAGGCCTTCGCTGCCCTGAAACAGATTGGCGTGGAGACCGTCGAACTCCGTCCGGCAGGACCCAACACCTTGCTTGCGGGTCCCGGGAGTTCCTTTGCTCCCGTCGATGCCGTAGATGGCCAGTAGCGGGCGGTCCCTACGTGGAGGTGTACCTGGAAAGACCACTCACTGGCGTGCCCATCAGGCCAAGGGCCGAACGCCGGGACAAAGCGCCCGCTGACGACGTAAAGATCGCGGAGAACAGCGGCTTCCTGGCGGTCTCGGCGGGGATTGTGGGCGTGGTGAGTTATGCCTGCACCCTTCTCATGGCGAACATGCTGGGGACGGCGGATTACACACTGTTCGCCGCGGCCGCGATGATTCTGGGGGTGGTGGGAATCGTCGCCAATGCGCTGGTCCCGCTGCCCTTGTCGCATGTGGTCGCGGTCCATCCCGAAGGTTCCCGGGAACGGCAGGACGGAGTAGCTTTCTCGGTCTTCGTCTCCTTCCTGGCAGGCCTGCTGGCGGCAACCGTCACCGGGACAGTGACCCTGGCGCTGGCAACGCCTGCGCTGGCGGCCGCAGTGGCTTTGGCTGCCTTGGCAATCTTCATTGTCAATGCGCCCGCCGGATGGTTGCAGGGCGAGCTCCGCTTCAGGTGGTACGCAGCGTCCACCATAGGTGAGGTAGTCCTCAGGCTGCTCTTCAGCCTTCTGGTGATCGTGATGGCGTGGGGTGCCGGGGGAGCAGTCCTGGGCTTCGTCGTGGCGTGTTTCGCGCCCTTGGTGGTGCCACGGTCGTTCTACCGGGACCTCCGTTGGAGGCCACGAGTGCTCCTCGACAAATGGCGATGGGCCGAAACCAGCGATATCGCTTCCGTACTGTGCGTCGTGTCGGTGCTGGTGGGAGTCGATGTCGTGGTGGTGGGGTTCCTGGACAACGGCTCTGCCGCGGCTGCGGGGTTCCAGGCGCTGGCCACCATCGCCAAGGGTCCTGTCTACGTGGCGGCTGGAACGGCTTTGGTGGCATTTCCCCTGTTGCGCACCCCCGGCGCCAGGACAGAGGAGGTGCTGCGTGCATCTTTTGCCTCCTTCGGGCAGCTCGTGGTTGTCGCTTTCGCCATCATCGCCACGGCACCGCCCGTCATGGCGGGCATCATAGTTCCACCGAAATACCACGGTTCCCTCCAGCTGCTGCCGTGGCTTGCCGCCTCGGGCCTTGGCTATGCAGTCCTGATGGTCCTGTCCACCATCCTCCTGGCCATGCGTGCCTATCGCCGTTGCCAGTTGGGATTGGCTTGTTCGTGCCTCCTGGTGGTGGGCGGACTATGGGCCGGATGGCAGTTGGATGCAGTCACCGGCCTGGCCGTGGGCTCAGCGGCGGGGGCGGTCCTGTCAGGGGTGGTCCTGGTGGTTTTGGCGTGGCCCGTGCTGACGGAAGCCCGCCCCGGGAAGGGTGCCGGACAGTTCATACTGCTGGCGGCCGGCCTGATCGTCGTCCTGGCAGTTGCTTCCTGGCTGCAGCCCCTGCTGTGGCTCGTCCTGGCCGGAATCAGCGGGGTCGCGGTCCTGGCACACCAACGAAACCTTTTGCCCCACAAGAACGACTTCAGGCTGGCCCGGCGTCGTCCGGCCGGTGACCATACCGGCACCTCCGGTCGCCGCTCCACGGTGAAAACACGGCCCACGTGGGCTGCCCGGGCGCTCGCAGGCAACCTGACCGCATTTATCGTGGTGGTTGCCGCAGCGTTCGGGCTCACGCTCAGGTTTGGCGAGGGCATGGAAGCGGCGTTCCAATTTCGCTGGCTGGACGCTGTGATGGGCGCTGTGGGGGTGGGGCTGTGTTTCCTCGTGGCCCGCAGGCTGTCGTCAACTGCTGCCGCGTGGCTGGCCGCCGTGGTGGTGATCGTCGAACCGTTGCTCTTGCGCATCGGAAACCCGACATTCCTTGAGGCGTCAGGGATGGTGGCGGCACTCGCGGCGCCTTTGCTCCTCACAGGTCCCGGGGCTGGTGTCCCGGCCGGGTGGCAGTCTTTCCTGAAGCCGGCGGGGGCCGGGGTCTTATTGGGCTATTGCGCCATCAGTCTGGACGTGTCCTTCATCTGGGTCGTGGCCCCCGTGATCGTAGCAACGGTGTGGAAGAGGACCCTTTCGTGGCGCCAGGCCGTGATGGTCACAGGTTTCGCGGTGGTGCTGTACGCGGATTACGTCATGGTGGCGGCCACCCACGGCTACGCCACAGGCCACGGGTTCCAAGGAGTGCCGCGGATTGCCAAAGAGGTGATCGGACTCAGCGGCACGGGGCACGCCCTGCTGGTGTGGTGCGCTTTGGCAGGCGTTGTTTTGTGTTTCAGCGGCCACGCTGGGCGGCGTCTCCTCGGATTGGGTGGCCTGGCGTTGGGGGCATCGGGCGCTTGGACCGCACTGCTGGGAACGCTCACTGAAGAGTTCGTGTACGCAGTTGCGGTGGCTGGTGCAATCTGCGGGGCCGTGATGGTGGTGGAGCTTGCTGCGCGGTTCTCCACGGCCAGCAAGGTCTACAGAACGGAAAGGCAATGATGAGGGTTCTGCATCTGGGTTTTGAGGACCCGCAAATGCCCGGCGCGGGTGGGGGTTCGGTCCGTACCCACGAGATCAACCGCCGCATTGCAGCGCAAGGTTTCCACGTCACGGTGTTGACTACCCGTTACCCGGGCTGGCAGGAACGGGTCCAGGACGGTGTGCACTATGTACCCATCGGGTTCGGTTCGGGAAGGAACAGGCTGAGCCGCCTGGTGGCGTATGTGGCGCGCTTGCCTTTCGAGGTTCGTCGGCGTCGTGACATGGCGGATTTGGTGGTGGAAGATTTCTTCGCCCCGTTCTCCACCATGGCCGCGCCGTTGTGGACGGGCCGCCCTACCGTGGGTGTGGTGCAGTGGTTGCATGCCGAGGATAAGGCGCGGCAGTACAAACTGCCTCTGCATTGGATGGAACGTCTGGGTGTCCGGAAGCACCGACGCCTGATCTCCGTTTCGCAAGGAATAGCGGACCGCCTGACAGGAATAAACCCGGACGTCCATGTGGACGTGATTGGTAATGGGGTTGACCCGGCCGCATGGATACCGGAGCCGCGCTTGGGCAAGGATGTCCTCTTCATCGGCCGCTTGGAGTATGGGCATAAGGGCCTGGACCTTCTCTTGGCAGCCTGGAGCCGGTGCTGCGACCGTGTCGATGGCGATTTGCTGATTGCGGGTTCAGGCCCGGACGAAGCGCGGCTTCGGGAGGCCATCCGTGATGCGGGGCTCACCCACAGGGTAAGGATGCTCGGCTGGCTTAGCGGCGAGGAGAAGTTCCAGGCGCTCAGCAATGCCCGGCTGGTGGTGGTGCCTTCACGCCATGAGACGTTCGGCCTGGTGGCTATCGATGCGTTGGCCACCGGCACCCCTGTCATCACTTTCAACATCCCTTGCCTCCGTGAAATCGTGCCGCCCGGCGCGGGGTGGCTCGTGGAAGCCTTCGATGTGGATGCCTTCGCGGAGGAAATCGCCCTCAGATACGCCCAGCCGGGATTGGAACAGGCGGCCGCGCTCGGGCGGGAGTTCGCGACCGGCTACAACTGGGACGCCCTTGCCGCGAAGCAGGCCCAGTCCTACAACGACTCCTTGGCCGCGCTCAGTGACGCCCACACGGATCAGCGCAGACCCACCACCCATGAAAGGGCTTGAATGCCGTACCGAACCAGGATCGAACGTTCGCTGGAAGGCGACGCGCCATGGTTGTTCCTTTCACCCCATCTGGATGACGCGGTGTTGTCCTGCGGTGCGCTCATGGAGGCGCAAGCCCGCGGCCGTCAGATCATCGTGGCAACGATTTTCACAGAGGCCGCGCATCGGCCCCATACCAGGGCAGCCCGTTCCTTCTTGCGCCAGTGCACCATCGACGACGCTGCCCAACTGTACGCGGCCCGGCAAGCGGAGGACAGGGCCGTCTTGAAAGGAATGGGCATCCAGTCCATCCACCTGGGGGAGGTCGACGCCCTTTTCCGGCGCCGCCGCAAGCCCGTACGGCTGGGAAGCAGCGCCTGGGAAAGGCTCCTCCCCGAGTTCACCCACCGCTACCCCACGTACCGGTTCGATATCGCCATGGGCCGGATAGCAAGGGGTGACAGCTCGCTTATCCGGAACCTTCGCTCCGACGTCGCAGAGCTCCTGGTCCACACCAAAGCCGAGCTGCTCTTTTGCCCTGCGGGAGTGGGCAAGCACGTGGACCACCTCATTACCCGTGAGCTCGGCGAAGGCCACGCGGACAACCTGGTCCTGTATTCGGATTTTCCGTACGACCTGACCCAGCAACCGGACGAACCCCATATGCAGGGATTGGGCTTCGTGCCGTGGTCGTGGGAGCAGGGGCTGTCCGCGAAGCCGCCTCGAATCAGGGAGTACGCCACGCAAGCTGACGCACTCTTCCCCGACGGCGAAATCCCCGTGAAACCGGAAACGTACTTTGTTCCCGGTGTGATCAACGCTCAGCGGTGAGGGCGCTCGCGAGCGTCACACGGTTCCGGCCGGACGCCTTGGCCGCATACAGGGCGAGGTCAGCCTCGCGCAGGAGCTGCTCAGCGCCGGCCCGATGCCCTTCGTCGAAGGCAGCCACCCCGGCGCTGATGGTCAGGACACCGTCGGGGTCGCCCGAGTGCTCGATCTGTAAACCGTGCACGGCGGATCGGACCCGTTCCAGGATCACGGCGGCGGTTTCCTCTGACTGTTCCCCCAGCACCAGCAGGAATTCTTCGCCGCCAAAGCGGTAGACGCCGTCGGATTCCCGGACTTCGCGGGCCAACGTGGCGGCGATGGCGACCAGGGCCGCATCGCCTGCCTGGTGCCCGTAGATGTCGTTGTAGCTCTTGAAGTTGTCCACGTCCACCATGGCGAGGCAGTAGTCCTTGGGCGTGTTGCCAGCCGGATTGTGCAGTTCACCGAGGTCTTCGGTCAGCTTGAGCCTGTTGTGCAGCTTGGTCAGGGGATCAGTCCGGGCCTGGTTGCTCAGGGCGGTCCGATACTTGGCCAGGTCGGAGTGCAAGGACGTGATCCGCTGGGCAGCAAGGAGCCGGATGTGCAGGTTGAAGGGGTCCAGGGGCTTGGTGACGTAATCGTCCGCCCCGGCTTCCATTCCCGCCAGCACGTCCTTCCGTGATCCATGCGAGGTCACCAGGATCACGTAGGTGTAGTTGTCATCCTCGGAGGAACGGATCGCCCTGCACAGATCAAGCCCGTTCATGCCGGGCATCATCAGGTCGGTGACTACCGCCTCCGGTGCGTGCGCCAGGTACAGCTCCCAGGCTGAGTCACCGTCCACGGCCACGAGGCATTCGTGGCCCGACTGTTCGACGGCGGCCTTGGTGATCATCCGGGAGATCTGGTCGTCGTCGGCGATCAGTACTTTCATGGGGCTCCCAAGAGTGTGCGCCCAAGGGCATCATTGACCCGGGCGAGTTCCGCCCTGAGTTCGAGCAGAAGCCCTGGTCCGGTAGCAGCGATGTCAGGGCCGCCTGCCCGCCCGAGCCGCTCCAGGTTCCTGCAAAGATCCGCTGCGCCAACCGCACCAATGTTTGCTGCTGCACCGGCGAGTTTGTGAGCGGCTGCCTCCACGGCAGCGGCTTGTCCGGCGTCCAGGCCGGATTGGAGCTTTTCCAGGGCGCCTAGCGCGTCCTCCCTGAATGCCTTGATCGCGTCGGGCAGCAGGCCCAGACCATCTTCGGGTCCGAGTTCGCGGAGGATCTGCAGCCGTTGCTCATCCAAAACAACAGCGTTCGACGGCGGTGCTGCCGCCGCCTGCAGCGGTTCGGCGTCCGGCACCCAGCGGCCGAGGACTTCCCGCAAGGTGTCCAGGTCTACGGGTTTGCTGACGTAGTCGTCCATGCCGGCGGCGAAGCAGCGTTCGCGGTCCTCATTCAGTGCCCCGGCGGTCATGGCGATGATGGGGATCCGGGAATCGTTTCCCATGCGAGAACGGATGGCCTTGGTTGCATCGAAGCCGTCCATGACGGGCATGTGGCAGTCCATGAGGACGGCGGCGTAGGCGCCGGTGAGCGCAGCTTCAACGGCTTGGGCGCCGTCTTCGACGATGTCCACGTCGTAGCCGAGCCTGTTGGCCATGCCGCGTGCCACGAGTTGGTTGACCTGGTTATCTTCTGCCACCAGGAGCCTGCCGGCCCGGTGTTCCTGGGACGGCGATGCCGCAGCTGCATTGGAGGGGGCGGCCGGGGAAGCTGTGCCCATTGTCCTGGTGGACATGACCCGCAGGATCCGGTTGTAGAACTCGGAGCTGCGCACGGGCTTGGTGAGGTATTCCCGGATCCCGGCCGCGACGAGGTCTTGCCTGTCCACCATCATGGTGGAGGTCAGCAGGATGATGCCGGGGCCGCCGGAACCGTTGCTTTCATGGTTGATTTGCCGCGCGAGTTCCAGTCCATCGGTGTCCGGCATGCACATGTCCACCACGGCAATGTCGTAGGGTTCGGAGGCTGAGATGGCCGAGCGGTATTCGCGGATGGCGCTGGCGGCATCGGGCACGGCGACGGGCATCATTCCCCAACTGGCCAGCTGGGTTTCGAGCACCAGGCGGTTGGTGGCATTGTCGTCGACCACCAGTACCTTGCGGCCTGAGAGGGAGGCGGGCAGGGCAGCGGTGTCCGACGTCGGGGGCCCGATGGGCAGGTCCAGCACGAACCAGAATTTGCTGCCGTTTCCGGGCTCGCTGTCGAGACCGATTTCCCCGCCCATGACTTCCGTGAGCCGGCGTGAGATGGCCAGGCCCAGGCCGGTACCACCGTAGCGTCGCGTGGTGGAGGCGTCCGCTTGGGCGAAGGATTGGAACAGTTTGTGGTGGTCTTCGGCGCTGATGCCTATTCCTGTATCCCGGACTTCGAAGCGGAGTGAGGCTTTGTCCTTGTCTTCGCTGAGGACCGAGACCTGGATTTCCACTTCACCGGCCGGGGTGAACTTCACCGCGTTGGAGGCGAGGTTTACCAGGATTTGCCGGATGCGTCCGGCGTCGCCCATGAGCCGTTCCGGAACGGCAGGGTGGCAGTAGGAGATGAGTTCCAGGTTCTTGGCCTGGGCGGCCTCGGCGACAAGTCCCGCCACTTCGTCCACCAAGGCCCGGGGGTCGAACGCATTGAC
The DNA here is from genome assembly GCF_047977885.1 of Arthrobacter sp. LFS091. Lineage (NCBI taxonomy): Bacteria > Bacillati > Actinomycetota > Actinomycetes > Micrococcales > Micrococcaceae > Arthrobacter > Arthrobacter sp. LFS091. The sequence continues at coordinate 169,195 of NZ_JBFPFP010000009.1, forward strand.
GTCCAGGTCCACCTTCCCTGCCTCCAGTTTGGAGAAGTCCAGGATGTCGTTGATGAGGGTCAGGAGGACCTCGCCGGCGCTCTTCACGCCTTGGGCGTACTGCCGTTGTCCCTTGCTGAGGGGAGTGTCCATCATGAGGGAGGTCAGCCCGATCACGGCGTTGAGGGGTGTCCTGATTTCGTGGCTCATGGTGGCCAGGAACTCTGATTTGAGGCGGCTGGCTTCCAGGGCGGCTTCGCGCGCCGCCAGCAGTTCGGCTTCGGCGGCACGGCGTTCGGTGATGTCCCGTGAAATGGTTGCGACGCCCCGGATGCCGGACTCGCTGCGGATGGGGGACAGGGTTACCGAGACGGGGATGGTGGTGCCGTCGCCGCGGAGCCTGAGGGATTCGTAGTTATGCACTTCGCCGCTTTGCGCGGTGTTTTCGAAGGTCATGCGCTCTGTGTCCACCAGGTGCCGTGGAACAAAGAAGTCGCCTTTCCGGCCCAGTGCCTCCGAGGCCGGGTAGCCGAAGATACGTTCGGCGCCGGGGTTCCAGCTGGTGATTACTCCATCGGGGGTCTCGCCAATGATGGCATCGCCTGAGGAGTTGACGATCGCGCCGAGGCCTTCAAGTTCCGCCGTGCGCTGGGCTACCTTCGTTTCAAGGTCCCGGGTCAGGGTCACATTTTCGACGACGATCAGCACCTGCCGCACGATCACGAAGCCCACTACTACGAGGCCGGTGACCAACAGGATGGGGTCTTCGCCAATGGGGCGGCTGCGGGAGAAGAACACTGCGCTGAAGACGGGCAGGTAGGGGAGGAGTTCCAACGCCGCAGCGTAGATGCGGCCGTCCTTCCGCATGCTGGTGTTTTCGGGGAGCAGCGGGCTGAGTCCTACCAGAAGGAAGGCGAGCACCCACCCCAGGGCCAGGGGGGATCCGGTGACACCCGTGATGCCTTCCAGGGTGAAGCGCATGTACGCCAGGTCGGTAATGGCCAGGATCCAGAACCCGAGTCCCATGCTCAGCCAAGGCAGCCTCCGACCGCGGGCGGCCCTCACCCGGATGCCTTCGCCCGCGCGACTCAGATGGCCTACCCCATTGCCGACGTCCTGATGGTGTCAGTGGTAATCGTCCTGACCATCTTTGTCGGCCGCCAAAGGCCCCAGAACAGAACTCCATGCGATGAAGAAGGTGGAACTCGCTACGACGCCGGCGTCCAGGATGGTCCGGCGCAGGGGGAGCCGCAGCCCTTGGCCGCGGAGCAGCAGCACCAAGCCAACGGAAACGGGGAGCGCGTACCAAACAAAGCCGATGTCGGCGAGGGACGGGAAAGGATATTCGTGGTTGAGCGTGATGCCGTTGACGGTCCACACCGCCTGGCCGGCTGACCAGAGCGCCAGGCCGGCCACCACGAACCATTGGCCCAGGGTGTTGACGCGCTTTTTGAGTACGGCGCGGGTGTGGGTGGTCAGTGCGGTGAGTGCAGCGAGAAGGATGGCCAGATCGCCGGCGAGTTGCGCCGTCGTCGTTCCTGCTCCGCTGGCCAAACCGACAGCCAGCAATGTCAAACACAAAGCGACGGGCACCAGAAAGAGTGGCCATCCCTGCCGCCCGAACGAGCGCTCCTGAAGAACCCCATGCTTCACTCCTGCCACTGAACCCCTGCCTTCGAAAGTGGCCCCACCAAAAGCGAACAACGCGTCTTGCCTTTGCGCTGAGGAGAGCATACGCCGTACATGCCCAACCAGGCAGCAGGCGAGCGCATTTTGGACGCGCGGGCTGCTCCCTGGTTGGGCTGGCCGGCTCCTCGCAGGGAGTCAGCGCTGTGGCGTGAGGGCTTTCGAATACAGCACTGCGCCCAGGGCGTTGCGGAGGCTCACGGTGAAGACGCCGTCGGTGGCGATCTCGACGTGCCCGAAGTACTGGTTCTCGCCATCGCGCGGTGACTCGCCGGGGAATCGCCCGGCTTTGGAGAACACCACTTCGGGCCCGAACGTTCCGTCCATGTCGTTGGGACCGAACGAACCCGCGTTGATGGGGCCGGCAACGAACTCCCAGAAGGGGTCGAAGTCGGTGAAGGATGCGCGTTCGGGTGAGTAGTGGTGCGCGGCGCAGTAGTGGACGTCAGCGGTGAGCCACACTGTGTTCTTTACGCCGTGTTTCTTGAAGGCGCTGAGCACGCCGGCGATCTCCAGCTCGCGGCCCAGGGGCGCCCCGTTGTCGCGGTTGGACAGGCTTTCCTGGTTTACGGCGCCGTCAGGGACGATGATTCCCAGCGGCAGGTCGGCCGCGATGACTTTCCATGTTGCCTTGGATTTGCGGACCTCCTTGATCAGCCAGTCCACCTGCTCCTGGCCCAGGATGTTGGTGGTGTATGGTTCCTTGCCGTCGGTGTTGGGGGACTTGAAGGTGCGCATGTCCAGGCAGAAGATGTCCAGCTGCGGGCCGCGCGAAATCCTGCGGTAGATGCGCGCAGGCTGGTATTGGCCGGCGTCGACCTTCCCGGGACGCCAGAGTGCAGCGGCGTCGGCGATCGGCATGTTCTCCTGCCATGCCTGGCGGCCCCTGGCGGCAAGGGTGTTGACGTTCCGTTCTGTGTAGCGGGCATCGTCCAGGATTTGTCCGGGGTACCAGTTGTTGTGGGTTTCGTGGTCGTCCCATTGCGCGATGACCGGGACGTCGGCGAACATGGCGCGCATGTTGGCGTCCATTGAGTTGTAGCGGTGCCGGCCCCGGAATTCCTTGAGGGTTTCGGCTACTTTGGACACTTCTTCAGTGACGATGTTCCGCCACACCTGGCCGTCCTTTTCGGTGACGGTGGCTGTGATGGGACCGTCGGCGTAGATGGTGTCGCCGGAGTGGATGAAGAAGTCCGGTTTGGTGGCGTGCATGGCTTTGTAGCCGCGCATGCCGCCGAGGTCTTCGTTGATGCCCCAGCCTTGGCCGGCGGTATCGCCGGTCCATACGAACGTTTGGGGGTACGACGAGCCGCCGCCTCCGCGGGCTGCTTCAGCACCGCCGTCGTTCTTTCCGTTCGTTGCTCCGGGTGCCGTGCTGAACGTACCGCGTACCGCTTCGCCGGACCCGTTCTCGTCTTCGAAAGTGAGTTCCACCGCGAACCGCGTACCCGCGGGAAGGCCGGTGGCTTGGATTTTGGCGGTGAAGTCGCTGGCGTCAGTGGCCAGCGGGCCCCTCAGGGTGCGGGTGAAACCGTAGCGTCCGCGAAGTATTTCTCCTGCGCTGTCCACGGCCTTGAGGGTGGCTGTCATTCGGCCGGGGCCGGAGGCACGGGACCAGAGGACGGCGGAGTCGGTGGTGACGTCGCCGGTGGCAATGCCGGTGGGGAGTGTGAGCCTTTTGCGGACCAGGGGGATGGCGGCGTAGGCCGGAGTGGTTCCGCTGGCGATGCCCGCGAGCGTGAGGCCTGCAAGGGAGGTCTTGACCAGGGTGCGGCGTGTGAAGTCAGTCATGGTCCCACTGTGGCCAGTCCCAGTGAACGGCAGGTGAGTTGGAAGTGGACCTTGACTGAAAACAGCCGCTCCGCATATTCTGAACGAACGGTCGGTAATTTATTAGGAGCAACCATGGCATCGCAGAATCTGCAGTCAGTGCCCGCTGAGCTGTCCCCGGAAGAGCAGGAGCGGGAGGCAGCCGGACAGGCGTATTTTGATCGCATCATTTCGGAGGACTCGCGCATCGAGCCGCGCGACTGGATGCCTGCGGCTTACCGCAAGACCGTGCTGCGCCAGATCTCGCAGCACGCACACTCGGAAATCATTGGCATGCAGCCCGAAGCCAACTGGATCACGCGCGCGCCGAGCCTGAAGCGCAAGTCCATCCTCATGGCCAAAGTCCAGGACGAGGCGGGCCACGGCCTGTACCTCTACTCCGCCGCTGAGACCCTGGGCCAGTCCCGGGACCAGATGATGGAAGACCTGATTGCCGGCAAGGCCCGCTACTCCTCCATCTTCAACTACCCCACGATTTCATGGGCCGACATGGGAGCCATCGGCTGGCTTGTCGATGGTGCCGCCATCTGCAACCAGGTGCCCCTCTGCCGCGCCTCGTACGGTCCTTACGGTCGCGCAATGGTGCGCATCTGCAAGGAAGAATCATTCCACCAGCGCCAAGGGTTCGAGATCCTGCTTGAACTCTCCAACGGCACGCCTGCGCAGAAGCAGATGGCCCAGGACGCAGTGAACCGCTGGTACGCACCGTCGCTGATGATGTTCGGCCCGCCGGATGAGGATTCCCCCAACTCCAAGCAGTCAATGGCCTGGAACATCAAGCGCTTCAGCAATGACGAACTGCGCAGCCGGTTCGTCGGCATGATGGTGGAACAGGTCCGGGTACTCGGCCTGACGCTGCCTGACAAGGACATCCGTTTCAACGAAGAAACCAAGAAGTGGGAACACGGACCCCTGGACTGGAACGAGTTCAAGGAAGTCCTGGCCGGCCGCGGTCCCTGCAACTCGCAGCGCATCGAGCGCCGCCGCGAGGCACACGAAAACGGTGCCTGGGTTCGCGAAGCCGCTGTGGCGTACGCCCGCAAGCAAGCACAGAAAGAGAACGCAGCATAATGGCTCCCCACGGAAACCCCGAAGCACCTGGCAGCGCCGCCAGCGACATCAACCGCGAGGCTCCCAAGGTCGCGGCCACCACCGAGCAGCACCAGGAATCGCCGTGGTCTCTTTGGGAGGTCTTTGTGCGTTCCAGCCGTGGCCTGTCGCACGTCCACGCCGGCTCCTTGCACGCCCCGGACGCGGCCATGGCCCTCCGGAACGCGCGTGATCTCTACACCCGCCGCAACGAGGGCGTTTCCATCTGGGTTGTCCCGGCCGAGGCGATTTCCTCCAGCGATCCCGACTCCAAGGGTTCCTTCTTCGAGTCCCCGCAGGGCAAGGACTACCGCCACGCAACGTACTACACCAAGAGCGAAGGCGTGAAGCACCTGTGAGCACTCCAGAGACCACTGACTTCGTCATCGAGGGACACGGCGACATTTCCGTTGGTGTCCACGGAGCCGGCGCATCAGGCGACGGTTCCGCCAGCGCCACCCGCATTACCCCGGGCAACGCACTTCGCCCCGAGGACATCGCCCTGGAGATCAGCCGCGGGAAGGTCAAGCCCAGCGAGGACGTCGCCCAGTACGCCCTCCGGATCGGCGACGACGGCCTGATCCTCGCCCAGCGTTTGGGGCACTGGATTTCCCGTGCCCCCGAGCTTGAGGAAGACATTGCCCTGGGGAACATCGCCCTGGACCAGTTGGGACACGCCCGCTCGTTCCTGACCTACGCAGGTGCTGCCTGGGGTAAGTCCGAGGACGACCTCGCCTACTTCCGCCGCGAGCACGAGTTCCGCTCGGCGCACCTTTTCGAGCAGCCCAACGGCGACTTCGCGGTCACCATCGCCCGCCAGTTCATCGTGAGCTACTACCAGTTTGAGCTCTACACGGCGCTCGCCGCATCGACCGATCCCACCCTTGCCGCCATCTCTGCGAAGGCCGTCAAGGAAGTGGATTACCACCGCGACCACAGCGCCCAGTGGGTGCTGCGCCTGGCCGGTGGCACGGACGAGTCCCGGAAACGCATCATCCAGGGCTTCAAGCTGGTGTGGCCGTACGTGGACGAGATTTTCGAGGACGACGAGCTCACCACCCGTCTCGCCGAGGCCGGCGTCGCTGTCCAGCCGTCCAGCCTCCGGGCAGAATTCGACCGCCTCACCGGGGAAATCATGGCCGAAGCTGAGCTTGAGATCCCCGGCGTTCCGCAGTCCCTGGGCGGCGGCCGCCGCGGCAAGCACTCCGAATTCCTGGGCTACATCCTTGCCGAGATGCAGGTCCTGGCCCGCGAACACCCCGGCGCGAGCTGGTGACCAAAATGTCAACGATGGAAAAGACTGAAGAGCAGCGGGTCTGGGACATCGCGTCCACGGTCTGCGATCCGGAAATCCCGGTCCTCACCATCGAGGACCTGGGAATCCTTCGCGGCGTTCAGGTCACCCCGACAGGGGCGACGGAAACGCACGACGGCGGCCCGGCGGGTACCGCCGTCGAGGTCACCATCACGCCCACGTACTCGGGCTGCCCCGCCATGGACGCCATTGGTGACGACCTGCGGAAGGCTTTCGAACGGGAGGGTTACGCCAGCGTCCATGTGAACCTGGTGTTGTCCCCGGCATGGACCACGGACTGGATGACCGAGTCCGGCAAAGCCAAGCTGGAGGAATACGGGATTGCCCCGCCCAGCGGCATGGCTGCTGCCGGCGGCCACTCCGGTCCCGTGCGCCTGAGCCTGGCGGTCAAATGCCCGCAGTGCAACTCGTTGAACACCAAGGAACTCACCCGTTTTGGTTCCACGTCCTGCAAGGCGCTGTTCGTCTGCCAGGACTGCAAGGAACCGTTCGACTACTTCAAAGTCCTCTAAGGAAGCAGCCATGACCACCGAAACACAGACGGCCAGCCGCCGTCGTGCGTCTTTCCACAACCTGACCGTCGCGGAAGTCCGGCGCCTCACGGACGATGCCATTGAGGTCACGTTCGGTGTACCCGCTGAGCTGGCGGGCCAGTATGACTACCTTCCTGGCCAATACGTCGCCCTGCGAACCACGCTGCCCGATGAAACCGGTGAGCCGCATGAGGTCCGCCGCAGCTACTCGATCTGCGCAGAGCCGCGCAGTTTCGCGGACGGCAGCAGCGAGATCCGGGTAGCCATCAAGAAGGACCTGGGTGGCATCTTCTCCACCTGGGCCAACGCCGAGCTGAAGGCCGGAGACGTCCTGGACGTCATGAGCCCGCAGGGTGCGTTCATTTCACGCCACGGGAAGGACGGTGCGGCCGTCCAGCACAACGTCATGAACTCCATGAACCACCCGGAGGAACTGGCGGGGGAGCCGGGGAACTTCGTGGCGATCGCCGCGGGCTCGGGCATCACCCCGGTGATCGCAATTGCGCGGACGCTGCTGGCCGCCAACTCGGAAACAACGTTCGATCTTGTCTACGCCAACAAGGCCGCCATGGACGTCATGTTCTTGGAAGAGCTGGCGGACCTGAAGGACAAGTACCCGTCGCGCCTGGCACTGCATCACGTCCTGTCGCGCGAGCAGCGTATCGCGCCGCTGATGACAGGCCGTATCGATTCCGAGAAGCTGCAGGCTCTCCTTTCGTCCGCGATCCGCTCCGAAGATGTTGACGAGTGGTTCCTATGCGGGCCGTTCGAATTGGTCCAGCTGTGCCGGGACACCCTTGCCGCCCGCGGAGTTGAGCCGGAGCACATCCGCTTTGAGCTGTTCACCACCGGCCGTCCGGACCGCCCCGAAGGTAACGCCGGCCGACCGGTGATAGCTGACGAATCTCAGGACACGTACAAGATCACCTTCAAGCTCGATGGCCTGACCGGAGACGTCGCCAGCCCCACGCACGCCCGCGAGTCCATCCTCAACGCTGCCCTGCGGGTCCGCCCGGACGTTCCGTTCGCGTGTGCAGGCGGCGTGTGCGGTACGTGCCGCGCCAAGGTGGTCTCCGGCTCCGTGACCATGGATGAGAATTACGCCCTTGAACAGGACGAGTTGGACAAGGGCTACGTCCTGACCTGCCAGTCCCACCCCACCAGCGAAGAAGTTACCGTCGACTTCGACGTCTAAGGAGTCCCCATGATCGAGCTCTCCATTGCCAACGGCATCGCCGAAATTGTCCTCAACATCCCGGAAAAGCTGAACTCGCTCAACGAGGACGCGCTTGCCGAACTGGATAAGGCGTACGACGACGCTGCTGCCGCCGCCTCACGCGGTGAGGTGCGGGCGCTGCTGCTCCGTGGTGAGGGCAGGGCCTTCTGTGCCGGCCGCGATATCGCCGCAGTGACACCTGAATCCGATGACGCGCAAGCATACCTCGGTGGCCTGGTGGAGCCGCTGTTGAAGAAGATGGCTGCGTTTCCTGCTCCCACTTTCGCCGCAGCCCATGGGGCATGTTTGGGTGTCGGGCTGGGGCTGCTCTTGGCCACCGACGTCGTATATGTGGCGGAGAACGCGAAGTTCGGTTCACCCTTTGCCAAGCTTGGCGCCACCCTGGATTCCGGTGGGCACTGGTACTTCACGGAGCGTTTGGGCATGCACCGCACGCTGGACCTCATCTACACGGCTGACCTCATTTCAGGTGCCGAAGCCGTTGCCCAGGGAATGTTCAGCCGGGCGATGCCCGCCGATGTCCTGCTTGAGGAGACGCGGGCAATTGTCTCCCGCGTGGCCTCGGGCGCGACACAGGCCTTCAACGCCTCCAAGGAACTCGTGGCCCACATCCGCGACCAACGCCTGGGCCTCTGGGCGTCCATGGCGGAGGAAAACACCGAGCAGGCCCGTCTCTGCAAGACCGACGACTATGCCGAGGGTTTCAAGGCGTTCCAGGAGAAGCGGGCACCGGTTTTCAAGGGGTAGTGCCGCGGAATAAAGCTGTCGCACGGTCCGGTTGCGTCATAAAATTGGTCATCGCGGTAGTGCCTTGAACGGAGGCGTCCATGCTCCAGATGATTATGTGCAAACTCAACTTCCGCCACGTTTGGCACGTCGAGTCGGCGGAGGACGGGAGCGGACGCTACAGGCGTTGCACCCGATGCGGGAAGTTCGACCGGGATTGGGATGGCAGCGGCTTCATGCACTGATGCCCCGCCCTTTACCGGCGGAGCTGCAGATATCCTTGGTTAATGAGTGACATCGCGCATTCCACCATTGCCTTCGAAGGCCATTTCGCCCGCGACTTCCCGGAGCTGGCCATTCCGTGGCGGGCGGAGGAAGCCCCGGATCCTCAGCTGTTGGCACTTAACGGGCCACTCGCCGTCGAGCTTGGTTTTGATCCGGACTTCCTGCGGAGCCCGGAGGGCGTGCGGCTGCTGCTGGGCAACGCCGTCCCGGAGGATGCGACGCCGGTGGCCCAGGGCTACTCTGGGCACCAATTCGGCTTTTACTCCCCGCGGCTGGGAGACGGCCGTGCCCTGCTGCTGGGCGAGGTGGTGGGCGCCGACGGGAAGCTCCGCGACATCCACCTGAAAGGTTCGGGCCGGACGCCTTTCGCCCGCAATGGCGACGGCCGGGCGGTCATCGGCCCTATGCTCCGCGAGTTCATCGTGAGCGAGTCGATGCATGCGCTGGGCATTCCCACTACCCGTTCCCTTGCCGTCGTCGCTACGGGGCGCCCGGTCCAGCGTGAGACGGTATTGCCCGGCGCGGTCATGACCCGGGTGGCCAGCAGCCATCTGCGGGTGGGCAGTTTCCAGTATGCCCGGGCCTCCGATGACATGGAGTTGCTGCGGCGGCTCGCTGACCATGCGATCGAACGGCACCACCCGGCGTCATCCGAGGAGGACAACCGATACCTTGGCCTCCTGAAAAGCGTCATCTCCGTGCAAGCGGAATTGGTGGCCCAATGGATGCTCGTGGGGTTCGTACATGGGGTCATGAACACTGACAACATGACCATTTCGGGCGAAACCATTGACTACGGACCGTGTGCCTTCATGGATGGGTTCGACCCCGTGGCCGTGTACAGTTCCATCGATGAGATGGGCCGGTACGCCTACCGGAACCAGCCCGTGGTTGCGGAGTGGAACCTTGCACGTTTCGCCGAAGCAATTGCGCCGCTGATCCACGAGGACCAGGACCAAGCGGTAGCCATGGCCGTTGAGGCCCTGGGTGGGTTCCGGCAGCAGTACAGCGCGGCCTGGTTCAGCGGCATGAAGGCCAAGCTGGGGCTGCCTGAAGAGATTGACGACGGCGTTTCCTCGCCTTTGGTGGACGACGTGCTGAACCTGGTCCAGGAGGCGCGCGCGGATTACACGTCGTTCTTCCGCAGCCTGGGCAAGGCGGGCCGGGGGCAGGCGGAGCCAGCCAGGGGCATGGTGCTGGACTTGCCCGCCTTTGACGCGTGGCTGGTGCGTTGGCGGGCCCTTGCGCCTGATGCGGATGCCATGGACGCGGTGAACCCTGTCTACATTCCCCGCAACCACGTGGTGGAGGAGGCACTCGCGGCCGCAACAGCGGGAGACATCGGACCGACGGAGGACTTGCTCGAGGCTTTGGCGTCTCCGTATGAGGAACGTCCCGGCCTGGAAAAATACGCTGCTCCCGCGCCTGACAGTTTCGGGCCGTACCGGACTTTCTGCGGAACGTAGGGGGAAGCGGCGCAGACCCGCTCGCTTCCCCTCACCTGGCAGGGATTGCCTGCTAGCCCCAGATGGCTTTGACCACCATGCCCGGGCCTGCCGCCAAGTGGCTGCCGGTGTGCCCGTCATCCAGGATGCACATGTCTTCCGAGCCTGGGGGGCCCGTCGAGACCAAGCACTCTGTGGCCCTGAAACTCAGGAGGTCTACGGGAAGGTTGTCGCCGATGCGAAGTTCACTCATGATGCCCTTTTCGTTGTCCGGGCGCGGTGTGAGGCTCCGCCCGGTAGCTGGAAATATGGATTTCCCTTGTCGCCGGACTTCATCAGCGAATAACTCCATACTGCCTTGGTCTACCGGGTTCCTCCAAGTGGGCCTTGTGAACCCCTAGTTGATTTTTGTGTCCCGAACGATGGCAATGAGTTCAGCCCGAAGGCTTTCGGAGTCCAGATCGATGCCTTCGAGTACGGTGTTTTCCTGCCCGTGGGACTTGTTCAGCAAGTCCAGTCCCAACTCGGTGATGGACACGAGTTGGCCGCGCCGGTCGAAACGGTTTACCTCGCGATGGATTAAACCCCGGGATTCCAGCCTGGTCAGCAGCGGACCCATGGTTTGGGCTTGCACACGGATGCTTTCGGCCAGCTTGCCCGGGGAGATGGGCCCAGAAGCCGCCAAGGCATCGAGCGTGAGCACCGTTGGATATGTCAGTCCCAAGGGGCGGAGCCGCTCGTTCCACCCAAGCTCCACTAGCCGCGCTGCGGTGGACAGCAACCGGCTTGTTGGCCAATAGTCCATGTCAGGCATTCGGGCCCCCAGCCTCATAAGAATAGTCAGCTTCCTTACTAAGACTACATCCCAGGGGCTGGATGATGGATTGTGGGGTCAGGAGAGCTCGAATCCGGAGTGTCCCGTGTTGCGCTCAGCGCTGTGCACGTGAAGTGCGTGCCGCATCGCCTGGCGGTTTTCTTCGGCCGATTCAGGCTGGCCTGCGACGCGGTAGAGATCGGCGGCCCACTGGAATTCGTCGGCAGCGGAGCGGAAGCGGGCTTCATCAAAGAGCCTCCGGCCGATGTGGTGGCGGACGTAGGCTTCCTCTTCCGGTGTCCGCGCTGTCCGGAGTGCCTTCTCATGGAGCACCGCGGCGTCGTGCCAGCGGTACTGGCGCTGCTTCACCTGGGCGAGGATCAGGAGGAGTTCCCGGCGGTCGGGTGAATCGGGGAGAAGCTTGAAACCCTCATCCAAGGCCTCGGTGTCCCGGCGGAGCAACGCCAGGTATCGAATGCGCTCCACTGGTGGACACTCGCCTGCCAGGGCCTCGTTCAGGGCGTCGCGGTTGATCACCACGTCGCGGAACGTCGCAGGGTCAGTTCGCCAAAGACTTGCAGTATCTTCCACCGTGATGCCCCCCATAGGACTGTAACGGAGCCAGCTCAGTTGCGGCCTGGGTCATCGGGCCGCAGAAGACTCCATAATCTCACGAACGGTCAGGCCCGCAAGTTCCGAGTCAGTGAAGTTGGCCGTCCGGGGGAGAGCTCCGCCATGTGTGGAACGGGACCGTCAGCCCGTCCCGCGTCGGTGAGCAGGCGAATGGTCCGGCTTGGGCGGTCAGTGTCGGCTCCAGCGGCACAACCCGCACCAGTTGGAGTTCCCCGCCTTCAGCCGCGGCCCGAATGGTAAGGGCGTCGCCCGCGCGGCTGACGCGTATGCGGATACGTCCCCCGTTCCAGTCGGGAACGGGTGCCAAGGACCAGTCCGAGAAGCGGTCGGTGACAACCGCGCCCAGCTGCGCGGCGCCGTCGGCGTATTCCACGCCGGCCTTGATCCAGTGTTCCGGGCTGATCCGCACGAAGATGCCCGCCTGGTCGAACTGCTGGGAAAACGCGGCCGTGAATTCGACCTCCATGGCACTGTCCTGCGGAAAGGGTGCCAGGAGGGCGTGTTCGGTGTCGTGGATGAAGCCATAGGACGTGATGCGCCAGGCGTCGCTGCCCTCAGCGGCGGTTACCAGGAGGTCGCCTTCCAGTTCGACGACGGCGCCCGGCTGGTTGGTCCATTCGCCGCGGCTCCATGGAATGTCGGTCATCAGTGGTCTCCTCGTTACTGGTTTCGCGCAGCAACCGGCGGGCCCTGGCAATCAAGCCACGGCCCGCCGTCGTGCGTCTAGTTATGGGTGACCGGGCAGGCTCTGGCAAGCGATGCCGTCGCCATCGCCGTCCAAGCGGGCGATATCACCGTAGTGCGGGTAGTAGTAGTTGAACCAGTCCTGGGCCTGGCGCCACGTGCTGAAGTCCTTGCAGTTCTTGGTGTCACCCGGGTTGGCCGGCTTTGGCGGCGTCACCACCGGCGGCGGGGGTGTCACCGGGGGCTTCGGCGCGGGCGGCGGCGTCACGACGGGCGGCGGGGGAGGCGAGCAGTTGCTGCCCGTGATCCCGCCATTGCCACCGTTGACGAAGCGGTACATGAACGCGGCCATCGCATCACGCGCCACTGGCTGGACCGGGTTGTAGGCGCGGCAGCCGTAGCCGATGTCCCAACCGGTGGAGATGCCCTGGGCAGCCAGCCACGTGATCTGCTTGTAGAACTGGCTGCTGACGGGGACATCCTGGAAAGGCGACGTTCCCGGTGCCGTGAAGGCTGGGTTGCCTCCATAGCGGTACAGGAAGGCGGCCATGGCGTCGCGGTTGACGGGGCTGAGCGGACGGAAGGTCTTGGTGCCGTTGGCTTCAGTCCAACCGGTGGAGATGCCGCTGGCGGCCAGCCAGGTGATTTCCTTGTAGAACTGGCTCGACGGCGTGATGTCACTGAAAGGCGACGTCGCCGGGGGAGTGAAAGCGGGCTTCTTGGCCAGGCGGTAGAGGAAGGCGGCCATGGCGTCACGGTTGACGGCGTTTAGCGGCCGGTAGGTCCGGGTGCCGTTGGCTTCCACCCAGCCGGTTGAGATGCCCTGTGTCGCCAGCCAGGAGATCTCTACGTTGAACTGTGTGGAGGAGTTGACGTCGCTGAAGGTGATCGGTTGCGTGGGGGCCGTGTCAATGGCGATTGCCGGTACGGTGACCTGCGTGGTTCCGCACGAGCCCTGCAACGTGTTCGAGACCGCCGCGGATTCGGCCGCGTCCATGGTCAGCTGCCAGCGGTATTTCACCAGCACCCAGTCCGTAGCGTACCTGCAGGCAGTTCCGGCCAGCGGCGGCATCCATTCTGCAGGATCGCGGTCGCTCTTGGACTGGTTCACGTTGTCGGTCACGGCTTCCAGGCCGACGTCCAGTGTGAGGTCGTTCGCATAGTCCCGGCGCTGTTCGGCCGTCCAGGCGCTTGCGCCGGAACCCCACGCTTCGGCGAGTGGGACTAGGTGGTCTATGTCGACGTCGGACGCGTTGGTCCACGTCGCTCCGTCATACCAGGAGTTCCATCGGCCAGTGGCCACCGTGCAGGTTCCGGGATTGAAGGTCACCGGCGTGAGCGACTCCTGCTGGAGCACCTCTGACCGGGTGTCGCAGCCGTTGCTGTCAGCGTCCACCCAGTGCTGGAAGAGGTCGCGGTTGTACCCGGTGTTAGTTTCCTGGGTGACAGTCAGTGAAGAGAAAAGTGTGGCGACGCTTGCCGTGTTTGAGGCCGTCGCGGTTTGCGGCAAAAAGACAGCCGCCGACGCGGTCAGCGATAGGATCGCCAACCACGAAAGAGCCTTAGGCATCTGGGTTCCCCATATTCGATTAGTGCGCTCTGAGCAGCGCATACATCATGGGATCGTACCGGCGCGGGCCAGCTAATCAGGAACCTTGCAGTGGTGTGACGCCCGTGTTTCCTTCCGGCGCGGGGCGTACGCTGGGCCCATGGAGTCCGGGGTGAGGACGCTGGCTTTGAATACGGGGATCAGCGTGCCGTGTTTCGTTCAGGGCCGCCTTGATGAAACGCGCTACGACGGCGACGCACCGTTGCTTTTATTGCACGCCTGGGGCGAATCCTGGCGCAGTTTTGAGCGGCTGATTGCCTCGCTTTCGGATTTACTGCTGGTAGCTCCCGACTTACGGGGGCACGGTGGTGCCGACAAGCCTTTGGAAGGTTACTCGTTGGCCGAGGTGGCACGTGATGCTGTGGCGGTCCTCGATGGGCTGGGCGTCCGCCGGGCTCACGTGTTGGGTTCCTCAAGTGGGGGATACGTGGCGCAGCAGTTGGCTGTCGGGTATCCGGAACGGGTCTCGTCGCTGGTGTTGGTTGGAGCCCCGTTGAGCCTGCACAGTAGGCCGGCCTTCGCTGACGAGGTGGAAGCTTTGGCTGATCCTGTGCCGGAATCCTGGGTTCGCGAATCGCTGTCCTGGTACCGACTGCTGCACACTGTGCCGCCCGCTTACATCGAGGATCGGGTCCAGGATGGCCTGGCCATGCCTGCGGCCGTGTGGAAGGCGTCGCTGCGCGGGCTGTATCAGGCTGTTCCGCCGACGGAAACGGGCCATGTTTCAGCTCGCACCCTTATTCTGTGGGGCGCGCACGATCACCTGGTTCCGCGGAAGCACCAGGAGACCTTGGCTGCCCGTATCCCCGCCTCCCTTCTGAAGATTTACGGGGAGACCGGGCATCTGGTGTTGTGGGAGTCTCCGGAGCGGGTGGCGGGGGATGTGGTGGGGTTTCTGGGTTCCTAGGTTGTTGGTGGGCGGTGAAAAAGCAAACCCCACGAACGGAGGACCGTTCGTGGGGTTTGACTGGTTTGAAGGCTGTTTGTTAGTTGCCCTTTTCGAGGGCATGCGCAGTGACATAAGCCCCCAATTGGTCCTTGGAGAGCGCTCCTGCAATATCCGTAATAGCAGTGGTATCCGCTACGACAATTGACTGCCCATCAGCTGAAGTACCTGTACCGAGGGTGGGCAGCGTGAACATGACGGTGTCGTTGGCCCGGAGGTCCTTCATACCCAAAGCAAGACTGCCGATTGCTGCGGCGTCGAAGCCCTTATCGACGCTGATGAACGGTGACACAGCGCTGACCATGCTGTTCACTGTCACGGGGTTAGTGAGCGTTTCACGGGCGATTGTCTTGCTGATGATGGCTTTCATGTACGCCTGCTGGTTGCGCACACGCTGGTAATCGCCATCGCTGAACGATTTGCGTTCGCGGACGAAGGCAAGAGCTTCGTCGCCGTTCAGCGTCTGCTTACCGGCTTGGTAGAAATGGCCCTTCATTGGTCCGGATGCCGGTGCAAACGGGATCTTGACGTCGACCTCCACGCCACCCAGGGCATCGGTCAGGCCCTTGAATCCTTCGAAGTCCACCATTGCTACGTGGTCGATCCGCTGCTGGAACAAAGACTCAACCGTCTGAACCACGAGGGGTACGCCGCCCAGGGCGAGGGCAGCGTTGATTTTCGATTCGCCGTGACCCGGAATATCGACCCAGAGGTCACGCATGAGGGAGACTGCGTAGACGTTCTTACGGTCGGCGGGGATGTGGACCAGCATGAGCGTGTCAGCCCGCTGGTCGGTCGCCGTCTGGGTATCAACATCCAACTCGGCGGTGCCGCGGGTATCGCTGCCCATGACCAGCACGTTCATCGCCGCGGTGCCGTTGACAGGCTCAGCCTTCTGGGGACGCGTGGATTCTTCCGGGAAAGCCGAGTCGATTTTGGTGGTCCCGGAGTTGAACGTCTGCGCCAGGTTGAAGATATAGGCGCCCCCGATCAATCCAGCCACCAGGACCGCTGCCGCGAAGCCGAGGAGCACGTTCCGGGCGGTTTTCTTCCCGCTCTTCTGACGTCGGGGACGGGACTCTGCAGAGGGAGTTTCAGTATCTGTCGGGAGCGTCATGTGTTCCTTGGTGTCGGCATCAGCAGAGACGATTCTATCAAGGGTGCGATTGGGGTTGGCTCAGGGACTTCACGCGTGAAGCCGCTGGCCTTGTAGTTCAGGAGAGCAATGAATCGAATTCCGTAGCTTTGGCACCCCAGCTGTTCGTGACGTTTACGGAGAACGCCTTGCCTTTTACTATGCTCGTGGCGCCGATGTTGACCGAAATCATCCCAAGTTGGGGGTTCATTCCGTGCTTGACGCCGTATGAAGGGTCAAAGCTGGCCGCTTTCCCCGACTTTTCCGTCTCTTCTCCGTCTTTATTCGTCCAATTCAGAGTAGCCGTACCCCCCTCCAGATTGAACCCAATAATTTCAAGCGTGCCCGTATCGGGCTGAAGCGTCACGTCGGTGATTATGGGTGTGGTCAGGCCTGCTTCGACTTGCTTTTTAAGGGTGGTTCCGGTTCCTTTGCAGGTGTAATACGAGTCCCACATGAATGAAATGACCTTCCGAGCGGCGGCGACTTGTTGAAGCTGCCGGTCGATCCTCGCCTTCGTGGTCTGTCCCCGGAGGCTGTCTCCACAGGGATTCTGCTTGGTTGCGGGCGCCATGCCCTCCAAATTTGCCCAAAGGACAGCGCCGGTACCCTTTATCCCCGCTGCTGCGGCTGTGAAGTAGTCCTTGTTGGGTGCGAGGTATTTACTGTTCCAAGTCCCTTGGCCAACGATGGTGGCTGCGTAGGGGTCAACCGCGGACGCTGCCTCGCTGGGGGAGAACGCGCCGCCCTTGCCCGTGCCCATTCCATCCTGGATGGCGATGTTGAGCTGGACGCCGGCCGCTGTTTGGGCCATCCGGCGAATTCCCCTCCGTGCATCATCGACGCTGATGCCTGATTTATCGACACGCGCATCGATGTAGGGACTGATAATCGCCTGCCGGGTTGGAAGGATGCGGTGAATTGCATCGTTTTGGCTTGCGTAAAGAGCAAACACGGAATCGAACGTTGCGCTGTCGGTGAGGGGCATCTCGGTGTGATGGTAGAACCCGGCCAGGCCTGGCAAGTCATTTGCATCAGCTTGGTACTTCAAGAACCGGTCCGTGAAGAGGTCGAGAATCGCCTTATAGGAGAAATCGGGTAGATAAGGCAGGTCAGATCGTTTTGCTGGTGCCGGCAAGCCGGCAAAGTACTTCAGGCCGAGCTTTGTCGCTGCCGTTGCAAGGGATTTGGAAGGGTCTGTAGAGGACGCAGGACTTCCTCCAGCCACCACGATGTTGTATTTATCGTCGGTCGATGTGCACGATTTTCCCGCGTTCGGGAGGACGAGGACAGTGTAGGACTGTCCGTTGTTGGTGACTTGTCGGTCGCCAGGGCACTGCAGCGCCTCCGGACCCCACTTGCTTGCGTCCAGGAACGTGAAATAGCGCTCAACGGTTCTGGGCCCAGCGGCGACTCGGGCGCAACTCTTGCCGTCAACGACGCAGTCAGCAGGAAGGTCGTCGGCTGTCGCCGGTTGCAGAGTGGATCCAAAAGTTATGACCGTGTCGCCGCCGAAAGCCTTGATGTCCTGCAGCTTCCCAAAGTTTGTCTCGTCACGGGAACTGGCCGAGATGAAGTAGCCGCTTATGGGGAAGTCTGGCTCCACTGTGCCCGACCTTGGAAGGGCGGGGGTATCCGGAGGCGCACTGTCGGGCTGGCCAGTAAGGACAACGCTCACCACGCCGGCTCCCACGAGAAGAACGGTGAGTGCAAGGAGTGCAGATACTAAACGGATGGACGTGCGACGTTCTCTGTTGCTGTCGTTTGTCCGCGTTTTCATGTTTTCCTTGGTGTTGGCGTCCGCAGACACGACTCTAACAAGGGCAATTGAGGTTGAGTTGCTGGGTGGCCCCTCCGTGCTGAGCTACGCGTCCAGCAGGCAGCTTCGCGACCGGAGCTAGTCCATACGATAAACTAATTCGGGTCGCCCTCCGATGGTGGCCGTCCGCGCGCTGTCATGACGTTAGACAGATGAGCATGAGCCGGGGGTGCGGAAGCATCCTTATGAACACAAAACGGGGGAAAGATGGGAAAGGCGATCAGACGCGTTCAAGCCGCAAGTGCCGTCCTGATGCTGGCCATTCTTGGGTTTTTCGGAGCCCAGCCTGCCGTGGCCACGGAGACGAGCCCCGGTCCTGGCACTGAACAGCCTGGCGAAACTCCAAACCCGGATCCTAATCCGATCGACCCCCTACCGGTCGACCCCATCCCTGGTAACCCCGTCCCAGTCGATCCACCCGTGATCCCGACGGACCCAAGTCCTGCCCCGACTGATCCGACGCCGGCCCCCGTGCCGCCGCCTGTCGTCCAGCCAGTCGCACCAGTTGCCCCGCCGGTTGTGATCCCGGCTGTACCTCCTGTGGTTTCGTCTGCATCCCCGGAGCCTACGACAACAGCTCCCTCGCCAGAGGAGAATCCGGCAATCGTTGAACCAGTACTCCCCATTGAGCCGGAGACGTCAGTGTCACCGGAGCCAACGCCGACGCCTACCCCTGTAGCGACCAAGACGGCTGCCCCGCCCGTAGTGAGCGCCGACCTTGCCGGTCCTTTGAAAGTAGCGCTGGCTCCAGTAGCTGAGAACAATCCCCTTGTTCAGGGAGCCACCGTTTTGGTGCTGCTTCTGCTGGGCGCCGCGTACTTCCGTGCTCTGCGATCCAAGGGTGTTCGCAGGCCCCGCCTCAGTGGCAAATAAACCATGAGCAGCTCCCTACCCGGGGATAGTGCTGAGCAAGATCAGGTTGAAGCGCCGCTGCGCCTCATGCTTCTCACCCATTCCTATTGGCCCGAACACAGTCCGCCGCAGCGTCGGTGGGGCGCACTGACCCGCGAGTTCCGCAGTGCGGGTTGGCACGTCGACGTCGTTGCACCCGTTGCGCACTACCCTAACGGCCGCCGTGACTTGCCCCGGCGGCAGGCAGGTTTTGCTCTTAGTCACCAAAAGGGGCCGCATGGCGAGACAATTCGCCGCGTTCCATACCTCCGCCACATCGGCACCTCATCGGTGGCGCGGCTCGTCGATCAGGTTTTCTCGGCCGTGCTGTCAGTTCCTGTGGGGCTCTCGGGCAAGAAACCCCACGCTGTCCTCGCCACGGCACCGAGCCTTCCCACCCTTGCTGCTGGCCTAGTCCTGTCCAAGTTGCGCAGGGTTCCCTTCATTGTGGAAATGCGCGATGCCTGGCCGGACTTGGCACGTGATGCCCGCATCGTCCAGGGCAGCGTGAAAAGCGTCGTGGAGCACGTGGTGGAGTTCGTCCAGCGCAAGGCCGATCTGGTCGTGACGGTCACCGAAGGATTCGCGGACACGCTCCGCGCCAGGGGAGTCAGAAACGTCATCACCGTCAGTAACGGACTGGACCTGGGCGCCATGCCGTTCCTTGATCCGCCGCCCCTGGAACGTGATGGCTTCCACGCCCTCTATCTGGGGAACCACGGCAAGAGCCAGCGGCTGGATGTGCTGATCAGGGCAGCCGCTTTGCTAGGCGAGGGCTTCCACCTGACCTTGGTTGGTAGCGGAACCAGCAGGCCGCAACTGGTGAAACTGGCTCGCGAACTGGATGCTCCGGTGACGTTCTACCCGTCCCTCCACGGACCGGCCGTCATGGAAAAATATCGTGAAGCCGATACCTGCATCGTTTCCCTCCGGGATGACTGGAAGTCGTTTGAAACCACGGTGCCGTCAAAAACCTACGAAGTTTTGGCCATCGGCCGTCATGTCACAGCCATTGTCCGTGGTGAGGCTGAGCGCATCATCCTGGATGCGAAAGGCGGCGACGTGGTGACCTCCAAGGCCGAGGCCGTGGCTGAACTGTGGCGGGAACTGTCGAAGGATCGCGCCAGGCTCTCGGCCGGCAAGAGTGGCAGGGAATGGGTGGAAAACCACGCTGAATACTCCAAGCTTGCGCGGAATTACATGGGTCACATTGCAGAGCTGGTTGGCCAGGGCTCCAGCGCACGCAGCCAGGAGCGTGTGGCATGAGGCCCCTTCTGAGAAACATGGTCTTGGCCTTCGGCACGGTCTCGGAGCACCGTTCAGAGGCGCCGTTTGTGCTGGCCCTTCAGGTCCTGCGGCGTCTTCCTTCGAGGATCGTACGGCCGTTGGCGCGTGCCTTCTCGGGCGCACTCCCGGACTCCACGAGTCCGCTTCTGATGATGGCCAGCCATGCTGCCGGTGACGGGGAGGCCTTGCAGCGACGGTTCCGTAACGCACGGGCCGATGTGAAGTCTTCAGAGCACGCCCGCAAAGCTGGCGAGGTGGCTCTCGCAGCAGAGCAGTCCGACTGGGCGGATGCCTTCCTGGATCTCGCAGGCTCCAGCCCACAAGCAGCAGCAACCACGGCGCGCCGTCGCTGGTATGCCGGCGACATGAGTGGGGCCGTCCGCGCCCTCGATGGCCAGCCCGGAAACATGGCGAAGCAGCAGCGTCGTCTTTCTGCCGAACTCAGCGTCTTTGAGGGGTGGCGACCATCGTTGGACAAGGCTGTCTCGCAGCCCGCTCCGAAGCGCGTACTCCATCTCCTGACGAACTCCTTGCCCCACACCGGTAGCGGGTATGCGCGAAGGACCCATTCGATCCTAACCGCTCAGCAGGCCGCGGGCTGGGACACCTTGGCCGTTACCCGCATCGGCTACCCGGTCCAGATTGGCGTGCTCACTGCCAAGGACACTGACGTCGTGGACCGCGTGACCTATCAAAGATTGCTGCCGGGCAAGCTGGCCAAGACCATGGATGGACGGTTGCAGCAGCAAGCGGAAGGACTGCTGGCCGTTGCCCGCGACTTCCAACCCAGCGTCATACACACCACCACACACTTCGTTAACGGTCTTGTAGCCCGTGAGGTTGCTCACTCGATCGGCGTTCCGTGGGTCTACGAAGTCCGCGGCCAGCTCGCAGACACGTGGGCGTCAACCCGCGGACCGGAAGCGCGGGGGAGTGAGCGGTACCGCTTGTTCATGGAGCGCGAGGCCGAAACCATGCGGAGTGCAGACCTGGTGGTGACACTGGGGGAGGCCATGAAAAAGAACATTGTGGCTGCTGGAGTGCCTGCGGAGAAGGTTCTGATCACCCCTAACTCGGTGGGTGGGGACTACCTCAACGAGCCCGTGTCCCACCACGATGCTCGTAGTGTTTTGGGTCTGGACTCCGGGCTGCTGTATATAGGCACAGTGACGAGTTTGGTTGATTACGAAGGCATCGATGATCTGGTCACAGCATTTGCGTTGCTCGCGCCGCGACTGCCAAAGTTGAGGCTGGTTGTGGTGGGCGACGGCACCTCTGCTCCGGCTCTTCGGAACCAGGTGCAGCGGCTGGGGCTCGCGGGGAAAGTGGTCTTCACCGGTCGTGTTCCCGCTGAGCAGGCCAGGCTCTACCACCAAGCCTTGGATGTTTTTGCGGTGCCCCGCAAGGATCTGTCTGTAACCCGTTCCGTAACGCCCTTGAAGCCGGTGGAGGCCTTGGCCTGCGCGCGACCCGTGGTCGCCAGCCGGTTGGAGGCCCTGTGCGAGATAGTGCACGACGGCGTCAACGGCCGGGTTGCCGAGCCGTCAGACCCAGCGGGGCTGGCTGAGGTGTTGTTGGAACTGTTGGAGGATGAAGGTTTGCGCATGCGTCTTGGAGCTGCGGGGAGGCAGGGCGTTTTGGCGACGAGGACGTGGAAAGCGAACGCTGAAGCGTACGGGCGTGCTTATGAAACTTTGGTGTCCCACGATCTAAGGAAGGCTGGCTGATGTCGGCAAAGAAGGCTGTCTTGCCAGAGCCAGCGGCTATCCAGCAGACGTCTGTAGACATGCGAAAGCTCTCCAGAGTTGGGTCGCGACCTGCACTCTTGGATTACCTGGTTCAGCTATGGGAATACCGACAGTTCATTTTCTATGACGCAAGAGCACGAGTTCAAAGCGGCTCTCGACGAGATCGTCTGGGAAGTGCTTGGCTTCTACTCAACCCAGTCTTTAACGGATTAACCTATTACATAATATTTGGCTTATTGCTGCAGACAAGCCATGGTGTTCCTAACTTTGTGGGTTACCTTGTCGTTGGCATCTTCATGGCGCAGTTTAGCACTGGCGGAATAACGGCTGTCGCCAGATCGGTTCGAAGTGGAAGATCTGTAATACAAGCTTTCAATTTTCCCCGTGCCGCCTTACCCATCGGCGCGAACGTGAGGGAACTCTTAGCCGCAGTTCCACTCTTCATTGCCATGTTCATGTTAGTAATTCTACTCCCGCCTGTAGAGCAGATAACTTGGCTCTGGCTTCTCGTTTTGCCTGCAATTGCCTTGATGTGGTTGTTTAATCTGGGCGTCGGAATGATGCTGGCGAGATTAATCTCCAAGATTCATGATGTGACTCATCTATTACCCTTCGCTATTAGAGCTTGGATGTATGCATCCGCCATCTTCTACTCCTATGAGCGTTTTGTCAAAGCCCCTGAGATTCTGGAAATACTCAAACTGAATCCGCTTTTCAACGTCATTGATATTGTTCGAAATTGCCTGCTATATAATCAACCGCCTAGTCTACACTCGTGGCTCTCTCTGGCGCTGTTTTGTATTGCTGCCTTGGTCCTAGGATTTTTCGTCTTTTGGCGAGGTGAAGAGAAGTATGCGAGAGACTGAAGTCCCAGTTTTCCTTGATGGACCACCGTGTGTTGTCATCGACAAGGTCGCGATGTCCTATCGAGTTCCCTCATCTCGCGAGCCGCTGGCACCTACGCGAACTGGCTTAAGGAGCACCGTAAGACGAGTGCTGCATCGACCCAACCTAATCACCGTCAACGCGCTGTTCGAGCTTTCGTTGATAGTAGAGCGGGGTGAGTCCGTGGGAATCATAGGCCGGAACGGGTCTGGCAAAAGTACTCTTGTTAGGTTGATTAGCGGGCAAGAGGCGCCCACGCGAGGAGCTGTGTTCGCGTCCAGCACGCCTATCATGTTGGGAGTCAATGCTGCGCTTGTTCCTGAGTTATCCGGCGATCAAAATGTCGTTCTAGGATGTCTCGCCATGGGAATGGACAGAGAGCTCATCAATAGGAAGTTTGACAGCATCGTTGAAATGTCTGGGCTTGGTTCTGCTATTTACCTGCCGATGAAGTCATACTCCTCGGGCATGGGCTCTCGATTGCGGTTTGCCATTGCAGCTGCGGTTGATCCAGAAATTCTGCTAGTAGATGAGGCGCTCAACACCGGTGATGCTCAGTTCGCGAACCGAACTAAAGCTCGGATGGATGAACTACGCGCCCAAGCCGGGTGTGTTTTCATCGTCAGCCATAGTCTCGGAACAATCACCGATATGTGCTCGCGAGCCATTTGGCTAGATAAAGGACATCTCATAATGGACGGGAATCCAGAAGAAACCGCCGATATTTATCGTGAATTTACGAATCAACTGGCTAAGGGAAATGGGATCACCGCAGCTCGAATTCGTGATGAGGCCCGAGGCAATCTTCAGACTTCTGAGGTATTAGCTAGAAGTAAGGCCCGTAGGAGCAAAGCGTGATATACAGCGTTGCAAGTCTGCGTAAGGCCGCTTGGCACTACAGAGCCGGGGGATTCAGGCAGGTGCACGCCTGGTACAAACGTCAGCGAGCCCTGTCCGGTAGTAGAACGGTCGCTAGGAGCGTTGCCGCTCGTTCAACGACAGCTCAACAGCGGGGAGAAGCACGGCAACTTACCTTTCCTGCCTACGAGTATCCCGAAGTGGTCCCACGCCGCGATGACCTGACGGTGGCCGTTATCCTAGACAACTTCTCGGCCAAGGCCTTTGCCTATGAATGGAACCTGGTCTTCCTCACGAAGGACGGCTGGCCGCAGCAGTTGCAGGAACAGCGCATCGATTTCCTGTTCGTCGAGTCCGCGTGGGAAGGCAACGGCGGTTCTTGGAAGTATCAGCTGACGGGGACCAGCGGGCCCAAGCCAGACTTCCTGAACCTGATGCGCTGGTGCCGGGAAAATGGCGTACCGACTGTCTTCTGGAACAAGGAAGATCCTCCGCACTTCCACGATTTCCTGCCGGCGGCCCGTAAGTTTGATGTGGTCTTCACTTCCGACGAGAACAAGCTTCCGGACTACAGGCAGGCGCTCGGACACAACCGCGTGGACGTGCTGCCGTTCGCTGCTCAGCCGGCGATCCATAATCCCGTTCGCCCAAGGGAGGGCCGCCACTCACGTGACGTTGCCTTCGCGGGAATGTACTTCGCCCACAAGTATCCCGAGCGGCGTGAACAGATGCGGCTGCTGCTCGACGGCGCCATGGCTGGCTCTGACAGGGTGAAGCACGGCCTGGAAATCTTTTCGCGGCAGCTTGGCGGCAATCCGGACTACCAGTTCCCGGAGCCGTACGCATCCCGCGTTGTTGGTTCCCTGTCCTACGATCAGATGCTGAGCGCGTACAAGGCCTACAAGGTCTTCCTCAACGTAAACTCCGTGGTGGATTCACCAAGCATGTGTGCGCGCCGTATTTTTGAGATCACGGCATCGGGCACTCCGGTGGTAACCATGCCGAGCCCGGCATTGCCGCGGTTCTTTCCTGACGGTGAGATCCACAGCGTGGAGACCAAAGAGGATGCCGAGTTCATCATGCGGGCCCTGATGAGGAGCCCGGAACTCAACGACCGTTCTGTCCATCTCGCCCAGCGGCGGATTTGGGGAGAACATACTTACGCCCACCGAGCCGAAAAGGTAGTGGCACTGGCGTTGCCTCACCGGGTCCGTCCTGTGCAACTGGAGTCGGTCAGCGCACTGGTATCCACCATTCGTCCTCACCAGCTCGAACATATTTTCAAGACCGTCGGATCCCAGCAGGGTGTCGACGTCGAACTGGTACTCCTGACGCACGGCTTCAAACCCAGCTGGTGGAAGATCTGGCGCTTGCGCCGCAAATACGGTGTCCGCCAAGTGACGCTTCTCCATGAGCCGCGGACTGTCAGCCTTGGTAGCTGCCTGAATCTTTGCGTGGCGGCAGCGACGGGCGCGGTACTTACGAAGATGGACGACGACGACTACTACGGTCCGAACTACCTGCGGGACCAAGTGAACGCACTAATGTTCTCGGGTGCCGACGTTGTGGGAAAACTGGCGCACTTCATGTACATCGAGAGCCGGAATGCCACGGTGTTGAGGTTCAACCACATGGAACACCGCTTCAGCCACATGGTTATCGGTGCAACGATCATGGCCAAGAAGGCAACCTTCGTACGTTTTCCCTTCGAGGAACTCGGGCGCGGGGAGGACACCGCGTTCATGCGCGCTGTCAGTGACGCCGGCGGAAAGATTTATGCGTCCGACAGATACAACTACTACGTGCAACGCTCGGCTTCGGGGCATACCTGGACCGCCAAGGACGACCAACTGCTTGCTTCTGGAGACATTCAGTTCTGGGGCAATCCGACCGAACACATCACTGTTTAGATAACCAACGAAAAAATCGGGGAATATGTTGAACACTATTAATCGCGTAGCAGTCGTCGGCCTGGGGTACATCGGGCTTCCAACTGCAGCCATTCTGGCAACCAACGGCATCGAAGTTGTCGGTGTTGACGTCAACAGCGGAACCGTGGACGCCGTCAACCGTGGCGAGGTTCCCTTCGTGGAGCCGGACCTCGGCGTACACGTAGCCGGTGCCGTTAGCCAGGGCCACCTGAAAGCCACCACCGAAACGCCTTCCGCCCAGGCATACATTGTGGCGGTACCGACGCCATTCCGTGAGGACCGCTCCGCTGATCTGAGCTACATCGAAGCGGCAGCTCGCGGCATTGCCCCGCAACTCCAGGGCGGCGAGCTCCTGATTCTCGAATCAACGTCTCCTCCGGGTGCCACCGAGCACATGGCCAACTACATTCTTGAACTGCGTCCTGACCTCAGCCTGGACGGATCGGACTCGCGTCCGGCGCTGCTGGTTGCCCACTGCCCCGAGCGCGTTCTGCCCGGCCGGGTCATGATTGAACTGGTCACCAACGACCGGATCGTGGGAGGCATGACCCCTGAGGCCGCCGAAGCCGCAAAGGAGCTCTACGCTGTCTTCTGCCAGGGCGAGATCCTGACCACCGATGCTGTTACCGCGGAGATGGCAAAGCTCGTTGAGAACTCATACCGGGACGTGAACATTGCCTTCGCCAACGAGTTGTCCGTTATCAGCGACAAACTCGGAATCGATGTCTGGGAGCTTATTCGGCTCGCAAACCACCACCCGCGCGTCAACATCCTGCAGCCGGGGCCAGGCGTCGGAGGTCATTGCATTGCCGTGGATCCTTGGTTCATTGTCGCCGCCGCCCCAGATGATGCCCAGCTCATTAGAACAGCGCGCAACGTGAATGATGCAAAGCCTCTGTGGGTGGTTGAACAGGTTGCAGCCCACGTGAATTCTCTTGGGAAGGACGACGTAAAGATTGCTGCTTTGGGGCTGTCGTTTAAGGCGAACATCGACGATTTGCGTGAATCCCCGGCCGTAGAAATTGTTTCGAATCTGGCTGGACGAGCAGCCGGGCATCACATCGTCGTGGTAGAGCCGCATGTTTCTGAGCTACCTAGTAAGCTTGCAGACATTGACAACGTAACGCTCGTCGATCTGGAGCATGCGGTCGAACAAGCGGACGTAGTGTTGCTGCTTGTCGACCACGATGTGTTCAAAGATCTTTCGCCGTCCGACCTTGGCCACGACCGGGTTATCGACACCCGGGGGATGTGGAGCGCACTGGCCGGTTAGAGGCGGTGAGCACACGGTGTGCCACACAAGCTTCAGGTCAGGCAGCATTGAGAACGGATAGTTAATTGACAGCGCAACTAATAGCCACTAGTCACGCACATTTTGGTGTACCCGTGTACTCATTGGAATCGACGGAGGACTTCAAACCGGGGCGGCAGGCAGGGATCTATCAGCTCCCGCTCTCAGACGGTATGACTCTTCAGGTCATGGCGCGTGTGGTTGCCACTGTCGATCAGCCACTGATTGTAGTTTCGCACGGAGCCAAGGAAGCAAACGTAGGGCTTCCCTATTTTAATAGGGTCTCGTCGCTGATGAAGACGGACCGTTCATTCATTATTGTTTCGGACCCCACCTTGGGGGTCGATGAGACACTTGCACTGGCATGGTACGAAGGTACTCTGGACACAGACCCCTTGGACGCCATAGAGGCACTAGTTCGCCGCGTGTCGGCCGACTGGGGAATCCGTCAGGTCTTGTTCCAAGGGAGCAGTGGAGGCGGCTTCTCCTCTCTTCGGCTGGCTGCCAGGTTCCCGGACAGCGTGGCACTAGTATTTTCTCCGCAAACTGACCCCTTCATGTACGAAGGTGGGCGCTTTGCTCGAATACTCTCTGAACGTACTTTCGGCGGTCGGAGTCGAGAAGAACTCGAACGTCAATTCCCTGGCCGCTTCTCGATGCCAAAGCTGTACGCTGGACTCGAGAGTCCACCGTTTGTTTACTATGTACAGAATTCGGGTGATAAGTCGCATATCAAAGATCATCTGGAGCCGTTCCTAGAAGCCAACGGCCTTGATGTGCTCTCGACAATTGACAAGAACGCTCGTGTTCATCTAGCCCTGGTCGAGCAGGGACCGGGACATATTCGTCCGACCCTAGATATGTGGAACGAGCACGAGGCCTTGGCTCTCGAAATGATGGCCAACGTACCCGGCGCTATGCATGAATCTACAGGAATAAGTCCAGGTGATGTTTCAAAAGTTTCCTATGAGGTTCTAACCGAAGATAATCAAACTGTGCCGCTGCACTCAATAAAATTGGAGGGGAGACTAGAGTTTAGAGCGAAGGATCTCACTGACTTTAGTGCCGATTTCAGATCTTCGCCTTCTCCTGATCTGCTTCGCGTCTTCTTCCACGGCGCCATTAATAGGGAACATGGCATGGCCGGAGCTCTAGATTCTCGGATCGAACCCTCGGAGCGAGTCGCTGATCTGCATGTCATTGATCCATTTGTCAGCAGAAGTCTTGAAGTTGGCGTCGCTTGGTACGCAGGTGGCGCTAATCAAGCACTAATGCGCGACCTATCGCAGTTGATCAAGGAAATGGCTCAAGTTCTTGGAACCACAAAGGTTCTCGCTGTGGGCTCCTCCGCCGGAGGTTTTGCGGCCTTACAACTTGCCGCAGAATCCGATGATATAGCGGCGCTCGTCTTCAGCCCAGACCTAAGCATTCGACGTTTCGCAAAAAGACACAGGGATGCATTCCTTCGGGAGGCAGGTTTTGATCTTGACCATGAAGGTAGCTTCGCACTTGAGCGGCGACTGAACCTGGTTTACAGGCTGGCTTCTCGAAAAGGAAGACTGCACCCCGCTACAAGGGTTTTCCTCAACGCTGATGACACAGATTACGCAACCGAGCAGACGGCATATCTTTGCTACGCAACGCATAGGATCGACGCCGTTAGCGGTTGGCGCCAACTTGGTCTGGATGCTGCGTTTATTCCATTCGACACAAGCATTAGGAAGCCAGCATGGGGTGTCCTTTCCCGACACCTTGAAGAGGCGACTCAGACGATGCTTTCGAGAACGAATGATCCTGCTGCGCCTGTCCACGAAATTGACGACGGCGAGCGAACTGCGGGGGACTTGGAGCTCAGTGTTCCATTAAATCTCAACGACGTGAAAGTGATTGCCTATACGCGACTGGGAATCGGGGTCTTCGATCCTGAATGGTGGAATATACGGCTGAGCCTGTTTGAGGCTATCACCCTCCCGTCAATATCACAGCATGTTCGTCCTGGTTTTACTTGGGTGATTTTCTTGGATACCGAGGTTCCCGAAGTTCATCTGGAAAGACTCAAGAAATCTGTGCGAAATAGCGCACTGTCAGATCACGTTACATTTCACTTTTTGGATTTCATTTCCGACTATAGGAGCGGTTTTGTCTCCGCATGTCGAAATATTTTGGCACGAGATGAGTTCGCGATATTTCATGCGATAGACGACGATGATGCGATCTCAGTCGACTTCTATTCTAATATGTGGAAGGTAATCTGCTCTCACAGTCAGGCAAAGCGTCAAATTGTGACAGCCCCCATTTTCTACGATTACAATCCTGAGTTTAATCTTGTTTCGCCGTCCACGTTTGGATTCTATACTTTCAACACGGTCTACTATGGGACGTATCATGATGTGGAACCCATTCTAGAGGTCTCGCATGAAAGTCGTGGTAAATGGGCGGAGGAGAATGGTTTCATAGTCACCTCCTTGACTGACTCGGATAAGCCTTCGGGCTTGTATACCCAGCATGGGCTAGCCGATACGGACTATCCAAGTAGAGTTAGGCGACTCAAAGAAAATCCTGGAACCGTTGACTGTACTGAATCCATCGCGGCACGCTTCGGCATAAGTCTGCCTTTGATTGAGGTTTGGTCAGAACGTCAGTCGAGTATTCCTTTTATTCATGGCACAACTTGGAATAAGCCTGGACCTATTCTTGGAAAGGCCCGTCAGTCAAGTCTCGCGAGGCGGACGCTCAAGGAAGAATTACGAAAATCTATGGCTAGTGTTGTTGAGACAGAGGTTCCTCTGGATGCGGCTGGCACTGAGTTTGCCGTCAGCTGCCGTCCGGCCCCCACGGTGTCCCTAGTCAACGTTGCGGCGGGACAGGTCCTCTCCTCTGGACCGAATACGCTTTACGGTTCCGCACCTGCAAATGTCGGAGTTGAGATCTGGCTAAATGGAAAGATATATCGAAAGGTGCGCTCGACAGAAACTGGTTTTTGGTCTGTACAAATTAGCTTTGGCATTTCCCCCAACTGGCGGTTGGCTGCTCTCCGGAGCGGGGATTCGAGCCCTGCTCCCGAGGACGTAGAAGTGACTTTTGCGGTCGCCTGACCATTATGTTAACGGCCCGGACATACCGAGTCGGGCCGTTAAAGGCTAGCGTTGAGATGTACCCATTCAGTGCGTTATGCCGCCGAAGGATGGCGCTGAACCCGGCGTTCCTTCCCGCGTGCTGCGATGGTCCACAGGTCGCTCCGCCCGGCTACTGGTGTGTTCGATGATGATTTGCCGACCCTCACCACGCACATTAATTGGCCGCCGGTGGGCAGAAATTAATGGCTGTTGACAGCCGGCTAAGGCTGAGCAGTCATTGACTCCATTCGGACAACCAGGCCACCCATCACCGGAAGTAGAACTGGCAACACCCCCAGAAGACCGAACAGGCCACACCCGACTGCCCGACAACAGAAAAGAAGCGCAGGTCAACAGTGCAGATAAGCCTGCGACCATTCTTGCCGGTCGTGAAAAGGCCAGTGGTAGACAGATAAGTTGAAACCGATGCCTTTTGGCACCGGTTTCAACTTGTAAATGCTCGTTTTTCGGTCCTGCTGGACGTTGGTCTGGCGTCCCTGTTTAGCTATTGGCGTACAGCTCAAGCCGTCCGGACTGTGATGAACTTCGTATGGTCAAGTGATCCACGGGATCTGGACTAGCCGACCAAATGGCTTCCTTAAGGGTGCTGCTCACAAATTTCTTCAAGACATCGTTAAGGTCTCTCTCGTGCAACTTAAGGGACACGGCTAGTCTGGCAACGGTCGGGGCCTTAGGATATTGGATCTGGAGCTTAGATACCGTTCGCGAAGCATCGACGGTCTCCAGATATGTGAAATCATCGTCTGACGAGCGCACGATGAGTGTAAAGGGCGAGTTCAATCCCTCAGGGAAGAGGTTGGAGAATGTGAGGCTGAGCAGCGTCGTGGCTGAGGATCGCGGTGTGGACTCGATCTGAACCTCGACGCCCTCAGAGACTACGGATGCGGTCTCATTTACAACGAGTTCTTGTGTCAGTTGAATTCGCTCTAAACGTGAAATCACCTTAGAAATCTGGCGTTCGGCGTTGAGCTTATCCGCGACGAGCTTCCTGGCTTCCGCTAGATACGCTTCAAGAGTCGACGTTGATACAGCAAGTCGCGCGAGCTTCCTCAGAAGCTCCCCCTTCTCGCGGACACTTATCATGGCCGTGCCCGCTTCCGTCACATTCATTGGTCCAAGCGCACGTGGTACAGCCACTAGAGCACCGGAAGCGAGTGCAAAAGGAAGGAGCTCTGAGGGCAGAGGACCCGGGAGACTGGAATCGTGGGGTGCGAGTAGGACGGAAACGTTGAGCTTCTCCGCCAAGGCATCAAGACTTAGCAGGGCGTCGGGCATCTCTTCGACATACATATGCTCTAGTGTTCCGCCGTCCAAGTCCCTCAGGGCTGCGGCTTGCGTCTCGTAGTGCAGCTTCCGCTTAGCTACAGAGACTGCAGCTGATCGTCGCTCACCTAGTTGTCCTAATGCCTTGAAAAATCCTCGGTCAACGAGTGGAGGAAGGAATACGACGTTCTCGTGTCCAGTTTCGATCAGGTTCTGGGTGAACTCGGCATTCAATAGGCAGACGAGGTCCATGCGCTGCAATAGTCTCCGCATCCTCGCATCCAGAGACTTATGGTGCACACCGATGGCGCACACCTTTATTCCCGCTGAGTGCAGTTTTTCTAGACCACTTTCCGTCAATCCGCAATCTATACCACTGAGAAAGACTGCCGCTGGTATCTCATTAAGCTCACTAAGGAGTTTGTGGGCGTTTATGACAAATCTAAATTCACCGTTTGGATCTGGTACCAGAAAATTGCTGAAAGCGGCATCGTATGTTTTCACGTCGTGGCCAAGTTCGGTCAGTCCCCGCGTGAGAACGGAAGTTGTCGATGTTACTCGACGCAGGTCAGACCCCACGACGACAAACGACGTCGACGCCATCGTCTCCCTGTTCACCTCGACAGACGGTCTCCGCCATACGACCTCTGAAGCTGGTGTTTCGGTGAACCTCGCCTGCTGAGCATCGGCGTCGAACTGTGTGAACCACATCGAGCGTTCCCACGCGTTTAGCTTCTTCCAGGAGTCATCTTCCAAGACCGATTCGAGTGCCAGCACCCTGGCTTCGGCTGAGTAGTTTTTCCTGAAACGAAGATGGGTTTCAACGCTCAGCTGTTGAAGGCTCTCCGAATTGACAATCTCGTGGATGGTTCGATCTAGCTCTTCCATCGAAGGTACGGTCATTACCTCCGGAAATGATGATAAGTCGGAGGGCGTAGGAACGACCGAGATTATGGGCAGGCCCATTGCTGCGTACTGAATAACCCGGCTCGGATACTGGAAGAACCCAAGCTCATCGAGTCCAGTAAACCAAGTCTCGAGGCCACGGTGATCACGAAAGTATTGCGGAATGTTAATTGCAACACCGGCTCTAGCCCCGGCCTGGAGTACCTCTCTATCGCTGTCGAGAAAGCCGCCCCAGACATTAAAGTAGTCGCGACCGACGGCTCCGTGGATTCGTACGCTTGAATTCAAGCCGCCGAGGTCAAAGTATCGCTTTCGTCGAACCTCGTCATGAACATTGCCCAAAAACATAGCATCCGTTTCCCTTTCCTCAGTACCGAAGACGTACGGAAACGCTTTCGAATCTGTCCAAAAAGGAAAGTTCACGCCAGTTGGACGGCCGAAGCTGTCTTGATAAAACTGCAGAACTCTCTCGGTGCCGCAGTGCAGCACGATATCGTATTGTTCGATTACCGGACCATATGTAAGGTCCCAGAGGACGGGGTCGTCGGAGAGCCAGACGACAAGTCTGGCTCCAGTCGATTTGGCACGACGAAGAAGTTCCGGGGGCAGGCTGGCGGGTCTGAATACGAATATGACATCGGGCTCGAACTCCAAGACCTTGTCGAGTTCGCGTTTTAGTTTTCCGATGGCAATGGAACCAGTCGCAAACTTGAAACCATGGCCGATCTTCCCGGTGTTGTATACCTTGTGTCCGGCAGCCACAAGCGCTCTTTCAAGAGAGGACGCAACGTGTGTCTCAACAATGCCATCAAAAAAAGCAAACTTCATTTTAGATAACCCAGTCTGTAGTTCTGGAGGTTGAGGCTTCACGAATATTAAACCTGTCCGTAAGAGTCACGAACGCATCTTCAGAGATTCTCTCGGATGGTGAGCACAGAATTCGCTTAATGCGTTCAAACCAGGACCCGCTTGCCCGCGTCATCCAGGCACCGGCCAAGAAAGAGTGGCTTTGGATGTCCTCCGGCCAGCCGCCTTGAACATAAGCCGAAGCAGGTTTGGCCACAGTTCCAGTCATACCCTTAGCGACTGTTTCCGTTGCAGAGTAGTGTTCCAAATACAGTCGCATGTCGAGAAGGTAGTTCGGCGCGATGTCGTAGCGGTCCGAGATGAATGCGATGAAGGCCGTGTCAGCTGACACTATAGGCTGACGATCTAGGTTAGCCGCGATCGATAGTTTCCATTTCGTACCTAGATCATTCTGGATCGTGGCGGCCTCTGGCCCGGTTAGCTTCAGATCCTGTCCAACGAGTGTCACCTGAGCTATGTTTACGCATGCTTGGGACGCCAGCTGGCTCAGCAGCCGACGAACAGATTCGGTCGAAGAAGCGTGCAGGAAAACATGAACTGCATCTGGAAGGTGTGGTGTTGGAAGTCCCAGAACTGAGATTATAGATTCAATTCTGTTGCGATATAGGTGCCGAGTTGCTGTGGTACGCCACGCCAGGTGCGTTGCGGATTCACGGAAGCGGTGATCCAGAGTTAGCCTCCCCAGAACGTCCGCTGCTTCTGCACTGGTCTTTACGGTGAAGACCTCATTGCTGGAATAGGCTTTGTGAATTGCGCTGCTGTGGGAGCTAACAACGGCTGTTTTTGAGCTCGCGAGTTCGAAAATCCGACGTGCACACATGCTCTGGGACTCGGGAACAGAATTAACGTTCAAGTAGACTTTGAAGCGCCTGTAGGCATCGACCATTTGATGATACGGAAGCGAGCCAACGACGTTTTTTTCGTAGCGTTCGGGAAAGGCGTAGTTCTTATCGCCGCCAAGCATCCTCGAAAAGATGCTTAGTCCAAGTTCCTGGGCGGGTGGAAATAGCATGTCCATTTGTTCCCTTCGTTCGGGGAACTTGTGCGCAAAATATTGACCTGCGAATGCGATGTTTCCAGCTCTGAAACCGTCAATTTGGAGGGGGCTGTGGATCGTCGGTTGTGCGCCGAACTGCAGGACGTTTACATTCTCATGCCCGGCCGCCTTCATATATGCAGTTACAAGAGACTCTTCGGTGGTAAAGATATAGTCGAATTCCTTAGCCGCTGGCAAGAACTCCTGGAAATGCGGTGGATCTTCCTTGTTCCAAAATACTGTCGGTATCGACCTATTGCGGCATGCGGTAATTAGATCATAAAACGAATCCTTTGGGCCCGAGTCGCTTGTGAGTTGATAACGCCATTCGCCCTCACTTCCATTCCACGCCGATTCCACGAGCAGAAAATCTGGGGAGAAATGGTCCAAAGCTGCATCGATATCTCGGCGCGCCAAGGACCAGTAGTTCAACTCTGGAGCGAAACACTGGGTTGAAAAATCGTCGAGTATGCCTAAGACCGTTGGCCTATTTTGCGGATTTTTGAGGTAGCCGTATTTGAGAAGCTCTTCTGGGCGCCCACCTAGGAGCACCTTCAAACCATTGGAAATTGACTCCGCAGATGTAATCATTTGATGGCTCGCTTGATCTTGAGGTGAAAATCATTTCCTGAACCGACGGATGCCACGAGGTCCTCTCTAGAATCCAACAATATTTTGGCTGCCAAGATAGGTCTGAGTCGTGAGGAATCTACGACAATTGCATCCGCTTCTGGACGTAGCCAATGCCAATAGAGGCTGGGAATTCGTTCAGCGAGCTGTGCGGGGTGACTAAGGCATCCGAAGTCGACAATCATTAGATCGACTTCGGTTGCTAAAGTATTGCCAATTGAAGCGGCCGGCGGCGGGGCATCATCGAGCAGGGTTAGCTGAACATTTTTGGACCAAGGACGGTAGGCGATATGTTGCTCAAAATCTGCAAGGGCTGCTTGATCGGGAAAGGCGAACGTTATTCTTTCAGCCGCATTGTCATTTCTAAGCATGAGATCGTATGTCCAGGCTGCTGATGCCATGCCGCCTATATGGACAACAGTTGTGTAAAGCCGGTTGTCGAGACATTTAGTTATGGCATCAGCGGAACTCTGTGGAAACTCCCTAAAATTATTCTTTGTGAACTGTTTTCCCCAGTCATCAAAATGCCGATATTTCTTTACAAGTTCTACCTGTTCGACTTGAATGTCGGTAATATGATCAATAGAGGCAATTGTCTTTTGGTAATTTGATCCTAGTTGCCTAAGCTCTTTGTTCGATTCTCCCAGTGTTTGTCTGAGTTTGAGAATTGAGTTTTTGGTAGCTTCCTGCCCCGACGCATGTCGGTCGCCTATTTTACCGATACTTAGATCTTGGTTTGTAAGCCTGTGGTCCAAGCGCTCGAGTGCAGTTAGAATTTCGGCGTGCTGGGATCTGAACCTTAAGTCAGTCCGCAACATTGCTGATCGTGTTCGGTGCAGGGACTCAGCGAGGAGTCCGAGCAGGATGCCGAGGGAGGCGGTCCCCAAGAGGACTCCCGCCGCCGGAAGGCCGACAACTGCTAGGACTGACGCAAGGATCAATCCAGCTGTAGTTGCGAGGACTATCTTTCCTCTAGTTGAACGCACGAAGAAATGCATATATGTTCCTGGTCACTAGTGCTTAGTTGTCAATGCACTTGGTCATGACCTGTGCATGGTGCGGGCGCTAAGAGTTATCCGCGAAATGCGGCAATTCTGGTCCCAATGCCGAGGAGTTGGGCGGCGGCCGCGACGGTACGCTCGGCGGCCTTGCCATCACCGTATGGATTGACGGCGTTGGCCATGGCGTCAAAGGCGTCCTGTTGGTTGAGAAGGCGGTCCACTTCCTTGACGATGGTTTCCTCGTCAGTACCGATCAACGAGACGGTGCCGGCATCCACTGCTTCGGGACGCTCGGTGTTGTCGCGCATCACCAGCACGGGCTTGCCCAAGCTGGGAGCTTCTTCCTGAACTCCACCCGAATCCGTAAGGACGATGTGGGCGAGGGAGAGGAGACGGGTGAACTCGCCGTATGCGAGTGGCTCCGTGACAACCACGTTGGTCTTGCCCTCAAGTGCCGGGAGTACGGCTTCGCGTACCACCGGGTTCTTGTGGGCCGGCAGTACTATGACCAGGTCCGGTTCGGCCTCTGCGATACGAGCCAGCGCCCGGCCAACTCCGCGCATTGCGTCGCCCTGGTTTTCACGGCGGTGCGTGGTGACAAGAAGGATGCGGCGTCCGCTGGCAGCCAGTTCCTCCAACTGCGGATCGCTGAACGGCAGCTGCTTGTCGACAGTGGTAAGGAGGGCATCGATAACCGAGTTGCCGGTCACCACAATGTCATCCTCCGCGATGCCTTCTGCCAGCAGGTTCGCCTTGCTGGTGCTGGTCGGGGCCAGGTGAAGACTGGCGATCTGGCTGGTGATCTTTCGGTTCGCTTCTTCCGGGAAGGGGGAGAACAGGTCTCCGCTGCGCAGGCCCGCTTCGACGTGGATTACTGGGATCCCGTGGTAGAACGCTGCGATGGCGCCAGCTGTAGATGTAGTGGTGTCGCCCTGGACGATTACTGCGTCCGGTTTCTCCTCCGTGAAGAGCTTATCCAAGCCATCAATCGTACGGGTCATAATCGCCGAGAGGGATTGACGTTGCTGCAGGATGTTTAGGTCGTGGTCGGGGGTGATGCCAAATAGCTCATTGACTTGGTCCAGCATCTCGCGGTGCTGGCCCGTCACCGTAACGATGCAGTCGAACTCTGGCGACTCTTTAAAAGCGCTGACGATCGGAGCCATCTTGATAGCTTCGGGACGGGTGCCAAAAATGGGCATGACGCTGGGCATGAATTTCCCCCGGAAGTGGTGTTGAGTGACTCCCCGATGCTATCGCACGTCGCACGTGCCGCTTCAATTTGTGTAGTAAAAGTGCCAGAATTACCGGGCAAGGATCAAAGTCATGGCCAGCACTGGAATGCTGGCTGAGACAATAATCACTACGAGCAGTGCAATTTGGCGCTTGCGACGAAGCGGCATCACGGATGGTTGAGCTCCTGGGGCCTGCGATCCTGACGGAAGGATGTCTTCGGTTCCGTCCGAGACTTCCTTTTCTTCAGCACCATGGGACGGCTGTAACCCGGACTTTCCGGTTGTCGCCGTCTCGTACCCGGCCATGAGGCTGGTCGGCGTTTCGCTTCGAAAGCGGCGTTTACGCAGATGGCGAGGGGCGGGAGAGCTGGCCGAGAGCTGGCGGGCTGGTCCGGTCACGTTTACCTCCTCAGCGACCTCCGGATGAACTGTTGCCACGACCCAATTCTTGCATCTGGACTGCCCCACGCAACATTCGGGGGCGACACAGGCAGGCGCCTCCTCTCTGTGCGCTGGTGCGCGGTGCGAGATTTAGGGCCGGCGAAGAAAGGAAGGGCGGCCCAAAAAACGAGGCCGCCCTTCCTCACAAACCGTCAGCCGCGGTCTGAGTACAGCGCGTCGTTCTTCTGGCCCGAGCCGTTCACCACGTCAATGAAGTAGTTCTTGCCTGAAGCCAAAGACGTGCTGCCGAGCTTCGCTGTGACCGATTCCAGGAGCGGATTGATGCCCAACTCCTTGCCATACGAGGGGTTGTAGTTGGACGCAGTCACTGTCTTGTCAAGCGCCCTCCCTGAGTCGTCTACCCACTTGACCTGGACAGTCCCCCCGCTCAGGTTTTGGCCCGTGACCAGCACGTCACCGTTGCCGTTGAAAATTGAATCTGTGATGATCGGTGTTGTACTGCCCGACTTAAGCCGGTCGATCATCGGGATGCCAGTCCCGGCGCAGGTGAAGTACGGATCCCACATGAAGGAAATGACCTTAACTGGCGTGTTTCCGAATTGCTGCACCTGTTTGTCCAGGCGGGCTTTGGTCGATTGGCCTCTCGTGCTGCCACTATCGCAAGGATTTTGTGACGTTGCCGGCGCCATGCCCTCCAAATTTGCCCAGAGGTCTGCACCCGTTCCTTCGATTCCTTCGGCCATAGCCCAGAAGTAGTCGCGGGTTGGTGCCAGGTACTTGCTTCCCCAGGACCCACTTCCGACTATCGATGCGGCGTACTGGTCAACATTGTTGCCGCTTTCGCTCCCAAAGAAGGAGCCTCCCTTGCCTGTGCCCATGCCGTCCTGAACGGCGATGGAAAGATGGACGTCGCCCGCCGTATCGGCGATGTTGGCGATAGCGTTCCGTGCTTGGTCCACTGTTACGCGCCCACCGAAGTTGGAACGAGAATCGATATAAGGACTGACAACGGCGGAACGACTCGGTTGATACTGAGCGATTCTGGCGTTTTGCATGCGGTATACCGTCAGGACAGCGTCCCACACGGCTCCGTCGCTGAGAGGCATTTCGGTGTGGTGATAGAAGCCGGCAAGCCCGGGGACGTTATTGACTTTGCCTTGATATATCAAAAAGCGGGCTGTGAAAACCGACAGGGTGGCTTGATACGACAGGTCAGGGAGATACGTCGTGGTGGTACTCATGACTGGAGCCGGAAGGCCGGCGTAGTATTTCATTCCCAAGCTGGTGGCGGCCTTTCCCAATGACACTGACATTGAGAATGAGGTTCCGCCACTAATGACGACTACGTCGTAGCTTCCACTCGGAGAGTTACACCCGCTTCCTTCAGTAGGCAGGACCATGACTGTGTAGATCGTGGTGCCACTTGTGACTGTTCTGTCGCGTGCACATAAGAGGGCAGGCAACCCCCATGAGTTTCCATCGGAGTAGGTGAAGTACCGCTTCACCTTGACTCCGGATGCGGCAGCTGTCGCGCAATTGACCCCTGAGATGGTGCATCCAGCGGGGATAGTGGAAAGCGTGGCTGGTTTCAGTCTGGAACCAAAGGTGATGACAGTGTCTCCGCCAACGGACTTGATGTCACTCAGTTTCTTAGTGTTCGCTGCGTCGCTTGTAATTCCATAAATGAAATATCCGCTGATGGGATAAACGGGAGCGGGCGCCGCGGTGGCTGCGGGTGCATGAATAAACCCGACGACCAAAAAGAGTGCGGCCAGTAGGCCGGCGCCAGTACGCCGACCATTTGAGATGAAGGTGGAGCGCGGAAGCCTGATTTTTTCCACGATGGATCCTTGGGCTCGTAGGGTGAGACCTTGGACCTATGCCAAAAGGATGAACCGACGAGTCAGCAGAACTCAAGTCATTGACGAAAACCTTCAAGCGCCTAAATAGATGTCAAGAACCGGGAGATAGTGTTGACTTGGGCTGTTGGATATTTGTGGTCGCTTAACAGCTGTTGTCATGGCCTTCAGCACGGCAGCGTCTCTAGTGAGAAGAACACTCCGGCTGCATCCACACGTCAATCAGGCCGCCCGTTTCGACCACGAACCGGTCCAGCCAGGCGCCCGCGGAAAGATCGGGACGGGACCCCACCATCTGTATCTCCGCAGGCGTACATTGCTCGATCAATGTACCCGCGCGCATGAGATGGTATTCGGACGTCACGATCGTTACGGATTTCCAGCCGTGCTCCGCAATCAACGAGCGCAGGGCTTCCGCTTCGCCCCTCGTGTTGAGCGGCGAGGGGCGGAAGCACACCAAATCAGGGTCGTCTGGGTTCTCGTCGCATAACGAGTCGCCCTCAACATTGCCCGCAAGACCAGTGGTGGAAACAACGAGGACCGGTATATCCAAATCCTTCTGCAGTTTTTCGGCCGCCGGCAGTCTCTCCTTGCTCATCCCACCCAGGACGACAATCGCGTCGGTGTGGCGGGGATTCGCCTGGGGAGGATCGTAGAGGAACTGGAAGGCGGCAATCAGCCAGAGGAGTGCCGCCAAAAAGCAGGCCGCCACGAAAATGCCAATGACACGCGTGGCGGAGGCGGTTTTGAGGGGCACGGGGACAGTCTAAGGTCAGGAAATGAGCGCTTCCTCCCAGCTGCGGACCACGGCATCGGTTACCTCGTATCAACATCCTCAAAAACAAGGAAAGTCTGCGTATCCAGAACGCCATCCATGGACTGCAACTGGTCGAAGATCACACGCCGGAGGTGGATGTTGTCCGTTGCCCGGACGAGCAGGATGACGTCGAAGTCTCCACCTACCAGGGCAATGTGGTGAACTTCCGGAATGGCGCGGAGCTCTTCCTTGAGTTCGCGCCATGAGTGTTGCTGGACCTTGAGAGTCACATAGGCGGAGGAGCGCAACCCGGCCTTTATGGGATCCACCAGGGCAGTGAACTTTGTGAGAACCCCTTCGCCAGTGAGCCGTGCGATGCGCGAGTAGGCGTGGGCCCGGCTGATGTGCACGTTCTCAGCCACCTGCGTGATGGACATGCGGCCGTCCGTGGTGAGTTCGCGGATGATGTCCCGGTCCACCGCATCCAACAGCACTGCCGCCTGCTCTGCCTCGGTCTCGCTCATAGCACTCCAAATCGTCTACAGCACAGGCTCGTTACCCAGCTCACAATTACATTTCGTCTTTCAGAATAGTCACTTTGAGCAAGCTCTTCCATGATTTTGGCAAAAGCTGGATACGAAACTTCACTCGGGAACATACTGGAAGCACATAGTGGCTAGAGAAGGACGGACCAATGACGATCCACGCAGACCACTCTGCGCCGGAAACGGCTGTAGAGGACCACGCTGCTGACGTTCGGACAAAATTCGGCATCAGCGTTGAGGACTACATGCTCCCCGCCCGACACCAGATCCAGATGGTGAACCCCGACGGCACCCTCCGTTCCCATGACGAACAAGGCACCGAACCCGGCCACGAGTACCCCACGCCCAGCGACGCTGAACTTATGGCCGCCTACGAGCAACTCGTCGTCGGACGTCGCGTCAACGATCAAAACTCCGCGCTCGTCCGGCAGGGCCGTATGGCCGTCTACCCCTCAAGCCACGGTCAGGAAGCCTGCCAGGTAGCGGCAGCCATGTGCCTCAGCGAAGGTGACTGGTTGTTCCCGACCTACCGGGACGCAGTCGCCGTCATGACCCGCGGGGTGGATCCCGTTGAGGTCATGACCATCTTCCGTGGCGACTGGCACGGCGGGTATGACCCTCAAGAGCACAAAGTGGGTATCCAGTGCACGCCGCTGACCACGCAACTGCTGCACGCTGTCGGCGTCGCGCATGCCGCCAAGCTGCGCGGTGAAGACACCGTGGTGATGGCCATGTGTGGTGATGGCGCCACCAGCGAAGGCGATTTCCACGAGGCCCTGAACTTCGCCGCGGTCTTCCACTTGCCCGTCATATTCTTCGTGCAGAACAACAAATACGCGATCTCCGTGCCGCTCAGCCACCAGTCTGTGGCGCCGTCGTTAGCCCACAAGGCCGTGGGTTACGGCATGGCAGGTGAGCGTGTTGACGGTAACGACCTCGTCGCGCTGCTCGCTGTCATGGACCGTGCAGTGAAGCTGGCCCGTGAAGGCTCCGGCCCGCTGCTGATCGAGGCGCACACCTACCGCATGCAAGCGCACACCAACGCCGACGATGCCACTCGGTATCGCCCTGACAG
Source organism: Arthrobacter sp. LFS091 (assembly GCF_047977885.1). Lineage (NCBI taxonomy): Bacteria > Bacillati > Actinomycetota > Actinomycetes > Micrococcales > Micrococcaceae > Arthrobacter > Arthrobacter sp. LFS091. The sequence continues at coordinate 210,564 of NZ_JBFPFP010000009.1, forward strand.
CGAGGTCGCCGAATGGCAGGCGAAGGATCCGCTGACCCGCATGAAGTCGTACCTTACGGATAAAGGACTGCTGGATGATGCCGCGGACCAGAAAATTGCCGAGCACGCCGAAGCAGTAGCCACCCAGCTCAGGGAAGGCCTGGGGGAGGATGTCCCGGTGCAGCCGCTGGACCTCTTCAAGTACGTCTTCTCCAAGCCCACCCCACAGCTGAAGGAGCAGTCCGAACTGCTCGCCGGCGAACTCGCCCGTGAGGAGAGCGCAAAATGACAGTCACCACAACCGTCAATGGCAACGTGAGCGCAGCGACCGCCAGCGCCGCCGCTTCCGCTGCGGCCACCGCCGACGCCGCCGGCCCGCAGAGCCTCACCATGGCCAAGGCCCTGAACACAGCCATGGCCGACGCCATGCGCGCTGACCCATCCGTCCTGGTTTTCGGTGAGGACGTAGGAATGCTCGGCGGAGTCTTCCGCATCACGGACGGGCTCATGGCGGAGTTCGGTGAGCAGCGCTGCTTCGACACCCCGCTCGCCGAGTCGGGCATTGTTGGCATGGCTGTCGGAATGGCCATCAACGGAATGCGTCCCGTCATCGAGATGCAGTTCGACGCCTTCGCCTACCCCGCGTTCGAGCAGATCGTCAGCCACGTGGCCAAAATGCACAACCGCACCAAGGGCAAGCTCAAGATGCCTATGGTCATCCGCGTGCCTTACGCCGGCGGCATCGGGGGAGTGGAGCACCACTGCGACTCCTCCGAGTCCTACTACGCCCACACAGCCGGCCTCAAGGTCTACACGCCGGCCACCGTGGCTGACGGCTACCGCATGCTCCGCGAAGCCATCGATTCCGATGACCCGGTCATGTTCATGGAACCCAAGAAGCTCTACTGGTCCAAGGACCAGGTAGACCTGGGTGCGTTGCGCGCAGAGCACGACGCCGGTACCTCCACCGAGGGTTGCGCGGCTGTGGCTCGTCCCGGCACTGATGCGACGCTCATTGCCTATGGACCGTCCGTCCCCACCGCGCTCGCAGCTGCCGCCGCGGCCGCCGAAGAAGGCCGCTCGCTCGAGGTGATCGACGTACGGACCCTGGTTCCTTTCGATGACGAGACCGTCTGTGCGTCCGTACGAAAGACCGGACGCGCCGTCGTGATTGCCGAAGCTCATGGCTTCGCATCCGTATCCTCCGAGATCGTGGCCCGTGTCCAAGAACGGGCGTTCCACTATCTCGCCGCGCCGGTTCTCCGTGTCACCGGATTCGATGTTCCGTTCCCGTCACCCAAGCTGGAGCACTACTACCTGCCAAGCGTCGACCGCATCCTCGACGCCGTCGACGACCTTCAATGGGAGGACTAACCATGAGCTCAGATATGCAGGTATTCCGTCTGCCGGACCTAGGAGAGGGCCTCACGGAGGCCGAACTGGTCAACTGGCTCGTGGCCGTGGGCGATGAGGTCCGCGTGGACCAGCCCATCGCCGAGGTCGAAACTGCCAAGTCCATGGTGGAGGTGCCCTCGCCGTATGCGGGCACCGTCGCCGAACTTCACGGAGAGGCCGGTGAGACGCTCGACGTCGGCAAGCCGTTGATCTCGATCGCCCGCGCCGGTGCCGCTCAAGCTGCGCCGGAAGCTCCATCAGGCACCGACGGTGCCGTATCAACCGGTGTTGCGACATCGCCCGAGGTTGAGGCGGCCGCCGAGACGTACAGGACCGAGGAGAGGGCCGGCTCCGGCAATGTGCTGATTGGATACGGCACGGCTGGTGGGGCTACCGGAGGCCGCACCCGTCCGCGGAAGGCGGGCGTCGCCGTCGTCGAGCCTGTCACGGAGGCTCCAGCTCCGTCTCTGGAGGCTGCTCTTGCAGCAACCCGGATTCCTGGGAAGCTGAGCGCGGTCATTTCCCCCTTGGTGCGAAAGATGGCGCGCGACCACGGTGTCTCACTCGACGCCATCGAAGGTTCAGGTGCCAGTGGACTGATTATGCGAAGGGACGTCGAAGCCGCCATTTCGGCGCCGGGAGCTCCGGCCGCGCCTGCTTCGCCAGTTACCGTTGGTGCCGGCGCCGCGGAGGGTTCTGTCGATGGCCGGACCGGCCTCGGTGTTTCGGCCAGGACTCCCGTTCGTGGCGTTCGGAAGGCCGTCGCCGCCAACATGACCCGCAGCCGCTCAGAGATTCCTGAGGCCACCGTGTGGGTGGATGTCGACGCAACCGCACTGCTGGAGATGCGGGCCGAACTGAAGAAGCGTGCGCCGCATGACACCCCCGGCCTGCTGGCCTTCATCGCTCGTTTTGTCACGGCTGGGTTAAAAAAGTACCCGGCCCTCAACACGCGCTTTGAGACGGCCACCGACGGGTCACAGGAGATCGTGGGCTTCGAGGGAATCAACCTTGGCTTCGCAGCGCAAACGGATAGGGGGCTTGTGGTTCCCTCGGTGCGCAATGCGCATGAGTTGAGTGCCCGTGAACTCGACGCAGAGATCCGACGCCTCACCGCCGTCGCGCGTGAAGGAAAGGCCACGCCCACTGAACTGGGCTCCGGTACCTTCACGCTCAATAACTACGGCGTCTTCGGGGTTGACGGCTCTGCTGCGATTATCAACTACCCCGAGGTTGCAATGCTCGGGGTGGGTCGCATCATCGACAAGCCGTGGGTGGTCAACGGCGACTTGGCTGTCCGCAAGGTCACCGAGCTGACCTTGGCCTTCGACCACCGGGTATGCGATGGCGAAACCGCTGCCGGTTTCCTTCGGTACGTCGCGGATGCCATTGAGAACCCTGGTGGGGCTCTCGCGGATATGTAGCTGCGCAGGCACGATACGACAACAACCTGATCTATGGATCAGGTTGTTGTCGCTTAAATCAATCAAATGACTTGTCATAAACGTGTAATTGGCAAAGCGCAAGTCAAGTGTCTGCTTAGAATCTCCCTGGGGGATCAGCTGTGGTCTCCAGCTGTCTGCGATCGGTCGACTCAGGGCTGTTCGCAATATCCTTAGGATTCCCAGAAAAATGCATAAGAATTACCGCGCCCAAACGCTGACCGCGTTGGGCACAGCTTTGACTACGCTCGTTATCAGCGGAGGAGTCGTTGCACTTCCTGCTTCGGCCAGTGTTCGCGAAGTTCCAGCTATTGCCTCGCTGCTTGAACGCCCTACCGTTGCGGAGCCTGCACAGTTTCTTTTGACCACCAAAGACGGTGTCGATGAACCTGCGATCAAGGCTGGAGCAGCTGCTCAGGAGGCCGCCGCGCATCTTGGTGTGGAAGTAAAGGCGCTCACTCAGAAGAGTCCGGACGTCTTTCAGGTCGAACTTGAAAAGGCTCTCACAGCTGATGATGGCGCCCTTTTCCTGACATCGCTCCAAGCGGACGCTTCCGTGAAGGTCGCCGTCTCCGAGGATGATGCTGAGAAGCAGACAGCTTTTGCTGTCAGCCCCGGCTCTCCTGATATGGCAGCACCGGTGTTGGTGAGTTCTTCGGTGAACAAGACGTCGTTCAACTTGGCGGATGGCCCGGCTGTGGTTACGGCTAGGGTCCGTTTGACGGATGCCACTGGTGTAAAGGCTCCGACCGTCATTTTGAGCCATTCGGCCACGGGGCAGCAACAAGGCTTTGGCTCTATGTCCTTGGTGTCGGGAACGCCCCAGGATGGCGTTTGGGAGCGGACGATGACGATTCCGCTGGGCTCTGCCACGGGGCAATGGGATGTGTCGCTTTATCCCGTAGGGGATGTGTTGGGCAACTCCGGCGGTGGGTTCAGAACATTGGCGACTTTGAACGTCTCGGGTGCGGTGGCGGATGTTTCAGCACCGGTCTTGGTGAGTTCTTCGGTGAACAAGACGTCGTTTAACTTGGCGGATGGCCCGGCTGTGGTTACGGCTACGGTCCGTTTGACGGATGCCACTGGTGTAAAGGCTCCGACCGTCATTTTGAGCCATTCGGCCACGGGGCAGCAACAAGGCTTTGGCTCTATGTCCTTGGTATCGGGAACGCCTCAGGATGGCGTTTGGGAGCGGACTATGACGATTCCGCTGGGCTCTGCCACGGGGCAATGGGATGTGTCGCTTTATCCCGTAGGGGATGTGTTGGGCAACTCCGGCGGTGGGTTCAGAACATTGGCGACTTTGAACGTCTCGGGTGCGGTGGCGGATGTTTCAGCACCGGTCTTGGTGAGTTCTTCGGTGAACAAGACATCATTCAATCTTTTCGACGGTCCTGCTGTTGTGAAGGCGTCGGTCCGTCTGAAAGATCAGACGGGTGCCACGGCCCCGACTGTCATCCTGAGTCATTCGGAGACTTGGCAGCAACAGGGGTTCGGTTCCATGTCGCTGGTCTCCGGAACGCCGCAGGACGGAGTTTGGGAGCGGACTATGACGATTCCGGAGTGGGCGGCTACAGGGAAGTGGGACGTTACCTTGTACCCCCTCAGGGATGCCATTGGGAACTCCGGCGGTGGATTTAGGACCCTCGCAACTATTGATGTTCAGAATCAGGCACCCCGCACGCCTGTGACCCCGGCTGCCGTTACCTTTACGGATAAGGACGGTACGAAGGACGACGTCTATGTTGTCCCGGCCGTGACGGGTGTTGAGTATCTAATCGGTGGGGAGGTTGTTGCTGCTGGGACGTATCCGGGTTCGGGGACGGTGACGGTGACTGCGCGTGCGTCGACGGATTATGTTCTGGCACCCGGTGCAACGGCATCGTGGTCGGGAACGTTCAAGGCGACTCCGTTTGTGGTGACCCCGGCTGCCGTTACCTTCACGGATGAGGACGGTACTAAGGACGACGCCTATACGGTTCCTGCTGTGACCGGTGTTGAGTATTTGGTCGGTGGGAAGGTTGTTGCTGCGGGGACGTATCCGGGTTCATGGACGGTGACGGTGACTGCCCGTGCAACGACGGATTATGTTCTGGCACCCGGTGCGACGGCGTCGTGGTCGGGAACGTTCAAGGCGACTCCGTTTGTGGTGACCCCTGCTG